>CAJQHR010000037.1 GCA_905478225.1 uncultured Crocinitomix sp.
ATATGTCTGAGAATCTCTCTTCTTCCTCAGTAATCCTTCTTCTCCATATTTATCATACTTTCTTTTCCAGTTGAAGTAGGTGGTTCTGCTAATTTCAAATATCTCACAGGCTTCATTAATACTCCCAATTCATTTATTTACACAAAGACAATGTCGCAGATGTAATTATCACATTTATGAGTAATGATAAAGCCACGCATTCTGATTTAATGACGGAAGGATTTCATTCAATGACGTTTAAGAATGAAAGTGCAGGACCGATTTTGGATGCCACTCTTCATAAAGGACTTAAATTTACCGAATCAGAAAACAAGTTTTTTTATCAAATAAGTTTGGTTATAAAGTTTCAAAATTTGATACCGACGAAATCATTAAACTTTTGAGAAGCTCTGATATAGCGGATAAGGAATTGATTGCTCGCGTTCTTGAAATGCAATCGAAAGAGGCAAGAATTCGCGAAATTGTGAATTTGGCTAAGACGTATCAAGATTTTTCGACTACAGTCATTGACTATTTAAATGGGGAATTAGAGACACGCCTAGGAAAAGAAGAACTGGTTCAATTAAAAGAAAAGAAGGTTGAGTAAAGAGCTGGAGCTTATAAAGCTGAATATTTTTCAAGGTCGGGTTCGCCATAAGTCACCCCATTGTCAAAACCCTGAGTGCGAATCCATAATTCACTTTTCGTCAACTTAATGATTTCGCATAAAATGTAACTGCCCCAATTGTCGAGCGTATTGCGGTAACTCATCTTGCCATCAAGAAATTCCCATTGCCAGTTTAACTCAGTATATGCTGTGTCAAAATCAGAGGTTAAGAGCATAGTGCCATCCTCCTTAAAAGTCTGAATATACGTATGTTCAGGTGTGAGTACTGTTCCATCAGATAAAACTTTAGCCTCATATACCCAACTTTTTGTCAACTTCTTTTTTGCTCTAAAAGTCGAGCCATCCTCTTCATACTTTTTGCAAGATGCCGTTAGCATTAAAGGAAATAATAAGAATAAAAAGAGCCTCATTATGACAGAACTATAGAGCTGCCAATGCTGCTTCAAAATTTGGAGCCTGACCAATTTCTGGAACTTGTTCGGTATAGGTTACCACACCATTTTCATCTATAATTATTATAACGCGTGAGTGCAATCCTCTAAAGGCACCATCAATAATTTCAAGGCCATAAGTTTTACCGAATAAACCATCCACAAAATCACTTAAGTTGACGACGTTCTCTAAACCCTCGGCGCCACAAAAACGCTTTTGAGCAAAAGGCAAATCTTTCGAAATGCACAAAACTACCGTGTTTTCTAAATTAGAAACTTCAGCATTGAAATGTCTAACAGATGCTGCACAAACACCAGTATCAACACTTGGAAAAATGTTTAGAATTACTTTTGATCCTTGATATTCTGAAAGTGTTGCCACGGACATATCAGTTTTTACCAACGAAAATTCAGGAGCTTTGCTTCCAACTTCTGGTAAATTCCCTATTGTATTTGCTGGATTTCCTCCAAGTGTAATTTTTGCCATGATTTTAATTTTTATGGGTGAGTGTATTGATAATATCTAACAGTTGCAAGGCAGAATTGTTTTGAAATCGGTATAATTACCCCTCACTTGCAATCAAAGCCTCAACTTCATTTACCATTTGTGTGTTACCTGTAAAATAAGGCGCGCGCTGGTGTAATTCTGTCGGATCAATTTCCATAATCCGCTGTGTGCCATCTGAGGCTGAACCGCCTGCTTGCTCGGCAATAAATGCTAAAGGATTACATTCGTATAATAAACGTAATTTGCCTTTTGGAGCTGTATCGGTAGAGGGATATAAATAAATACCACCCTTGATCAAATTACGGTGAAAATCTGCTACTAATGAACCAATATAGCGCCCTGTATACGGTCGATTGGTCGCGGGGTCAATTGTTTGTGCGTATCTAATGTATTCCTGAATTCCTTTTGAGCTGCGGAAAAAATTCCCTTCGTTCATAGAATAGATTTTTCCTTGCGCTGGAAATTGCATAGCTGGGTGAGATAAAACAAAAACACCTATTCCAGTATCATATGTAAAACCATTCACGCCGTTTCCAGTAGTATAAACTAACATGGTAGAAGATCCGTAAATGACATATCCCGCCGCAAGTTGTTCGGTGCCTTTTTGTAAAAAATCGGCGTCAGTCACTTCACTGCCAACAGGCGTAACTCTTTTATAGATACTAAAAATTGTACCGATTGAAACGTTTACATCAATGTTTGATGATCCGTCTAGCGGATCCATAGCTACAATGTACGATCCGTCTTTATTGATTGAAATGTATTCATCATTTTCTTCAGAAGCGATACCGCAAACCACTTTTCGGGCGGTTAGTGCCTTAATGAATTGGTTGTTTGCATAAACGTCTAATTTTTGTTGGGCTTCTCCCTGAATGTTTTCTGAACCCGCCGCACCAACAATATAGGAGAGCAAGCCGGCTTTGTTGACTTTATAACTCACAATCTTTGATGCTAATCGAATAGCACTCAAAAGTTTTGAGAATTCTCCGCTTGATCCAGGAAAGTCCTGTTGTTTATCAATTATAAATTCACCAAGTGTTTTTACATTTTCCATGACAATCGTTTCTGATTTAGACAGTGCAAATAACGCTATTATTAAAGATATTACCAATTGATTTCGTACCTTTGTGCCATCAATCTCAATGGGATGCGAAAAAAGATCTATTTAATTACTTTGTTTGTGTTTTTTCTGCAAGATTTGTTTGGGCAATGTGCTATGTGTAAAGCAGTGGCTGAGGAACAAGCAGAAGAAAATGGAGGTTATCTCAATATGGGAATACTTTACATCATGATTATTCCATATATCATTCTGTTTTTTGCTTTCCGAAAGAAAATTTTTGGATTCCTAAAAGAATTGAAAAAGGCGGGTGTGAACGGCACCAGCTAGCTTAAGTTCCCCAATTATTTAGTTTTTTAGTTTGCATTATTAACACTGGATTTTTTGTTCCGGATTATTGTGCCGTGTTGAACTGGTTGAAATGAGATTCCCACTTTGCTTTTCTAACCAAGCGTTTTTTTGTCGTGGACATTGAGGCTCTCGAAATGCCCACAACAAAAAAAACCTCCAACGCAAGAGGCGAAAGAGGTCATTTAATAGCTATAGTTTATTTTTTTTATTTCAATTGGTTCGGATCAGATTCAGCGATTTTATTGAACTGCCATTGACGATACATCCAATAAAAGAAAGAAGCAAAGCCTAGAATCAACACTGCCATCCAAAAAAATTCGCCTATTGGCTCTAGTGTGTTTTGAAATACCCAATAAGCAGCATCAGCAATACCTAAAAAAACATCTGTCGAACTCATAATTATCAATTATCTTAGCAAATGTAATAAATAAATTACATTAATTTTAACCCCGTGCTAGTAAATTTGTATAAAACAAAAATGCCCTTAGCTGTTTTTAGCTTCCCTATTTTAATGGGGCTATTTGCTTTGCCCATTTTCTATGTTGAAAACACAGAAGTTACTACCTTTTTTTCATGGCAACATGACCTGGTTTCTTTGGTTTCAAGTTCGCGTCTAATTAACTATTTTTCAACCGTTTTACTCCTGTATGTGAGCGCTATTGAACTCAATCGCCTCGTAAATGCTCATGGTTTTTACTCAAAAAACACATATCTGCCCGGATTAATTTATGCCTTGGCCTTGGCAAGTTTTGACCAAATGTTTTTCTCAACTTCCATAATTGCCTATGCTTTTTTAATTTATGCAATCGGTTTCCTTTTTCGAATCACTCGCCAAGATTCTGCGAGTGAAAGTATTTTTATGGCTGCTTTTTTTATTGGTTTAGCAACAGTCTTTAGCCCATTTTTAGTGCCTATTGTTCTTTTACCCTGGTTTAGTTTAATGGTATTTAGATATTTTGTTTGGCGCGAATGGTTCATGCTCTTAATCGGGCTGAGCATTCCTTGGGCTTTTCATTATGGTATTTATTTTGCTGTTTCAGGCGAGTTTCAGGTTCTCACTGAAGGATTGGCAATTGTCAATCAGCCATTTGAATTTATATTGGAGGAACTCGTGCTGCTTGCCTTTTTAAGTTTATTAGTCATTTATTCAGTTTGGAAATTCTTAGTGATTTTAAATACGCAATTACTCGTTTTTAAAAAACGTAGTCGACTTTTGTTTCATTTTATTTGGCTCATGTTAATTTCCATTGCTCTAGGCTGGTACTTTCAAGATTTGTGGATCATTGCTATCGCTATTCCGTTTACAATAATTACGAGTGTTCAACTATTAAATGCCAATCAATCACTTTATTCTAATCTCATGTTAACAGCTTGGATCGGATTAATAATTTGGAATTTAATAATGTGATTAGAATGTGAACAAATGTCCGTTAAATTATCCGAATAATATTAACTTTGCAACGCATTTAAAAAGAAAGAAATGAAATTTGGAGTAGTTACTTTTCCAGGGTCCAATTGCGATCAAGATATGGTAGACACGCTGGAGACCAGTTTAGGTCAACAAGTTGAACGTTTATGGCATAAAGATCATGATTTAAAAGGAGTTGATTTTGTTGTATTACCAGGGGGATTCTCTTTTGGAGATTACATGCGTTCTGGTGCCATTGCAAAATTTTCACCAATTATGAAAGAAGTAATCGCACATGGGCAACGTGGCGGTTATGTAATGGGAGTTTGTAATGGATTTCAAATTCTTTGTGAAACACCCTTGTTGGATGGGGCACTTTTACAC
The DNA here is from genome assembly GCA_905478225.1 of uncultured Crocinitomix sp. Lineage (GTDB taxonomy): Bacteria > Bacteroidota > Bacteroidia > Flavobacteriales_D > Crocinitomicaceae > Crocinitomix. Next base: position 4,747 of record CAJQHR010000037.1, read on the forward strand.
AATAACAGTCAAAAATTTATTTGTAAAAACGTATTTCTTACACCAAAATCAAAGGATGCCGCTATTACAAAAGGATTAGAATCAAATAAAGCCTATAAAATTCCAATCGCACATGGCGAAGGTCGTTTCTATGCTCCAAAGGATGTAATGCAGTCGATTTATGACAATGATCAAATTTTGTTTAAATATTGTGATGAAGATGGAAATGTGACAGAAGGCGTTAATCCAAACGGTTCTTTAGACAACATTGCTGGAATTACAAATAAGGGCAAAAATATCTTCGGAATGATGCCTCATCCTGAACGTGCTTCAGATGCAAATTTGGGAAATACTGACGGAAAATTATTTTTCGAATCCATTTTAGCCAATATTTAAAAAAAATATTTTAGAGCTGCCCCCTAACTGTTTTCAATGGTTAGGGACTTTTTTTTGCGCGCTTCGTTGGCATTTCGACAAGCTCTATGCAGGGCATTGAAAATTGATCATTCTTCATTGAAATTTGATGATTCCACATTGAAAATCCGTATCTTACGAGAGAATAAAACCATATTATGAAAACTTTCCTCATCCTCCTATTCGCAATAGCGACTTCATCTAGCTTTGCGCAAATCAACATTTTAAGTACAAATGCAACTGCCGATCAAGTAATGTTAGGTGATTTTGATCCTACCGATTATGCAGCCACTGACGTGATTACCGATCATGATGAAATTATAGCAGGAATTAATGAACAAATTAATTCTGACTCTTTAAAAGCCTATTTGTTTGAAATGGCAAGTTTTATGAATCGAAATACCGGTTCAGACACTGTTTCGGCAACAACAGGAATTGGAGCTGCACGACGTTGGGCACATGATAAGTTTGAGGAATTTAGCGCAGCGAATGACAATCGATTAATCCCAAGTTATTTGCAATTCGATCAAGTGATTTGTAGTATGGGGCAACACCGAAATATTTTCGCTGTCTTACCAGGCTCGAATGTTGAAAACCATAAAGTGATTATTATAGAAGCCCATTTCGATAGCAGATGCGCAAGTGGATGTGATATTGATTGTGAAGCACAAGGAATGGAAGACAATGGATCAGGATCAGCCTTGGTGCTTGAACTGGCAAGAGTTATGAGTCAATATACATTTGAAAACACGATTGTATTTATGTTGACCATTGGTGAAGAACAAGGGCTTTATGGCGCAAATGCTTTTTCGCAATATGCGGTGGACAATGAAATGCCGATAAAAGCTGTGCTAAATAATGACGTGATTGGCGGAGTAATCTGCGGTGAAACTTCCTCAGCGCCATCTTGCCCGGGAGAAGATGAAATTGACAGTACGCAAGTGCGCTTTTTTACAGAGGGAGGTTTTAATTCTCGGAATAAGCAATTGGCCCGTTTTATAAAGCTGCAATATCAGGAAGAGTTATTACCTGTTGTGGATGTACCAATGCAGTTAACAGTAATGTCTGCTGAGGATAGAACGGGTAGAGGTGGCGATCATATTCCGTTTAGACAGGATGGATTTACGGCCATGCGCTTTACGTCTGCTCACGAACACGGTGACGCAGGAGTGGGTGGTGACTATCACGATCGTCAGCATACTTCTGAAGACATTTTAGGAGTTGACACGGATGGTGACATGGAATTGGATAGCTTTTTTGTAGACTTCAATTATCTGGGTCGTAACGCCGTGATTAATGGTGTTGGGGCGGCAATGATTGCAAATGGACCTAAGCCTTGTGACTTTTTAATTGAAACGTTTGAAGGGCCTGGTATTGTTGTTCGAATTACTGGGGAGACGGGTTATGATAAATACCGTGTAGGACTGCGTACTGAAACCAATGATTGGGATTCCGTTTATGTGCTGGAAGGATTTTTGGACACTATTTATCCCCCAACTTCTGATAATTATATTATAAGTGTAGCCTCTGTTGATGAATATGATATTGAGAGTTTATTCTCATCCGAAATTGCCATTACAAATGGTGAAATTTCCGTTAAAGAGCATCAAAAACCAAGTAAAGATTTTGAGCTCATGCAGAATAGACCAAATCCGTTTGATGAAGCAACAATAATTGGAGTAAGAGTCAATCAATCTCAAAATGTAAAGGAAGCTTTTATTTCCATTCGTGATATGCAAAGAAAAGAGATTGAACGTTTACCGATAGATTTGTCAAGTGAAGTCAATGAGGTGCTCTATCATCACGGCTATGGCAAGGTGGGCACTTTTGCATATACTTTGGTTGTAGATGGACAGGATAAAGGAACCAAGATGATGGTTTTTGCCAATTAAGGACATTTTTTATCTACTAAGCAATTTAAGATATTTTATCTTCATGCTTTTGTTAGCCTATGAAAGTTATTCTTGTAGTTGTCATTGTCCTTATCCTGATGTTTTGGTTATGGCGCGATAGCGTTTTAAAGAAGGTTGACATTCCTGCCGAATGGCATGATTTGTTAGAAGAGCATGTGCGCTTTTATCAATTATTGAATGATGCCGAAAAACTAGTTTTTCAAGATCAAATGGCGGTGTTTTTATATGAGGTTAATATAGAAGCTGTACATTTCGAATTAGAGGAAATTGACAGGGTTTTTGTTGCGGCAAGCGCTATTGTACCGATTTTTCGATTTAGAAATTGGCGTTATAAGACGATTAATGGTGTGATTATTTTTCCGAACGATTTTAACGACGATTTGGGTTTTGGTAGTGATGCGAAAGATAAATGGATTGGAGGAAGAGTGAATTATGGACCGAAAGGTTCACGCATGATTTTATCACGTAAGTCTTTACATCATGGCTTTAAAAATAAAACGGATAAAGTCAATACTGGTATACATGAGTTTGTTCATATATTGGATATAGCTGATGGGAAAATGGATGGTATTCCGGAGAATTTTGTAGGTCAAGAATACATTATTCCTTGGTTAAATTTAATGTATGAAGGCATGGAAGCCATTAATAATGATAAATCTGATTATCATGGATCTAATCTAAAGGACAGAACCGATATTCGTGCTTACGGTGGAACAAAACAGGTTGAATTCTTTACAGTCGCTTCTGAATATTTTTTCGAACGTCCTAAGTTGCTACGGCGCAAGCATCCTGAGCTCTATGAAATGTTAGAGCGTTGTTATAATCCGGATAAGGTTTGAATTTAGGCTAGAAACCTGAAGTTCAATTATTCGTGAATTGATTGAAATAAAAACCCCACCCTAAATAAATTAGAATGGGGTTTTAAGAATAGAGTAGAATTCTTCAGTGTTTTCGTTTATAGGCTTCCGTATCACACATCACACATAACATTGAGCATTGAGTATTGAGGCGCTCGAAATGCGGGATGTTGGCTTCATCAAAATTTGAGATTAGCCGCTGCTCATTTCTTCCCTTTCGTTCAGGTTGTTTGCGGTCTCTCCATTCCTCAAGCTGCCGCTTGGATATTGGTATCAAACGCTGCACATTTCTTCACTTTCGTTCAGGATGTTTGCGGCTGCGTCAAACCTTGAGCAAGCTCAAGGTTGAGCTTAGCCACTGCACATCTCACAGTTATCTGGATCATCCAGAGAACATGCGATTTCAGCTAATCTTTCTTCTTCCGTTTTCGCAACAATTGGTGCAGAAACTGCCTCTTTGTCCAATGTAAATTTAATGGCATCCGTTGCTGCTTTTGTTCTCAAGTAATACATACCTGTTTTCAAACCAGCTTTCCAACCATAAAAGTGCATTGAAGTCAATTTCGCAAAGTTTGCATTTTCCATAAACAAGTTCAATGATTGTGATTGGCAAATGTATGCGCCACGATCAGCTGCTTGATTAATCAATACTTTTTGAGAAATTTCCCAAGCTGTTTTATAAAGATCTTTAATGTCTTGTGGAATCTCATCAATGTTTTGAATTGATCCGTTTGAAGCCATCAATTTGTTCTTCATGTTTGAATCCCAAAGGTTTAACTTTGCCAAGTCTTTTAATAAGTGCTTGTTTACAACGATAAACTCACCTGAAAGTACACGTCTTGTGTAAATGTTAGATGTGTATGGTTCAAAGCATTCGTTGTTTCCTAATATTTGAGCTGTTGAAGCTGTTGGCATTGGAGCAAGTAACAATGAGTTTCTTACACCATGTTCTTTCACTTCTTCTCTTAAAATATCCCATTCCCATCTATCTGAAGGAGTTACATCCCACATATCAAATTGGAATTCACCTTTAGAAATTGGAGATCCTTCGATAGTTTCATAAGCACCTTCTTTGATTGCTAAATCTTTTGATGCAGTAACTGCAGCATAATAAATAGTTTCAAAAATCTTTTTATTCAAAGTACTGGCTGCTTCAGAATCGTAAGGAAGACGCATTAAAATATAAGCATCAGCCAAACCTTGTACGCCAATACCAATTGGGCGGTGACGTTTGTTTGAATTCTCAGCTTCTATTACTGGATAGTAGTTTTGATCAATTACGCGATTCAAGTTTACCGTTAAGTGGTAAGCCATTTCGAATAATTTGTCGTGATCAAAAGTTTTGTTTTCTTGGTCAACAAATTTTGGCAATGCAATTGATCCTAAGTTACAAACAGCAACTTCATCTGGTGCAGTGTACTCCAAAATCTCAGTACATAAGTTTGAAGACTTAATTGTTCCTAAGTTCTTTTGATTCGACTTTAAGTTTGCCGCATCTTTATAAACCATATAAGGTGTACCTGTTTCAATTTGAGATTCTAAAATCTTAAACCAAACATCTTGTGCTTTTATCGTCTTTCTTCCTCTACCTTCTGCTTCGTATTTTAAATACAACTCCTCAAATTCATCTCCGTAAGCAGTTGATAATCCTGGACACTCATTTGGACACATTAATGTCCAATCCCCATTTTCCTCAACTCTTTTCATGAATAAATCTGGAACCCACATGGCATAGAATAAATCTCTTGCACGTTGTTCTTCCTTTCCGTGATTTTTCTTTAAATCCAAGAAGTCAAAAATATCTGCGTGCCATGGCTCAACATAAATAGCGAAAGAACCTTTTCTTTTTCCTCCACCTTGATCTACATATCTTGCAGTATCATTAAATACACGCAACATTGGTACAATACCATTTGATGTTCCGTTTGTTCCTTTGATGTAAGAACCTTTTGCACGGATATCGTGAATAGATAAACCGATTCCACCAGCAGATTGAGAAATACGCGCACATTGTTTTAATGTATCGTAAATACCCTCAATACTGTCGTCTTTCATTTGCAATAAAAAGCAAGATGACATTTGTGGTTTTGGTGTTCCTGCGTTGAACAAAGTAGGTGTAGCATGTGTAAACCAACCTTGAGACATTGCATTATAAGTTTTTACTGCAGATTCGAGATCTTCTTTGTGAATCCCAACAGAAACACGCATTAACATATGTTGAGGACGCTCAACAATCTTATTGTTAATTTTTAGTAAGTAAGCTCTTTCTAATGTTTTGAATCCAAAAAAGTCATATTTGAAATCACGATCATAAATAATGTGTGAATCAAAATATTCTGAATTGTCTTTTATAATTTGGTAAACATCATCAGCAATTAATGATGCATTATCCCCAGTGATTGGATCAATGTAACTGTAAAGATCTTCTATTGTATCAGAAAATGATTTTTTTGTATTCTTGTGAAGGTTTGATACTGAAATACGTGATGCTAATAATGCATAATCTGGGTGCTCAATTGTTTTTGAAGCAGACACTTCAGCAGCCAGGTTATCCAACTCATACGTACTCACTCCGTCATAAAGTCCTTCTATAACTTTCATTGCCACCATTTCTGGTTGTACAATTGGGCTTAAGCCGTAACATAATTTTTTTACGCGGGCCGTGATTTTGTCAAATTTGACTGGCTCCTTGCGACCATCTCTTTTTATTACATACATATTGCGTCCTTGGTTTTTTTGTAATACTATGCCTGTTGGCAAGGCGAAGCATTGGGGTTTAAAATTTTAATTCATTTAATTTTTTCTAGAAATCTTCGTCTAGTGAGAATGATTGATTCTCCCCACTGTTTAATACTCCGGCTTTTTGATATTCAGCCACGCGTTTTTCAAAGAAATTCGTTTTTCCTTGAATACTGATCATGTCCATAAAATCAAATGGATTTGTTGAGTTGTATACTGATGCACATCCTAACTCACCCAACAAACGATCCGCCACGAATTCGATATATTGCTGCATTAAATCTGCATTCATTCCTATCAATTTAACCGGTATCGCGTCAGTTACAAACTCTTTCTCTATTTCCACAGCATCTGTGATGATTTTTGTAACGGTTTCCTTCGGCAATTGAGTAACCAAATGGTTATTGTATAGCAAGCAAGCGAAGTCACAGTGGAGTCCTTCGTCTCGCGAAATTAATTCATTTGAAAAGCTTAACCCTGGCATTAACCCTCTTTTCTTTAACCAGAAAATAGAACAAAATGAACCTGAAAAGAATATTCCTTCAACTGCGGCAAATGCGATTAGGCGTTCTGCATATGAACCTTGTTCGATCCACTTTAATGCCCAATCCGCTTTTCTTTTTACACATGGAATAGTGTCAACAGCATTGAATAAATATTTTTTTTCTTTATCTTCCCTGATATAAGTATCAATCAATAAAGAATATGTTTCTGAGTGAATGTTTTCAATGGCAATTTGAAAACCATAGAAAAACTTTGCTTCCGTATATTGAACCTCTGACAAGAAGTTCTCGGCTAAGTTTTCATTCACAATTCCATCAGAAGCCGCAAAAAATGCTAAAATATGTTTGATGAAATGTTGCTCATCTTCCGATAATTTTTCGTTCCAATCAATCAAATCTTGAGACAAATCAATTTCCTCAGCAGTCCAAAAACTTGCTTCAGCTTTTTTATAAAATTGCCAGATATCATTGTGTGCGATTGGGAACAACACGAATCGTTCGTTATTCTTGATTAAAATCGGTTCTAATTCTTCAGCCATTTTAAGTCTTTTTTTGTTCTAATTTGTTGGTATTCTTGCACCTATTGGGAGTGTAGGTGTTTATACTCATTTTCCTTGCGGTATTTTCCGATTCTGCTCGTTTAAAATTGATAAATTTCACCATTCTTAAATCGGACTACAAAAATTGCGATTTTTTATCGAAGAACCTATTCAATTTAATTCACAATCTACTCATAGTTTTCAACAATTTGTACTTTCCGTATGCTTTAAATTGTTCTTGTACAAGCGTTTAGGATTATATCGGTAATGGTTGGTAACTATTCGAAATAAATAATTTCTAACAACAACCCCTTATTTGTTAACAACTTATTCAAAGTTCGTTTTTTTTATAATAAACACGTTCAAACGGACTTACAATTTACAACAGTTACCATGTGTTAATCAAGTAAAAACTATTTTATATATAAACCATGAATTGTGAAAAACTATTCTTATCTTTAAATCGCCTAAAACAAAAATAAATAACTATATGAGTGTAGCCAGTCAATTTCGCACAATTAGTGGGGCATTTTTGGATGTATTCTATCCTAATATTTGCCAAATTTGCACTATAGATTTAAACATGAATGAACGTCATGTATGCTTATCCTGCGCACATGATTTACCTTATATAGGCCAAAACAAAAAAGAGTTACAGAAATTAGAAAAACTATTTTGGGGTCGGGTAGAAGTGAAACATGTCTATAGTTTACTCAATTATCAGCGTGGCAATCAAACGCAACGCCTACTTCATCTCTTAAAATACAAACAGAAAAAGAAATTGGGTCATTATTTTGGTGAGGTATTAGGAGAGGTGATTACAGATTCAGATCAATTTCATGCTATTATTCCTGTTCCACTTCATCCTAAAAAGGAAAGATTAAGAGGTTTTAATCAAAGCCGTGTAATTGCTGATGGCATTGCTGCTAAAACAAAAATCCCCATTAATGAAACCTGTTTAATACGTAACTCTCACAATTTGTCGCAAACAACTTTTTCTAAATATGACTGTTGGGACAATGTTAGACGCATTTTTTCGGTTAAACAAAGTGAAAAGTTAGAAAACAAGCATTTGTTATTGGTAGATGATGTCTTGACAACTGGCGCAACTATTGAAGCTTGTATATTAGAATTGCTCAAAATTAAAAATTGCACCGTAAGTATTGCTACCTTAGCAGCTCGAATTTGAGACGGTTAAATGACAGCGCATAAAGATCAAAAGTCAAATGAAATAATTGGATGGGGCCTGGCAGGTGCAGTATTGTCTTGGCAACTTTATTTCCGAAATCAAAAATTTATGGTGTATGATTCCTTGTCGAATCATACAACCCGAGTGGCTGCCGGTATGGTAAACCCAATTGTATTTAAGCGCCTAACAAAAAGTTGGAACGCCGATCTTTTATTGCCTTATGCTGAAAAGTTCTATTCACGTATTGAAAAGCTGTTGGACGTGAATTTAGTTTCAAACAAATCAATTTTTAGGGTTTTTGCTTCGGTGGAAGAGGAGAATAATTGGTCGTCTAAACAAGGGGATGAGCGTTTTCAACGCTATTTGGAAACACCAACAGCTGCAGAAATGCCCTCATCTGAATTTGTTCATTCACCGTTTGGAATGGGTAAAGTGAATACAATTGGGAGTGTTGATACAAATCTGTTTTTAGATCGATCCAAAGTTTTTTTTCAAGAAAATAACATTCAATTTGTTGACGAAGTTTTTAAAAAAGAAACATTATCGGACAATGTTCGCTACTTTTTTTGTGAAGGTACTGTTGTGAGCCAAAACCCATGGTTTAAGGATTTGCCTTTGAAGCCAACGCATGGCGAAACATTGGTGATTGAAACGGAGGATTTAGAATTTGAACATACAGTGAACAAGAACATGTTTTTAATGCATATTGAAGGCAATAAATATAGGGTGGGTGCGACGTATAATTGGGAACTAATGGATCCTATTATTACGGAGGATGGAAAACTAAATTTACAAGAAAGACTAGCCGCTTTTACAAATTTCAAGTATAAAATAGTTGAACATACCGCAGGTATTCGCCCAACGGTAAAAGACCGCCGACCCATGCTTGGTGTTCATTCAATGCAAAAAAATGCAATTGTTTTTAACGGACTTGGCACTAAGGGAGTCATGATTGGACCATATTATGCCGAGCATTTAGTGCGCCATGTTTTTGATGGTGAAGTCTTAGAAAGTGAAGTTGATATTCAGCGCTTTCAAAAATAAATTCTTCAATTGCAATTCCAATTTTAAGGTTTGAAAGGATTGTCAAAAGAATACGTCTAATTGGTAAGGCAAATCATAAATTTCATTGAATTTCCAAATACAAATAATGGGACTTAGCTAAATTATGTGCAACTTTGTTAGGCAACGCAGAACGTTTCAATGAACAATTGTGAGGTTTTGCGGTTTGTTTAAGTTAATAGTAATAGAAAAAAATATAAAAAATGTATCCAGTAGAATTAACAACCCCAATGAAAAACCAATTGGTTGAAGCGGGATTTAAAAGTTTAGAAACACCAGAAGCAGTGGACGGAGCAATTAATGCAGACGGAACTGTTTTATGTGTAATAAATTCAGTGTGTGGATGTGCAGCAGGAACTATGCGTCCTGGTGTTCTTTTATCAACAAAGCACAGTAAATTACCAAAAGAAATGGTAACTGTATTTGCTGGTGTTGATGGTGAGGCAGTGAATCAAGCAAGAAAATATACCTTGCCTTATCCTCCATCTTCTCCGTCAATTGCATTGTTCAAAGACGGAACGCTCGTTCATTTCATTGAAAGACATCATATCGAAGGTAGATCAGCTGAAATGATTGCTGAGAACTTAGCAATGGCTTATGACGAGTATTGCTAGTGAATGAATATTAAACAGTATTTAATTTGTTTCATTACAACCGGAATTTTTTTCGGCTGTGGTGAGCAAATAGATACTCCAGAAAATTTCCCTCCCCCGAATTTCGCCGAAGAAGAGATTTTATCTCGCGATATCTCAGATTTAATAATCTACGAAATTCAAACCCAACTCAATTACGATAAGGTATTGGCTATTAGTGATAGTTTAAACAAACCTGTTTTGCTATATTTCACAGGCTATACCTCCGTTAATTCAAGAAAGTTTGAAAATAGTGTGTGGCCGGATCCTGAAGTTTACGACTTATTAAATGATCAGTTTATAATTGCTCAAATGTATGTAGATAGTTGAGTACCCTTGGACACTGATGCTGACCTTCCCGATTCCATGAATACAATTGGAGCGTATTGGATGAATTATCAACGTATGCATTATGATGAAAAATTCCAACCACTTTTTGATATAGTCAATCATAGAAATGAATCTTTAGTTCAAGAAATTGCTGCTTCTCAAAGTTATTATGATGCCAAATTGTATAAAGAGTGGCTTGACCAGGGGTTAAGAAGTTTTAGGATTCAGGAAGATCTCAGGGCGAGGTTGGATGAGAGCCCGCCTAATGATTTAGCATGTTTTCAGAAATACCAGATTCAAACCGAGGCTGATTTCGGAAGAATTTTAGCATTAAGTAGTAGTTTAAATAAGCCTGTTTTACTCCATTTTACGGGTTATGCTAGTTTTAGTTCAAGACCATTTGAAACTAAAATTTGGCCTGATCCAAATGTTTATCATCTTTTAAAAAATGAGTTCCTTATAGCTTCTGTGTATGTGGATGATCGCACGGCGTTTCCAGAAATCCACAGTGATGATTCGGTTGCTACTTATGGAGAATATTGGATGAATTATGAAATTGCGCACTATGAAATGGTGACACAACCTATTTTTGATATCATAAATCATGGGAATGAATCTTTAGTAGATCATATTGCGACATACAGCAGTCATAGAGATCCAGAATTGTATAGTGTATGGCTTGAAGAAGGGTTGGTAAATTTCAATAAAGAATAAATACGTGATATTTACTTAACTTTAAAATATGAGATACTTAGTCTTATTGTTTCTATTTCCGTTCATTTCTCATGCCCAAAATTTGGATGATTATAACCAAGAAAGGTTGAAACTAACTGAAAATTTAATGGTCGGCCTAGGATCATGGTCAGTCGCAAATATGGGAGTGAGCGGAGTAGGTTGGGCAACAACGGATAATGAAGCCAAGTACTTTCACCAGATGAATGTAATGTGGAGTGGGGTGAACATGATTATTGCATTGCCGAGTTATTTTAAGGCAAAAAAAACGGACCCAAAAGGGATTTCTTTTTCAGAAACTTGGCGGACTCAACACATAAAAGAAAAAGTGTTTTTATTCAATACCGCCTTGGATCTAGTCTATGTTTCGGGGGGTTTTTATTTAAAACAACGCGCCTTAGTCGACGCGAATAATTATCACCGTTATAGAGGTTGGGGAAATTCGCTTATTATGCAGGGAGGATGCTTGTTTATACTTGATTTAACAGCAACAATTTTGCACACGAAGCACCGCAAAAATAAATTGCAAGGTTTTTGGGATAAAATGGACGCAATAGATCTTGGGATGAGTGCTAATGGAATTGGATTCCAAATTTATTTGTAGGAGGTTGAATTTGTCAAACCTAAAAAAGGTTATAAAACCACCTTTTTTCAGTTAAAAACTTATCAGTTTCAATTCTTCCTTCTAAATTTAGAATAATCGCTCTCAGGTTATTATCTTTATAGCCAATAATAGAGTAAGGTCTTTACAAAGTCTATGGATAATAAATCAAAGAAAATTGCGCTGTATTCAATTGCTGCGATTGTACTATTTACGGCATTTTTTTACTTTTATGATGCAGCTATATTTGAAGCTGAAATTGTAGAACAAACTTCAACAGATACCTCTGATATTTCCTTAAAAGCACTCATTAATAATTCGGCATTGCCTGAAGGGGTATCTCTTGATCGATTAGTGTCTGTTGCTCCAACTGTTAAGGGAATATTATTATTGATTGTTTGTTGTCTAGGCTTACCGATTATGATTGGATATCGAATAGCGACCACTAGTCCCACTTCTCAAAAAACAGAACCTAAAAAAGATTAAAAAATGAATATTGATTTATTAGCAAAAATATGTAAAACACCAGGTGCACCTGGTTTCGAGCAAAAGGTCCGCGAACTTGTCATAAAGGAGGTAACCCCTTTGGTAGATGAAGTAGAGGTGGACAATATGGGGAATGTATACGCCATTAAAAGAGGAAAAGAAGGAAAACGTGCCATGATTGGTGCACATATGGATGAGATTGGATTCATTGTAACACATATTGACGATAAAGGATTTATTCGTTTTCATACATTGGGCGGTTTTGATCCAAAAACACTTACAGCACAGCGAGTTATTATTCACGGGAAAGAGGATTTGATTGGAGTGATGGCTTCCAAACCTATTCACGTTATGACGCCTGAGGAGAGGACTAAAATTGCCAAAATCTCAGACTATTTTATTGATACAGGGCTTTCGAAAGAAGAAGTTGAAGCCTTAATAAAAATTGGCGATCCGATTACACGCGAACGTGAGTTCATTCAAATGGGAAATTGTGTAAATTCAAAATCCTTAGACAATCGTTTGGCGGTATTTATTTTAATTGAGACGTTGAGGAATTTGAAAGATAAAGAAGTGCCTTATGATGTTTACGGCGTATTTACTGTTCAAGAAGAGGTTGGTATTAGAGGTGCAAATGTTTCTTCTTTAAAAATTAATCCAGATTTTGGATTTGGACTAGATACTACAATTGCTTTTGATTTACCTGGAGCGGCTGAACATGAAAAAATTACGCGCTTGGGTGAAGGTACAGCCATAAAAATTATGGACGCTATGACCATTTGTGATTATAGAATGGTCGATTTCATGAAACAAACTGCTGATAAGAATAAGATTAAATGGCAACCGGAAATCTTAACTGCTGGCGGAACAGATACCGCTGGAATTCAGAGAATGACTCAAGGTGGATCAATTGCTGGAGCGGTTTCAATTCCAACGCGCCATTTACATCAAGTGATTGAAATGGCAGATAAAGATGATATTCAAGGATCGATTGATTTGCTAACGGGTTGTCTTGAAGATTTGGGCGACTACGATTGGTCGTTTAAATAAATTTAAAATGGGGACTTCTTTTTATTTGAAAAAGTGTACTTATTTGACTGTGTTATGTATGGTTTTATTTGCTTGTAATAAGCATAAAGAAGAGCCGTATAAATTTTTTGTTGCGGGTCATACGTATGGATCACCTAGTGATTCAAGCGGGGGGTTACATCCGCCTTTTCTCGAAACATTGACGGAGTATAATTCATCCTTCCCATTAGAAAAAGGTTTTTTAACAGGTGATATCGTTAAATATCCATCAGTTGAAAAATGGGAGATGGTGGATGAAGAATTAGCCGATCTGGATATTGACGTTCGATTTGTTGCTGGAAATCATGAGTATAATGATTTAGAGTTGTTTGAGTCGCGCTATGGTAAAACGTTCAATTCTTTTGTCTTTAAAAACGACTTGTTTGTGGTTTTGGACGGAAATCTAAATAATTGGAATATCAGTGGAGTGCAACTTACCTTTTTGAAAGAAGCCTTAGATAGTCATACAAACGCCGTGGAGAACGTCTTCATTTTTGTGCATCAAATTATTTTTCATGACTATTTACCCGTTGCAGCCAATTCAGATGAAGGCAAAGGAAGTCCATTAACTTATGAAACTGAGGTGAAACCCTTACTCGAGAGTTTGGATAACCCCGTTTATTTATTTGCTGGAGATATTGGCGCTTTTGATTGGGGACCTTCGCTTTATCACAATCAGGTAAACAATGTCACCTACATTGCCAGCGGAATGGGTTCTGGTTTAGAGGATAATTTTCTAGTTGTTGAGGTAGACAGCCGAAAGAGAGTCAGCTTTACAGTCGTTTCCTTAAATGGGGAAGATTTAGGAGAGTTAGAATCCTATTAAACGATAAATTAACCATAAGGAAAGGTCATCAAGGTTAAAACAATTATTCCAACGCCAATCATTGAAAAGAGTTCAGTTAGAAAAACGTAAGTTGTTTTATGCAGCAGTAAGTAATAAAGTGCGGCGCATGTTAGTGAAGCTCCTAAGGTTATAGGAGCAACTAAAAGTGCCATTATTTGACTCGTGCCTTTCTGCATGGGTAGAATCAATGACATTAAATGGTAAAGTGCGCCTGAAAAGCAAAGAAGTATAAAGCGATATATCTCTCTTTTAGTCATTTTTCACTTCAAATTCATGCGTACACTTATTAAAAATGACGCCATGCTTTTTGTAGTTGACCTGACAAACGTGAGTTGTGTCAAAACTGCTGGATGTGTTCCGTTGCAGTTTTTTTGAGGATACGCCAAAAAAGGCCGAGTGGTGCAGGTCGTAGTATTTTGCATGTCCCGTTCCTGCAAATCCACGGCTCTCATAATAACGAATTTCATAGTTGTCTTTTTGCCATTCATCCTTTTGAATTGTTGTTCCTAAAAAACCGAAAAACGAGCCTGCTAGCAAAATGAGAATAAATGAAATGCCACTCGTAACCCCTGCACTAATCTTCACTGCGGTTGGTTTCAATTTGTGAAATGCCAAGTCCCACAAAAAAGCAATGAGTAAACCATACATGACATAATTGATAATGGAATAGCTGAAGAAATACCCTTTGAGGCCTGTAAGCAACAGTAGAATTATGGCGCAATCAATAGAGATTTTAGAAGATTTGAACCCTTCCAAATTTGTGCTAAAAGATCATGAGTTTAACGCCCAATTGAATTTATCCATTTATTATTTTCAAATGGAGGCTTATAAAAAAGCCAACCAGTAATTAATAAAAATGGGGCGAACGGATAATTCGTTTGAAAAAAATATGGGGGGTAGAATGGCGCATTAAAAAGAATATGATTGATGTTATTTATCAATATGAATTGGGAAGAACTGAAATAGCGCTTGATCGCATTTTATCGATAGAAAGAATTCATAAAAATTTATTGCGCACAAATCAGTACAGCAGGATATCCGTGTTTTTAGGACTTGTAAAACGCATCATTAAAAACCCGTTAATTGAAGATGAGGAGGAGTTTTTTAATCGTGTCGAATCACCTTTTGTTTGGATTGAAATGGAGCAAGAGGATTTACAAGCGGTGAGTTATTATGCATGGTTAAAATCAAAAATGACCAAACAAAAATTTTATGATGTGTTAAGAGAATTAATGCAAGCTTAAACTTCTAACAATAAAAATGGCGCCCATTAAGAACTAGGCGCCATTAAAGAAAATTAAGTTCTTTTTATTTTTTTACAACTTTCATTGTATGCGTTGAATCATTTGATTTGATTATAACGAAATAGATCCCACGGGCCACATTCTCTAAAGAAATCACTTCTTTATTTGTTGCAGTTGATTGCAAAATTATTGCTCCATTCAGGTCAGTTAATTCGTAAACGAATGTACCTTCAAATTCAACAGTTATCAAAGCATTTGTTGGGTTAGGATAGATGTTCAATCCAACCTCATTCAACTCATCAATTCCAACTTGAGAACCTACAGTGATTTCAATTGTAGTTGTACAACCGTTATCATCCATTACAACAACAGTATACGTTCCAGCAGTTAAACCTGTTAAATCTTCCGTGTCATCAAAATCTCCAGTTCCATCATTGTCCCAATCGAATGTATAAGGTGCAACTCCACCAGCAACACTAATATCAATTGCTCCTTCATCTCCACCAAGGTCATCAGCAGTTACAAAAGTCACTTCAATTTCGTCTGTCACTTCAACCTCAACAGTAGCAATGTTTTCACAACCGTTATCATCTGTACCAATTACAGTGAATGTAACAATACCTTCAGTGTCCATAACTGCAGGTTCACCATCAGTTACGCCCATATCCCATTCATAATCTGTTGCACCGCTACCTGTAAAAGTAACTTCGTATCCGAAGCAAATTTCAGTTTCAGAGGCAGAAGCTGTTACTTCTGGTAATTCATGAACAGTGATTTCAATTTCATCTGTGTTTTCACAGCCATTGTCATCAGTTCCTGTTACGGTATAAGTTTCAGTGCCTACTTCAGGCGCAAATGCTTCGCCATCCGTTACGCCCATATCCCAGTCATAATCTTCGGCTCCTTCACCAGTTAAGGTTACTTCGTCACCGTCGCAAATTTCTTCACTATCAGCAGTTGCCTCAACAACAGGTAATTCATAAACTGTTATTTCAACCTCATCCGTGTTTTCACAGCCATTATCATCTGTTCCAGTTACTGTAAATACTCCAGATTCTTCTATTGCGATAGCTTCGCCATCAGTGACGCCCACATCCCATTCATAGGTTGTTGCTCCATCACCAGTAAAGGTCACTTCATCACCTTCACAAATTTCTTCATCAGATGCGCTTGCTGTCACTACAGGTAGTTCATAAACAACAATCTCTATGGTAAATCCACAGTCTTCATCAGCATCACTTGTAGCAGTGTATTCAGTTGTTCCAACTGGTGGTTCAAACTCTTCGCCATCTGTTACACCACCAGTCCATTCAATTGATCCGCCTGATTCAGAAGTGGCGTCTAAAATGATAAGATCACCTCTGCATAATTCTAAATCGACTTCCGCTAATTCCAGTGGTGTACATAAAACTGTGATGATAATTTGTCCATCACCTGATCTAATTCCAGTTGTTGTTTCAGCGTCTGTTACGCCGTCAATGCATGAGGAACCACCACCGGAACCGGCTTGACCAGCACCAGAACCACCGCCGTACCAACCGCCACCGCCGCCAGCATTATGATAATCTCCAGGACCTCCGCCGGAACCAAAAGTACCAGAAGTTGCCGCTCCGTAGCAACAGCCTGCTGCTCCGCCAGCGACTTGAGTTCCACCACTGCCTGCTGTAAATCCACCACCACTGCTGCCCATATCACCTGTCAGTCCGCCACCGTGTCCACCAGGATTTCCATATGAGCCAAATGCGCCTCCTCCTCCGCCTCCTCCAACAATTTCACGATCTGATAAGGTATATGCGCCTGTTCGAACATCAGATGCTCCACCACCGGCGCACCCATAATTCGTTCCTGCTTGTCCGCCTCCATTGTATCCACCAGGACCAAAAGCATCTCCTTCACCGCCAACATAAACTTGAAGTATTTGTCCCGGAGTTACAGCTAGATTACCTATGGCATATCCACCAAGTCCTCCTGTTGCTGGAACTCCATCAAGTCCAGTTGCGCTCCCGCCTTGCGCTCCCCATGCTTCTAGTTGAATTGAGGTGACACCGATTGGAACCGTATAGGTTTGCAATCCTCCAGTATATGAGAAAGTTGTTGCTTGAGACCAAGCTTGTGTTAGTCCGAAACCGGAGAGTAAAACGGATAGTAGACTGAATTGTAAAATTTGTTTCATTTTTCTAAATTAAGTTAGTACTCAAAAATAGGTGTTTAATATTAGCTTATAAAGGGTTGATTAAGGTAATTTGAGTTTTCTTTTGATTTAAAAAATGGCGCCTAATTATTATTAAGCGCCATTCCAGAAAATTAAATTTTCTTATTTTTTTACGACTTTCACAGTTTGAGTTGTGTCGTTTGATTTGATCCTTACGAAATAAACACCACGCGCCAGATTTTCTAAAGAAATCACTTCTTTATCTGTTGCAGTTGATTGCAGAATTATCGCACCATTCAGGTTGGTCAACTCGTAATTGAATATTCCTTCAAATTCAATTGTAACAAATACCTTTGTTGGATTCGGATAGATGTTCAGCGCAAGCGCATTGAGTTCGCCAATTCCAACTTGACTTCCAACGGTCGCAGTCGCAGTTGCTGAACAACCAGCATCACAAATCACTTCAACTATATAGTCTCCACCTGTTAACCCGGTTAAATCTTCATCATCATCAAAGTCTCCTGTTCCGTCGTTATCCCAGTCAAATGTATATGGTGTGCTACCACCGGTTACAGTAATATCAATTTCGCCATCACTTCCTAAAATTTCTTCAATCACAGTATAAGTCACTTCTAACGTTTCGTATACTGTAAGGTCAACCGTTGCTTCATTTATACAACCGTTATCGTCCGTTCCAAGAACTGTATAGGTTGTTGTTCCTGTCGCATCAGGTGAAAAAGCAACTCCATCCTCCTCTTCGGGATCCCATTCATAGGTCGCTGCGCCTTCACCATTTAATGTGACACTTTCTCCTACACAGATCTCATCATCACTGATCGTTGCGTCAACTTCCGGCAAATCATAAACACTCACATCTACTTCAGCAACGTTTTGGCATCCATCATCATCTGTTCCGATAACGGTATATGTGAATTCTCCTGCATCTGGTGTATAGGGTTCACCATCTTCAATTTCTAATGGAAACCATTCATAATCGTCAGCTCCGCCACCTGTTAATTCAATTGATTCTCCAATACAGATTTCATCATCAGATACACTTGCTGTTACGTCTGGTAACTCGAACACTTCAATTTCAATTGAAATTCCACAATCTCCATCAGCATCACTTGTAGCAGTATAGGTTGTCGTTCCAACTGGTGGTTCAAAAGCTTCGCCATCAGTAACTCCGCCATCCCAAGAAATATCTCCGTCAAATTCAGATATTGCATCTAAAATAATCTCATCACCAAAGCATATTACCGGTGCAACTGGCTCTAAACTCAATGGTGTACAAAGTACAGTGATAATAATTTCACCATTTCCTAGTTGAACACCTTGTTCGTGAACAACATCTATAGCATCACCATCTGTGTAGCTACTTCCGCCACCAGCACCTTCAAAACATCCAGAACCACCACCGTAGTAACCACCACCACCACCAGTTCCATAACTTCCAGCGTTCGGCCCACCATTTCCAAGTGTTCCATTAGTGTTACCACCACAAGATCCATGACCAGTTGGTCCAGCTATTCCACCAGCAACTTGACTTCCACCGCCGCCAGTATATTGACAGTCTGAACATGAGTAAAGACATCCGCTTTCTCCAATGAGACCGCCTCCATGTCCACCTTCAGCAGTCCATGTTCCGCAGTTACTTCCAGAACCACCTCCACCACCGGCAACGATAATTCGGTTAGCTAATGCAGTTCCACCTTGACGAACGTCAGAGGCTCCACCTCCACCACCGTAAGTGGCATTTCCTCCTGGAGCTCCTCCGCCATTATATCCTCCAGATGTTGCAGTTCCAGTTCCACCTACATAAATATTGAGTGTTTCACCAGGTGTAACAGCTAATTCGGCTTGACAGCGTCCACCTTGGCCAAGGTCTCCATAACCAGCTGCGCCGTACAATTCCATTTCTAATGATATGACCCCTGCAGGTACAACATAAGTTTGCATTCCGCCTGTATAGCTAAATGTTGTGACCTGACTCCAGGTGTTTGAGAGCCCAAAGCCTAAGAATAGCACAAAAACTAAACTCCATTGTAAAATTTGTTTCATAATTCGTTGTTTAAATTTATAATAATGAAATATAGTTATATTTTTCCAATTCAATTGATTTACAGGGGAATAAAGACTAATTTATTTATTAGTAATGGCCTACGTTCTAGTCTAGATGAACGCGAAAAATACAATGAATCAGCGACAGCTAATGATTTATTACAAGTCTATTGTTCATAGTTTCAACCCAAGTTTCGTTTTTATTTACTTAAAAAAAGTTAATTTCATTGAACACAATACAATTTTAAACGTTATCAATCTACCAAGGAAACGCAGGAATGCGTAAATTTGTAATACAATTAGCTCGTATGTCACAATATACCGCCGGAGATTTCCTAAACCAAATAGAGTTTCCGAATGATTTAAGAAAGAAGTTTGAGTTAGATCAACTTCCACAAGTAGCAGATGAATTGCGTCAATACATTGTTGATGTAATCTCAGAAATTGGTAATTCCCATTTCGGCGCAAGCCTGGGTGTTGTTGAATTGACTGTTGCCCTGCATTATGCTTTTAACACGCCTGTTGATCAATTGGTCTGGGATGTTGGTCATCAAGCTTATGGACACAAAATATTAACTGGCCGCCGTGCTAATTTTCACACTAATAGAATTAAAGGAGGAATTAGTGGTTTTCCAAAAAGGAGCGAAAGTGAATATGATACTTTTGGTGTAGGACATTCTTCTACATCTATTTCTGGAGCCTTGGGTATGGCAATCGCCAGCGAATATAAAAAAGAAGACAAACAACATATTGCTGTAATAGGTGATGGATCAATGACAGCTGGTTTAGCTTTTGAAGGACTAAATCATGGTGGATCTGCCAGTACAAATCTTTTAGTAGTGCTGAATGATAATTGCATGTCAATTGATCCGAATGTTGGTGCATTAAGAGAATATTTAACTGACATTACAACTTCGCATACTTATAATAAAGTAAAAGACGAAGTATGGGGATTGTTAGGGAAAATTTCAAAATTTGGTCCAAATGCGCAAGCGATTGCGTCAAAAATCAGCAACTCTTTAAAAGGCTCTCTTTTAAATGAAAGTAATTATTTCGAATCACTAAATTTTAGATATTTTGGACCAGTTGATGGGCATGATACAATAGGTTTGGTAAAAATAATGCAGGATTTAAAAGATATACCTGGGCCAAAAATTTTACATGTATTAACCACAAAAGGCAAAGGATATCAACCTGCAGAAGATGGAAATGCCACACAATGGCATGCACCTGGAGTATTCAATAAAGAAACTGGTGAGATTGTAAAGGTGATTCCAACCTCTCCGCAAGCACCAAAATTTCAAGAAGTTTTTGGGCACACAATTGTTGAGTTGGCGGAAAAAAATGATAAAATAATGGGGGTGACTCCAGCTATGCCTTCAGGTTGCTCTTTAAA
Organism: uncultured Crocinitomix sp.; assembly: GCA_905478225.1. Classification (GTDB taxonomy): domain Bacteria; phylum Bacteroidota; class Bacteroidia; order Flavobacteriales_D; family Crocinitomicaceae; genus Crocinitomix. Next base: position 25,491 of record CAJQHR010000037.1, read on the forward strand.
TATCATGATGAAAGCAATGCCTGATCGCGCATTTGATGTGGGAATTGCTGAACAACATGCTGTAACAGTTTCTGCCGGAATGGCGACACAAGGTTTGGTGCCGTTTTGTAATATTTATTCTTCATTTATGCAACGGGCATATGATCAAGTGATTCATGATGTGGCCTTGCAAAATTTAAACGTTGTGTTTTGTTTAGATAGAGGTGGGGTAGTTGGAGCTGATGGCGCAACACACCACGGAGCATATGACTTGGCTTATATGCGTTGCATTCCTAATATGGTGGTTTCATCACCAATGAATGAGTCGGAATTAAGAAACTTGATGCACACTGCCCAATTAGAGGATCAAGGACCTTTTTCTATACGATACCCAAGAGGGAAAGGCGTTATGCCAAAATGGAAGACCCCTTTGAAGGAAATTAAAGTGGGCACAGGAAGAAAGGTGAAAAACGGAAGTGACTTAGCTTTTTTAACGATTGGACCAATTGGAAATAAAACCACCGAAGCCATTGCTGAATTAAAGGCGAAAGGTATTTCAGCGGCGCATTACGATATGCGATTCATAAAACCATTAGATGAATTAATTTTGCACGAAGTGTTTTCTAAATTTGACAAAGTAATTACTGTTGAAGATGGTTGTTTAATGGGCGGTTTAGGATCTGCAGTCCTTGAGTTTATGGGGGATCATAATTACACGGCTAAAGTTGTGCGTTTAGGGATACCAGATAAATTTGTTCACCACGGTACACAGGACGAGCTTTACAAGGAGTGTTTTTATGATAAGGATGCCATGGTGAAATCTGCGGATAGTTTGATGCAAGGCATTATTCTTAAGGCATCTGCAATGGTTGGGTAAAAACATTGCCTATTGATCGAATTGTTATCAAAAAGTTAATGGCATAAAAAAACCCAGTCTAGACATTTCGTCAGAACTGGGTTTTAGTATTATTTAGTTTGAAATTATTTTAAAGCTTCAAGTTCTCATTTTACAGCATTCTCTATTAATTTAACTCTTTCATTTATAAATCTTGTATACCATCTAGTCTTTTTCTTATTAATTTCTCTAATTCCTTCATTGCAGGACAATCAGCCATAAACTCTTCATTTTTCGCTTGTTGCTCTTCAGCAGAAAGTTATTGCATATCGTCCATCCTTTTCCAAGATAATGCTTGACACTTTTCAAATTCCGCTTTGTACGTATCTTCAAAAAAAGCTTGCAGTTTCTCTTGATCCATTCCTGCTTCTTTAAATCCTTCAAGACTTAATTCTGCACAGCTACAATTTGTTGATTCCGCTTCTCCACAAGATACTAAAGCAACTACTGATAATGCTGCTACAATTACATTTTTAATTTTCATAATTTGGTTTTGATTCATTTTAATCGTTCCAAAATTAGCCATTATTTTAAGTGCATTTTGATAGGTCTTTTTAAGAAAATGGTTTCTAAAAAAGATAAGTACACCACCCGTAATTAGCAAAAGATGACTATCTTATAAGAATATTTATTGTTGTTTAGCGTGTAAATTATAGTTTTATGAAGTCATTTTCCCTCTTGCTTTTTTTCGTTTTTGCCGGTACTTTATCATTTAGTCAAAGCTTTGGAGAAACTTGCGCAGACCCTATTCTTATTAACTGCAACAATACGATTACGAGCACCCCCACCCCAGCTAGCAATCTAACAGCTTTAACGGGAAACGACTATAGCTGTTTATCTTCTGGTCCAGCAGATACAACTAATCTTAAAATAGGGTTACACCTTTAAACTAATTAATATTATGGTTTGGAAACCAGTAATTAGTGATGTTGGAATTAAATTAGTGACTTCTGAAGGCGCTGCTTTATCAGAAATCAAAATACCTAATACGCTAATCAATGAATGGGAATTAATGACGTTCGATTTTTCTGATCATATCGGCGGAATGACTTACGATCAAATCGTAATCTTCCCTGATTTTGATTTAGATGGAAGAACAGGAGATAATGTATGTTACATTGATAATATTTACGGAGAGGACGAATATCCTTGTGCACCAATTGATGATACAGGAGTTGAAGAGTTCGGTCAGTCTAATGTCTATTTATATCCGAATCCAACTTCAACTAGTGTTACATTGACTTTCGCAAATTCATTTGAAGGACAAGTCGTAATTACTGATGTAATGGGACGTAGTTTAATTGTAGAAAAATTCAATGGCACAGCCGCTAAAATCGACTTGGAAAAACTACCATCTACAGGTATTTACTTTGCTAAAATATTAAATGCAGATGGAAATGTAATTGAAAGTGAAAAAGTTCATTTACCAGTAAACCTTAATTCATTTCATTTTTTTTCAAACTCAATTAAACCCTCTTGCATTTTATGAGTCTACAATTAAAATGCACGCTGCAAGCGCGCATTGATTATATTTATATACATAAAACCAAAGCATGAAATCAACATTATTAGTCATTAGTCTATTGGCAACAATTTTCTCGTGGGCGCAAGAATTTAACGGTTACGCTCTTTACAATCGGTCGAACCAAAGCACCGCCTATTTAATTGATAAAGATGGAGGAACCGCTCATACTTGGAGTTGCACTCGTCCTTGTAATTATACAGTGCTCCTAAAAGAAGATGGAAACATTGTAAGAGGCGCCGTGTATTCTAGTAACGAATTATCTGGTGCTGCTATTGGCGGTCTAGTTCAAGAATACGATCCGAGTGGAGATGTTGTTTGGGAATTTGTTTATTCAACAGACGAACATTGCTCTCATCATGATATTGCCATAAATCCAGTTAACAACAGCGTGTTTTTAACCGCATGGGAAGTGAAATCTGAAGCGGAACTTATTGCTGCTGGATATGATGATCCAGATGATGAGAAATGGCCTACGCATATTGTTGAAGTGCAGCCTGACGGAACTGGTGGAGGAGAAATTATTTGGGAATGGCATCTTTGGGATCACATGATTCAAGATCTTGACGACACGAAAGATAATTATGGTGTTATTGCCGATCATCCAGAATTAATGGATATCAATGCCATTGAAGAAGGTGGCGGACCTGGTGGACCTCCCGGTGGAGATTGGTTTCATGTAAATGGAGTTGATTATAATTCTGAATTAGATCAATTGGTATTTTCTTCACGTCACACCAGTGAGTTTTATATTATTGATCATAGTACAACTACCGAACAAGCAGCTGGTCATACTGGTGGAAATGCAGGCAAAGGCGGTGACTTTCTTTACCGTTGGGGAAATCCAGCGAATTATGATGCACCTGGTGACGCCGTAATTACTGCAGCCGTTCATGATCCAAGATGGATTCAAGATGGTCGTCCTTTCGCAGGATACATTCAGTTTTTTAATAATTCAGGCGACGGCGGAAATTCGGCGGTTGATATTATCCTGCCTCCTTTAAGCGGAGATGGTTATAATTATGATTATACACCCGGAGAATCTTATTTGCCTGCAACCTTTGCAGAAAGACATTCATGTGAGGAAAACTCAAGCGGACAGTCTGCAAGTGATCGCATGTCTAACGGGAATGTTTTTGTTGCTGTTTCTGGTGAGTATATGTATGAAGCCAATGCTGATGGAGGCGTGATTTGGTCTTATGCTGAAGGACCGCAAAAAGCGTTTAGATATGAATGTGATCATGACGGTATTTTAGCCGTTGTTGGTGATTTGTGTGGGCTTGGTATTGATGATAATTCGGAACGGAATCAGATCACTGTTTATCCTAACCCTTCTAATGGATTGGTTACGATTAATGGATTATTGAATGTCATGAATTATTCGGTTGAGGTGATTGATTTGCAAGGGCGAATAGTATACTCGGTTACCAATCAGGGCCAATTAAATTTGGATCAATTGGACAACGGAATTTACACACTTAGAATTTCAACCGAAAAAGGATTATTCGCGGTGGAACAAGTTTCATTGAGTAAGTAAATTCATTCGTTGAAAATAATACTCACATATCTTTTATTGGGCATTAGCGCGTCATTTTCGACCGCTATTGCCCAATCTGATTTTTACGAAATCGAATCGATTCGTGAAATCAAAATTTACTTTGAAGAATCAAATTGGGATCATATTTTAGATAGCCTCTATGGAGACAATCAGCGAGAACGCCTTGTTGGTGATGTTGTCATTGATGGTGCGCTTTACGAGGATGTAGGAATCCGCTATAAAGGATATAGTTCAGCCAGTGCAGATCGGGTTAAGAATCCGCTAAATATTAAGTTAGATTATGTGCATAACGATCAAAATCACGAAGGGTTTGATAAGCTTAAGTTGAGTAATGTCATTCATGATCCTTCTTTTGTAAGGGAAGTGTTGTCTTACGAAATTGCTCGAAAATATATGCCGGCTTCAAGGGCGAATTATGCTAATGTTTATATAAATGACGTGCTTATTGGGCTCTATTCCAATGTTGAATCTGTTGAAGAAGACTTTTTAGAGAATCACTTTGGTTCAAGTAACGGGCCATTTTTTAAAGGAAACCCTGAATCGCTTGATTTGGATGGTGAAAACTCTAATTTGTCGAATTCTCACGGTGTTCTTTCTAGCGATTATTATCCATATTATACAGAAAAATCAGATCTTCCTGGAGCATGGTCAACTCTTTATTCCTTAATTAGGCTTCTAAATACCGAACCAGACGATCTGGATGAAGTTTTGAACATTGACCGTGCTTTATGGATGCATGCGTTTAATTATTCAATGATCAATTTTGACAGTTATGTCGGATATGCCCAAAACTATTTTCTCTATCGAGGTAAAAATGGTCAATTCAATCCAATCATTTGGGATTTAAATCAATCCTTTGGCAGCTATCGATTAACAGACGCGTCCACTTATTGGGCAGGCTTTTCAATTTTAGAAGCGAAGAATGCAGACCCGCTTCAACATTTGTATAGTTTTTCAATTACGCCGCGTCCATTAATGCGGGTTTTATTTGAAAATGATACGTACCGTAAAATGTATATGGCTCATTTACACACAATAATGGAAGAGAATTTTAATTCTGCCGATTACCTAATTCGTGCCAATGAAATTCAAGGTATTATCGAAACGGACGTCCTAAACGATCCTAATAAATTCTATTCTGATGATGATTTCTATACCAATTTAGATACAACCGTTAGCGATTTAATTGATTATACCGGCATTCGAGATTTAATGGAGAATCGCGCGATTTATCTGTCAACTTATCCAGGAATGACAGGCGCACCAACAATCACCAACACAACTGATATCGACCTAGTTTATAATTTAGGTGAAACAATTACATTTACTGCCGAGATAACGGATGCAACTGAGGCTTTTTTATACTATCGTTTTCTCGAAACAGATGCCTTTTCAAAAATGGAATTGAATGATAATGCAGTGAATGGTGACTTAACTGCAGAAGACGGTATTTATTCATGCAATTTAAATCACGCCTCCAATTTAATTGACTTCTATTTTTATGGGCAGAATGAAACCGCTGGAAAATTTTCACCGCAAAGAGCTGCCTATGAATTTTATTCAATGTCAACTGAAATTACGAGTGGTTCCTTGGTGATTAACGAATTGGTGGCCAAAAACAAAAATGAATTTACAGATGAGTGGGGCGAATTGGAAGATTTGATTGAGTTGTATAATAATTCCAATGCGCCTATTTCTGCGACGGGACTTTTTATATCTGACACAATTGGGAATTTGTTTAAAGCTGAATTACCAGAATTATTAATTCCTGCTGGCGGCTATGTTTTGCTTTGGGCGGATGAAGATTTGGACCAAGGATTTTATCATGTTGACATAAAACTAAATGAAGAAGGCGAGCAAATTGTTTTGTCAACAGAGGCAGGTGTTATCATTGATTCGGTTTCTTTTGGTGTTCAAAATGATGTGTTTTCCTATGGACGCTATCCAAATGGTACAGGAAACTTTACCGACATGTTTTCCACAATACAATATGAAAATAGTGAGCCGTCTCAATCTGTTTTTTCTGCAGATTTTGTCATTTTCCCTGTCCCCGCGGATGATGTGGTTTATATCAATTCAACTTACGAGGCGCCATACACCTTACGATTAAGCAATACAATGGGACAAATATTAATTGAAACCGAAATTGAAACCAATAATATGGTTGATATGGATGTGTCACAACTGGGTGACGGCGTTTATATTGTGACATTGATTCAAGACGGTTTTACTACCTCAAAAAAAATAGTACTCACAGACTAAAAGAATAAAAATGAAAAAAGGAATTTTAATAGCAAGCGTCGTATTAATTGCACAATTAGGTTTTGCACAAACATTTACGAATTATTCAATTGCAGATGGATTGATAAGTGACAACGCAATCTGTGTGTATGCAAATGGGGCAGATGATCTTTGGTTTGGAACACAGTTAGGTGTTTCTAATTTTGACGTTACCACTTGGACAAACTATGATGTGGATTCTCATCCCGGTATGGCGGACAATAATATATTATCTATTTATGTGGATGATATGTACAGAACCTGGATTGGAACTGATTTTGGAACAAGTGTATTAGATGGAGGGAGCTGGATAACGTATACAACGGATGATGGTTTGGGCAATAATAAAGTACAATGTATAAATCAAGATGGGTCTTCAAATATGTGGTTTGGTACAATCACGGGGCTTTCTAAGTTTGATGGTATTGAATGGACGACATTTGGAACTGGTGATGGATTACCCTTTGGTGGAGTTCGTTCAATCACTGTAAATGCAGATGGAAATTTATGGCTTGGAACCGGTTTGGGTGGAATTGCCATTTATGATGGAACTACTTTCACTGAAATTACCGAAGACGAAGGTTTGATCAGCGATAAAATTAGAGCGATTGATTTTTCACCAAGCGGCGAAACTTGGGTTGCCACTGCAGAAGGCGTTTCCATGTTGAATGATGCGGATGCAGTTGTGGCAAGTCACACCACAATATTTACGCTTCCAGATCCAGATACTTTAAATCCAGTAACGGACGTAAAGGTGGATGATAATGGTGTAGTTTGGGCAGGTGTTTATGTGGATTATTTAGTGACCGAAGGTGGTGTTTGTGCTTATAATGGTTCCACATGGTTTCAGTTTGATGAGAGTGACGGACTAGCTGGTCCTGTGGTGAATGGATTAGATATTGATGAAAATAATGATGTTTGGGTGGTAACAAGTACGGGTATTACAAAAATATCTGATCACACCTTGGGCTTAGATAAAATTCAAACAACTGAATTGAGTTTTTATCCAAATCCAGCCAATGGAATTGTGAATATTATTGGATCAACGGATCAATTGGGAGATGCAATTGCTTTTTATAACCTGCAAGGCGAAAACGTTTATCAATCAACAGTTCAAATGAACATGATAGTGCAAGTTGCAGATTGGTCTCCAGGTTTATATTTTATTGTTGTAAATGACCTTAGAGAGAAGCTGATTGTACAATAAAATAAAGCCCTGATCCATCTACCAAAGGCGGACAAAACAGGGCTCATTTATAAGCAAGAAATTAAAGGATTATTCACTCTTTGTAAAAATGTTTTTTCCATATTTCTGTGGTACTTCAACTAAAATGGAACTGAATTCTTATTTTTCTAAGTGATATTTCAAGGCCCCATAGCCTTCCTAGTGATAATCTTATCAAGCGGCTTGCAAGCGGCTTGACATTGTTTCTTTTGAGTGTTCTATACACGCTAGATTCAGAAATATTTATATCATGATATCTTTCTAAATACCATTTGATCTGCCAAGTTCCAAGCTCGTGTTCTTCACGTAACTTTAAAATGAGATCAACTGTAGTTTTATCAATACTATTCCAATATGTCTGAGGATCTCTCTTCTTCCTCAGTAATCCTTCTTCTCCATATTTATCATACTTTCTTTTCCAGTTGAAGTAGGTGGTTCTGCTAATTTCAAATATCTCACAGGCTTCATTAATACTCCCATGATCTCTTACAAACTTCAAAACTCTTAACTTAAACTTCCATCTCAAATACTTTTCTATCTCTTTGGTCTTTTTCATATTAAAAGTGTATACTAGGTTTTTATTAAACTAGTTCTCTTTTAGTTGACGTAGTCACAGTTAAAACTTTTGAACTTTACTTCAAAAATTGAGATGAATTAGGAGTTTCACCCGTAATTATTTCGCGTCTTGGACTAAAATTTGAAATCCAACCTTATCCAACATCCAACATCCAACATCTAAACTCGAAAAGCATAGCGTACTAAATACTCAACACCAAATACTAACGACTAATAACTAATTACTAAGGACTAAATAGTACCTTTGTAAAATAATGAGTCACAAATCAGGTTTTGTAAATATAATTGGCAGTCCAAACGTAGGGAAATCAACCTTGATGAATCAATTGGTGGGCGAGAAACTTTCCATCATTACATCTAAGGCACAGACTACGCGGCACCGTATTTTGGGGATTGTGAATAAGCCCGAATATCAAGTGTGTTTTTCAGACACACCGGGGGTTCTCGATCCGCATTATAAATTGCATGAAAGTATGATGCAATTTGTGAACTCAGCAATGAAAGATGCAGATGTTATATTATTCGTTACTGATATCTACGAAACGGGTATTAATCACAAGGCAACTTTTGAGCGTTTGCAAAAAACAAATATTCCAATTTTATTATTGATCAATAAGATAGATCAAGGGGATCAAGAAAAAATTGAGGAAAAAATTGCGTTTTGGCACGAAATGATGCCGAAGGCAGAAATATTACCAATCTCCGCCTTAGAAGGATTTAACATGGAACCAATTTGGGAACGTATTCTTGAATTAATTCCAGAAAGCCCCGCTTTTTATGACAAGGACGCTTTAACAGATAAACCACTTCGGTTTTTTATAAGCGAAATGATTCGTGAAAAAATCTTCATGAATTATAAAAAAGAGATTCCTTATGCCACACAGGTGGAAATTGAGGAATATAAAGAAGACGAAAAAATTGTGCGAATTCGAGCTATTATATATGTAGAGCGAAAAACGCAAAAAGGAATTATAATTGGTCACCAAGGAGAAAAAATTAAACAAGTTGGGATTGCGGCCAGAAAAGACATTCAAAAATTTATTGATAAACACGTTCATCTTGAACTTTTTGTTAAAGTGGACAAAGATTGGCGCGAAAGTGACCGAAAATTACAAGGATACGGTTATTAGCAGTGTGAAGTGTTTTGTTTGATTGTTGAGAGAAAACACATAAAACGAATAATAGCACGACACACACAAAACACTAATGACTAACGACTAAAGACGAGAAAAACAATGTCAAATATAGTAGCAATAGTAGGAAGGCCCAATGTTGGGAAATCAACACTTTTTAATCGATTAGTTGGCGGAAGAGCGGCAATTGTTGAAGAGGTGAGTGGTGTAACGAGAGATCGAATATATGGCACTTCTGAATGGAATGGTGTGGAGTACAGTGTGATTGATACTGGCGGATATGTGCAGGGATCGGAAGATATTTTTGAAGAAGAAATTAGAAAGCAAGTTGAAATTGCAATTGAAGAAGCGGGAGTTATCCTATTTGTGGTTGATGTAACTGTTGGAATTACAGATTTGGATGAAGCTGTGATGAACTTATTGCGTAAAAGCGAAAAGCCATTTTTATTAGTGGCTAATAAGGTAGATAATTCAGCACGTGCGAGTGACGCATTTGAGTTCTACTCCCTAGGTGTGGAGGAGATTTTTAATATCTCTGCAAATAATGGTTCAGGAACTGGAGAGCTGTTGGATGCTTTAGTCAAAAATTTCACCATTGAAGAAGCCCCGGAAGATGAATCAGGCATTCCAAGAATTGCAGTAGTGGGGAAACCAAATGTTGGGAAATCATCATTTATTAATGCCATAACAGGAGAAGATCGCAATATTGTTACGCCAATATCAGGGACTACAAGAGACGCAATTGATACACGATTTAATCTTTTTGGGTTTGATTTTAAATTAATTGATACCGCCGGGATTCGTAAAAAAAGTAAAGTACACGAAGACCTCGAGTTTTATTCGGTTATTCGCTCCATTCGAAGTATCGAATATTCAGATGTCTGCATCTTTATGGTTGACGCAACGGAAGGGATTCAAAAACAAGATTTGAATATCTTTTATGTCATTGAAAAAAATAGAAAAGGCGTTGTCGTCCTCATTAATAAATGGGATTTAATTGAAAGTAAGGACACCATGTCCACTAAAGCATATGAAGATAAAGTGCGCGAGCAATTGGCGCCGTTCAAAGATGTGCCGATTTTATTTACTTCAACCATTACAAAACAACGTTTGCACAAGGCATTGGAAAAATCAATGGAAGTCTATGAAAATAGAATCCAAAAAATTCCAACATCCGAATTGAATAATTTCTGTTTGGCGGTTATTGAAAAAAATCCGCCACCGGCATTAAAAGGAAAATATATTCGCATTAAGTTTGTAACACAATTGCCAACACATGCGCCGGCATTTGCATTTTTCTGTAATATGCCGCAATATATACCGGAGTCATATAAACGATTTTTGGAGAATAAAATACGGGCACATTACAATTTTGAAGGAGTTCCAATTCGAATTTTCTTCCGTAAAAAATAGCACGAGTGACATTTAATGAGATCATAGGCCATATCAATAATAAAGACTTACGCCCTGTGTATTTTTTGCATGGTGAAGAAGCTTTTTATATTGACAAGATTGTTGATCTGGCGGCTGAATCAATTTTGGATGAAGGCGAACGTGATTTTAATCAAACTGTGTTTTACGCGAAAGATACACCGCCTATTGATGTGTTGGATGCGGCTACGCGTTTGCCAATGATGAGCGACAAACAAGTCGTAATTGTCAAAGAAGCACAGGAATACAAAAAAACTTCTCAATGGGAGATTTTTGAGCAGTATTTTGAATCACCTTCGAAGTCTACCGTACTCATATTTGCTTATAAGTATAAGAAATTTGACAAGCGTTCAAGAGTCCATAAAATTCTTAAGAAAAACGCAATTATATTTGAGTCCGAAGGCGTTAAAGAATATCAATTGGGAGGATGGATTACCAATTATATCAACGAAAAAAAATACCAAATTACCGCAAAGGCAACCGCCCTATTAGTTGAGTTTATTGGGAATGATCTTTCCAGAATTGCAAATGAATTAGAAAAGCTCTTCATCCTTTTGCCGCAAGGAGATCAGGTCAATGAAATGCACATTGAAAAACACATTGGCATTAGTAAAGATTATAACGTGTTTGAATTGGTGAATGCTATCTTAGAAAAAGACGTTTTAAAAGCGAATAAAATTGTTCGCTATTTTGGTCAAAATCCAAAAGCAGCTCACATTACCATTGTCCTAGCAAATTTGCATATCCTATATCAGCGACTCTTCAAGTCCCATTTTGCTAAAACGGAAGATCCAAGACAGTTGGCGTCCTTGTTGAAAATTCATCCTTATCCAGCTAAAGAATTGCTGCGGAATAAACGAAAACATCCAGCAAAAATGATTTCTCGCAATTTTAGTTTATTGCGAGAATACGACCTCATGGCAAAAGGAGTCAACAATGCAGGAGTGCCAGAAAAGGAACTTCTAAGAGAGTTGGTGTATAAATTATTGCACTAAAACGCAGGTTATTCGAGGATTGCTACAGTTGGATAAGCCAGCCGACATAATTGTAAAGGAAAACGTTTAATTGGCTATATTTGCGCTCTTAAAATATACACGTATGATCAGAGGTTTACTTCTAATTTTTATCATGTCTTTGACTGGCTTTGTTTTTTCACAAGGAACTGTAAGAGGAATTGTCACGAATGTAGATGATGGAAACTCTGTCCCTTTTGCAACAATAGCCCTAATTGGCACTGAAAAAGTTACCTCATCTGATGAAGACGGTTTGTTTTCAATTCCCAAGGTGGCAAATGGAACGTATACTTTAATTATTCGAGCATTAGATTTTGATGAGTACAAACAAGAAATTGTCATTAAAACGGACGTCATCATTGAGCTTTCAATCGAACTTGTTTCAGGAAAAACATTGACAAAAGTAAATGTAGATTTTCGCGATAAAGAACGCAAGATTGACCCAGCTATATCAGTTGTGAAAATTACACAAAAAGATATTTTACGCGTACCCGTTACAGGAGGTGTTGCAGATATTGCCGGATATTTTCAAACAGTTCCGGGAGTTGTTAGTACAGGTGATCAAGGTGGACAGGTTTATGTAAGAGGAGGGACTCCGATTCAAAATAAAATATTGTTAGACGGAATGACCATTTATAATCCGTTCCACTCCATTGGATTCTTTTCTGTGTTTGAAACCGATTTAATTCGTTCTGCAGACATTTACACAGGGGGTTATAATGCGAAGTATGGTGGTCGTATTTCATCAATCATGGACATTACTTATAGAGATGGTAACTCGAAAAGATTTGGTGGAAAAATTGGTGTTTCACCATTTACTTCGAGCCTTTTATTAGAAGGTCCTATTTCGCGTGCAAACAATGTTTCATTTGTATTGGCTGGAAAGGCTTCTGTATTAGAGCAAACTTCAAGAGCACTCTATCCATACATCAACGAAGGAGACGGACTGCCATTCAATTTTTACGATTTATACGGTAAGGTTTCAATAAAAGGAGATGGATCAAACAAATTGTCATTATTTGGTTTCTCTTTTAATGATCAAGTGACTTATCAAGCTATTTCAAACTTGCAATGGAATAGTTTTGGTGGAGGAAGTAACTTCATTTTTGTTCCTCAAAACTCGGAACTTTTCATGAAAGGTCGATTAAACTTTTCATCTTATGATATTAAGTTGTCAGAAGAAAATTTAGAAGACAGAACTAGTGGGATTTTTGGAGCTGAAATGGCTTTTGATTTCACCTATTATCTGGAAGGAAAAAGTAGGTTAGATTATGGGTTTGGATTTAACTTATTCCGAACAGATTTCAACACGTTTAACGAGGTTAACCGTCCAATTGAGGTGAGCTCAAACACAAATGAGGCAGGTGCTTATATTAGTTATCGTCATGTCACGAACAATCGCCGTTTAATTTTAGAACCTAGCATTCGCTTTCAAGGTTATTCATCTGTGGGGCAAGTTACTGCTGAACCAAGATTTAGTGGTAAATATAATGTAACTGATTTTTTAAGAATTAAAGCCGCCGGGGGATATTACACGCAAAACTTTACAAGTACAACTTCTGACAAAGATGTGGTGAATCTATTCTATGGTTTTATTACAGCTCCTGAAAACTTGCCTTCTAAATTTGTTACACCTGACGGATCTGAGAGAGATATCAATAATGGATTACAAAAAGCTTGGCATGCAATTGCTGGAACAGAGGTTGACCTTTCTGATCATGTTTCTTTACAAGTTGAGGCCTACTACAAGTGGTTTACACAAATGACTAATATTAATAGAAACAAAATCTTTGAAGACACAGATGACAATTCTCAAATTGATGATTTATATAAAAAGGATTTTATTGTAGAAAGTGGTCAAGCCTATGGAGGTGATATTGTTTTAACTTATAACTCAGAAAAGCTTTATTTATGGGGAGTTTATTCTTTAGGTAAAGTAACGAGATGGAATGGTTTTGAAACTTACGCACCGGTATTTGATAGACGACATAACATTAACTTTATTGGGACTTATACATTTGGTAAAAACGCCGATTGGGAAGTGACAGCACGTTGGAACTTAGGATCAGGTTTGCCGTTTAGACAAACAGTTGGTGTTTATGAAGAGCCGGTAATCGGATCAATTGATGACGACTATGTGAATGGCAATCCTTCTGAATTAACGTTCTTATATGACAATCAAAATAATGGAAGACTCCCAACCTATCACCGTTTCGATATGAACCTCAAAAAGACCTTCGAATCAAAGCGTTACAAAAACATGAAATGGGAAATTATTACAGGTGTTACCAACATGTATAGCCGCCAAAATATTTTCTACGTAAACCGTGTTACAAACGAAAAAGTCTACCAGTTACCGATTATGCCAAGTGCGGCGGTTTCTTTAAAGTTCTAGTCGTAAGTTTCTTTAATTCGAGCCTTCAAATTCTAATTTTCGAATGACAAGTTACATCTTTCGCCTATCTGCCAAAAGTCAGGGGAATACACATCACACACACAATATTGAACATAGGAAGCACGCCACACGACGGACGACATACAAAACTCAACACTCTATACTAACGACTAGTCACTATTAAATCGGCACGTTCTTTGCCTTACATAACGTAAATTAGCAGTATGAAACGGATTGTAGTAGCGATAGCGGTCTTAACCGCAAGTGTAGGTTTTTCGAACCCGATAGAGCCAATTGTTTTTGATTCAAATTCAATTGAAACGGATTTATTTAAGAAAAGAAAAAAGCTAAAATTCAATCGGCGGGTGCAATACCCGGCCGGTTTTAATATCTATGCTGCTGGTCCGGTTGGATTAGTTGGGCTTTCCTTTGATTATTTTATAACACCAAAAATTGCTTTAGAAGTTGGGAGTGGAATACGAAACTTGGCGCCTGATATTGGATTTTTTGGCGGAGGGAGATATCATTTTTTTGGTAAAACACCATTGAATCTTACCCCTTACGTTGGGATTTACTCTGGTTTCGAATATACCGGTAATGATATCCGAAATTATAATTTATATATACCCGTTGGTATTCAGCGCATTAAGAAAAATCGAATAGCTTGGTCGCTCGAGGTGGCTTATCAGCGCAATTCTTATGATAAAGGCAACAACATTTATGGTGGCGGCAAATTAGGTTTTAGATTTTAAATTCCGGTATCACAGCGTTGGGCTGATTTTTAGTCTAGCAATCAAAAAATAATTCAGTTTTAATGACGCTTTTATGACTCAGAATTAAGGATAGTTTTATATCTTTGCCTTATTAATAATCATTCTAAATAAGTGTTGAATTTAATCCTAGCTGAAGAAAACGAGTTGGTAAGAATTGGTCTAAGAACCATCTTTAAAAATTCGGATGTCCAAATTATTGGTGAAGCTTCAAATTCAAGAGATTTATTAAGTCAAATCAAGTCTTTTAAACCAGA
This sequence comes from uncultured Crocinitomix sp., assembly GCA_905478225.1. GTDB lineage: Bacteria > Bacteroidota > Bacteroidia > Flavobacteriales_D > Crocinitomicaceae > Crocinitomix. The sequence goes on from CAJQHR010000037.1 coordinate 40,525, forward strand.
CGTTGTTCTTATTGACTATACTGGAGAAGGATTTACAATTGATGTTATTCCAAAAGCACTAACGATATCCTCAGATATTCGGTTTGTTGCCATAACACCAATGCAAACTGGTCAAACGTTGGTTCACGCCCTTAAAAGTGGTGTAAGATCATATGTTAAAAAAGATTGTAGTATTTCCGAGATTCTAGACTCAGTTAATGAAACGTTCTTGGGTAAAAAGTTCTTTTGCGGGCAAATTTTAGAAACTATTCATAAAGAAGGGATTGACGTTGAAGAGTTAAGTGACTCCGAGTTTAATTGTGAACCAATTGTACTCTCTGGTCGCGAAATAGAAGTCATTACTTTAATTGCCGAGGGGTATACAAATGTCGAGATTAGCGAAAAACTATTTCTAAGTAAACATACCGTAAATACGCACCGCAAGAACATCATGGCAAAATTGGGTGTTAAAAACACAGCGGGAATTGTCATGTATGCAGTAAAAGAAAAACATACGACCCCAAATAAATACCTCTTTTCTACGGAATAGGAATTGCATTTTAAAAACGCCTCTTATTTTTTTCAAAACTAATTCTTGGTATCTTCGGTTTTTCAAGTATCCAATGTTTTTTCTTGCTTATCTAATTTTATTAGGTTTGTATTTTAAACTATAAATTATGTTATTCAGTTCAATCGGTTTTCTTTTTATTGTTGCATTAGTTGCTGTGCTCACAGGCGGTCTCATTTATTGGATTCTCAAAGAAAAAAGTAAAATGGCACTTAACTTTAGCGCTGGAATAGGTGTGTCCGTCGCGGTAATTCTTGGAGCGCTGGTTTTTAGCATTCGAACAAACGTTATAGTTATTGAAGATGGTAATGCAAAAAAAGCACTCCATGATTGGAACCGCAGATTTTGAATTTAAAAACGGAACAACTGAAACACTGCCTAAGCTTGATAATGGCGAATTAGTTGTTAATAATACGGATAAGACATGCATCATCAAAAGGTTCGACTATTAAGGAAATCTATCTCAAGAGGATGAAGATTTGTTGTCTGTTGGATTACAGGTGAATCCAAATTCATATTTCTCTTTACATGGAAAGAAAATTGAATACCTGTTTGAAGAGTCACCAGAGTATCTTGAATTTGATCAAAATGCAAGTAGCAGTTCTATGGTTAAATATGAACTTCATTATTTAGAAGATGCAGATTGGGACGTTTATTAATTATATGATGGGCCAGTTATTGATGGGATTCCAAATGGGGTAGGAACATATTATTGGACACTCACCAATTATTATGTAGGAGATATGGTCGACGGAAGGTTTGAAGGGCAAGGGAAAATGATTTATGACGAATATGAGTATCATCAGCGCTCCGGTTAAGGTTTCTATCAATATGAACGAATCTACTTATCAAGGCGGTTGGAAAGCAGGTAAAAAACATGGTTATGGTGTTCGAAAGTATTCAAATGGAGATATCTACCGAGGCGATTATAAAAATGGCGAAATGCACGGAGACGGAAAATATACATTTTCAGACGGCGACTACTACAAAGGAGAATTTGAAGATGGATATTTTCAAGGAGAAGGAAAATGGCACTATGCCGATTCTGACACCTATAAAGAAGGTACTTGGTTTGAAGATGAGTATATAGGAGAGTAGGGGATTCAATTAGTTGAACAACTTCATAGCACGTTAAACTTCTCAGCCCTTTACGCCAAACCATAATCCAGGTTGCATCAAATTTCAAAGCATAAAAAAACGGGACTAACATAAATTATCCCGTTTTTAATATATTTTTTATAATTCAAATCCGCCTTAGGCCGAGAAAGATTAAACCAATCCTTGATCGATCATTGAATCTGCAACTTTGACAAATCCTGCAACGTTCGCTCCTTTTACATAGTTTATATAATCTCCTTCTGAACCATACTCAACACATGCTTCGTGAATTGAAATCATAATGTTGTGTAATTTCTCATCAACCTCTTCTCTTGTCCAAGAAAGACGCAATGAATTTTGAGACATTTCTAAACCTGAAGTTGCAACACCCCCTGCATTAGAAGCCTTACCTGGCGCAAAAGGAATTTTCGCATCATGAAAAATTGCTATAGCTTCTGGCGTTGAAGGCATATTAGCGCCTTCCGCAACAAGCATTAATCCTTTATCAACTAAAGTTTTTGCATCATTTAAATCAAGCTCATTTTGTGTTGCACACGGCAACGCAACTTGAATATCGCATGGTGCATTCCATACTCTTTCACCTTCAAAAAACTGAACATCTTCAAATGCTTCAGCCATTTCTTTAATTCTTCCTCTTTTAGCGTTCTTCAATTCCTTCAAAAAGTCTAATTTCTCAGTGTGAATTCCGTTTTCGCAATAAACATATCCTGATGAGTCAGATGCAGTAACAACTTTTCCACCTAAATGTAAAATCTTTTCAATGGCATATTGAGCAACATTTCCAGATCCTGAAACAGCAACTGTTTTACCATGAATTGAATCGTTATTCGCTTTGAACATTTCTTCAGCGAAATATACCGTGCCGTATCCAGTTGCTTCTGGTCTGATCAAAGATCCACCCCAGTTTCTGCCTTTTCCAGTTAAAACACCAGTAAATTCGTTTCTTAAACGTTTGTATTGACCGAACATATAACCGATCTCACGTCCACCAACACCAATATCTCCAGCAGGAACATCTGTATCAGGTCCTATATGTCTTTGTAATTCTGTCATGAATGATTGACAAAACTTCATGACTTCGTTATCTGATTTTCCTTTAGGATTAAAGTCTGATCCACCTTTTCCACCACCCATAGGTAGTGTCGTCAATGAATTCTTAAATACTTGCTCAAATCCTAAAAACTTAAGAATAGATAAGTTCACAGATGGGTGAAATCTTAATCCTCCTTTATAAGGTCCAATCGCCGAGTTAAACTCAACTCTAAATCCTCTATTTACTTGGATTTTTCCTGCATCATCTAACCATGGCACTCTGAATATTAAAGTTCTTTCCGGCTCAACCATTCTCTCTAAAAGATTGATTCCAGTGTACTTAGGGTTTTCATCAATGAATGGGATAATAGCTTCCGCTACTTCCTCAACAGCTTGTAAAAATTCAGTCTCGTGACCATTTAAAATTTTTACTTTTTCCATGAACTCATTAATCTGAGCGCTATATTTTTCTGACATGGTGAATAGTTTAATTCTTAATATTAGGTTGACAAATTTAGATAATTTTTGAATAGAAACTATCGCTTTAGTTTTTTTTGAGTAATTATTTTAAAATGAATTGGATTGCTGACTTGAAATGAATCCGTAAATCATTTCAAATCCGCAAAGTTTAGAGAGGTTGTGATGCGAGAAAAGTAGGTCTATTTTCGAATGCAATTAACACTATTTTGCTACCTTTTTAAAATCAATAATCAACTAATGTCCATCTAAATCCGTCTCAATTCCAATACAGAGAGTCGATATAATTTCTTAAATTGCAATGATGCTGCGTTTACAACGGATAATTTTAGTGTGTTTTGTCTTTATAACTGGCGCAAGCTGGGGACAAGAGGTAGATGTGCCTCAAGGCGATTACGAATTCTTCGAAAACAAAGGGCAATGGCCAAATGGCGTGCTCTATCGTGCTAAGTTACCTTCTGGTAGTATTTGGTTAGAACAAGGCAGAATTCTTTACCATTTCATGGATTATTCTGAACTACAACATTCGCACGCCAATCCAGAATATTCGAATCATAAGAACGATTCACTTGTATTTCAGCAAGATCTCATAGCAGCAAGCTTTGTTGGAGCAAATCTGAATGTAACAACCAGTAAAAAATATCAAACCGCCTATTACAATAATTACTTTTTAGGAAACAATGAGCAGCATTGGGCTACCGGGGTTTATGGTTATCACCATATTACTTATCATGAATTATACAATGGCATTGATCTATTATTTTTAGAGCAAGAAGGTGCACTTAAATATGAATTTCATGTGGTCCCAGAAAGTAATCCCGATCAAATTCAAATTAAATATGAGGGACACGAAAAAATTAGACTCAACAATCATGGAAATCTTATCGTAACGTCTAATTTAGGAGAGGTCCACGAGAAAAAGCCTTACGCCTACCAAATTAAGAACGGTAAAATTATTGAAATTGAATGTGCATTTGTTCTAAACCAAGATGTGCTTACCTATGCAATTGGTGATTATGATTCGGATGTAGAGTTGATTATTGATCCTGAATTAATATTTGCTACCTACAGTGGTTCTACAACTGATAATTTTGGAATGACTGCAACCTACGCTTATGATAGGAAAGGATATAGCGCCGGAACGATCTATGGAAATACTTATCCAACTCCAGGTCCTGCATGGAACACCACACCAAATATTACAATGATTCTAGTTGGTTCTCCAACAACAGATGTTTTTGTCTCGAAGTATAGTGAGGACGGAACAACCATGTTATGGACTAATTTTATTGGTGGTGGAGATAATACACAAGGAACAGAAACCGTGCATAGTTTAATTTGTGATAAGGACAATAACGTGTATCTATATGGAGCAACCTCAAGTACCGATTTTCCAATTGAAGATGGTTTTCAAGATGTTTTTGGCGGCGGAGACCCTTTTAGTGTGCTTTATAATGGAACGAATTTCGGCACAACTGGTACAGATATTTATATTGCTAAGTTCAGTTCAGATGGCTTAAATTTAATGGGTTCGACATATGTCGGTGGAAGTGGAAATGATGGTGTGAATTATAAAATTTCTTCAGGGAACTATTCCTCAGCTGCTGCTTACGATTCTTTGACAACAAATTATGGGGATCAATTTCGAGGTGAAATCATGATTGATTCGCTCAATAATATCATTGTGACCTCAAGTACTTGGTCAGATGATTTTCCAGTTGAAAGTGGATTTCAAATGACCAATGGAGGTTATCAAGATGCTGTCGTATTTAAAGTAGCCGCTGATTTTTCAAGTTTAATTTGGTCCAGTTATTATGGGGGGTCTAATAATGATGCAGGTTACTCTGTGAAGATAGATTCTAGTTACAATGTAATATTTGCCGGTGGCACCACTTCGAATGACCTTTCAGGAACAGCAGGCGGAATTCAACCTGCGGCTAGTGGCGGAAAAGCAGATGGTTATATTGTTAAAATAAATGAGGATGGGGACGCGATTATCCAGGCAACTTATGTAGGAACTTCTTTATACGATCAAGTCTTTTTTGTAGAGGTTGACCGTTGGAATAATGTGTATATCGTTGGGCAAAGTATAGGAGTTATGCCAACAAGTCCAGGGGCTTACTCGAATCCGGGTAGTTCGCAGTTTATTTGGAAATTGAATCCAGATTTGGATGATACAGATTATACCACTGTTTTTGGAAATGGATCAAGTACTACAGATATTTCACCTTCGGCATTTTTAGTAGATTTTTGTGGAAATGTATATGTTTCAGGTTGGGGCGGAAATATATTGCCAGGTGGTGCAGCTACTGAAGACATGCCAACGACGGATGGGGCCTTTTTAGAGGAATCCCCAAATGGATTTGATTTTTACATGATTGTTTTAGAACGAGATGCTGAAGATATTCTTTACGGCACTTATATGGGCGGTTCATCAGCAGATGAACACGTTGATGGAGGGACTTCACGATTTGACAAATATGGGGTGGTTTACCAATCTGTATGCGGCGGTTGTGGCGGATTTAGTGATTTCCCTACAAGTGATGGGGCTTGGTCGGCTGAAAACTTGAGTTCAAATTGTAATAATATTTTGTACAAATTTGATTTTGAAATTGTACCAGTCGCAAATTTTGAAGTGGCCTTGCTCGAAGGGTGCGCCCCGTTTACTTTAACATTTGAAAACGAAAGTAATGATACCGTCAATTTTGACTGGTTTTTCGGTCCTGGAAGTGAGATTTTAGTGGATGGTGCTAGTCCTGTGGTTTTATTTACTGAGCCTGGTTCTTATGAAGTAATCTTGACCATTGAAGACACCATTTGCGGACTAACTGATACAGCCGTGAAAGTAATTACCGTGTACCCTGAATTGCAATTAGAGGTCGCAAATGACACAGTAGTTTGTGACGATTTTACTTATGATATTTGGGCAAATTCATTTGGTTCAGCAACTTCCTTTATTTGGTCTGATGATCCTGATTTTGGACCCACGTTAAATGATGATGATATGGATTCAGTCATTACTGTTACTCCTATTGAGACAACAACTTATTATGTAAAAGTTTCAAATGGATGGGAACTCTGTGACTTGATCGATTCAGTCACCGTCACCCATGTTAGTGGAGCAATTAACGTGCTTGGAGATACGACTATTTGTTCGGGAGATACGGTGCAGTTATTTGCCGAAAATTTAGTTCCAGAAGTGGATGTGGAGTTTGATTGGTCACCTAATACCTATATCATTGATGAATTAGATGGGTATGCATCTGCAAATCCGCCAAGCTCAATGTATTTCTATTTAACCGCCGTAACTGATTTGGGCTGCACCATTTATGATTCTGTTTGGGTGGAGGTTATTGTAATCGACCCAGCATCTGTTTATGCTACAGCTACACCTCCAATTGTGCCTGAGGGCGGAACGACAACTTTAGAAGCATTTCCTATTGGGTTTGATTATTTGTGGATTCCCCCAACTGGAGTGATGAATCCTACTTCAAGAGTGACTGATGCAACTGTGAGTCAAGATCGAACTTATACGGTGGTCATGACGAATGGTGTATGTGAAACATCTGCAGAGGTTACCGTAACCACTTATGAATACCTTTGTGGTGAGGTTTACATTTATGTACCAAACGCTTTTTCTCCAAATGGAGACAATAACAATGACATATTATATGTGCGTGGATTGAATTTGGAAGAAATTCAATTTAAAGTATTCGATCGTTGGGGAGAACTTGTTTTTGAATCAACTGATCAATCTGTGGGTTGGGATGGAACCTATAAAGGTAAACCCGTCGACCCAGATGTTTATGTCTATCATCTACAAGTGATTTGTTTTGATGGTCAAGAAAATTTGATAAAAGGAAACGTAACTGTGTTGAAATAATAAATTGAAAAGGATACTCGCCATATTGTTCATTTGTTTTGGGTTATCTTCTCAAGCGCAGGATATTCACTTTTCACAGTTTTATATGAATCCGGTGTATTTGAACCCGGCGCTAACAGGTGATTTTGATGGAGATTGGAGATTTACAGCCAATCAACGTAGCCAATGGCGTGCAGTTTCACGTCCATTTAATACCATGGCAATTTCAGCGGAAAATCGTGAAGGATTAATTTTGCCCGGACTTTATCATGCCGTCAATATTTTTCATGATGCTGCAGGTGATGGTAACTACCGAACGATTGAAATGAACTTATCTTCAAGCTATCAACGTTTTTTAGATATGGATTCAATTCACTCCGTAACGGCTGGACTGCAAGTTGGCTTTAATCATAAGCGGATCGATTTTTCACAATTTAGTTTTGACGATCAATTCAATGGTATTTATTACGATCCAGATTTGCCAACAATTGAGGCCTTAACCACAACAAGTCGCACTGGACTGAATTTGTCTATCGGTGCAATTTATACCTATCAACCCGAAGCAAGAAAAAAAATTACTGCGGGCTTGGCTTGGTTTAACCTGCCACAAGCCAAACAAAGCTTTTACGGAAACGAACTAATTAAACGCGATAAAAGAGTTGTGATTCACGCTAAAGCAATTTATGAGCTGAATTTTGAGTGGGATTTGCAGCCTGGTATCTTTATGCAGTTTCAAGGTAAATATAAAGAACTGGTTATTGGATCAAATGTTCGTTATTTGTATAAAGACAAAAAGGGAGAATTTATAGCACCTTACGCTGGGTTATGGTTCAGAAATAAAGATGCAGTTTATATTACGGCGGGAGCGTATTACAATGATTGGACGGCAGGAATTAGTTATGACGTAAATGTATCGCAATTGTCACCGGCAAGTAATGTTAGAGGTGGACTTGAATTCTCAGTACAGTATATTTTACATCTTTTTAAACCAAAAGAAATTCAACATAGAATTTGTCCCGACTACTTGTAAATATGATCTTGATTAAATCGACTAAAAAATTTACGGTTAAATTATTACTCGGCTTTCTCCTTTTAGGACTAGCGCCGCATAGTAGCACGGCTCAATCTTTTACACAAATGATGGAGTTTGCAGATGAAAAGATAGTTGAAGGCGACTATTATTATGCACTTAAGTATTATCAACTCGCTATGAATCTCGATTCAAACTCGGTAGAAGTTTTGTGGAAATTTGCAGAGGCCCAACGAAAATATAAAGACTATAAAAAAGCCGAGTATTATTATGGACGTGTCTATGCAAAGGAAGGCGGGCTAATCTATCCAAAAAGTATTTTTTGGCTGTCTACAATGGAACAATACAATGGCAAGTACGAATCGTCATTAGAACATTGGAAATTGACCAAAAAAGTTTTTAAAAAACAGAAAAAAGGCTACGAATACAAAAAATCACAACAAAGTATTAAAAGCTGTTTATGGGCAATTAAAGCCGTGAACGATACGACCGATTATTTAACGAATCCATTGCCGGCTCCCGTTAATTCAAAGGACGCCGAGTTAGCTCCTGTCATTTATGACAATCAATTGTGGTTTACATCCCTCAAGGCAGATTCGATTAATTATAACGAGGAGGTTTTAACAAAAGAATATTCGCTACAAATTTACACTGCCGACCAAGAGGATAGTATTTTTAGTAACGTGGGTCTCTTAAAAGGAGTGAAAGAAAAAGGCTCTAATGGAGCGAATGGCTCCTTTAGTCCTGATAAGAAACGGTTTTATTTTTCGCGTTGTAATGAGAATTTTGAATGCAAAATTTATGTAGGCAAGGTAAAAGACGGAAGGATTACAGATGTAGACAGCCTTGGAGAAATAATCAATACGCCGGGTGTGGTTTCAACCATGCCGCACAGCACTTCAATTAATGGGAAAGAATATTTGTTCTTCGTTTCAAACCGCGAAAAATCCGTTGGAGGATTGGACATCTGGTACAGTACTGTTACGGCGGGAAATAAATACGGGAAGCCTCGAAACGTGGGCAGAGGAGTGAATAGTTTGGATGACGACATTTCACCTTTTTACGATACAATACAGCAGAAACTATACTTTAGTTCTTCTTGGTTTGAAGGTTTTGGAGGGCATGATGTTTTTTACGCCGAGAATAAAGAATTGCGTTTCATGAATCCCCGTAATATGGGGATTCCAATTAATTCGTCTCAAAATGACACCTACTTTATAGTTGATCAAAAGAACGAACGATATTATTATTCTACCAATCGCGAAGGGGTGAGCTATGCTAAAAATCAACTTGTTGCAACGACATTTTTACCGCGCATTTGCCTATTCTAAAACCGCCTACTCGTTTCGAATCATTAACCGATTTAAACAAGAAATTACCGGTTACTTTATTTTTCCATAACGACGAACCCAACCCGCGTACCAAGGATACGACTACACGGTTAACTTATCCTGAATCGTATGACGATTATATTACTTTAGAGGATAAGTACAAGCGGGAATATTCCAAAGGCCTATCAGGCGATAAAGCCGAGGAAGCGAAGGAAGATATTAATGATTTTTTCTTAGAATTTGTGCGTCAAGGCGTTGTTGATTTGGAGGAGTTTACACGTTTACTTAAAATTGAATTGGACAAAGGCTACGCAATTGAAGTAACGGTGAAAGGTTTCGCTAGTCCTTTGGCAAAAACGGATTATAATGTCAACTTGACTAAACGTAGAATTTCAAGTCTAATTAATTACCTCTATAAATATGAGGACGGCGTTTTCGCCCCGTATTTAGATCATAAAGCCAGTAACGGAGGCGATTTAACCTTTGTTCAAATTCCGTTTGGGGAATACACTGCAAATACCTTGATTAGTGATAATGTGAATGACAAAAAGAATTCTGTTTACAGCCGTAAAGCAGCACTTGAGCGTAAAATTGAGATTCAAAGTGTGAGTTTTGCAAAACAAGATACGACCTATGCCGAAATGGTTTTTAACAGCCAAATTCATGATTTTGGTGATGCCAAAAAAGGCGATACGTTAACGCATACGTTTACGTTTAGAAATACAGGTGAACAAAAATTGATTATTGAAGACGTAGAATTGGAATGTGGCTGTTTATCTTATGAACTTGACAAAACCGAACTAGAACCTGGAGAAGTTGGAACGATTATACTCACGGTAGACACCAAAACATTAAGTGGCTTATCCGTCAGGAAATTGATTGTTAAGGCCAATATTGAAAACGGGAAAAAAGAAATTTCCATTACCACAGAGGTGAAAGATTGATGTTTTAATGCCTAATGCCTTTTGCGTGGTGATTATTTTGTTAACTAAAATTCAGAAGTTCCCTGCTCCACAACGGACTCGTCGCTATTCATCATTGCTATTAATATCTTAAATCCTTGACCGCGGTCAATTAATACGAGGCGTTCGTGTACCAAACCAAATTGTTCTACATTGAAAGTATAACTCAATTTAACCGTTGAAACACTATTGTTGATTTTAGAACTGAACCCTATTGTTTTAGTGCGTTCAGTTTGCGTCCCCCAGCTAATAACAAGGTTTATAAAATCTTCCCACTCTTGTTCGCTCACTCCGCCGTCAGTATCTGCCAAGTTTGTAATAATGTAGTCAGTTTCTCCTGCATCTAATTTTTGATGAAATTCATCCGCCACTTTTTCAGCAGCACCAGTCGAACAGCTTGTGAGCGCTAATGTGCCAATTCCAATAAAAAGAATCAATAAATGTTTCATAGTTGGTGTTTAAGGTTCCTATCTATTCAAATGTATGGAATTTTATGGAACCGTAAAATTGTGTTTTATCTGGAATCCCCTTTAAGGATGATTAAATCAGAAGCGGAAGCAATTGCCAATTGTTTCAAAAAGCTTATCTTCAAACCTAGAAAGTAGCGTTGTTTAAAGGGCGTATGTGGTTAAAGAGAGTCATTAAATGAACCTTTTTAGTAAATATCTGTACTGAATTTCGAATGAATACAATAAAAGGCGTGAGGGAAATATTGAAAATAGTGATGATTAGTCTTGTCTTGTTGGTTGGCCTTCGCGCGAATGGGCAAGGTCCGAGTCTATCTCCCTATGACTTAAAAGCCAGCTATTTGGAGAAAAGAGCATCTTATGAAAGTAGTGCTACAAAAAAAATAGCCGATAAAAATCAAGAAGAACTAGATCGAATAGTAAGCGTATTAGAAGAAAATGCACCCAATTCATACGAATACCATTTGGTAAAATATATTAATGGGAATTATGACGTGTCTTTGAAAGAGCATCTTTTTAAAGCCTACGAATTAAAGCCAGACGAGCGAGAAGTTAAACGCGAAATATTCGGTTATTATGTGCTCATTGGAGATGCTGCAAAACAAAAAGAATTTGCGAAGTTGATTGAATCGACCTATTCAAAAAACACATTGAACTACTTTAAATTGTTGGCAGCAAATCCCAAAATGAAAATACTGTTTTTAAGTGGAGAAGCAGATGCCTACCCGCTGATGGTTTTGCAGCGTTTGGGTAAAGTTCGTTCCACAATCCACCTCATTAATTTGGATTTTTTGGTGAATGAAAAATACCGCATCAGCACACAAAAGAAAATAGGAATGTCCAATGTTCGTTTCCATGGGCAAGAGAATATGTTTATCAACACGGCACTTTCAAAATTAATGTCAGAAGCCTATATTTCAACTACAATCAGTCAACGCTATATTCGTGAGTCCGCTGACAACTGTTATTTAACCGGTTTACATTATCAGTATCACTGTCCTGATCAAGTTGCAGAACTGACCGATTTCTGGAAGAATGGGCAGCTAAATCTAAACGCATTAGTATTAAATTCTAGCACCGAAAAGAGATTGTATTCTAATTTTTTACCGCCTTTGTTAACCCTTTACAAAATTAAAATTGAAAGCGGTGAAAAGGATATCGTATTAAGGAATGATATCGCAACATTGGCGAAAAAAGTAAGTATGGAGGAGAAGGTTGAGGGAATTTTAAAAGCATATGACCAAATTGAATGAAGCTCTTTAAGAAAGACTATTCAACATATAACGACGAAGACTTAATGCGCTTTTTTATAAAGGGTGATGAGAAAGCCTTTGAACAAATTTACGATAGATACGAGGCGTTTATGGTCAACTTTTTTTACCGAAAACTCTGGAGTGATAGAATAAAAGCCGAGGATTTTACGCACGATTTGTTTACTAAAATAATTGATAAACCCGAATCGTTTGATCCGAGTCGCTCTTTTAAAACATGGTTGTTTTCTGTTGCCAATAACATGTGCAAAAATGAATACAAAAAACAAGAAATTAGAAAGCCAACGGGTTATGATTTACCTGAAGGAGTAGATGCAAAAGACACTAATAAATTGCAAGATGTTGCAGTAGACGCATCAAACTTTAACACGCAATTAAAACTGGAATTAAATAAGTTAGGAGAGAAACATAGAGAGGTATTTATGCTTCGCCATTTTGAAGGATTGTCTTTGAATGAAATTGGAGAAACACTGGGAATAAATACAGGAACAGTAAAATCTAGATTGCACTTAGCCACAAAAACCTTGGCGGATAAATTAGAGGTTTTTAGAAAAACAATGATATGACAAAGGAAGTAGAAGATATCATCAGGAATAAAGCTTATTACGAGCTTTCGAATGATGAGCGCGAAAGTGTTGCTGAATATGCTCAGAATGAAGAGAAGTATAGCAATATGCAATGGTTTTTGACGGGTACGACCGCTGCATTTGGAGCAGCTAAAGTAGAGGCTTCACCCGGTCTGAAAAAGGGGGTTATGGAACATTTGACTGAAGCCAAGAAAAAGAAAGGTTTTTGGTTGAATTCGGTGGGTGTTTTTATGTTGCCAACCAATAAAAAATTCTATCAAAAGCCAGCATTTCAATTGGGGATAGCTGCCGCCGCGGTGGTTGGATTATTATTTGTGTTAAATCCAAGTGTAGATGTTCCTGGATTGGCTGTAGTAGATACCTCAAATAATAATAAAATTGAATTACATGAGCTTAAGCAGAGTCCGGTTTCGGAGAATTTAGAAATTGAACTAGGCTGGTCAAATGACACTGCCGTTTTAAGTGATGAATTGGTAGAAGATCTACCGGCAGAACCTGAAGAAGTATTAGATTTTGCATTCGGAGATGCGAACGAAATAAATGAGATGAAAGTTAGCGAACAAACAGCTTACAGTCCAACTTCAAGCGCAGAGAATAAAGGAGATATTGTAACCTTTGCTGCCCCAATGATTGAAGAAGTTGAACTTATGATGGGTGATGAAGAGGTTGAGATGTCCGAGGATATTAGTTTAGCGGAAGATGATTTGGATAAAATTACCACAACGGGTTCAATTTCTACTCAAAAAGACAATAAGGCGATAACGGAAGTTGCTGAAAAAGAGGAGGAACGGGATAGAGTCAAAATTAGTAATTTTAGAAAAGCAAAAAAACAAGATGCAGACTTGAATGATAAATTTGATGATGCGGAACCAACGGCAGAGGGAAATGACGGCTATTTGGCACCCGGAAGCGCTAGTGGAGCATCAAGAGCAACAAGCGGCGAATGGATAAAGCCAAAATCAATGCATATCAATAAAACGAAAGAGTTGAACGCTTTGTTTTTTATAGAGAAATAATGCGTCTGCTTTCGGTAACACTAATCTTATCTTTTGTCTTATTGGCTTGTGATTCTGAGCAAGGACCTAGTTTTAATCGAAATCCAAAAGAGGTCGTCAGCGAATTTGGGATCGACGTTGAGGCGTATGATTATGAGAATTTCAAACCATTTCTAAACCAAAAAGATGATCAAATTCATGTCATAAATTTTTGGGCAACTTGGTGTGTGCCTTGCGTGGCTGAATTACCTTATTTTGAGCAATTAGGAGCAGAGTACCCTGAAATCGAAATAGTTCTTGTGAGTCTTGATTTCCCAAAAAAAATTAAAGAGAACCTCATTCCCTTTATTCAAAAGAATACACTCAAGTCTGAGGTCATTTTATTGGATGAACCAGATGGGAATAAATGGATTCCCCAAATTGACCCAAATTGGTCGGGAGCAATACCTGCTACAATCATTTATAAGAACGATAAAAGCAAATTTTACGAACAATCGTTTAACTTTGCGGAACTAGAAGAAGCAATTGCTTTATTCGACAACTAAATTTGAACTATGAAACTTACAAAGATTTTTTTATTCACAATCCCATTTATTTTCATTTCGTGCGGGGGTGCTGAGGTCACAGAAGATCTTACGGAACCATTGGACAGCTTGACTGAAAGTATTTCAAATAGCGAAGAGCCAGATGAATCAAGTGAAAATATTGGATATGAAGTCGGCGATATTGCAACAGATTTCAGCTTAATGAATATTGATGATCAAAAAGTGTCCTTGGCAGATTATGATGAAGCGAAAGGATTTATTGTGATTTTTACCTGCAATCATTGCCCCTATGCAGTTGCTTATGAAGATCGAATTGTTGCTTTAGATGCGAAATATAAAACGCAAGGTTATCCTGTTATTGCTATTAATCCCAACAATCCAGACGTGATGGAAGAGGATAGTTTTGAAAACATGAAAATAAGAGCCGCCGAGAAAGGATTCACCTTCCCTTATCTTTTAGATGATGGTCAAGAAATCTTTCCGCAATATGGTGCTACAAAAACACCTCACGTTTACATCCTGAAAAAAGGTGCTGACGGAAATAAGGTAGAGTATATAGGTGCAATTGATGATAATTATGGTGATGAATCTGCGGTTACAGTAAAATATGTTGAGGATGCCGTAGACGCTTTATTGAATGGAGAAGAACCTACTGTGACATCAACTTTGGCTATTGGTTGCTCAATCAAAATGTAAACGCCAAAGATGTTGAATGGCAAATTCGTTTAAAATATTAATACCGTTTATCGCGCTTTTATTTGCTTGCCAAATCACAAAAGAAGATGGTGTTCATATTGCTGGGGAAAATTTAGACTATCAATTGATTCGCGACGATTTATACGAAGATAAGGAAGGCAATTTATATTTTAGAACGATTGATCGAAGTGCGGCGGATAATCCAGAACAACCTGAATTAGGAATGAAGTATTCCTACAATAAGTATCTTTATGTGGATAGCCTTGTAGATGGAAATACCATATTGACAACACCAGCGATAAAGGATGTGGTAGATGCTGAAACATTTCATAAAACGACAGGGAAACAGCAACCCAAGAATCCAGATGGTTCAAGTCCTTTATCCATGAGTCATTATGCGGATAAGAACAAGAAGTATTTTCTACTTCATGTGGCGGACGGAGGTGTATTGCATAAAAAATAAACGATAATTCATGAAAATAATTAGTCTTTTTTTTGTTTTTAGTTTGTGGACATTGAGCGCAAATGGTTGCGGCTGTGACTGGTCAAGGAATTTCCTAGAACTGTGTTCAGAATCTGACGCGGTGATTAAGTTTAAAGTAAAAGGGTACGAAGATTACCAAGAGATGGGTAGCGAATCAAATCCACTTACCTCAGTTGTTGAAGTGTTAGCTGTGTACAAAGGGTTGATTTCAGGAGAAGAGATGCGATTTTCTGGTAATGATGGAACGCTGTGTCGCAAATTTGCGCGGGATTTCAAAATTGGGCGTGATTATTATTTTCAGTACAACTATCCTAATGATGGTGAGACCCCAATTTTAGATCTATGTGGAGAATACGCCTTATTGTCTGACTATGATGGCGTTCAAGGTGACGAGTATCAAGAAAATAGTACCCCAAAAATGACAGAGGAAGAATTCATGACTGCCCTAGAAGAAAACCTGGGTGAAAGCGCGAGCGCCTCAAACCGACCTTCATCTAATTTAAATGATGGTACAGCAAGAACGTTTAGTGATGCCCTACTTTATTCATTGTTCGGAGTTTTAATTTTATTACTAGCTCTGTTTGGCCGGGTGCTTTATAGAAGCAGAGTGTAGGTGGCGGTTATTTCTTATAAGATGACTATTGATTTTACCTGAATCTTTAAGTTCCAAATTCCAAATTCTAAATCTCAAATTCTAAAAAGAAAATCCACGAAGACTAAATAATTAAAAAGTCTTTTGTCTTTGATCTATTCGCTTTTATCTAAAATAAACTAACTTTAACATATGGATTATATTCTTCTAATCATAGGACTAATTGTAGGTGGAGTTGTGGGCTATTTGGTGGCTAAAATTGGCTTTTCTAAGGAAAAAATGGCAAACACTGGAGAGTTGCAACAATTAGAAGTGAAGGCGGCAACAATGGAGAATTCTGTTCATAGTTTGCAAGGCGATTTGGCTCAATCAAAAACTGACTTGGCCAAGGTGAATACAGATTATTTGCGTGAAATGCAGAGTGCCACAGAATGGAAAATCAAGCACAATGAGCTAGAAGATAAATTGCAAAATCAGAAAAACGAGTTAGAATCCTTACAAGAAAAATTCACGAAAGATTTTGAGCTAATCGCCAATAAAATCTTGGAAGAAAAAACCAATAAATTCACAGATTCTAATAAAAAGAATATTGATGCCATTTTAACCCCGTTAAAAGATAAAATTGGTGAGTTTCAAAAGAAAGTAGAAGACAATAATGAGAAGAACATTGAGCGATCCGCCAGTTTAGATCAGCACTTAAAAATGCTTCACAATTTAAATAAAGAAATTACACAAGAGACCAGGAGTTTAACCCAGGCATTGAGAGGAGACACTAAAACACAAGGGAATTGGGGAGAAATGCATTTAGAAGCCATACTAGCTAAAGCGGGCTTGCAAAAAGAAGTACATTATACCAAAGAAACCAATTTAAAAACTGAAGACGGGAGTAATCAACGTTTGGATTATATTCTCAATTTGCCAGACGGAAAGAACCTGATTCTGGATTCAAAAGTATCCTTAACGGCCTATAGCAATTATAACGACACTGATAATGAAAACGACCGAAAAGGTTATTTAAAGCAACATTTAGAAAGCGTAAATGCCCATATTAAATTATTAGGGGGAAAAGACTATCAAAAACTCCACGGAATTAATACACCCGATTATGTATTAATGTTTGTGGCGAACGAGCCCGCCTTAACATTAGCGTTGCAAGAGGATCAATCTATGTTTGAAAAAGCCTTGGATAAAAATATCGTGATTGTTTCAACTTCAACATTATTGGCAACGTTGCGCACAATCTCCTACATCTGGAAACAAGATTCACAAAATAAAAACGCCGAAGAAATAGCGCGCCAAGCGGGGAATTTGTATGACAAATTTGTAGGATTTACAGATGATTTAATCAAGCTGGGTGGTCAAATGAAAACGGCAACTAAAACTTATGGTGAAGCCATGAACAAGTTGACGGATGGCTCTGGAAACCTCACCAAACGAATTGAAGATTTGAAAAAATTAGGCGTTAACCCGTCCAAAAATATTAATGATAAGTTGATCGAACGCTCGGATAGTTGATAGAGAATGGGCGAAACATTGATATTTATAATTTTATTTTGTGTGGTCTTTGCTGCTGTATATTTTATCGCTTATTTCATTGCTGGTAAGCGGATTCTTGGCAGAGGTTTTTCAATTTTTATAAATGCCATTGTTGTTCTCGTTTCACCTTGGTTCTTCCTTTCCCATTTTGATGTTGGAGTAGGTAATGATTGCTGCAGTGATAGCGCCGTTTTTTCTCCTGACCATAGACTCTCCATGTATTTTTGGGTTATTTTTGTGGTGCATTCTATCTAAATTTGATCGCGACTAAAGAATTAGTTAACGATAGATAAATTGTCCTTACATAAGCGTGATAAAATGGGAGTGAAAAACATATTTGTTGTTGAAGGTGACGAATTCTTTGCTGAAGCATTTATCGAAAAAATGAAAAGAATGGGGGATTTTGAAATTCACTATTTTAATACGGTAGAAAGAGCGCTTGGCGAAGTGACCAAAATTAGACCAGAGATTATTTCCATGGATCATATTTTGCACGGAGTAAAAGGAGTGGAAGCAATACCGCTCTTGAAGGAAATTCATGAAAGTGCAGAAATTGTGATTGTTTCAAACCAAATATTACCTGAAGTATTAGGGCAAGCGCTTGATTCTGGAGCATCTAAATACTTCGTGAAAGATCTTCTATTAACGAATGCAACGAAAGATTTTATTGAAGAAATGCAAAACAAAGCATCTAAAAATGAGGGCTTTTGGTCTAATTTCTTAAAGTTTTTTCACAAAAAAACAGAATAAACCATAGTCTAAAAGTTTGACGATAATAAAAAAGATGTTTTTTAATCGTTGTGGCATGTTTTAAAAATAAAGAAACGCGCATTGTGTGTAGATGCAACTCTTTCCAGTTTAATGCGTAAGACTAAATGATATAACATAATCAGTGAATTAAGTTCTCTGATTATTGTATATTTGCATAAACTTCTAATAAAAAGAAAAATGAAAAAAGTATTGATGATTGCAGCGATCGCATTGATCGCAGTAGCTTGTAACAAAAACCAAGCAGCAGTAAAGAAATTAGATGGTACATGGAGTGCAACGTCTTTTACATATACTGAGGATGGAGTAACACTTGACTTGTTAGAGTCAGGGTTTGTCAATTCTGTAACTTATACATTTGATAATTGTAAATTGAAAGATGATGAGTTTTGTAATTTAACAACAACAGTTGTTTCTAGTTTTGGAACTGTGACAGAAGATGATTTGTATAGCGTAACGAATGATGGTGAAACTTTACAAACGAAAGATGATGCCTCTTCAACTACAGTAAATTCAATTACTATTGATGAGTTAACGAATTCTACGTTTAGAAGTTCTGAGACTGATGAAGACGGTAATGTAAGTGCATTCACTATGGAGAAGCAATAAATAATTGCTCCAATTTAAAATTTAATCCTTTCGGTTTGCCGAGGGGATTTTTTTATGCTTGAATTTTGGTGAGCTCGGCTTTTAGTTCTGCCAGTCGTTTTATTTTGCCAGGCGCCCGAAGGTTTTTAGCCGTAGTCGTGTAATATTTATGATAATCCTCTAAATATTGGATTTGCGCTTGAATTCTTTGTAAAGGTGTGAAATTAACACCGTAAAGTGCCATTTCATCAAAAAGCTTAGCCGCCGTAACGTGATAGTCAGCACGACCTAAATAATCCAGATCAGCATCACACATCACCTTTTCCATTAAATCAGTTGGAACCTCACCGTGGCCCGTGGCCATTATTATTTTTTCAATCGATTTTAAGTCGGCATCTTGATAGCCAAAACGTTGACCATAATGGTAAAGCAATTCTATACCTAACACCTCGTTATCATCATATCTAAATAAGAAGCCACTATCATGAAAAAGTGCTGCTGTCCGTACTAAAAATAAATCATGTTTGTTTAACCCTTCTAATTCCCCATATTTTACCACGGCTTCTTCTACCATTTCCGTGTGTCTATAGGAGTGATAGAGTAAATCTTCGCTGAGTTCTGCTTTTAGTTTGGTTAAAATAAAACTGCGCAACCCACTAAAATCGGCAAGTGGAAGCCCAGTTGCTTTTCGCAATTCAATATTTGGAATTCGGCCTTCGCTATCTAGCGAATAATTGGGTTTAATACCTTCTAAATAAAACATGCTAATTTCACCACCATTTTTTATGGTAATATTTCCGCGTGGACTCAATTCAAAATAATGGGAAATTGTTGCCGCGAAATTTCCAGAAACGTTAATGTTACCAGCTTTAGAGTTTTGTTCACAACGTGCGGCAATATTTACGGTATCACCCCAAACATCAAAGCTGAATTTGTGCTTTCCTACCACACCCGCTACTAAATCGCCCGTATGAATACCAATCCGGATTTCCCAATATTCGTTTTGCCAAGCTTTTAATGTTTCCATATCATTCAGCATGAAGTTTCGAATTTCATTTGCAGCCAAAGCCATTCTAATGGCTGGGTAAGGATCTTTTTCGGTAACTCCACCCACGGCCATATAAGCATCTCCTATGGTTTTTATTTTTTCAAGCTTGTATTTCAAAATAATCTCATCAAAAACGCTGAAATAAAAATCGAGCTTTTTAACCAAATCATGTGGATCGCTATTTTTTGTGAGTTGTGTGAAATTGACAAAATCAGTAAACATTACACTGCAATTCTGTCGCTTTTTCGGACTTGATTTACCGTAAACTTTAAATTCATTTAACGTTTGTGAAGGTAAAATACTCTCCAATAAATGGCTAACTCTTTTATGTCTAAAAAACAGTTTTTTATATACCGCCATTTTTGCCTTAACCAAATTGGGTAAAAATGGTTTAGACAAATAGTCCATGGCACCCCGTTTTGTGCCATCCACTGAGGAATGTAGTTTTTCTAGATTAGATGAGGTGATTATGATTGTGGCATTTTCAACCCCGTTTATTTCATGAATTTTTTTCAGAAACAATTTGGTATTAATGTCTGGTAAATCTAAACTACAAAAAATTAAAGCGAATTTTTTTTTATGCAATAAATTCAATGCATCAACACTATTGCTAAATGTGAAAATATTGTGACCTGGACTTCGGAGTATGTCGAGAAGAGAAGATTGATCTTCCTCATTATTTTCAACAACTAGAATATTAAGAATTCGATCGAACATTTTTTGAGTATAGTAAATGTAAGCAATTTTATCGGATAGAAATAGTGGCCTTTATAGGGGTGTTACAAAATGAGGTATCGGCGGTAAATTCGATTTACAATCTGTGGGTTGCGGGTAAGTGTTTGTTGGTGAATCTTCTAAATTTCCCAAATAGATGTTTTCTCCACCCAACCTGTATTTTCATTCACACCAACTTCAATCCAATCGTCGCTTGAGCGAAGCAGATCAACTTTGGTTCCTTCATGTAATTTAAACCCTGAAGGTGCCGTGTCAGAAGGAGAGGAACGGACTTCAACAAATTCTGTTACAATAACCGCGTGCGCACGATCAATGATATTTGATTTATTTAAATACGCCAATAGAATCATGAAAACCAATAAAAAGAGCGTTCCAAAGCTGAATGATAAGCTTCTGTTCTTCACTTTTTGTTTTTTCGTTGTAAAAAAGAAGTAGAGTGCAATTGCTAAAATAAAAGCGAATAAAATGCTGAGGTAGGCCCAGAAGTTAATTGAGAAACTAAACAGATTAATTTTCAACCAAGTCACAATTCCAGACTCGGCGGTATCTAAATCGTCATATGTTTTAGAATTCACAAACTTTAAATTAAATTGGGCATTTTGATTACTGGGATCAATTTTTAAAGCCTTTTCATACGCCCAAATGGCTTCACCTATTTGGTCTAATTTAAAATAGGTGTTTCCTAAATTGTAATATAATTCGGTAGACATTTGCTCGCTTCCAACCACTTTAGTGTATTCCGATAGTGCCGTTTCAAAATCTGAATTGGCATAGGCTTCATTGCCTCTAACGAAACTACTATCCTGAGCGAACGTAGCCGCAGTAAAAATGAATGCTATGAATAGAAACAGAACCTTCATGTTATAGTTTTTTATCCAATTCAATTAATAAGCCTTCAGTGTCGTTCACCGTTAGTACCAAGTTCTCATGAGCGATAGGCGCATATTGTCCCATTTCAATTGCATTCCAAATTTTATTAAACTTTTCAATGGACTCATTTTCCACATTTCCAGTTGTCAAACGTTCAGCAATTTTTCGTTGTGACAAGTCTGATAAGCCAACATTGAATTTTTCCATGAAGAACTTATTCAATGTTGTTTGTAATCCTTTTAATGCTTCGGCATCTTTTCCTTGTTCAAGGTTCGCTTTTACCACTTTTAATGCAGTTTGCGCATTTTTAACCGCCTTTTTTTGCTGCAAAACCAGCAGTTCTTCGTCTGAAATATTCTCTTTTTTCTGTCTGATAAAGATAAAGAAAAACGAAATCAATAGGGGAGATGAAACAAGTCCATAATAGGTCCAGGTGCCAAAAAAGAAATCGTCTTGCTCAAAGAATCCGCTTGAGTTTTCTTCGATATATTGTATATCTGTAT
Source organism: uncultured Crocinitomix sp. (assembly GCA_905478225.1). Taxonomy (GTDB): domain Bacteria; phylum Bacteroidota; class Bacteroidia; order Flavobacteriales_D; family Crocinitomicaceae; genus Crocinitomix. Next base: position 62,570 of record CAJQHR010000037.1, read on the forward strand.
TAGCTAACTCTGTTTTTATCGGATCAATTTCCATGCTTTCACGTTTGTCTACCTGAATAATGAAATCATCTACCTGTGCCGTTTTCATTTTCTTATTTTTCAAGTCAAAATATTGAAAGGAATAACCTGGGATGGTGTATTTCCCGTAATGTTTTGGAATAACTACGAAATTATACTCGATTTTACCTTTAATTCCTGTACTAGAAACGCTTGTTTTATCTTCGATTTCCGGATCGTACTGATCAAATTCTTCAGGGACATCTAATTCGATTAACCCTAAGTCCTGCATATTTCCTTTGCCGTCAATTGTAATTTTAATGTCTATAGCATCTCCCATAAGGACGTGGTTGCTGCTAATTTCGCTCGTCACAGAAAACTCCCCAACCAATCCGGTAAAATCAAGAGAGCTACTTCCTGGAATTTTCTTTACGTCAATATATAAAGTATTTGAATACGTCTCTTTTCTGAATTGATTAAAGAAATCGCGCCGGAACAATAATGAGGCGTAATAGGGTTCTAATTTTACTTCACCACTTCGCTGTGCAAAGCATACTTCTTCTCTCAAAACAATGGTATAATAACGCACCCCATTTATCGACTCCATATTGGTTTGAAAGCTCGTGCGATCTGGTTTTAAATCTTGGCGATATATGCCCACTGCATCTCCTAAATCAAGCGCCTCGAATGAATCGGGACGCGATTTTGAATAATACTTCAATGTAACGGTGAAAGGTTCGCCTTGATAAACACTACTTTTGTTTGTTGTGAGACGCATATAATAATCCTGGTCAACTTTACTTACTTGTCCTTCTTCTGAAACTGTAATTTCAATTGGTTCAGAGACTTGAGTTTCTCCACCGCAATCCATTGTAACACCAGAAATGATATAACTACCAACTTCTTTTGCGCGCAATTGATAGGTCCAGATTAATTCTGTGTTTTGCGTGCGCTGTCCGTTTACTATACTGATGTTATTCGATTGAGAACTTTGCGGGCCGCCTGCAACTGTTAGTCCTCCAAAATCGGGCTGAAGTACATTACAGTCATTGTTGTTAACAATGATTTGGAATTCAAAAACCTCCATGGCTGCCACTTGGTTTGAGCTGACCGTTGATTGCACAGTTTTTTGCCCGAATCCGAGTTGAATACAGCAAACAAATAATATGAAAACACCAATTCTTTTCATTGCTTTTTACCAATCAATCTTTCCTGAACTTCCAGTTCCAACAACTTTACCTTTGTCCAATCCCTCTTGAACTTTCTTTTCTTTTCGACTTGCCGCTTCTAGTATTCGTTTGGCTTGCTCTTTAGAAATGGGTTGATGTTTTGGGGCTCCATCTTTTGGGTCACCATCCTCTTCTTCATCTCCTTTATTGCCATCTTGTTCTTCATTGCCCTCGTCATCCTGTTCGTCTCCTTCATCTCCTTTGTCATTTTCGTCCCCTTCTTTGTCACCTTGGTCCCCTTCGTCGTTCTCGTCCCCATTTTTATCTCCGTTTTCTTGTTCGTCTCCTTCATCTCCTTGATCACCCTCGTCTCCTTCGTCGCTTTCATCTCCTTCACTTTGCTCCGGATTTTCTTCCTGTTGCTTCTCCTGTTCCTTTTTAAGAAATTGCGCGTAAGCCAAATTGTAACGTGTTGCTTCGTCTCTTGGATTTATTTTGAGAGCTTCTTTGTATGCGTCAATGGCATCATCTAATTTTTGATTTAAAAAATGGGCATTTCCTAAATTGTGATAAGTCCATGCTTCATCAATTTTCTCAGGTGCTATGTCAACGATTTTTTGGAATTGTTCCACGGCTTTTTCATAATCTTCGCTTCTAAAATAGGTGTTTCCAAGGTTGAAATTAGATTTGAAATTGAGCGGAGAATCTTCCACGGCTTTTTGATAATAATAAAGCGCGTCATCATACTCGGCATTTTCGTAAAAAATATTGCCCTTATACATACTCTTCTTTAATTCATTTTGCGAAAATCCGCTTAATGAACCGAGTAGAAATGTTCCTATTAATAAAATACGTATCATATTTCTTGCAATTTATGAATGATTCCTGAACGCCGTGCACTGAAGAAACTTTCAATGATTAAACAAAGTAATCCTAAGCCTAAAAACCACTGAAAATGATCTTTATAATCCGTATATAATTTCGAATCCATTTCTGTTTTATCAATTTCACGGATTGACTCTAATAGTCTAGCTAAATTGACATAGGTACCTTGTGCGGCTGTATAGCCTCCTCCACCAGCGCTAGCAATATCTCGCAACATTTGTTCGTTTAAACGTGTGGTAACGGTATTGCCGTTTTCATCCTTTTTCATGCCAACAATTTTGCCATTTTTAAAATCTGGAATTGGGGTTCCGTTAGCTTGTCCCATTCCCACTGTGCTCAGGATTACATTTTGTTCTTTGGCCTTTTGAGCAGCAGCTATCGCATTGCCTTCGTGGTCTTCTCCATCTGAAAGAATGATGATAGATTTGTTAATGCCATTTTCAAAGTCAAATGATTCCATGCACTTGTCAATCGCTAAACCAATTGCTGTTCCTTGGTTGGTCATTAACTCTGGTCGGACTGAATTTAGGAATATTTTCGCCGCCCCATAATCAATGGTTAGTGGCAGGTAAACAAAGGCATCTCCAGCAAATACAACCACACCTACTTTGTCGCCATGTAGGTTGTTGAACAATTGCTCAATTGCCATTTTAGCCACCTTTAATCGATCTCTATTGGGATCAAGATCAAGCGCACGCATTGAGTTTGAAATATCTAATGCAATCATTATTTCTATTCCCTCTGACACAGCTTTTGTATTGCCTTTTCCGTATTGAGGATTTGCCAGCGCAATAATTAAAAAGGCGATTGCATTTCTAAAAAAGAAAAACTTCCAAAATGATTTTCCAGAAGAAACGGGCTGAGTTAGGTACTGCAACAAGCGTTGATCAGCCAAGCTTCCTAAAACCTTATTTTTCCAGCTAATGAGCAGGAAGTATCCTCCAATAAATGCAGGAATTGCAAAAAGCCACCACAAAAATTCGGAATGCTCAAATCGAAATGCTTCCACCTGATCAATCAAGTAAAAGTAAAGTCCGAAAAAAGCCATCCAAAAAATCCCTTCCCAAATAACTATGGAAAAGATGATTGTTTTGAAATTATATTTATGTACTTGCTCTTCCATTTTTATGGAATACTTTTTAATACTGTGTTTGAAATTATTCTGGATGTGACTATAAAAATGAGCGCCCAAATTAAAACGGCGTAATATTTTTCTGGTGGATCGGTTTTAAACTCTAGTACACGAACTTTTGATTTTTCAAGTGCATCAATTTCATCATAGATCCCTTCCAATTCGGTTTGATTTTTTGCGCGGAAATACTTCGTTCCCGTGATCTCAGCAATGTCATGTAATAGTTCTTCATCAATTTCAACAGGCATTTTTTGCATTTGTGTTCCAAATAAAGTTTGTACAGGGAAAGGGGCCATTCCTTCTTGACCTATTCCGATCGTATAAACTCGAACACCATATTCTTTCGCTATTTGCGCTGCAGTGATTGGATCCACATCTCCCGAATTATTTACACCATCTGTTAAAAGAATAATGACTTTGCTTTTTGCGTCGCTCGTTTCTAATCGATTAATAGCAGTAACAAGTCCCACACCTATTGCTGTACCTTGGGTAACCATTCCAGTCTGCACATCTTCAAAGGCGTTTAAGAGTAAGTTATGATCTGTTGTAAGCGGAACCTTTGTATAAGCTTCACCTTCATAAAGAACAAGCCCAATGCGGTCAGAAGGGCGTTCTGCAATAAAATCCATTGCCACCTTTTTAGCGGCTTCTAAACGGTTTGGTTTAAAGTCTTCAGCAAGCATACTTCCCGAAACGTCCATGGCAAGGACAATATCAATCCCTTCAATGTTCTTTTTCTTATATGCTTCAATATCTGTGTCGTCGTGTGGACGCGCAAGGGCAAGAATAACCAAGCTTAGTCCCACTAAAAAGACTAAAAAGTTGAGATGTCGAACGAAGGCAATCCCATTAAAGGACTTTTTTTCAAATAGGTCTAAAGAAGAAAGGTTAATGCGTTCAAAACTTCCCACCAAATTCTCTCTCCTTAAATACCAAAAAATCAAGACAGGTATGATTAGATACAGCCAAAACATATATTTATACACATAAGTGTAATCAAAAATTGATATGTCAAATAAATCAATTTCCACTATTCTTTTTTTCTTTCGTTCGTTTTACAAAATCTATTGATTTGTGGATGTATGCATAAGCGTCTTCATCACTCGGGGTGAACTTTGCAAATTTTACCATATCCGCCTCACGCAATATTTTGCGGAGGTAAACCTTATCTACTTCGCTGATTGAAGCATGCTTCAAATCTGTAATAATTTCTCGTGTTGTTTGCTCCATGGCATGAATGTCAAACCGATTTTCTAAATAGGTGCGAACAGTGTCTGTTAAATCAGAATAGTAAACCTTTTTTTCAGGAGATTTCCATTCTTCACCGGCGAGTAATTTTTGCAAGGCGTCTAAGGCAATAACATGTGCTGGAATAATTTCTTCTAAAACCTCCTCTTCAACTTCTGGTTTTCTTCTTTTAACGTATCTGTAAATGAAGAAGGCAAGAATCAATGCGGCAATAATAGTCAACCAATACCAATTGGCATTTAACCAATCTTTACTTCGTTCTGAAAAAGGATAATTGACCGAATAAATGGGCTTGATGTCTGCAATTCCTTTGCTCGTGTCAACTTGAACAGTTTCAACCATTAACTGAGCTGTATTGGTATAATAAAGTGAGTCTCCTAGTCGAATTTCTTGTGAAGGAATCGTGTATTTCCCTTCTTCAAATGCCGTTATTAATAGGCGTTGTTCACGCAAATATGTGGTACTGGCAGAGTCCAGTAAAAAATCGCGGTCAATGGTTTTATCCACGATATCAATATCCTTTGTAAGGGCATCATCATATTCTGGCCAAATGATTAAAGCATCACCTTTCGGATTTTGATATTCAAAATAAACATGAAGCACAGTTTGTTCACCAATTCTAATGAAAGAACTGTCCAATTCAATCGAAGCTTGCTGCCCGTATAAGCTTAGAGAAGCACAAAAGAACAATATGTAGCTCAGCTGCTTCATCCGCGTTTTTTGAACAAGTTCATGAGTGGTTTTATGTATCCTTCGTCTGTAAATATTTCTGCAAAATCAGTTTTTGATTTTCTGAACATTTTGCGCAAAGCTTCATCTCTTTCTTCGGCCTGTTCCTTATATTTTCTTCTCGTTTTTTTTGAGGAGGTGTTTACCCACCTGGCTTCACCAGTTTCTAAATCCTTGAACTTTGCAATTCCAATTTTCGGCAATTCGTTCTCGGCTTTATCCATTACTTTCAGTGCTACAACATCATGCTTACGAGATGATATTTTGAGCGCATCTTCAAAGTCTTTGTCCATAAAGTCGCTCAAAACAAAAGCAATACTTTTTTTCTTGATCATTTGCGTGAAGTACTTCAATGCCATTGAAATATCTGTTTCCTTACCAGTTGGTTCAAAATTGATCAATTCTCGAATGATGCGAAGGATATGCGATTTCCCTTTTTTAGGTGGGATAAACTTTTCAATTTTATCAGAAAATAAGACCAATCCAATTTGATCATTATTAGAAACCGCCGAGAAAGCTAATACCGCACATAATTCCGTTATCGTTTCGCGTTTCAGTTGATTGCGCGTTCCAAATAAACCTGATGCGGAAATGTCAACCAACAACATTACCGTTAATTGTCGCTCTTCCTCAAATACCTTAACAAATGGTTCATTGAATCGTGCCGTTACGTTCCAATCAATTGTTCTTATTTCATCTCCAACTGCATATTCACGCACTTCACTAAAGGCCATACCTCTTCCCTTAAACGCCGAGTGGTATTCACCCGAGAAGATTTGATTGGATAAGTGTTTCGTCTTAATCTCAATCTTCCGTACCTTTTTTATGAGTTCCTTGGTTTCCAATTTGTTTAGTCAATAGGTAAGTCTGTGGTTGTAAAAGTTCGGGTGATAGGACATTGAGGCCTTTAAAATCCCCGACAAGCATTTATCTAGCTATGGTACTTCAATAAAGTCCATAATCTTTTTAACAATATCCGACTGTGTAATATCCTCGGCTTCTGCTTCATAGGTTAATCCAACTCTATGTCTTAAAACATCTGGACAAACCGCTCTTACATCTTCTGGAATTACGAATCCACGCTTATTTAAAAACGCATATGCCTTAGCGGCCAACGCCATATTAATTGATGCTCTTGGAGATGCGCCAAAGCTAATTAAGTGTGTTAAGTCATTTAAGCCGTATGCTTCAGGTGTCCGTGTGGCATAAACTAAATCGACAATGTATTTTTCAATTTTTTCGTCTAGGTAAACTTCTTTAACAAGGTCTTTCGCCTTTAATATTTGGTCAATTGTTACCACCGCGTTTGCTTGAGGAAAACCGGCAGGTGAAATACTTTTTCGAACGATTTCTTGTTCCTCGGATTTGCTTGGATAATCGAGGTATACTTTTAACATAAAACGGTCAACCTGTGCTTCTGGTAGCGGATATGTTCCTTCTTGTTCAACCGGATTTTGAGTAGCCATTACTAAGAATGGTTTTGGAAGGTCGTGTGTCGTTTGGCCTAAAGTCACTTGGCGTTCTTGCATGGCTTCTAAAAGTGCACTTTGTACTTTAGCTGGTGCACGATTAATTTCATCTGCCAAAATAAAATTTGCAAAAACAGGTCCTTTCTTTACTGTAAACTCCTCCTTTTTTTGGTTGTAGATCATGGTCCCAATTATATCGGCAGGCAAAAGGTCAGGTGTAAACTGAACACGGTTGAAGTTTCCTCCAATCGTATCTGATAGGGTTTTAATCGCCAAGGTTTTTGCCAAACCAGGTACACCTTCCAATAGAACGTGGCCATTTGCCAATAAGCCAATCATTAAGCGATCGATCATATATTGTTGTCCAATAATCACCTTGCTAATCTCTGCATTCATCACATCTAAAAAGCTGCTTTCTTGCTGAATTTTAGCGTTGATTTCTTCGATTGTTTGCACTGAAATATTTTGATCTAATTCTTCCATAATTATTATTTACCATTCTACAAAAGTGGTTCATTGGAAATAGACAAATCTTTATTCATTTTAATTTTGTTGTATTTACAATTTACCGCTAATGTGTAAAGTTACGCAGACCGCGAAGGGAGGTCGGTTAAAGGGCTGTTAAAAAATGTTAAGGATTATTAACAACCTGCTATTTGAAGTAATAAATAGCACTCTACATTGTCTATGTCCCGTGTTTTAATCTAGACCATATTTTTCGTAATGCTCAAAAGCCCTTTTGAAATAAGCTACCCAAGTCATGTTTTTATCTCGAAATCGCCTTCGAATCTTTTCAAGGTTGAATCTAATATCATGAATATATTGGTTTGTTTCATCAGATGAAATTGTATTTGCTTCAGATAGTATTGAATCCTTTCCGTATTTTTCGCAGAGAATCGGAATTGCAATGGAGTGTAAGTTGAGATACATGGATGGTTTTAGTTTGCTTTCTGCCATGAGCAGTTCATTTGCATAATTCCAGTTTTGAATTTTCAGGTAGAGATACGTTTTAATAATAACGTTTGCTTTCCGATTTGCAATGCCAGCCTCCAAATCTCCACGCTCAAAACAATTTTTCATGTAATAGTCAAAGGCACTATCAATCGATTTAATATAGTATTGAACGATTTCTTCTATAAAAATAGTTTCGTTTTCAATTTGTAGATAGAGCGCTTCATGATAGCGAAGCCCAGTTGATTCAGTTGTGTCTTCCCCATAAAATTGAGCAACTCCTGGATGCAAATGCTTCAAAAAATTATAAGAGATTAACGTGTCTGAATGATCGATTTCATAAACTGTGTCGTTGTAAATTCGAAGCCCATCATTAATCCAAACAATGCGTGATGGCAGGTCGCGAGCATTTTGCATTTCTAATGTATTCGCTTCAGTTGCTTGATTGGAATCAATCCAAGTTTTGTAAGGTACTTCTGTTGGCGCCGCACACCCGAATAAGCCTATTAAAACAAATACGACAATTGAATTACGCATAAAAAATGAAAATTGAGCATTATTCATTGCAATTACAAATTGTTTTCAGCATTTTCAATTTAACAATCCGCCAAGGTAACCCGAATCGCCAAACCACCTTGCGAGGTTTCTTTATAATTCATATGCATGTCCTTTGCCGTTTCACGCATGGTGTTTACAACTTTGTCTAATGGAACTTTTACTTCTTTCGGATCTGTATCTAGCGCTAGTTCAGCCGCATTTATGGCTTTAATCGCGCCCATTGCATTGCGCTCTATACAAGGAATTTGCACTAAACCTCCAATCGGGTCGCAGGTCAATCCTAAGTGATGTTCCATAGCTATTTCAGCCGCAATCATCACTTGCTCTGGACTACCGCCCAACAACTCTGTCAAAGCCGCAGCAGCCATTGCTGAAGAAACCCCGATTTCCGCTTGGCATCCTCCCATTGCGGCCGAGATAGTGGCACCTTTTTTGAAAATACTACCTATTTCACCTGCAACAAGTAAAAAGCGTTTAATCTCGTCAAATCCAGCTGCGTGGCTTTCTATTACTAAATAGTACATGAGTACTGATGGAATAACTCCTGCACTTCCATTTGTAGGCGCTGTAACAACTCGTCCAAATGAAGCATTCACTTCATTCACAGAAAGTGCAAGGCAACTTACCCATTTTAAAATTTGTCTAAATTTTACTTCGGTATTTCGAATTTCTGCAATCCACTCTTGAGGATTCGTATAATGCGCTTCTCCGATTAATGTTTTATGAGAATCGTAGGCTCTTCTTTTTACATTTAGCCCACCAGGCAATCGACCTTCTGTATGACATCCCAAATACATGCATTCGAGCATAGCATCCCAAATACGGTGTAATTCAGTATCAATACCTTCACTTGTTCTGAGTGTTTTTTCATTTTCTAATACAATGTCAGAAATAACTAATCCCGTTTTGGCGCAATATTCAGAAAGTTGCGCTGCTTTTTCAATAGGATAGGGGTACGTGCCCGCGTTGACTATTTCCACGGCGTGTTGATCGTTTTTTTCTTGAACAACAAATCCTCCTCCAATTGAATAGTAAATCTCTTGTGAAAGAATTTCACCGGCACGGTAGGCTGTAAATTTCATCCCGTTTGAATGAAAAGGCAAAAATTCATTATTGAAATGAATATCTTCTAGAATATCAAAACCTATCCTTTTTTCATTTCCAAGCAATAAACGCGATTCGTTTCGCACGGCGTCTAGTGTGGGCTGAATTTCAGCTATTGGCATTCGTTCAGGATCCTTTCCGCACAGGCCTAAAACTAAGGCCATATCCGTTGCGTGTCCTTTTCCAGTCATTGAAAGGGAGCCATACAAATCAATTTCAATCGAATCACATAATTTCAACCAGTTATTTTCAGCAAGTAGTTCGAGCCAAACTTCAGCAGCACGCCAAGGCCCTAAGGTATGTGAACTCGAAGGTCCAACTCCAATTTTGAGCATGTCAAAAACGCTGATGTATTCCATGGTTTTACGTAGAATTAAGTGAGTAAATTTAGTTTAATTTTAAGGATTCATGTTGTTTTAATTTGATTATCATCAAGTGAGCAGAAAATGCAAGAAAATAGGCGTCCAATTTTCACAACGCTAGATTTTCACTACCATTTAATAAATAGCAGGTACCGAATTGACTTAAAGTGTTAATTTTACAAAAAAATCGAACTGTGAAATACCTTTATATTACTTTTTGCCTTTTAGTTTTAGCCGCGTGTGGTGGCGATTCAGATGATCCTATTGATATCATAGATCAGCCAAATGATGACACAACCGTTGTTGCATTTGATTCTTTAAAGTTTTTCAATGATCAAGTTGCTGCCAATCCAGGCAATTCTGACTGGTTATTTAAAAGAGCAGTGTATTCCTTAGGAAAAGGAAATGCCGCGTCTTCAAAGGCAGATTTAGAACTTGCTATGCGTGTTGACTCCATGAACATGGATGTCCATTTGTTGTATGGTAATCTCCAGCTCTCAATGACGCATTTGGATACGAGTAAATTTCATTATGAGTATATTTTAGAGCGCGACAGTTCCAATACTGGAGCATTAATAGGGATGAGTAAATTATACGCCTTGCTAAATAATTCCGCAATGGCAGATATTTATATTAGTTCTGCCTTAACCGTTGATCCATACATGGCAGAGGCCTATTTTATGCGTGGAATTGTTTACCGATCAGATTATTACGAAACAGCTCGTCAAGAGAGTTGGGATATCGCAGTTTCATCCTTTCAAACATGTGTAGAGCAAGATCCAGATTATTATTCCGCTTATATTGAAATGGGCGTAATGTATGATCAAGCAGGGTCTGAACTGTCGCTAGAATATTATAACTCGGCGTTGGATATTTTTCCAGAAAGTCAAGAAGCATGGTACAATATCGGAATGTATCACCAGACAAGAGGAAACGTGAATAAAGCGTTGAGCGCCTACACCACTCTAAACGAGTTGGATTCCGCTTGGGCAGACCCTTATTATAATCAAGGGTACTTACATTTGTTAATGACGAAGGATTTAGATAGCGCAATTTATTATTTCACAAAGGCAACGGATCTTGATCCAGAATATTTTCAAGCTTATAATAACTTAGGCTTGGCTTACGAAACTAAAGGAGATCTCGATAACGCTAAAAAATCATATCAACTGGCTGTTGAAGCCAATCCAGATTTTCAATTGGCAAAAGATAATTTGGATAGGGTAAAGTAATGGATTGGATGCAGAAATTGCGGAACCCCTTTATTCAGCAATACGCCGTTGAAATTCTATTCCCACTGTTAGGATACTTCTTTTTTGATTGGGATATTTTAATCATAGGGGTTTATTATTTAGTGGATCATCTCTGCTCTCAAATCCTGTTTTTTAGAAGAGCTCATTGGGTGAATGTAAAAGGATGTAATTCTGTTGGTAATCAAATTTTATTGGGCGCAATATTGGCCTTTATTTTATTTTTGGGCGCCGAAGTAATGGGGTTCAATTATGTCATTATGGAAACGCAGAACATGAATCAAGCTGCGGTTATTGAAGGTTTTTATTCATTTGCACTTTCCGAATTATGGTTATTGTTCCCAATCGTGCTATATGTATATCATCTCAAAGATTCATTTACATTTTATGCACGTCGTCAGTATTTAACATTGAACTTCAAATCTTATGTTTTCTGGGATGCAGTGAGTGGTTTAATCATTCTGCTTTTGTTTGCACTCGGCGCTTTTTTATGGGTGAAGTTTTCCATTCAAAATGCGTTAATAATTTTCGTGTTTATTGGAGTTAAGATAGGATTTGATTTAACAATTAAGAAATTGATAGAGAAGAAGTCTTTATTATAATACCTCACCTCTAAACCTGTTTTGCGCATTTCAGCATTCAACCGTAATCGATTTTGTGAAGTAGAAACCTTCAGTTTATAAAACCAAAACAATAGGTGTTAAAACCTATTAAAGGACTAAGCATGTCGTTAGACGATAAAAGTCCGCTGTTCAGCGAGAAACTGCGGCCACTTTTCAAAATTACCCATAATTTCGTAGTCTAACGATTGACCTTTCACAAAAATCTTAATAAATATGGTTGCGTCCTATGTGGGAGCAGGACGTAACATACGAACCCGTTAATGCACAGCATTAACGGGTTCGTATGTTACGCAATACGTGTTTTATTAATAGGGGCGTTCGCTGCTTCCTTCCATGTAATTAATAAAGGCTTTATTCACAACTTTGTTTCCACCAGGGGTTGGATAATCACCAGTGAAATACCAATCTCCTGTATGATTAGGACATGCTATGTGTAAGTTTTCTATTGATTGATAGATGATTTTTACTTCAGCATTAATATCTGGTGGTGTTAAAAGTTCTGCCACTTTATCTGAAATGGCTTGCGCCGTAAATGGACGATAAATGTTTTTAACGTAGTTCTCAATCTGTTCTTTTTTGAGTTCCTCTTGCGCCTTGCAAAGCTCATACGTCTCTGTTAAAATATTTTCCTGTCCTGTATCTTTCAATAATTCCACCGCAGCAACAAATGCAATGAAATCGCCCATTTTTGCCATGTCAATGCCATAACAGTCAGGGTAACGAATTTGCGGCGCACTTGATACTACCACAATCCGTTTTGGATTTAGGCGATCTAAAATTCTTAAAATACTCTTCTTTAAGGTTGTTCCACGCACAATCGAATCATCTACAACAACTAAATTGTCTTGATGCTCGCGAACTGTGCCGTAAGTAATGTCATATACGTGAGCTACCAAATCTTCTCGGCCGTCATCTTGTGAGATAAACGTTCTAAGTTTAGTGTCTTTAATTGCAATTTTTTCAACGCGGGTTCTTTTGGCTAGAATTTTATGTAATTCGTCGTCAGTAATAGTATCCCCCTTTTCTTTGATGAGGTCAAACTTAACTTTGTTTTGGTATTTTTCTAATCCTTTTATTAATCCAAAAAAAGATGTTTCTGCCGTATTCGGAATATAGGAAAATACCGAACTGTCAACTTCGCCATCAATTGCTTCAACGGTTTGTGGAACAATTAATTTCCCTAACTCTTTACGCTCATGGTAAATGTCCTTATCACTAGGTCTTGAAAAATAAATCCGTTCAAATGAACATTGTTTAAGCGCTCTAGGTTCATTAATTAAATGCTCAGCGATCTCACCTTCTTTTTTAATGATCAGCGCATGTCCAGGAGTTAATTCTTTTACTTGACCTATATCCACGTTGAATGCCGTTTGAATAACCGCTCTTTCTGAGGTTACAACACATACTTCATCATCCTCATACCAAAAAGCGGGTCTAATTCCAGATGGATCTCGTAAAACGAAAGCATCACCATGTCCCATTAAACCACACATTGCATATCCACCGTCCCACATTTCTGAGGACTTTTGAAGAATATTGGCAATGTCTAATTCTTTTCCAATCAGGTTGTAAACGTCACGGTTTGAATATCCGCGTGGTTTAAAGCTATTATAAAGGTTGGTGTTTTCTTCATCTAAAAAATGACCAATTTTTTCTAAAACAGTTACCGTGTCCGCCATTGCTTTCGGATGCTGGCCTAGTTTTAAAAGGCGATTGAAAAGTTCATCATTATTGGTCAGGTTAAAATTACCTGCAACAATTAAACTCCTTGTTTGCCAATTGTTTTGTCTTAAAAATGGATGACAACTTTCGATTGAATTACGACCAAATGTTCCATATCTTAAATGACCTAAAAACAATTCACCTGTAAATCCAGCATTTGCTTTTAAGTAATCTATGTCTTTTAATAAGGCTGGGTCTTGATCCTCAATTTCTGAAAATCGAGCATTTACCCTTTTAAAAATGTCTTGAATCGGTTTTTGATCGATTGATCGAACTCTACTTATATAACGCTGTCCTGGCTCAACATCAAATTTAATATTAGCCAAACCAGCACCGTCTTGACCCCTATTATGCTGCTTCTCCATGAGAAGATACATTTTATTTAGTCCGTAAAAAGCTGTACCGTATTTTTTAAGGTAGAATTCTAGTGGTTTTTTTAGCCTAAGAAGGGCAATTCCACATTCGTGTTTGATAGCGTCACTCATGAAGCAAAAACTGAATTATTTAGAGTGCAAAAATAGGAAAGTCATTTGTATTAAACACGGTTTAAATTTATAAATAAATATTTTTCAACAGATTCTTTGTTAATAAAATTAAACATTGTACATTTGCAGCCCGATTTTGGGAGAATTGTTTATAAATTAAAAATTAGATTATTGTGGATACATTAAGCTACAGAACGATTTCAGGCAACAAGGAAACTGCTAATAAAAAGTGGTTGTTAGTTGACGCTGAAGGAGAGACGCTAGGAAGACTAGCGAGTAAAGTAGCATTCCTTATTAGAGGGAAACATAAGCCTAATTTCACACCTCACGCTGATTGTGGAGATAACGTAATTGTTATCAACGCAGAAAAAATCACCATGACTGGAAACAAGATGGAGACGAAACAATACATTCGTCACACAGGTTATCCAGGTGGACAGAGAATTTTAACAGCGAGACAGATCATGGAGTCACATCCAGAAAGATTGATCGAAAAGGCTGTGAAGGGAATGTTGCCTAAAAATAAATTAGGGAGTGCTTTGTACAGAAACTTAAAAATTGTTGTCGGAAGTGAACATAATCATGATGCACAGAAACCGGAAGCGATTAAATTAGATTCAATTAAATAAGAATATGAGTGTAGTTAACACATTGGGTAGAAGAAAAACAGCTGTAGCCAGAGTATATCTTTCTGAAGGTACAGGTAAAGTTATCATTAACAAGAGAGAAGTAGGAAACTATTTCAAAACTCCTGTTTTATTAGAAAAAATCAATCAACCATTCGCATTAACTGATACTGTCGGGAAATACGACGTAGTAGCAAATATTGACGGTGGTGGAGTAAATGGTCAAGCGGAAGCGCTTAGATTAGGAATCTCAAGAGCATTGGTTGAAATTTCTGAGGAGAACAAACCTTTATTGAAAGCAGAAGGATTAATGACTAGAGATTCTAGAATGGTTGAACGTAAAAAACCAGGACAGAAAAAAGCGAGAAAGAAATTCCAATTCTCGAAACGTTAATCTGTTTCTCCAATTTATTGGGGGAACTACCAAAGACGGCTTTTCAAGGAGAGGTCGCGATTTAGTATCTAAATTACTGAGATTACAATTGTACTACTCAGTGGTTGCTTTATCATAAAGTTTCTGCTATCGCAAACGAAGCAGATTAGAAAAGTAAAAAGAAAGTAAAACAAAATTTAAAAAAACAAAAAAATGGCTAGAGCAACATTTGAAGAATTGTTAGAAGCTGGTGTTCATTTCGGACACTTAAAAAGAAAATGGAACCCATATATGGCTCCATATATCTTTACTGAGAAAAAAGGTATCCACATTATAGATTTAAACAAGACGATTGCACATCTTGATCAAGCTTGTGCGGCGTTAAAACAAATCGCAAAATCAGGAAAGAAAATTCTTTTTGTAGCAACTAAGAAACAAGCGAAAGATATTCTTGAGGAAACAATCAAACCTACAAGAATGCCATACGTGGTTGAAAGATGGTCTGGAGGAATGTTAACTAACTTCGGAACAATCAGAAAAGCAATCCGCAAAATGTCAGCAATTGACAAAATGGAAGAAGATGGAACAATGAAAACACTTTCTAAAAGAGAGCGTTTACAGTTGTCTCGTACAAGAGCTAAATTGGACAAAAACTACGGTACAATTGCAGACATGACTAGAGTGCCTGCTGCTGTGTTTGTAATTGATGTTTTAAAAGAGCACATTGCTGTTAAAGAAGCAAACAAATTAAATATTCCAACTTTTGCAATGGTTGATACAAATTCAGATCCTCGTGATATTGATTTTATCATTCCGTCAAATGATGATGCAACGAAGTCAATCAATACGATTATGACTAAAGTTTCTGCTGCTATCATGGAAGGTTTAGAAGAAAGAAAAGTATCAAGAGATAAAGCTAAAGCGAGTAAAGAAGCTGCTGAAGCTGCTGCTGTTGCAGCTAAGGCTGCTGCTAAAGCAAAAGCTGCCGCTGCTGCTGAGGCAAAAGCAAAAGCTGCTGAAGCTGCAACTGCTGTTGCTGAAGAGGCACCAAAAGGTACTGAAGAAAAATAATTAGATTAAAAATTCCGGTTTTAAATCGGGCAAAAGAATAAGCAAATGAAAATTACAGCTTCACTCGTAAATGAGCTAAGACAAAAAACTGGTGCAGGAATGATGGACTGCAAGAACGCACTAGTTGAAGCAGATGGAGATATGCAAGGTGCTATCGACGTTCTAAGAAAAAAAGGACAAAGAGTTGCAGAAAAAAGAGCAGACAGAGATTCTAGCGAAGGTGCTGCAATTTCAAAAATTAATGCAGATAACACAGTTGGTGTTGCAATTGTATTAGGATGTGAGACTGATTTCGTTGGAAAAAACGAAGGATTTCAAACGTTAGCTAGTCAATTCGCAGATATTGCAATTAATTTTGACAACATGGATGATTTCTTAGCTGCTGATTTTGGCGGAATGACCGTTGCTGAAAAATTAATTGAGCAAACTGGTGTAATTGGAGAGAAATTAGAAATCAAAGCTTTTGAAAAATTAGAAGCTCCGTATGTAGGTACTTATGTACACATTAACAAAATTGCTGCCCTAGTAGGGTTAAACAAACAAGTTGATAGTGCCGCAACACTTACTAAAGATCTTTCTATGCAAGTAGCTTCTATGGGAGCAACACAATTATCTTACAAAGATTTTACTCCAGAATTTGTAGCCTCTGAAACAGAAGCTAGAATTGCGGTGATTGAAAAAGACAATATTGAATTAGGACGTTTAGGTAAAACACTTAAAAATGTACCTAAGTATATTTCAATGGCTCAAATAACTGAAGAAGTTTTAGCTGAAGCTGAAAAGGAAGCTAAAGAGCAATTGGCTGCTGAAGGTAAGCCTGAACAAATTTGGGATAGAATTTTACCTGGTAAAATGGATCGCTATATTTCTGACAATACAACATTGGATCAAGAAAAATGTTTGTTAGATCAAAAATTCATTAAAGACGAAAAGATGAGCGTTGCCGATTATGTATCTTCTAACGGAGATGGATTGGATGTGACAGGATTCAAACGCGTTGCACTAGGTTAATTACTTATTTAAATCCTGACTTTTTAGTCAGGATTTTTTTTGCCTAAAAATTAATTATTGATTCGTCCACCTCTAGTGGAGAGTTCATAACAAGAAAAAAAACTAAACCAATGATGAAATACAAACGGGTACTTTTAAAATTAAGCGGTGAAGCCTTAATGGGTGATAAACAATTTGGAATTGACAATAATCGATTAGATGATTATGCCACTCAAATTAAAGAACTGCATGATGCTAAAGTAGAAATTGCAATTGTTGTAGGTGGCGGTAATATATTTCGTGGTGTACAAGCCGAAGCCGGGGGAATGGATAGAACCCAAGGGGATTATATGGGGATGTTGGCCACAATGATTAATTCAATGGCCTTGCAAGCAGCCTTAGAAAAACAAGGGATATACACTAGACTTCAATCTGCAATTGAGATGAAGGAGATTGCAGAACCTTATATTAAACGAAGAGCGGTTCGACATTTAGAGAAAAAAAGAGTTGTGATTTTTGGCGCCGGAACAGGGAATCCATATTTTACGACAGATTCTGCAGCCGCCTTGCGTGCTATTGAAATGGGTGTAGACGTGATTTTGAAAGGAACGCGTGTTGATGGAATTTATACTTCTGATCCTGAAAAAAATCCGGATGCCAAAAAATTTGGTGCGCTAACCTTTGATGATGCCTACAATAAAGGGTTGAACGTTATGGATATGACGGCTTTTACACTTTGTAAAGAGAATAATGTTCCGATTATTGTTTTTGATATGAATACGGTTGGAAACTTAATGAAAGTTGTATCCGGAGAAAAAATTGGTACTTTAGTGACAGTATAATTAATTAAAACTATGGAAGAAGAAATTGATATGCTTCTTGACGAAGCTAAGGATAGTAATAAAGGTACAATTGAACACCTGATGGCTAACCTTGAAAAAATTAGAGCGGGTAAAGCTACCCCGTCAATGCTTGACAGTGTAAAAGTTGAGGCTTATGGAGCATCAAGTCCATTAAACCAAGTTGCAAATGTAAATACCTTAGATGCAAGAACCATCACGGTTCAGCCTTGGGACAAGTCAAACCTGGATGCAATAGCAACTGGAATTATCAATGCTAATTTAGGTTTGAATCCGCAAAGTAACGGGGAAAGCATTTTGATTAATGTTCCAGCTTTAACGGAGGAACGCAGACGTGAATTCGTGAAAAATGCTAAAGGTGAAGGAGAAGCAGCGAAAGTAAGCGTGCGCAATAATAGAAAAGAAGCCAACGATTATCTGAAGAAATTAAAGGGTGAAGGTTTGTCTGAAGATCGCACGAAAAATTTAGAATCGATTGTTCAGGAGCTTACGAATGAAACAATAGCATCAATTGATGCGTTAATTGTCAAAAAAGAAGCTGACATCATGACGATCTAACTTCGATTGTTTTTATAATATTTATAGATCCTCGGCCTTGGCTGAGGATTTTTTTGTTTGCAACTTTTAAAAGGGTAGAAATTCTGATCAATGTAAAAGAATAATCAAATTCAAACAAGTAGCAAATGAAAATGGCGTTGAAAAAGGGTTTTCTCAGTTCTTCAAGTTTGTGTAGCTTCAGCAAATCAAGGCAGATGTTTTTATTTTTCGAAATAATAATTAAAAAAGTATCGAGAATAAAAAAACCTGAAAAGAGCTTACTGATAGTCTTGGTAGCATATCTCTTTTCAGGTTACCGTGCAAGGAAATTAAAACCAAAAGCAAATTTAATTGCTTTCTGTACTTATAGACGTAAGAAAGTATTAAAGGGTTGTGCTTAAAATCAATCTTTTATTTCGAATTTATACCCCACACCTCGTAAACTCTTGAAATAGATTGGGTTACTTGGGTTGGGTTCGAAATATTTCCTGAAATTTAATATGTAATTATCGATTGTTCTGCTGGTAGGGAACTTATCTTTACCCCAAATTTCATCCAAAATTTCATCTCTAGAGATCACTTCATTCTTTTTTGTGATCAATAAACGCAACAAATCCAATTCTCTTTTGGATAAGGTTAATGTTTTGCCTTGCGCTTCAACTTCGTATGTTTTGAAATTAATTTGATTTTCGCCAAAGCTGAAAATCTCAATTTCAATCGTCGCCTTTGCGCGGTTAAGTAAAATGACAACTCTTAATAGCAGCTCTTCTAAGTCAAATGGTTTTACCAAATAATCATCTGCACCCATTTTTAAACCTGTAATGCGGTCCATAGAGGTTCCTTTTGCCGAAATAAACAAAATGGGTGTTAGACTAGTTTTACGAATTTCGGAGCATACATCAAAACCATTAATTTCAGGAATCATCACATCTAAAATGACAAGATCATAAATCGAATTGAACATTTCTAACGCCTCGGCACCGTTAAGGGCAACGTCAACATCATAATTTTCCATTTCTAAATTGAGCGTTAGTACATTGACTAAACTCTCTTCGTCTTCAACTAGAAGAATTCGTTTCATTTTTGTGCGATAAAGTATTTGACTGTGTAAAAGTAGTAAATTTAGCACTCAAGAATTGTTTCGGATCAGTTTTTGATTGATAATTGAAAGACATGAACAGAGTATTTATAAGTCTTGGGAGTAACTTGGGTAATAGAATTTCAAATATTGAGAAAGCTTATACCGAAATTGAAGCAAAGATTGGACGAATTGAATTGAAATCAAGTTTTTATAAAACTCCGCCGTGGGGCTTTCAATCGGAAGAGGAATTTGTAAACTCCCTCATTCGAGTTGAAACTGGTTTTGAACTGAAAGAACTACTCGCCCATTTAAAAACGATTGAACAAGAGCTCGGACGTAAGAAAAAAGGGGCAAAACTTGGCTATCAAGATCGGTTAATTGATTTGGATATAATCGATTATGACAATCTGGTTTATTCAAGTGATTTAATCACTGTTCCACATGAGCGAATGCATTTAAGAAACTTTGTCATTTTTCCGCTACATGAAATTGCTCCAAATTGGATTCATCCGAAATTGAATAAAACTGTCGAAACACTCAAAAAACCTATGCTGAATGATCCTTCTATAGTCAAGATAGAGCATTTAAGCGATTGAAATAGCTATTTATCTTTAATAACATCCAGAAGTTTTTCTTAGGTCAAAAAAAATCCTTATTATTGCACTGTTTTTAGGTAATTTAAAGTAAACACAAAGATTTTAAAATCAGATAGAATGAAAAAGCAAAGTTATAGAGGATTAGCAGCCATTGTTGTTGCTACAGCTATGCTAACAGGTTGTAAACTAATTGGCGACGTTGAGTATAAAGTGCAACAAGACCCAGTAGAAATGCACGGGGATAGCGTTAGAGTAAACGTGACAGTTAAATTCCCAGAAAAGGGATTGAACAAAAAAGCATCTGCTGAAATCACACCAAAATTGGGAGGTAAAGCCTTCAAAACAATTACGGTTCAAGGTGAAAAAGCAGCTGGAAACGGTCAAACTATCGCTTACAAGCCTGGTGCGACTGTAAGTTATTCAGATGTCATTCCTTATTCTCCAGATTTAGAGAATGCTGATTTGATGATTACTGGAAAAGTAAGCAAGGGTAAAAAAGAAGAAGAATTCGAGCCTTTAAAAATTGCTGATGGTACAATCATTACACCTTTATGGGCTCAGAATGATGACAAAGCATTAATTGGTGTTGACAATTTTGTTAGAACAACTGAGGAAAATTATAATGCTCAGTATAACCATGCAAAAGGGAAATATAATATCACTTCTAAAGAGGCAAAAGATCAAGACATTAAAGATCTTCAAGCTTGGTTAACAGCTGCGCAGTCTAACCCTAAAATTGCTCCAAAGAAAATGAACTTAATCGCTTACGCTTCACCAGAAGGTGAAACTGCCGATAATGATCAGTTAGCAAGAGATAGAGCTAATTCTGGACAAGAAGCTGTAATGAAAATTGTAAATGCTTCAGGTTTTGAAGTGTCTCCAGGATTCTACAACATGCAACCGAAAGGTGAAGATTGGGCTGGATTCGAGAAAGCTGTTAGAGCTTCTGATATGGAAGATAAGAACTTAATCATCCGTGTTTTGGAAATGACTCAAGACAAAAACAAAAGAGAGCAAGAGATCATCAACATGGCCAAAACTTATAAAGATTTGGAAAAAGAAATCTTACCTTCTTTAAGAAGAACTCAATTAAACGTTGTTTATGACAAAATCGGTTGGTCAGATGAAGAGTTGAAAAACTTATCTAAAACTAAAGCAGATACGTTAAAAATTGAAGAGTTATTATTCACAGGAACTTTATATGAAGATCTTGGTGAAAAAATGAGAATCTACAAATTAGCTACTGCTAACTTCCCTGAAGATTGGAGAGGTCACAATAATGTTGGGTATGTTTACTACATGCAAAATGATTTAGCTAATGCTGAAGCGAACTTCCAAAAAGCAAATGATTTAAATGAGAACCCAGTTACATTAAATAACTTAGGAATCATTGCAAGAATCAACGGAGATAGAGATAAAGCAACTGAATTATTAAACTCTGCTGTAGGTGCAGGTTCTGAAGTTAAGTACAACTTAGGAATAATTGATATCCAAAACGGAGACTATGCGGAAGCAGTTGGTAACTTTGGTGGAGAGAATACGTTCAACAAAGCACTAGCTCAAGTATTAAATGGAAACGCTGGTTCACCTCTTTCTACTTTAGATGCTTCTATTGATGCTGAGTCTGCATTAGGATACTATTTAAAAGCAATTATCGGTGCAAGACAAGATAACTTGGACTTAGTTGTAAATAACCTTAAAAGCGCAATCGCTAGAGACGCAGGTCTTAAATCGAAAGCGGCTAACGATAGAGAATTTATTAAATTCTTCGAAAATGCTTCATTCAAAAATGTAGTGAATTAATTCGGATCGAATAAAGTTTTTAAAACGCCCCGTTCTTCATTGAGCGGGGCGTTTTTTTATATCGCTCCAACCCTTTCCTAAAGATCTCCGTTATAGATTTTGTAAGCCCAATTAATCAATCGAAACAGTGACCTATGAAATTTTTTGCCCTAACTATCATCTTTTTAATGACTTCCTTACTCAATGCTCAAATTATGACTGGCGGAGGACTTGTTGAAGTCACTGCTTGCGATTTTGAAGAAGAATGCGCTTGGATTGAATTAGATACTTCAGCTTCAAATCAATGGCAAATGGGCTTGCCGTCAAAACCTTTTTTTTACACAGCTTATTCGGTACCAAATTGTATTATGACCGATTCTATTCTGCCCTATATACCTTCGAATTTATCATCATTTGAAATCCCGCTTTATTGGGAGGGTGGCGGAATGATGTTTAATGTTGGCATACGTTTTTGGCATAAATATCAGACTGATTCTTTATTAGACGGTGGCTATATTGAGTTCTCTTATGATGACGGTGACTCTTGGGCTAATGTATTTGATCATGCCGAATTGTATCCTGATTTTGAGTTTTATCATGAAAATCTTTATGAAGAAGAAGATACATTAATTGATGGGACGCATGCCTTTACTGGAACATCAGATTGGAAGTATACCCAATTGCAATGGATTTGGATGTATCCTCTTAAGGTTGAGGTGCCAGACACACTCTTATTAAGGTTCAATTTTGTTAGTGATAGCACTGACACATCAAAAGATGGTTGGATGATCGATAATATTTCAAGCTTTCGCGCAATTTTTGGAGGCATGGATGAATATAGCCCCACATCCTCTATTCAAGTTTTTCCCAACCCAAGTAGCGGTGCTACAACAGTAAGGTATGACAATCATCAAAACGAACCTTACGCACTCTCTGTTATGAATGCCTTAGGGCAAGAGCTTATTCACATGAACGGTTTAAATGGTAGCACTGTATCTCTCGATACGCGTATACTACCCCAAGGAATTTATGAAGTGCAAATATTGAAGGACGGAAACGTGCAAGCACGTGAAAAATTAATTGTAACCTTACAATATTGAAGAAGCCATACAGCAGCCTTATGAAATCAATTAAACTTTTATTATTGACACTATTACTACCCTGTGTCATCCATGCGCAATATGGAATTAAGCAGGAAATGGGCCCAATCCCTGATTTTGGTTGGTCTTGGATTCAGCACGAAACGGTTGACCTGGATCAAGATGGGGATTTTGATGTTGTCTGTGCCGGTTCCGAAGGGCTTGGTTGGATTGAAAACCTAGGAACAAATATTTATGGGGAATATGTTGAATTAAATGATGAAATAATCGGCGATTTCGATATTTCGGATTATAATAATGATGGATACCTTGACATTATTTACGCATCTGGTGGAATTTTAAATTTCTGCGAAAATAATGGATCAGAGTCATTCTTAGCTCCCGCAAATATTGGTTGGTATTTAATCAGTGGAGGTGAGCTAATTGAATGTGCAGACATGAATGGAGATGGAATTGAGGATATCATCACAAGAGGGACCTTTGGTAGAATAATATGGAGAGTAAACCCAGGAACAGGGGCTGCAACAGGGGATGAATTTGTAATTGAAATTGATAACCCTGCCGCATATGGATGGGAAATAATTGATATTGATGATGACGGAGATATGGATATCTGCTGGGCTGATTATGGTGATGATGAGGGATTATGGATTGGAAGAAATTTAGGAGATGGGACCTTTGAGCGCGACACCATTTATCACGGGATTGATATTCACCCGCTTACACTCGGTTTTGCCGACATGAATAATGACGGATTACAGGATGTTGTTTTCTCAGGTGTATTTAGAGTTGGTTGGATCGAGAACCTTGGAGCAGGAGAATATAGCGACTTGAATGTTCTAACAACCGACCCCTATGATGCGCTAGTGGTGCTCGCAGAGGATGTTGATTTGGATGGCTTTGTGGATATTGTTTATCCAGATCCTGATGCAAACAAACTCATTTGGATAAGAAATTTGGATGGAGAGACATTTAGTGATCTATTGGTCATTTCAGAAGAATTAATTCAGCCTGGAGATTTAAACATGATCGATTTTGATTCGGATGGTGATTTGGATATTGTTTCTGGTGAAATTGCAGGGAATTCATTGGGGCTTTTTATAAATCAAGTCATTAACCCAACAGTTGTTCGAGGTGAATTATACATGGATTTAAATGAAAATGGGATTCGAGAAGAAGATGAAGCAGGATTACCCTATGCAAGCGTTTTGTCCTCCCCAGAGGAGGCCTTCGGCTTAACTCAGGCTGATGGCTCATATTGGGTAGATTTTTACGGAGTCGCCGCGGGGACTTATGAAATTGCACCTTTCCTTGAAAATTGGGACGTAAGTTCCGCATATGAAACACATAATGTAATGGTAGATTCACCATTTGTTTCATTGGACACTCTTGATTTTGGTCTCTATCCGGTTTCTGAAAGAGATTCTATTGAGGTGAGTTTAATAGGCCCATCTACGTTCAGATGTAATTGGACGCTTCCATTCTATGTTAATATTTTAAATGTTGGCTATACAATTCCTTCCGGTACCATTCATTTACAATTGGATGATAGTTTAACTTATATCAATTCTGAAATAGTTCCAGATTCAGTTGTAGGGCAAAATATTTATTGGTCTTATGAAGATTTATTTTATTTTGAATCACGTAGTTTTATTGTGGAAATCCAATTACCGGACGGAGTAGATGACATTGAAACAACACATCTCTCCGGAAATGTTCACGAAGATGGAGTTTCAGTTTTTGAGGCAGTGCCAGATATCCAAACGCGACCTGTGGTTTGTGCCTATGATCCAAATGACAAAAAAGTGAGTCCAAAAGGTGAGGGTGAATTCGGCAACATTCCTCCTGATATCGAATGGCTTGAATATACTGTTCGTTTTCAAAATACAGGAACTGATACAGCTTTTGTCGTTATTATTCGGGATCAATTGGATGCCAATTTAGACTGGTTCACTTTTGAGCCACTCATTAGCAGCCATGACATGTTTGTGGATTACGATTTGTCAGGCGAAATGGCATTTGTTTTTGAGGATATTATGCTGCCAGATAGCAATGCGAATTTTGCTGGTAGTCAGGGTTATGTGCGTTACCGCATTCAACCAAAAGCAGGACTGTCAATTGGCACAACGATTGAAAACACGGCCGGTATTTATTTTGACGCCAACCCTGCTGTTATCACCAATACAACGCTCAATACAATACATGTTGATGTAGATAATATTGTTGAAAATGAAAAAGATAATTTTAATGTAATCGTCTATCCAAACCCTGCAACTGCTGAGGCCACAGTCTATCTTAGTCAAGAGCTTTCAGAGGAATATGTGTTGAGAATCTATAATCTCTTAGGAGAAGTAGCGTATGCGCGAGATAATATTAATTCAACTCAGCTGACGATAGATTTAAACACATTCGGTCAAGGTTTATACCTTCTAGCCATAGAGAATAAGTCAACCAACCAAAGGGTGTTCAGTAAAAAGCTTATCAAGAATTAAATACGACTCTGATAAGTAAATAGATCGTAGTAACGTCCTTTTTTCTCAATCAACGAATCGTGCGTTCCTTGCTCGGCGATCAGGCCCTTTTCAATTACTAATATTTGATCTGCCTTGCGAATAGTTGTAAGCCTGTGTGCAATTACGAATGTCGTTCTGCCTTCCATTAATTCAGCCAAACTTTTTTGTATAAATGCTTCACTTTCATTATCTAAATTTGAGGTGGCCTCATCCAAAATAATGATTTTAGGATCAGCTAATACAGCACGTGCAATGGCAATACGTTGTCTTTGTCCGCCTGATAGTTTTACACCGCGTTCGCCAATCACGGTATCTAAGCCTTCCTCAAAGTCATCTGTAAATTCATCAATATAAGCTGTTTTAACTGCCGCTATTAATTGCTCTTCTGTAGCATTTGGTCGTGGGAATAATATGTTTTCACGTATGGTACCTTCAAACAAAAAGTCGTCTTGCAAAACCACACCTAAATGTTGCCTATAACTACTAAGGTTCACTTTGGATAAATCGTGCCCGTCTACTAATATTCGTCCAGAATCTGGCGCCATAAAGCTTGAAGCTAATCCTGCAATGGTTGATTTACCTGAGCCTGATGAACCGACTAAAGCCGTTACAGAGCCGAGCGGAGCGCTAAAGCTGATGTTATGCACTACTTCTTTATCTTCTTCATAGGAGAATGATACGTTTTCAAACTCAACGTTTCCAGTTACTTCAGTTAGCACATTTACTCTAACGTTCGGGTCATTCTCGGCTTCCATGTTTAGCAATTCTTCCGTCCGGTCTAAACCTGCTAGCGCCTCCGTTAATTGACTTCCAATATTTCCCATTTGAACAATAGGTGCGATCATCAATGCAATTAAGAAACTAAAGGTCATTAACTGACCTACTTCTAAAGTTCCGCCCATTACATAATAGGCGCCCATTCCAAAAATACCTGTTGTCGCTACTCCAATTAAAAAAGTAGATGAACTAGTGATAATTGCAGTTGAGGTCAAACTTTTTTTCACATTTTTGAATAATCGAAACGCACCCTCTTCAAAAACTTCGTTTTCTTGCTGTTCGGCATTAAATCCTTTTATAACTCTAATTCCATTTAAACTTTCTGTCAGTCTACCCGTAACTTCTGCATTTATTACCCCTCTTTTTTTGAAAATTGGTCGAATGAATCCGAAAGCCTTGAGTGCAATAACGCCAAAGATCAACACTGGAATTAAAACTAATAGCGTCATTTTACCGTTAATCTCAACCAAAAAATAGATTGAACCAATTGACGTAATAGAACCACCTATGAGTTGAACGAGTCCTGTCCCGACTAAATTTCTAACGCCTTCTACATCCGTCATTATTCGCGAAACCAATGCACCCGATTTCGTGTCATCATAATAACTAATAGGTAAGGAGAGTACTTTCTTTTGAACCTTAACACGGAGTTGTGCAATTAGTCGTTGTGCCTCAACGCTTAACAAACGGGTTAATAAAAATGACGTGATGGCTTGAACGGTGATAGCAGCCATTACTAAAATTAGCAGTTGCGTTAAGAGTTGGTAATCTTCATTTGGAATAATTTCATCAATTAAAACCGTTAATTGCAACGGGGAAACAAAACTGGCAGCTTTACTTATCAGGATTAAAATTAATCCGACAAAAAGAATTTTTTTTCGCGGCCAAATAAACTCCTTAAAGGTATTTCTTATTGATGCTTTACTTTCTTTGGTTTTTTCTTTCCCTTTTTCAGCCATCTTACAAAGTTAGACAGAAATCTATTAAAAGGTGTTTAAACATGTTCTATTTATTCACTAAAAGGTAAAAGATGTTACGTATCTTTAAGTTCTAAAATTGTAGGATGGTAAATGTTGAAGAGGCTTTAAAGATTCTTAGCGATAATGGAATCAATCTTCTAAGTGAGCGACTGAAAGTAAGCGCAGCGCTAGAACAAGTTTTGGCGGTTGATGTAGTTTCGCCAATTGATATGCCGTCTTTCAATCAATCTGCTATGGATGGATATGCGTTTAATTTTCATCCAGATCAAAAATCATATAATGTTGTAGCTGAAGTTGCAGCAGGTTCGGCAAATAACCCCAAATTAAATAAAGGAGAAGGCGCTCGCATATTTACAGGTGCCATGGTTCCAGATGATGCAAATATCGTGGTGCAACAAGAGTGGATTGATCGGGTAGCGGATGTGGCGACTATAACAGAATCCGTGCAAATTGGTAGAAATATTCGTTTGCAAGGCGAGCAAATAAAAAAAGGGAGCATTGCTTTAGAAAAAGGAACGCTTATTACTCCAGCGGCGGTTGGCTTTTTAACTGGATTAGGTATTGCCGAAATTGAGGTCTATCAGAATCCTAAAATTGCATTAATTACTACGGGGAATGAATTGGTGAAAGTTGGTCAGGATTTAAAGCCAGGACAAATTTACGAAAGCAATTCTGAAATGCTTGCGGCCGTTTTATCTCATTATAATTTTAACGATTATTCTTTAGATACCGTAGCCGATAATTATGACGCCACCAGGAATATGATTAGATCGGCCATTGATAATTCAGACGTGGTTATTTTAACAGGTGGTATTTCTGTTGGCGATTATGACTTTGTGGGTAAAGCCTTGCAAGAAATTGCCGTGTCTGAACTCTTTTATAAGATTAACCAAAAGCCGGGCAAACCTATTTACGTGGGTAAAAAAGAGGGCACATTAATCGCTGGTCTGCCTGGGAATCCCGCTGCAGCATTAACTTGTTTTTACATGTATATTTTACCGGCAATGCATCAAATGATAGGTAAAGGATTCAATGGTCTCGAAAAAATTGAAATTCCGTTGGGTGAGAATTATACGAAAAAGGGAAGCCGTGCTGAGTTTTTAAAAGCTAAGATTGTAGACGGAGAGGCATTTGTTTTAGGCATGCAAAGTTCAGCTATGCTCCGATCATTTTCGGTGTCACAGGCCCTTGTTTTTATACCTTCCACAACAAGTTCTGTGGCGAAAAATGATTTGGTGACGGCTTATAAATTAACCTGATGGATATTATTCCAAATACCACGGCAATTATTCTAGCGGGCGGTCAAAGTTCTAGAATGGGTCAAGATAAGGGGCTAATGGAGTTGAGTGGCAGACCAATGATTCAACACATTATAGAAACGGTTTCTCAATTGACAAGTCAAATTATCATTATTGCAAATAATTCGGAATATCAACAGTTTGGTTTACCTGTTTACGAGGATCTAACAAAAGAAAAAGGACCCTTGGCAGGAATCGTCACAGGATTATCGAAATCTAAGACTGACTTGAATTGGATTATTAGTTGCGACACACCCTATGTTTCAGTAGATTTATTGTCCGAACTTATGTTTAATTTAAAAGTAGCAGATGTGGTTGTCCCTTCTAAAAATGATAAAATACATCCCTTAATTGGGACATATCATAAATCAACATTACCTATTTTTCAAAGAGAACTTGAATTAGATCATCTAAAAATTATGACCGTGATCGGCCAATTACATGTGCAGATCATAGACGTAAATCGATTTGATGTTCTTAACTTTAAAAACTTGAATTCAAAAGAAGATATATGAACCTGAATATTAAATATTTTGGAAGAATTGTAGAGATAACAGGAGTGGATGAAGAGCGATTAGAGTGTTCTGACAGTATCAATCTTGCCGAGTTCCGGAGTCTACTTCTCTCACGTTATTATCCGGATCTTAAGGGCGAATCATTTCAAATTGCTGTGGATCAAGAAGTGAAGTCAGAAGATTTTAGAATTGATAAAGATTGTGAGCTTGCAATTTTACCACCATTTGCCGGAGGCTAATATGTTAAGCAGAGACGAAAATAAAAGATATAGTCGCCATGTCATTCTTGATAAAGTTGGGATGGAGGGACAACTTAAATTGAAAGCTGCCAAGGTTTTAGTGATTGGTGCTGGCGGTTTGGGATGTCCTACTTTGCAATACTTGACTGCAGCAGGAGTTGGCACAATTGGAATCATAGATTTTGATAAAATTGATATCTCTAATTTGCAACGTCAGATTTTATTTACACCGCAGGATCTCGGAAAAAACAAGGCGGAAATAGCCGCGGAACATTTAAAACAATTGAACGAACATGTCATTTTTCAGGTATACCCAGAACGGTTGACTGCAGAAAACGCCTTGGAATTATTTGCCGCTTATGATTTAGTGATTGATGGAACAGATAATTTTTCAACCCGATATTTAGTGAATGACGCAGCTGTGCTAACGAACAAGCCACTCGTTTACGGATCAATTTACAAGTTTCAAGGTCAAGTTTCCGTCTTTAATTATGAAAATGGGCCAACTTATCGCTGTGTTTTCCCCATTCCACCAAAAGCCGGCACCATAAAAAATTGCTCAGAGATTGGTGTGATTGGAGTATTGTCAGGAATCATTGGCACGCAACAAGCCAACGAGGCCATTAAAATAACCTTAGGAATCGGAACAACGCTATCTGGTCATTTATTGATTTATGATGCGCTCAAAGCGACTTATATGAAAGTGGCCGTTAAAAAATCAGATGATGAAGTTCAAAAAACATTGGATTTAAAAGCAAGTTTTAAAACACAGGATTATGATTTGTTTTGCGGCGTAAATACTGCTGAAAAATCACATGAAATAACTGGGGAATATTTGAAGCAACTCTTAAATAATGATAATATTCGAATTGTTGATTTGAGAGAAGAATGGGAAGAACCGCAATTGGAAGGTTCAAATGTGGAGCGAATCATTATGTCCGAGCTACAAGAAAAAATGGATCGATTTAAAACGGATAAAATAGTAGTTTTAGTTTGTCAAACGGGCACACGATCCAATAACGTCAAACAATTAGTAGAACAAACACTTCAACAAAGTGATATTAAAGAATTAAAAGGAGGAATGGAGAAATATGGAAAATAAAAAGAAGAAAACAAAAAAGGTATTTGTGCAAGGTGCAATAAGTCCTGAAAAAATTGCGACCTCAATTACACATCATCAAGTGAAAACAAATATTGGGGCGCATGATATTTTCTTGGGGCAAGTGAGGGCTGATGAAATTGATGGAAAAATAGTGCAAGGAATTGACTATTCGGCGTATGAGGAAATGGCCGAGCAAAAATTTTACGAGATTAGAGAAGCTGCGTTTGAAAAATTTGATTTGACCTGTATGCATATTTATCATAGCATTGGCCCGGTTAAAGCTGGTGAGATATGTTTGTTCGTTTTTACTTCTTCAAAACACCGCGCCATGGCAATGGATGCCTGCCGTTTTTTGGTGGAAGAAATTAAAGCAAACGTACCCGTGTTCGGCAAAGAAATTTTTGAAGATGAATCGTATCAATGGAAAGTGAATCAATAGTAATATGCAATTATCAATATTCAGTATTCAATTTCTTAACTAACTACTAACTACTAACTACTAACTACTAACTACTAACTACTAACTACTAACTACTATAACATGGTCGACATTACAGACAAATCAAACACACTTCGGATGGCAATTGCTCAGGCGGAGGTGAATGTAAGCAAGCAAGAAACGATCGACGCCATAAACAATGGAACGGTTCCAAAAGGAAATGTTTTTGAAATGTCAAAGGCCGCGGGATTATTAGGCGTTAAGAAAACCCCCGATTTATTACCCGATTGTCATCCATTGCCAATAGAATACACGGCGGTTTCGTATCGCATAGAAGGACTATCAATTTTTGTGGAGATGGAAGTACACACGATTTATAAAACTGGTGTTGAGTTAGAAGCCATGCATGGGGTGAGTGTTATTGCGTTAAATATGTACGACATGCTCAAGCCAATTGATAAAGGGATTGAGATTGGAAATATAAAATTATTGCGCAAAAAAGGTGGGAAGACTGATTTTAAAGACAAATTCTTAGATCGTAAAGACTTAAAAGCTGCTGTGATTGTTTGTTCTGATACTATTTCTGCAGGACAAAAAGAAGATAAAGCCGGGAAAGCTATAATCGCCAAATTAGAGAAAAGTGGCGTTGAAATAGGCGCTTATGATATTATTCCAGATGAAAAAGAGGAAATTCAAAACCACTTAAATCACTATCATGAAGCAGGGTATAATATGGTCATTTATACAGGTGGAACAGGTTTATCTATAAGAGACGTTACTCCTGAATCCATAACGCCTTTATTGGATCGTAGAATTCCGGGAATAGAAGAGGCCATTCGTAATTACGGACAAAATCGAATGCCCTACGCAATGTTGTCGCGCAGCGTGGTGGGTGTAAAGGGAAGCATGTTGGTCATGGCATTGCCCGGATCAACAAATGGTGCGAGAGAAAGCATGGAGGCCGTTTTTCCTGAGGTATTGCATGTTTTTGGGGTCTTGAAAGGGGAGCGGCATTAATTCTTGGATGGGTTTTCATTCATCTCATAGGAACGAATCGTTGAAGTACCAGAAGAGGATGTTGATTCATTGGGATATAATGCTTATGGCGTTTGGGACATGCAGGGATTAGACTTTTACCCTGATAGTAGTTTAAGAAGGGTCATGCTTAGCTTTGATGAAAATAACAATTTATTCTATTTTAAAGATTCTTTAGGTGATGTCACCTTTGAATTATCGCCAAATTTTGAATATACAGACGAAAGTAAATATTCAAGCGAAGCAACGGGTATAGATTAAACTAAATCTTAACCGCCTTTTCAACAGTAATTTCTGATCCTTCCGCTAGCATAACAGAAAGCGGTTCAGCATCATTTAAATGCGCAAAATCAGCGCCATATACTAAGCCAAAGTCAACTTTAACTTTACATTGTTTCACAGGGTAAGCATCCCAAACGGGGTGCGTTACTTGATACTCGAAACTCTTATGATCGTTGATTTTTGTGTATCCCCAATAATGCTCTGTAATAAAGGCAATGTCACTTTCTAAACCGCCCACTTCATTCATGGCGGCTGGGTTGATTTTAAAAGGTGTTTTGTTGGCAATTACTTCAACCTCTTGCCATTTTCCGTTTTTCCGCCATCCATAGCTAATGGTGTATTTCTCCTCTGCTTCATTCCAACTATGGCGCATTTTGCAGGTTTCATAATGCTCTTTATAAATAGTGTTGGCCACAATTGAAATGGCCCTTTTTGGAACAATTTCTTTGATGAAAACAACCCCTCGTTTCCATTTATCCTCGGCTTTGTGTTTTACGTAGAAACGTAGATTAACTTCTTCAAAATTAATGTGAAAGGGAATCTTGATTCCCAACATGCGGGTATTCACGAATTTGAATCCGACTAAACTCATCATACATTTGCCATTATGCAAATCTAGTTCAGTCTTTGGTGGTAAATACGGCATTAATATTTCAGGATTAACTTCATAGTTCACTAAAATTAATTTACGCCACTCAGCTTTTAAGAAACTCATACTTTAAAGATAAGGAATTGGGATTGGAAATGTTATATTTATTGTTCACTCATTCAAAAACGGATGTTCCGTACCAAAAAAACTCAATACTGTTCGTCGCAGGCGAACTAAAGGTACCTTTCCATAATCACATTAAAGTGATGGATTGGATGACCAATAAGAATGTAACCAATTGAAAGTGCCGAGATTTTTGTTCCGTTCGCAGTTCCGCTATTCAAGAGTTGTTTATCTGTTAAAGGTCGGTAAAATAATTCGGTAGATTTTCGCACGGTCTGGTACTCTTCAAGCAAGGCCTCTATACTTTGATTGTTAGCCATAGAAGCGGGCACATAAGCATTATGGTCGTATCCAGGAAGTTCTGTGTCATCCTCACGAACAAAGCGCAGGGCACGGTTTATAAAAATACGTTCCGTATCTATTAAATGTTGAATGAGTTCATTTACAGTCCATTTACTAGGTGCATAAACACGCTGACCAATTGAATGAAGCATGGCCATGTCATTGATGTAAAGCTCAATTCCACCAGTTGGTAAAACATCTATTAAAGGTTTGTCGGGTGCCAATTCAATATAGCCTTTATAATAATCAGGGGCGCTGCTTAATGCAAGATTCTTCATGCTTTAAAGATAACGAATTAAGCGATTTTTTCTCATTTTGATTAGAACTAAATGTGTCTTCCCCAATCCGATCACGCCTTTCTCTCACTCATCCTTGGCAATACCTTATTCTAGGTATAAAAAGTGTTTTAAGAGCAACAGATTTGGTCAATCAACATAAATAATTGAGTTATGAAATTTATAATATCTCATTTAGATTTCAAATAACCGAGCCGTATTTTCTTATTTTTGACTAAAAGGGAATTTTCATTGTGTAATGTTCAATTTGAATTGTTCAATAAGCAATTTGCGTTTTTTTTGACTAATGACTAATGACTAATGACTAATGACTAAATAAATATGCGCTCTTTAAACACAATCGGTATTATTGGGAGTATTGTGATTTTTTGGTACGGAACATCCGTTGTTAAAGAGATTGAGCAATTAGTTTACGAAAGGTATAAATATTACAATGGCTTTGGTCGTTTGGATGCGGGAATCGAAAACTTGTTTTTGAATGGCGCCTTTTTCATGATCATAGTCGGTCTCTTTTACGTTGGTTTATATGGCGGAAATTTGAAACAAATTAAGCGAAAGACGGTCAAAATAATTTCTATACTAGGGATTATTTTTGCATCAATTTTTGTTTTAATGAATATTGTATTTGTTGGTAGTGGAAATGTTGAAGACTTTGCTATGGCGTATGTGATGTGGTGGTTATTCGGTCTAGTTAGTTTGGCGTTTACAATTGTGCTTTTAGTTCAAGCTGTTTGTGATGTTAGAGGAGTAGTGCGATCGGTCACAAATTACGGAGATGACATTATTGATGATTTTGAGCTAGAATAGTTCTTGGTCCACCTAAATCGGAGAAAATTCCAAAGTTGGAAATTCAAATTTCATTGGGCTTAGACGGCCAAATATTAACGATTATTTAAAAGCATCAAACTTCATATAGATCCACGGCGGATCGTCCTGATTTTCATACCAAACCCAAAATTCATTTTTTGTTAAACGCATAATGCGCCAGGCACTGTTTTTACTGCCTTGGATTAATAAAGCATTCGTCTCTGAATCATAGCGCCTTGCAATTCCTGTAGTTTTTACTTTTGATAAGTCCTCTGTGAATTCCCAATTGCCTTCTTCGATTGTATATTCGCTCATGTCTAAATTATAGTTTTCAAATTGATAGGTCTTATCCTCTTTGAACTCCAATTTAAAGTTTTGCCAGATATAAGTTTGATCCTCGCCCTGAGAGGGCTGATCCGTAAACAATGAATAGTAGGCAACTTGAACTTGCCATTTCCGAATCAGTCGGGCTTCTTCTGACTTTAGACTAATAGTAGGATCATTGGCATATTTTTTACAAGAATAAGTCGCTGATAATACCAGCGTCACGAATAGAATTTTAATAAGGGATATAGCTCTAAATTTTAAATGTGTATTTAAAGTTATGCCAAGCCCAACGGACTATATCTAAACAATTGTTAAAGGATGTTGTGAAGTGTTAAAATTGAATAATGTTACATTAAAACCCAATTATTTTTGGCGATTTTCTGTTAAAATTGCCTAATCGAATATACGTTCTCGTGCACAATTTTAAGGAGCGGAATGTTCCTGTGATTCGTCAATTTCTGTTTTTCTTTTGGCTACGTATTCCTTTTTTTTATACAAATAAGTGGCAGCAGTGATAAATTCTTCTTCCATATTGACGCTTATGCGACAAGCACCACTTCGAAAGTATGCGTCAAACGATTTTTTAGGTTTTGGTTTTTCACCTATGCCATAATCGTGATTATCTTGGTATGGGTGAAAGGAAATGAATCTAATGATCAACGTATCGGTTGGTTGCATCACCAATTTTTCACCCTCGAATAAGATGTTTGGCAAATGAATTGTTTTGCATGCTACAAAAGTATAGGCAAGTCCAATGCTTGAGCCACTATCAGAAGTGCCGCCGTGCATAACAGATTTGCTTAGGTGAATATTTACCAATTCATTTTGCGCCTGCAGGCTGGTTACACCGAGAATTAGAATAACAATGAAGAATAACTGTTTCATATGATGAATTACAAATACTCAATACAAAGGTTCATTTCATTAATACCCCTTCATAATCGTATCCTCGAACTCATATCCTTCTTCAAATTTTTTCTTATCTAATTTTTTATATTCAACCATAGCCCACAACACAAATTCTTTCACAAAAACTATGTCTGCGTCTGGCAAGTTCGGTTGAAATTTTTCGATAATGTTACTTAGCGGTTCAATTGAGTTAATCGCTTGAATAAATGCTTCGTTTTTACTTTCGTTTATTAATTCAAATCCTGGATTATTAATAAACCACTCAGTGAGTTTATCAAAATCATCATATTCACCTGCTTTTGCGAGTTTCTTAATTTCCATGAAGTACTCATCAAACAAAGTTTTGATGGCACTGCCCATTAACAATAGAGCAACTTCTTCAGATCCTTCCTGTTCGCCTTCATAAACTAATTCCACTTTACCTGTGATAGAAGGGATTATGCCGAGTAAATCACTCATGCGAATAGAAGTTGATTTTTCTCCACTTTTGATTAAACGAAGCTCAGCGGTACTCATTAAATTTTCATAAGCCGTAATAGCCATTCGGGCAGAGATTCCACTTTTGACATCAATAAATTCGCTCGTGCGTGCTTCAAAACTAATTTGCTCCAATAGTATCGAAGCCAGTTCAGGAACATGAATTTTTTGAATTAATTCATCATTTATATTTGATTCTTGCGTAGTGATGGCTCTTGCAATATCTCTGTTAACAGGATAGTGCGTGAGGATTTGAGAACCGATTCGATCTTTAAGCGGTGTAACAATACTACCACGGTTAGTATAATCCTCTGGGTTTGCAGTAAAAATAAATTGCAAATCCAAATTCAATCGAAATTGAAATCCGCGAATTTGCACATCACCTTCTTGTAAAATATTGAAGAGTGCAACTTGGATTCGAGCTTGCAAATCAGGCAATTCATTAATTACAAAAATACAACGGTTCGCACGTGGAATCATTCCATAATGGATCACCCGTTCATCTGCGTATGATAATTTTAAGTTGGCCGCTTTTATCGGATCAACATCTCCAATTAAATCTGCAACCGTAACGTCTGGTGTGGCTAGTTTTTCAAAAAATCGATCATTACGGTGAATCCAACTTATAGGAGTGTCATCACCATTAGCTTCTAATTTATCCATTCCATATTTAGAAATGGGTTGAAACGGATCATCATTAATTTCGGATCCTTCGATAATTGGCATCCATTCATCTAACAGGTTAACCAAACCTCTAGCCAACCTTGTTTTAGCTTGGCCACGAAGTCCCAATAAATTGATGTTATGTTTAGACAAAATGGCCCGTTCCAAATTTGGCAAAACGGTGCTATCGTACCCAATTATTCCTTGAAAAGCAGGTTCTTTGGCGTGTAATTTGGCAATAAGATTCGTCCGTAATTCGTCTTTTATACTTTTCGGTGAATATCCCGCGGCTTTTAATTCGCCTAATGTTTTTATATTTTCAGTCATTTTTTTAGTCAATAGTTGTTGGTCAATGTGCAACTCATCATATTTAATATGTTGATATCATCAAATCATCAAATCATCAAATCATCAAATCATCAAAAAGATCAACCTTTCAGTCTCTTCTTTCTATTTGTTTCGTAATCTTCAAAAATCATTTCGCCCAAACCTTTTAGGCCAGTATAAAAAGCTTTGCCACGATTTTCTTTCGTGAATTTTTCAACAAAGGACATTAAATACTCATCTCTCGCAATCATAAATGTGGTAATCGGTATTTGCAACTTCCGGGCTTGTTTTGCCATATTATAGCATTTGTCTGTTATGAAGTCATCCAGTCCAAAGCTGTTTTGGTAATACTCGCCATTAGGCAAACGAAAGCAACTCGGCTTGCCGTCTGTAATCATGAAAATTTGCTTATTCGTATTCTTTTTTCGTCTTAACAAATCTAATGCAAGCTGAATTCCTGCAACCGTGTTTGTATGGTAAGGTCCTACTTGTAAATAGGGTAAATCTTTTACTTTAATTGGCCAAGCATCATTTCCAAAAACAAGAATATCCAATGTGTCTTTCGGGTAGCGACTTCGTATTAGTTCGACTAAAGCCATGGCCACTTTTTTTGCAGGTGTAATTCGATCTTCACCATACAAAATCATGCTATGACTAATGTCAATCATAAGCACTGTGCTCATTTGTGCTTTATGGTGCGTTTCGTTAACAACCAAATCACTTTCGTTTAGTTGGAAGCTGTCCATTCCATTATTAATTTGCGCGTTTTTAATGCTTTCTGTTACCGCAATTTGACTCAATGAATCTCCGAAAACATAATTTCTGAATTCACCGCTTTGCTCACTTCCATCTCCAACATGTTTGGTGTTGTGATTTCCACGGCCAGATTTTCTGAGTTTCCCGAAAATTTGATTCAAGGCGTTTTTTCGAATAGCGCGTTCGGTTTTTGCCGTAATCATCATTCCCCCTTCATTGTTGGGGTCATCATCATCTTTAAGAAAGCCTCTTTTCTTTAGATCGGCAATAAAATCATCCAGATTATAATCGTCAGTACTTAATTTATATTCTTTATCGAGATGGGCTAACCAATCCAAGGCTTCATCTAAATCACCGGAGGTATATGTAATAATTTCCTTAAAAATTTCAAAAAATCTATCAAACGGTTCTTTTTCCGGTTCTATAAACTCCGTAAATACAAATCCAGATTGAGGTTTTAATTTTTTCATGGTTGACAAAAGCTACTGCCTAAAGTTGTTTGGTAAAATTCTTTATACTCTTCACCAAAAGCTTTGGCAATTGGACGTTTTTGGCTGTGTAAAAAGTACTGTACTAAAATAACTATTAATGGACGTGTTTTGTTCAATTAAATTACAAAATCAGCCTACCTTTTTCCAATTCGTTCTGATTTTTGCTATTTTATCTTTACGATAAATATCACTTTTGTCGATATATCTTTCCACTAATCCACAGTTTAAGCAGGCATAAGTTACCACGGAAACTTGTGACCAAGTTGAAATCGATATTTTGGAAGCGGCACTGCGCTGCGAAAATGATTCATCTGAATAGATTTCGAAACTGGAACATTTTGGACATTGGTTTGATCTTTTCATAAGTTGAAAATAATGAATTATCAATTGTAAAGTCCGCCTTAAGGGCTAAACCAACAGATTTTTAGAACAAACTTATACTTTTGGAGGGAATCTTTTTTCCATTGCTATTCTGCGATAGTCAAATATCTCGCTTAACTTTTTCTTGATTAGAATGCTATTAGCAATGCTCCCCAGAAACCCAAACGGTGGACTGTAACTAATGATGTCTTTCATCAATACACTGCCATTCTCTATTGGGGAAATAAAATGTTGGTGATGCCAAATTTTATAAGGACCAACACGTTGTTCATCAACGAAATAAACTTTGTCTTTTACTTGAGTAATCTCGGTTACCCAGGTAGTTTTAATGCCAGCAATTGGCTTTACTTTATATGTAATTACAAGGCCTGGATACACTTTTTCCGGAGTGTCTTGCGAGGTGATGTCAAACCCCATGTATTCGGGTGTAATTTCCTTTAAGTTCTTAGGAGAGGAGATAAAGTCCCACACTTCGTCTATTGAGGCATTTATAACTTGGTTGACCTGTTTTTGATAGAAAGCCATTATCCTTGATTTTTTAAGACGTCAATTTTGTCTAAAATAGCATTGGCCTCTGCTTGCTTTTCGTCACTTGCGGTTCTATTAATGGTAGAAAGTTTATGCGCCTCACCTAATAGTGTTTCGTATTGGTCGTAAAGTTTGTCAATCGGAGTCTTTTTTTTGAATAGCTTGAACATATCATTGCTTTTAATGTAATAGAAGAACAGTTTAACGATATGTTTGTTCATTAAAATTAAAAGCCTGTCCGTTTTTGCGGATCAAGGCTTCTTAAATTGATTGCTAGGTGGGAGGGTCGAATTACTATCTGAATTTACGAGTATAGGTATTTAAACGGGTAAAAGTTTTAGGAACGGCATGATTTCGTTTAGCAACGGACAATTACACGCCATTATTTTTCCAAACTTTGAATTAATTCTACGTTTTTCTTCTCAATTGGGGTCAGGAATCCGTCTACGTTTTTATGTTGTGGTCTATACCAGTTCGTCGCTTTAAAGTGCTCGTCAATCTTTCCGCCTGCTCTAAAAATATAACCATAACGCGCAAAAATTTCATTCCTCATATATTTCAATTCCAAAATTGACATTTTTTCTAAATCAGATTTATAAAGAAATTTTGTCGTCGCTTCTGGATATTGTCCTTCACAATTAAATGGATGTTTACTTTTTAATCCGAGTTCCCAAGTCCTGTTTTCAATACCAACTGTCCAAGGATTGTTAATCCTTAATCCCATTTGCTTTGTTTCGCCATCTAAATAATAAACGAACCTTCCTTTGTATTGGTCAGATTCGAATTTACCATTACTGATTTTGACATTCGTCAAGGTTTCATAGTGGTTGAAGAATTGACTAGCCGAATCGTTCCATTCGAACTGACTGATTTGAACAACCAAGGTGTTTTTAGCATAAATAATAACTAGGTCCGATTCAGATTCTGAATTTCCGAACTTATATACACCTGCATAAGCTCTCGGATATTTTTCAAACCAACTGGAAACATTGTTGGTATCAATTTCTTGATAATCTAATTCTTGCGCCATAGCAAACGGGCTAACCAGAATAAAAAATAGAATACTCAGGGGCCTTATCATTACTCCATTAATTTAAGTTGAACAATAGAAGGAACTTCAGCGGTTGTTGACTCCATTTCGCCCTCGCAACAATAAAAACTACTCGCTTTAAACTCCCAAAAAACTTCAAATGTTTTCCCTACATACTTTGAATTGTCTTCGAAAGTTAGTGGGTCATACAATTCATATTCTCCAAAATCATTACTGGCATCACCAAAATCTAAATAAAGTTCATCTGGTCCAGTAAAAGTCAAATGGAAATAATCTCCAAAGTCCACTCCTTCATACACCAATTCAATGGGACTTTCAACATCATCCATCACCTCATGTAAATAATCTACATAATTCTTCAAACTAGGATTTTCATTTAAATCTGTCAATTCATATTCATCAGCAGGAACGGCAATCAATTCATCTTCAATTCCAATCGAGTCCTCATCAATAATTGTATTATTGCTAAGCTGTTCTGTAGAATCTGTTTCTAGTACATTTATAATCTCTTCCTCATGTTCATTACCACCGAACGAGAAAAGAACAAATGAAATCAATATTGGAATCAAGACGTGTTTCATAAATTGTTGATTTACCCAAATCTAGTTTATTTTAAATAAATAAGCGAACTTAAGTTAAAGAGATTATTATTCGTGCAGTTCTTCCTTTTTTTAGCCCCTTTTTTATTCCTAAACCTTCGATTCATAACGCCGTGCTTCATTTTGCATGCGAGTCTCAAATTTGGCAGGCATGGGGGTGGTGAAGACTAATTCCTCATTTGAAATGGGGTGTTTAAATTCGAGTTTTGTGGCACATAAAAATAAACCTTTATGTTTTAAAATTAAATCAGACTTGCCATAGATTTTATCCCCTAAAATAGGATGTCCCATATGCGCGCAGTGAATTCTTAATTGGTGCGTCCGTCCTGTTTTGGGAGTGAGTTCCACCAAGCTTAAAAATTCATTTTTAAGTGAAGCAGAAGTTTTCAATGTTCGGTACAATGAACAAGACAATTTGTCGTCAATAGGAACATTAATATACCCAGCATGTGCTGTTTTACCAATCACTACAGCTCGATAAGTTTTTTGGATGGTCTTCGTTTCAAAAGCTTGACCTAAGCGAACACGAGCGGTTTTGGTTTTGGCAATGATTAACAAACCAGAGGTTTGATTATCGAGTCGGTGAACGGGGAGTGGCCAAGGCAAAGCATCTTGTTTTATAGATGGGCTTAAATTATGTTGCAAGGCGTTTTGTACGGTTTTGAATTGATTACCGCTCACACTTAAACCAGCGGGTTTAACAATCACTGCGAGGTCCTCATCTTCATATACAATAGTTAATTTTTTATGATAGGTTTTAGGCGGTGTTAAGTCCAAATCAACCAAAGTGATCGCGTCATTTTCTTTTAGCCATCTTCCACCTTCAACCACTTCACCGTTTAAACGTAACTCACCTTTTTTAATGGCTTTTTTAATTCCTTTTCGACTGGGTATAATTGTTAATTGCTCTTCACAATAAGTGTTGAAACGATCTTCGCCATCAGTGACTTCTACAATATGTTGGAATTTAATTTGTATGTTTTTCTTCAAATGTAATCATCACAATTCGGGAAACAAAAAAACCGAGCAAGAATGGTTTCTCACGCGGGTTTTTAAAATATTTTTTCTATTTCTCTTCTGGAGACATGTTCTTATAAACGATACCTGCTATAATTGCACCTACAATTGGTGCTACCCAGAATAACCATAATTGTCCCATTGCCCAATCGTTGTCGGCAAATAATGCTTGACTAGTAATACGAGCAGGGTTTACTGAAGTATTTGTAACTGGAATACTAATCAGGTGAATTAATGTTAAACCTAAACCAATAGCTAATCCAGCCAAGTAT
The DNA here is from genome assembly GCA_905478225.1 of uncultured Crocinitomix sp. GTDB lineage: Bacteria > Bacteroidota > Bacteroidia > Flavobacteriales_D > Crocinitomicaceae > Crocinitomix. Next base: position 104,405 of record CAJQHR010000037.1, read on the forward strand.
TTAGGAGCTTTTGAATGTGTAGATCCTAGAATGATGATTAAGAAAAAGAAGGTCATTACAACCTCAATTACTAAGGCAGAAACCATTCCGAATCCACCTGGAGAACCTTTGGCCGCGCCATCTGTATATCCGTTTGCGGCAAAATTGCCAACTGTTTCAAAACCATCTTGTCCGCTTGCAATGAGATAGAGGATTCCTGCACCTGCTATACCGCCACAGAGTTGAGCTCCAATATAAGGAAGCAATTCTTTTCCTTCAAATCTTCCACCTGCCCATAATCCAATACTAACTGCCGGATTTAAGTGGTATCCTGAGATATGCCCGATTGCATACACCATAGTCACTACAGTTAAACCAAAGGCTAGTGATACACCAAGGAATCCAATTCCTGCTTCTGGAAAATTACACGCGAAATATGCGGCTCCACAGCCTCCAATTACTAGCCACATTGTGCCAATAAACTCTGCCATTAACTTTTTCATAGGTGTTTATTTTAGTTTAAAATTTGTTACATTTTAAGACGTATCAACGGCATATTTTGAGAGAAAGCTTGATACTTGTGGGAAGTCGCCTAGTTTTTCTTTTCTCTTAAATATCACAATTATTTTCAACTTTAAGTAATAATTGAGAAATTTATCGCTTAGTTGACGGCAAATTTCGATTAGTTGCAGGAAGAAATGTGGACCTATTGCTTCACAAATTTTTGGGTCATGTAGGTTTGGTCGGATAGACCAATGTACGCTATGTAAATACCTGGTTTAAGTTGATTAATCGCAATATTTGTTTCGTTTGTGGAAAGCACAGACTGTCCAATTGAATTATAGATGGTGATTTGATCTATTCCGATACTGGCATTAATGGTTAGCTGACCTTTGGCAGGATTTGGATAAATATGAATGTTCTCAGTCGATTTATTTGTTGCAAGTTCAGTTAAAGCGCAATCAACAGCACACCAATCTCTAGCTTCTAATTCGCATAGAATAAATTCATAAGCCAACTTATTCGTTCCATCTCCATCCCAAGTTCGAACGCCAAGTGTTCTGAGATATTCTAGGAAAACGGGGTCGTCTATGCCATAATACTCGCCAAAAAATTCCACATCTGCCATGGACCAATCGGTAGATTTAAAAATAGTAAGATATTTAATATGGTCATAATGTTTGTCCCATGCTAGAAATACTTCTGAGAAAAATTGCGCTTGTAATTCTTCCGAACTGTTGCATGTTTCGCTTGATGCATAGCCGCACTCGGCAAAATAAATGGGTTGATCTAAAGAAGAATAGAGCGCAACTAAATCATCAAAATGTTCTTCTACCACACCAGGAGATTCCATGGTGAAATCTGGAGCGAACGGATAATACGTTGTTGCAACAATGTCCAAATCTTCATTTAGCAGTTGGCAATAGGTTGATTTAGAAGGGTGTGTTAATCCGTCTAACGTGAGTGTTGTTCCAACTTTTAAAACCTTTCCATAGAGTTCAAAATAGCGAGTTTTGGCATAGGGAACAATACTATCTAGAAAGACTTTGTATGCTGTATACAAGCTTTCATCTGTGCCGAATAAAATATCGCTCTCATTCCCAACATAAGTGCGGCTAAATCAATGTCTGGAATATGAATAAAAATTGTGTCGAGTGCTGTTTTAAACCGTTCTATTAGTATGGGGTCATCAAAATCTGTCGCCATAAGATCGGCAGGCACTTCTTTATTTGTTGTGTTTGTAACCGCTATTTGCATCTCAACTTTCGTTTCGTTGTAAGGGAAATAAAAATTAGCAATGTCTAATCGAGATACTATAAAATCTGGATCAAATGCTCCGGCATCTGGTTCTAATCCAGACCAGGTTAATGATAAATGAGTAGACTCTTGGCATGCATTTGCCGCGAATCCAAATGCGACGTCATAGTCGTCGCTTTCTGTCACATCAACTTGCCAAGCTAGAATTATATCCCCTTTAGCGAGTTGTGCATTGGTTGAGAATTGAAAGCCAATGAGGCTGAAGAAAAATAATAGTGAGGTGCGTTTCATGGTCTATTTTATTGGTTTACGTAGAATAGTCGTGTTAATTTACTGTACGTATATATTAGGCATAAAAAAACCCTGTTCGCCTTAAACTTACAGGGTTTTGAATAAGATTATAAATCTATCTAGTCGATAATTTTAACGTCTACTGCGTTTAAACCTTTTCTACCGTCTTTTAAATCGAATTCAACTTTGTCGCCTTCGTTGATTTCGTCGATTAATCCAGTTACGTGTACAAAGTACTCTTGATTGTCTGCGTCATCTATGACGAATCCAAATCCTTTTGATTCATTGAAGAATTTTACTGTTCCGTTTTTCATTGTAATAAAAATAATATTAAGGCATAAAGGTAGTATTAAAAAATGAGGCAATCAGTTTTTATGGGTATTTTTTTCAGTGATTAATAGATTTATTTGATGTTTTGAGCTTAAAACACACATTAATCACTGAATATAAAGAAGCCTAAACCACCCGGGTCACGTATAATAATATTGTCCACAATTCCATCCGGATTAAAGTGAGAGATTTCTTCTGTGATGTCAATATTTGCGGTACGAACGCCTTCAATAATTGTCATATTCTCTTTCCCATTGAAAAAAGATACGGAAGGGTTGAAGAAGAGGTGAGGACAACATTGGTGCTTCATTAAACTAATCGAAAATCCTTCTTCATTAGAAAGTGCTTCCCAGCCATGTTCCAGATTTCCCATAGTTTGCTTATAGCCAAAATTCTCCCAAAAACCAATTGATTCTTCAATTTGGTTCGTCTCTAAAGAAAAACCGCCGTAAGTTCCAATAAGGGGTTTCGTGTCACTCTGCGGCAAATGCTCAATTGCGTCCTCCAAATAAACACAGCAACCTGCCGGCGACGTGATAAGATATCCGTTTTTCATTTTCGTGGCTTTATCACTCAAACCATTATCCGATAAAAAAGCTTCCCAATTCGTTCCAAAGCATTTAATTCCTGCACGGCTAAATCGATCTTTGTTTAATTCAATTGTGATGCCATTTGAATAAACAAAGGTTTTATCAGATGAGGTGTGAATTTCAAAACCAATTTTTTCATAGAAGTTGCGGCTTTCTTCAAAATTGGGCGTTGGGGTTTGAATAATTGTTTTCATAATATTTAATCCATGAAAAATTAAAATTAGTTAAAATTCTATTGGCATTATCTCATCCATCCTTCAATAATATAATTAGTCTTGATAAGCTTGGCTGATTTCCCATCCACGTTTTCAAACCAAAGTTCAAAACGAGCGGCATAAGGTTTGCCCCAATCTCCTTCATATATCGTGAAGTTTTTTAATAGGCGGTGAACTTTAAGAGTATCACTTTTAAAAACCTCAATAGAAGAACGGTCTTTTAATCGATCTGTCGAGAGTTGAAGTTCTTGAGTAATCTCGTATGCTTTTAAGAAAATGGTTCCATTTGCACGAGGCGCAAACGTGTAATCATACTCAAATAAACCAGGTTGAAATGAATTAAATAAAGTTAGTCGGTTTTCTTCTATAGGGAGATTTAGAATACTATCTGATCTTTTTATATCCGGATTAAAAGGAAGGTCGGTGGGGTAAATCAATTCTACGTTAGTTGGAATTTTTAATGAATCGGCAAAATGGTCAAGGAAATCCCCAAACATAATATTGTCTTGTTCCATTGGAGTTAACTTGTCGAATTCATCCTTCATATGATCTGTCGGTACTGTCTCCTTGCAGGCGAACACAAAGAGTAGGCTTAGATAACAGAATAAGTGTTTTATTTTGGCTGTATCCATCTTCATTCGAAGTTAATCATCTTTTCGATACTAGCTGGGGACTTAAATAGGTGAATGATTGATTTTTTGTTATTCAAAAGGGCAATTATTTTGATATCAGAAGTTGGGAAACAACTTTTAGTGAAAAATATTCATCTTTTTTTGTAAAATTATTTTTCATTTAACTATTTGTAAATCAATGATAAAAACATTTGCAAATATTTACAAATGTATTTTATACGTATACAAATGTTTATTAGACGGTTAAACATTTGAAGTTGTCATTCCTTTGCAGTGTCGATAACAAACAGCGACAGTAATCATTAACATACATTTAAAAACAAACAACATGAACACGTTAAGAAACAAAGTACAATTAATCGGAAATTTAGGACAAGCGCCAGAAATCATCTCATTCGAAAATGGGAAAAAATTGGCAAAAATTAGAATAGCAACAAACGAAGTATATAAAACACCCGAAGGTGAAAAAGTAGAGTCTGTGCACTGGCACAATGCAATTGCCTGGAATGGTCAAGCCGAGATCATTGAAAAGTACGTATCCAAAGGGCAAGAAATTGCAATTGAAGGAAAATTAGTAACCCGTTCATATGAAACAAAAGAAGGCGAGAAACGTGTAAAAACGGAAGTGCAAATAAATGACATTTTACTTCTTGGTAGAAAAGCAGAAGGAGAGAAGTAGGGGAGGTTGGTTTATAGTGTTGTGTGCTAAGATTTTGAGCGAGGCGCATAACACTTAGACTACCGTAAAAGAGTTTAAAAAGAAGTAAAATATAGTTTAATCGTTAATCCAAAATAATAAAGTCATGAACAAATTACAGAACGCAGTGAACCTAATCGGCAGAACGGGCATTAACCCAACCGTGAGAACATTTGAAAACGGTGTAAAACTAGCCAAGTTCTCCCTAGCCACCAATGAAACAATCAAATAAGTGAACGGCAAAAAAACATTAACTCAGTGGCATCAAATTATCGCTTGGGGAAAGAAGGCTGAGCTCATTGAGAAATTCGTCAAGAAAGGGCAGTTATTAGCCGTGGATGGAAAATTGGTGAATCGTGTTTATCAAGAAAAGGGTGGTTCAAATCGCCGAGTAACTGAAATTCAAGTGAACGAAATATTATTAATAAACCCAAAAAAGGCCGGATAGGGGTTGACGGAACCTTTTAGGTTTAAAGCGCTTTCAATGATATATTGGAGGCGCTTTTTTGTTTCAATGAGAATTATGAATGACTATTTAGAGCTTAATAATTTTGACTGTTCCTGATCTGTCCGCTCTTCTGATTCGGAGTAAGTAGGAACCTTGCGTTAAGCCAAGAACGGAAATTGGATCTCCATTAATGCGTTGTCCTTTTCTTACGATTTCACCTGCATCTGAAATTATTTTATAGCTGAAATCATCTTCAATGTTTATTTGGATAAAATTAGATGAAGGATTGGGGTACAGATTCACATCCACGGGATTATCAATATCAGGTAAGATTTCGCTGGTAATCTCAAATGTATCCCTTACCATACATCCTTCAATGTCGCTCAATACAAGGATATAGTTTCCAGAAGTAAGGTAAAACAAATCTTCTGCATCATCAAAATCGCCGGTTCCATCAATATCCCAATCAATGACATACGGAGGCACACCGCCGTCTATTGAAATATCAATAGCACCATCTAGTTCTATATTTACGAACTGAATTGAATCTAACTCGATTGTCGGTGCTTCAAGAACTGTGAAATCAAATGGATTACCTACCCAAGAATGTAAGTTAGAGTAATCCCTACCACACCCTTTAAAAACAGACAGAGCTTCATAGGGTCCCCATCTTGCTCGTTTAGCTAATTACTTAAACATTGGAGAAGAGCTATTGGTTCTGAAAAAGCTGATTTGTTGGACCTGGTTTTTGCGGTTCTTTGAGAAGATAACTATCTTTTTTCTTTTCAGCATTCGGTATTTTTCTCCAAGTGCTTATATTTAGAGAAGACAAATTTTCTTAACATGAGCGACTACCAAATTAAAGGCTTTGCGGCCTATAAAAGCACTTATCAAAAATCGGTGAAAGAACCAGAAGCGTTTTGGGATGAAATTGCCAGTGAAAATTTTGTTTGGCAAAAGAAATGGGATACCGTTTTAGATTGGGATTTCTCAAAGCCTGAAGTGAAATGGTTCGAAGGCGCACAATTGAACATTACCGAAAATTGTATTGATCGGCATTTAGAAACACGCGGAGATAAAACGGCGATTTTATTCGAACCAAATGATCCTAGTGAAGCCACGCAGCATATTACATATAACGAATTGTCTGAGCGCGTCAATCGATTCGCGAATGTTTTAAAAAGCAATGGAATAACAAAAGGAGATCGGGTCTGTATTTATTTACCCATGATTCCTGAATTGGCGGTTTCTGTTTTGGCCTGTGCCCGAATTGGCGCGATTCATTCGGTTGTTTTTGCAGGATTTTCTTCTACGGCATTGTCGACTAGAATTAATGATAGTGATTGCAAAATGGTCATTACTTCTGATGGATCTTATCGGGGAGAAAAAACAATCGACTTAAAAGGAATTGTAGACGAAGCCTTGCAAGAATGTTCCGTCGTTGAAACCGTGTTGGTGGCAAAACGAATTAATTCGGATATTCAAATGAAAGAGGGTCGCGATAAATGGTTGCAACTTGAATTGGGTGCCGCCTCTGCTTTTTGCAAACCTGAAATGATGGACGCGGAAGATCCACTCTTTATTTTATATACATCAGGATCCACTGGAATGCCAAAAGGCATGGTGCACACTACAGCGGGATATATGGTTTATACGGCCTATACATTTAGTAATGTCTTTCAATACCAAGAAAATGACGTGTATTGGTGTACTGCGGACATTGGTTGGATCACTGGACATAGTTATATCGTTTACGGTCCGTTAGCGAATGGTGCAACTACCGTTATTTTTGAAGGAACACCGAGCTATCCAGATTGTGGTCGTTTTTGGGCGATTGTAGAGAAGCATAAAGTGAATCAATTTTACACGGCACCAACGGCAATTAGGGCGCTGGCAAAAGAGAGTTTGGATAATTTAGAAGGATATGATCTAAGTTCTTTAAAAGTATTAGGTACAGTTGGCGAACCGATTAATGAAGAAGCATGGCATTGGTATGATGAAAACATTGGTAAGAAGAAATGCCCAATTGTGGATACATGGTGGCAAACTGAAACTGGTGGAATTTTAATCTCACCAATTCCAAACTGCACCGAGACTAAACCAACGTATGCGACCTTGCCTTTACCAGGCACTCAGCCGGCACTTTTTGACGAAAATGGGGTGGAATTAGAAGGGAACAATCTAGAAGGTAGCTTATGCATTAAATATCCTTGGCCGTCAATGGCTCGAACAATATGGGGCAATCATAACCGCTATCGTGAAACGTATTTCTCGGCTTTCCCCGGCACCTATTTCACCGGAGACGGCGCCTTGCGAGATGGGGATGGCTTTTACAGAATTACTGGTAGGGTGGATGATGTGATAATTGTATCGGGACATAATTTAGGAACCGCTCCAATTGAAGATGCGATTAATGAGCATCCTCTGGTTGCAGAATCTGCGATCGTTGGCTTTCCGCATGATATAAAGGGCAGCGCATTATACGGTTATGTGACACTAAAAGAAAAAGCACTGAGCAGAAACCCGGATGATTTACGATTAGAAATCAATCAAATGATCGCTGATCTTATTGGGCTAATCGCAAAATTGGATAAAATTCAATTTACGAATGGATTACCGAAAACACGTTCCGGTAAAATCATGCGCCGAATTTTAAGAAAAATCGCCTGTGGTGAAGTCGATAATTTGGGAGATATTTCGACTTTGCTAAATCCAGAAGTGGTAGAAGATATTAAGGAAAATGTGATTTAATAAGCGCCTTCAAAGGTTCGTGTAATTATTACCCCAATTGAGTTATGCGGCTATTTTTTTAAAGATTGATTCCATTCCTTGAAACGCTTTTTTTTGCGATCCAGAAAGCATTACATTCTTTATTCCTCCGCCAATAACTTCAAGTATACTTTTACGGGCTTTTACACTTTTTCCAAAATAAGCGTTCATCACTTTGTTTGGGATAACGTATGACATCATTAACTCATTTTCTTGACTGAAATAGACTTTCATGCCGTGCATTGAACTCTTCTTAACAAGTACGCATTTTTCCATTTGTCCATTCGCATCTGTTCTAAGACCCCAAATATCATACGTTAACGAACTTTCATAAGAGTTTTCTCCTTTTAAAAAATCCATCAATTTATCTAATATATTGTATTCGTTTTTAAGCGTAATTTTATTTCCCATATTTTTTTAGTTTTCACATCTCGTAATTGTTTATCCTGTTAATTGAAAAGTAGGATTTACTGAACGAGTGCGTGAATATATTGAAATTTAATTAATTCAATAAAATAGATTTAAATCCAATTTTAGTTATTAGTCAATCCCCTTTTTTTAAGACAAAAAATGGAATGATCAACTAAGTTCACTTAAAAACTAGGTTCTTCCTCAAAATCTTTCTGCTTATAAAAGCTCCAATTGAAATAATTCATTAAGTGAATGTTTGTAAAATAGAAATTCATGATTTGAGCCGCCGTAAATCCATTTCGCGCCATGCCCATAGCACCTTCTTGGCACACACCAACCCCGTGCCCAAATCCTTTGCCAGTTAACACTACTTTGTTTCCCACCTTTTTGCAAGAGAACCAGGTGGATTTTAAACGGAATTTTATACGTAGATCTCGTAATGGAATTCCGAGTTGCGGATATTGGTAAAACGCCTTTCTAGAAGGTTGCGAAAAATTATACATCATAGGTCCTAAAACAGGATCATTAACTGGGTATCCAAAATGACTAACCAAATAATTTTTCCAGTCGCTAGCATTAATTTCTTTGATCCAATTGGCTTGCCTTGACTTAATGCAAAAGGTGTCGATAATACTTTTACAATGTGAAACAGATTCGTTCCAAACAAAGTCAGATTCACTGGTTTGTCCACCACAGTTTGCAAAATAGAAACCTTGAGCGAGACGCAATGATTTGTTCAACATCACCACACCACGCGTTGCTTCGACCGCATCAGCAATTTTTGGGGTATGAATGAGCATATTTTGATAGGCCTGGCAATGCACACGGTCGCAAACTTGAAAACCTTCTTTTCTATGTTTATACAAATGGCCTAAAACATAAGTCCGACTCAGAATGGCCTGCACTTTATAATATTCCAAATGTTTGCCACCACCGCCTTCACTTTCTATTACGCCACCTAAATAATTTTTCATTTCCACGCGGTTGATAATGCGCATGGTATTTGCGCCTTCCGGTGTGAGAATAAAATCGTCTTTATATCTTCGCGTTTTCTTTGAAGAAGGAGCCAAAAATTGCAGTTTTAGGCTATTGTCCTCTGCCATGGATCGAATACTCAAACTATCATAAAAACCAATTGTTTTATCTGCCTTTACAACCTTTAATTGTTCGCCACTTCGTTTGATGAATAGCGATTGTCCATCCCAAATATTGGTAATTAAACTGGTGTCGCCCATAATCTCATAATTTCCTTCCAAATGAGATATTTGAACTGTTCCGAGGGTATAGTCTCGCATGATGCCGATATCCAATTCTTGTGTTCTTCCTTCAAAAGAAAGGAATAAGATTAAGATATAGAGTGTGTTACGCATTACCTACCAATAATGATGCAGTTTTTTCAGATGCACCTCCACCACCCAAAATGCGCTCTAATTCATCATAGGCTGAAAGTAAATTTTTTCGAGCTTCATTATCCGTATCTTGCATGGGCAAAAGAACGGCTTTTATATTTTCTGCGGTGAGGTCTTTTTGAATCAATTCTTTCACCACTTCTTTGTCCATAATTAAATTGACTAAAGAGATATAATCGACTTTAATTAGTTTTCTGGCAATGCTTACTGAAATTGGATTTCCCTTATAACAAACAACTTGAGGGACTTTAAAAAGTGCGGTTTCTAAAGTAGCGGTACCTGAAGTTACCATTGCTAAGTGCGCTTGATTCAATAAATCGTAAGTTCTATTCGGAATGACTTTAATCGGTACGGATCCAGCTAAATCCAGATAGAATTTTTCGGGAATATTAGGAGCGCCACCAATAAGTATTTCCATTTGATCAAACCCCTTAGCCGCTTCGAGCATTATCGGCAATTTTGTTTTAATTTCTTGTAAACGGCTGCCAGGTAACAAGGCCATTATTTTATTGCCGTTTAAACCAAATTCAGTCTGAAACTGGTCAGATGTGACGGCGGTTTCTTTAAAATTCTGAATCGCATCTACTAAGGGATGTCCCACATAATGCACATCCATGTCAAACTTTTTGTAAAAAGCTTGTTCAAATGGCAGAATACAATACATTTGGTTCACCGTCCGTTTTATTTTATGGACCCGATTTTGTTTCCAAGCCCAAATTTGAGGAGAAATGTAATAATGTACCTCAATTCCATTTTTTGTAGCAAAATCTGCAATGCGCAAATTAAACCCAGGATAATCGATCAAAATTAATTTGTCTGGGGCAAAATCTAGAATGTCTTTTTTACAAAAGGAAATATTGGTGAGAATAGTGCGGAGGTTGGCAACAACCTCAACAAAACCCATAAATGCGAGGTCCTTTATATGTTTAACGGGAGTGCCCGCAATCGCCTGCATTTGATCACCGCCCCAAAAACGAATTTGAGCATTAATATCATGTGCTTTTAAGGCCTTTAATAAATTGCTTCCGTGCAAATCTCCAGACGCTTCTCCTGTTATAATGTAATATTTCAAAACAGCCTAAATTATGTTGGATCGTGAACGCTTTCTGCGCACCGTAATCTACAAAATTAAGACAAAATAGGGTTGGCATGATTTTATCTGTATATAGAATTAACAAAGAGTTGTGGATACATGTTCTGATTTTAAAGGGAATCAGGCGTTTTTCGATCTAAATTTGTAATATGAGATACCTATTTTTAATCGGCTTTGTCTTTTGTTCTTTTCTCGGGATGAGTCAGGACAGGAAAATCGATCAGCTAGAAATTCTTTACGATCAAGGTTATTATACGAAAGTATTGCGAAAATCTTCCAAGCTAATCGCAATGCCTGCGTATGATTATAGTGGACTTCCGTCTTTCTATAAATCAATGGCTTTGTTCAGGTTATCGAATGATGAGGTGTGGTTTAAGAGTCATGATTATGCCATAAATGAAGCCGTTATTTCGTATAAGGACTTTATGGATAATGAAAACATCAAGGATTACTTATCCGCCCATTATCATGAAATAGCCAGCCTAAAAACTTATTTGGTTGACCTAGAAACAAAGTTTAAAGATTTACGTTTGAACGGTTCTTCAGATCAAATTCAATCGTTTAGAATGGACGAATTGAAAGGCATTAAAGCAAAACCAGATATTGAAATTGAAACCCCTAATAATGATGATCCAATCGTTGTTACAAACGATAATACGACCGAGAATAATGGAGGAGTGTCCAACAGCATTCGTGAAAAAATGGTGGTTTATGCCAAGTCACTCGTTGGGGTGAAATATGTTTGGGCAGGATCAGATCCAAACGGTTTTGATTGTTCGGGCTTGGTTGGATACGTGCATAAAAAATATGGATTGGTAATTCCGCGCACAGCTTCAGCCCAATTAAACGGAGCTAAAAAGGTTAATGTTAAAGAAGCTTATCGTGGAGACTTATTATTCTTTTCATCTGGTAAGAACATTTCACATGTCGGTTTGGTGATCAATAAAAAAGGAGAGAATTTAATAATGGTGCATGCCTCAACAAGTAAGGGCGTTATTATCACTGAAATTGAAAAATCAACTTATTGGAAGCCGAAATTGAAAGCGGCGGGAACGTTTATTTAATTTACAATTTCAATATCTACAAGGCATAGTAACATTCAAATCGCAGTTGCACATTGCATATTGAAAATTGATTATTGAAAATCCCAGCGCGCTCTATGCCCCCTACAATCAAAGTGCACGGTCATTGATCCAGGATAACGGCCTAAACCACCGTTGTTGCCAACAATCTCTTCCATAATGTCAAGAACGATTGTCTTATCAGCTTGTGTTTTTTTACCGTCATTATTAATGTCTTGAATTACAATATCAACGGCTTTTCCCCAAATATGTTGACTTGAACTAGCGCCGCCTTTTTTCTCGTTATAGGTTGGATGGCGGTGACTTTCGCGAACATGAAAACCATATTTATTATAACCATTTTCGTCTAATTTCAGAATTAAATCCAACATCATGTAAAGCATTTTTTTATCAACTAACCAAAATTGCTTTTTGTTTTTCGTGTAGTCTTTTTCGTTTCTAGAATAATAGGCGTCTGTTGTCACAAAGTTTCTGATACGATATTCTCCAACGATATATTTCAGCACATCATCCCCTTCAAGAATATAGAATTTTTCTTTTTTCAAACTACTTTTAAACTTACCATTTGAATTGGTGTATTCTTTATCTAGGTCGGCAAAATCTACTACTTCAAACTCTGCCAATACACTGTCAATACAGGCATGTGTTAACACGGGTGATTGTGCATTTTGTTTATCAAATTTGTTTATGGGGTCAGTCTTACAAGATAAGATGAGAACTGATAGAATTATGGCTGCATATTTTTTCATGGCATTTTTGGTTTTTTACGAATGAAGAAAACCATACCTATCACTAACAACACAAATCCTCCACCCAAGTAATAAATTAATCCTTTAATCACTTTTTTCTTTTTCGGTTTTTCTGCACCGTTCGAAATGCCTTCTTCTTCATTTACTTGCTCAGGTTGGTGATCGTCACTTTGAAAATTTAAACCTGCATCTGTTGAGAGTTGGTTTACTATTTCGTTATTCAAAGTTGTTTCTGACGCGTTCAAACAAGCAAATCCGTAGAATGCAAAAAATGTAGATAGAATAAAAAGTAAATGTTTCATAATAGGATAACTGGTATAAAATTTAACGATTCATGTTGTTTTAGTTACAAATCTGCGTTTTATTTTGAGATTCCACATAACCGCTAAGCCTTTATTTCAATGCCTTTACTCAGAAAGAACATATTTTAAAAAAAAGTTAAAAATTTATGAGGCCAATCGGGCGTTTCTCTGGCGGCTCAGTTTCAGTTTTTTCAGGTCTAAGTGATTATCTGTTTTGTGCTGGGATTTTCTATGAATGGATTACGGATGTAGGATTGAATTATCGATTTTAAATCTTTTTAAGATTCTTATAGATTTGCTTTTAATTTCGCTAATTTTCACAAAATTTCTGTTGTAGGAGATTAGAATAATTTTGGAATAGGCTATTGCGCAACATCAAGGATTGGTAACCTTAACCAAAACTCCATTTATATAGACTTATAAAGATGGTGAGCAGCGCATATATCTCAGTTGAAATATAAATTAATTACCGTACAAATGTGAAATGCACCTTAATAATTTTCGGATTGATTTTAAACCTGCTTGGTCATGGACAAATGGTACATAATTGGGTCAATACGCAATATGATCCAAGTGAGGCCACAGAAGATTCATTCGTTGATTTATTGGTTTTAAATGGTGGCGTAAAATCTATTCATGAAATACAAGAATATATTGGATCGGCCAAGGAGGTGAGTACCGTTCAAGTGGACATAGCGTTTCTTCGAAATGGGTATTTGAGCAGCGTTCACAAAATATTGGCGGACAGCAGTGAATCGATCAACGAATTTGCTTATTCGATTGGTACTGAATCGTATCGGCATCATTGGATATCTATTTTTAATTTTGGAGTCCGAAAAGATACCGTGCGAGACGAAATTTATTATGGCGATCAACGTGATTGGCAAATTGGTGCGGACTCTTTAGCTTTTGATGCTGATTCTAATATCGTCTATTTTCGAAATAAAAGGGATGAGGTATACACGACCTATGATAAGTTTGGACGAAAAGTGAAGGATTCAATTCCGGCAAACCCAACGTTAATGGCGCATGAGATTTCTTATAAGTACAGTAAAAAGAAAATCATAAAAATGGTGTTCTATATGGATCAAGTTATAGAGATTAAAACCACTTATAAGCTTGATGAAATTGGTAATTGGACCAAATGCACAATTAAGAGTAACGGTCGTATTAAAAACGCCGTGCTTCGAAGAGAGATTACTTACTTCGACTAGTATCTAGTTAAAAATCTGAATTTCTCCAGCTGTAACTATTGTTTTGTTCGCAGTAATTTCTACCGTTTCGGAAATAGTTGTGGTTAAACCTGAAGCTATATCTTTTGAAACGCAGTAAACGGTATAACTCCCTTGCGTGAGATTGTTGAAAATGTACTCTCCATTTCCTCCAGTACGTTCCAATTCTCCAAATACGTCATTGTCACCATATATCAAATAAACCTTTTCATCAATGGCGGGTTGAATCGTTTCAATTAAAGCACTTTTTCCTGACTGGGTGGTGCTTATTTCAAATGGTGATGTCACTTTATCGGCATTTGCAGTTTCACCAGTTGCTTTATTCGTTATGGTTACAATATCAACATTGCGAGTCAATGTATAATGATCAGACGCTTCTGTTTCGATTTCATCCATTGTATTGCTTGCAATTTCAACGTTTGAATCTGAATAATTAAACTCAACAGCAATTCCTGTACGTCCTGTTAAACCCGGGTCTGTGTCACTTGGCCATGTTGGATTGTCATAATAAATATAGAATTGCTCGGCGCCAATAGGGTTGTTGAGGACCCAATAATCGCCATGTTCCACGCTTAATCCTTGCGTAAATAACACTTCGCTAATCTCTACTCGAGCACTTTCGTGATTTTGGCTTTTTACAAATCCAGTAATCGAGGATGTGCCTCCTGGTCCTTCTGTTTTATTACATGCAAAAAGTAGCGTGGCAGCCATGCAAAATAGAATTGTTTTAGTCATAATAGAATAGTTTATTGGCGAATTATTTTGAGGTTTGAGATCAATGATTCATTGTCATAAATCTGAATTATGTATAATGCGGGAGCATATGCCGAAAGATCTAGCATATACTGATTCGTATTGTTCAATGCTATTGTTGACAAAGCTTCACCCGTAATGGTTTTGATTATTATTTGTCCATTAATAATGGTCTTTTTAAAGGTAAGTTGACTTTCTCCGGCTGTTGGGTTGGGGTAAACCTTTACCTGTTGCGCAGATTCATCTATAAGACTTAAATCTTCACAACTGCCGAACATATTATCGTCCATCCATTCTAACCGTTCTGTAGTCCAATCTCGCAAATATCCCATTTCTTCGGCATAAGTATCACCTATAAAGTTGTTGGGCCAAACATAGGTCCCTAAAACAGGCCAACGTTGAAAGTTTCGCTCGGCGGCATCTGCTAAATAAGTTTCCATTTCATCTACAAAGGCAAGAATGGTGTCCGTATGCAAAGTCGTCATTCTTAGTTCTTGCCAACGGCAATTTAGTTCGTGGGTATAGGTCTCATCTTCAACTAAGCGGCTCCACCAAAATGGATTGTTTAAATCTCCACCGCCACCACAAACTGAATTGAAGTAAATTTCCCATCCGTAGGTCTCTCCTCCTTGGCAATAATTTGCATTACCCCAAGCGAGGTTAAAATCCCATAATGGTCCGGCGTTTAACTTTCCTCCTTCGCTTTCACGTTCTTTATGCAAAAACGTACTAATTCGGTATCCATCCACATTTTTACTGATCTCATTTACGATCATAAAATCTATGAACGATTGTACATCAATATAAGGACGATAGCCATCATCTGGATCGTCAAAATCAGGTCCGTCTAAAGCGGTTTCAAAATCAGTTATGGATTCTTCAATATAGTCTAATTGATCAGGATGCATTTCTTCAATTTCAGGATCATGCATTTGATATCGAACTGCGCCCCATGCAGGTGCTGCTTGAGCGTAGGGAGATGTCCAAGCCACAATTCCGCCTCCTGTTGTTTTATCCACTTTAACTATATATCCTCCAGTTAGTTCATTTCCTGTAATATCTGTCGGTTCCATTCTATCAATATTCACTCTGCCTGGATTTTCTTTAATTCGTTCCATGAAAACATAGACGCCAATATAATCGCCATTTAAAACAACTTCTACCATTTCCGTTCTTGGGGCATATTCCCCCATTTCAGTTCCAAGTTTATAGGTGAGGACATTTCTGATCAACGATTTATCGGAGTAAGGTGCATAAAGAATCCAATCATTGTCAATTGGCCAGTCAAAAATAGAGACATTATAATTGGAGGTGTCAGGCGCGCGGGTTTCTAATCCATAAGCCTTTTTTGGAAAAGTTCCTGAGGATGATCCTCTTCTTTCAATTCCTATATATCCATAAAATTCATTCGGCGGATCAGTAACATTGTTTAAACCTGATTCATTGTTAACAATGGCCATGAGCGCTGTTACTTTCGGATCATCTACAATTGATACACCATCAACAGTGTTGATAATGACTATTGGTAAATTACTTGTTTCTAAAATCACAGGAGGAATAAACCAACCGGGTGCAGGATCATATTCTGTTGATGTAGTATTTATTCCAAGAAATAAAAATGGGCGTGAACTTAAATCACTCGAACCTCCAGATTCATTATGTGTTTGAATGCAAATTACATTTGTTCCCAAATTCAAATTCGCACTCAAAAACACCTTTGACACAGTAAATTGTGCTGGGTAATCTCCATCATAAATATCAGCCTCGTGAAGGCCTGATGCTAATTGGTCATAGTCGGGTTGTCCTGGTCCATCCATTAAAGCACGAGTTATTTCAAAGCCATTTAAATAGGCAACAAATCCATCATCATAATCAAGCATTAAAGCTGCCGCGCCTATTTCACTTGTATCAATAATGTCAAATTCAATGCGCTGATATACTGATATGGTGCCGCCTGGTAATACTGTATTGTCATCTCCATCTCCATAGCCGAATCCACCAATTGCCGTTGGCCATGAATCTGCATCAAAACTAAGGGTATTCCAATCAGAGTCTACAGGTGCATCTGGTACTAAATAGGACCAAGTATCCGTTTCGTACACCACGATTTCCCAATGATCAATTTGAGCGGAAACCTTCTGGCTGATAAATAGCCCTAGAATTGTTGTGAGTAGAAATCTTAAATATTTATTTTGGAGCGGTAACATGCTATATAGCTTTATTGCGGTAATATACTTATTATGTCTCTTATTTCAATAGCGATTCTCGGCTAATTGGTTTAAAAAAAAAATCCCCATATATGAATTAACAGTTTTGTTCATTTTCATTGACGAATTAATTTTTGATTCGAGATTAATTCTCCCTCATCATACACATTCAAGATGTAAACAGAAGGAGCAAATTGGTCTAAATTTAGGTTGATGCTCGCTTTATCTACAAAGGAAACAACTTTAAGAGTTTGCCCAAGTGTATTCTTAATTTCTACCTTTCCAGTTTGGATGTGTTCATTAAAAACAAGTCGGCATTTCCCAGTGGTTGGGTTCGGATACAGATGAACACTATTCTTTTTCGAGTCAATAGCCAAGCCTAAATCTTCGCAACTTCCAAACATATTTTCATCCATCCAAATCAATCGATCAGTTATCCACGTCCGCAAATAGTCCATTTCTTCTGCATAAGTTTCGCCGATAAAGTTATTGGGCCAAAGATATACGCCCAATACTGGCCAACGTTCAAAATTTCTATCGGCCGCATCAGCCAAATACAATTCCATTTCATTGATAAAAGAAATGATGCTGTCTGTGTGAAATATAGTCGCTCTTAACTCCTGCCAACGGCAATTTAATTGGTGATTGAATTCAGGGTCTTCAACAAATCTATTCCACCAAAATGGATTATTTAAGTCTTCGGCGCTAGTACAGATTTCATTAAAATGAATTTTCCAACCTGTCGTCAGTCCACATTGACAATAATGGGAATTTCCCCAAGCCAAATTAAAATCCCATAGAGGACCAGCTATCAATTTCCCACCTTCACTCTCTCTTGCCTTGTGTAAATATGTACTGATGCGGTAACCGTCAATATTTTTACTCATTTCATTTACAAGCATAAAATCTATAAATGATCCAAGGTCAATATAAGGTTTGTACCCATCCACTGGGTCATCAAAATCAGGCCCATCTAAGGCTGTTTCAAAATCAGTAACATACGTTTCAATATAATCTAACTGCGACGAGTGCATTTCTTCAATTTCTGGATCGTGCATTTGATACTTCGTATATACCAATGCAGGTGAAGCTTGCAAAAAAGGTGATGTCCAAGCCACAACACCTCTATCGACTTTATAGATATAACCTCCCGTAACTTCATTTTCAGTTGTATCAATAAATTCCAACTTGTCGATATTTACACGGCCAGGGTTTTGCTTAATTCTTTCCATGAAAACATAGACACCAACATATTGACCGTTAAGGATGAGTTCTACTAGTTCCGTTCGTGCAGCGTAACTCCCCATTTCATTTCCGAGTTTATAGGTCAATACATTCCTAATGAGAGATTTATCTGAATAAGGGGCGTAAAGAATCCAATCATTGTCACTTGGCCAGTCGAAAATGGAAACATCATAATTGCTAGAATCTGGTAGGCGCGTTTCTAATCCATATGCTTTTTTCGGAAAAGTTCCTGAGGAAGCCCCTCTAAATTCTATTCCAATCTGACCATAAAATTCATTAAATGGATCCGCAATATTATTTAAGCCAGACTCATTATTAATGATTCCCATAAATGCCGATACTTTTGGTTCATCCAGAATCGAAGCACCGCCAATTGTATTGATAATGACAATCGGTAATTTACTTGTTTCCAAAAATACTGGTGGAACAAACCAATCTAGGACCGGATCATAATCTGTTGAGGTCGAATTAATTCCAAGAAATAAAAAAGGGCGAGAGCTTAAATCGCTAGAACCAGCTGACTCGTTATGTGTTTGAATGCAAAGTACATTTGTTCCCAAATTCAAATTCGCACTCAAAAACACCTTTGACAAGGTAAACTGCGCCGGGTAATCTCCATCATAAATATCTGCCTCGTGTAACCCTGAGGCCAATTGATCATAGTCAGGTTGTCCTGCACCATCCATTAAAACACGACTTATTTCAACACCATTTAAATAGGCAACAAATCCATCATCAAAATCTAGAATTAAGGCTGCAGCGTCTATCTCACTCGTATCAACAATATCAAATTCAATGCGCTGATATACAGAAATTGTACCGCTAGGTAACACTGTATTGTCGTCTCCATCTCCATAGCCAAAACCTCCACTCGCCGTTGGCCATGTGCCTGCATCATAGCTTAATGTATTCCAGTCACTATCAACCGGAGCATCAGGAACTAGATACGACCAAACATCTGTTTCAATGACCACGGTCTCCCAATGGTCGATTTGAGCATAAGTGTTGGTTTGAACGCAAAACACGAATCCTAAGAGAAGAGTAAGCGTGTTGAAATGAGCGGAGTGGTGCAGTAACATCTAGTTAGCATTAGATGAACAAGATAGGGAATTTAAGTGGATTTTTTTCTTCTAAGATCAAAAATCAAACATATTAAGACTTGTGACCAAAATTATTTGATCATTTTCAAACGGTCGTCCTACAATAGTATTCCATTTTTAGGTAAGTTTATAAATTGAAAAACCGACAGTTAATAGGGCCAAAATACATCATGAAAACATATCTAAATTTAATATGTTTAATCACTGTATTGCTAACATTTGTTGGTACTACATATGCACAAAACATTTCCAAAAACGACGTCTTGACAGATTTTGAATTTCTGAACAATGCGGTAGTACATGCGCACGGAGCAAATTATCACCCAAAAATTTCAGTAAATATTAATGCCGTTTTAAAAGATATTAGTTCACTTAAAAGCGACAGTATTTCTATTCCTGATTTCCGATATTATATTGGGCGTGCATTAAGCGAAATTGGTTGTTTGCATACTAGTGTTAAAGCGTTTCCTTTGGATTCACAAATGAATAAACCGACTTATTTCCCAGTGCCATTATTGATCGTTAATGATGAACTTTATATCGACAAGTTTAAGGCTGAAAAAAAAGGGAAATATACAGGTCAAAAAGTGGAGGAAATCAACGGGTACGCTTCGGCTTATTTTGTAGATAGGCTAATGCATTATTTGAGCGGTGACGGAAGAGGGGAGGATGATTCATTCGCCAAGGAAATCGGAATGATTTATGCGCCCAAATTAATTTCATATTATTTGGATTATCCTTCGCAATTCAAAATTAAAACGGGTATTGGTTCTTTTTCAATTGATGCTTCTGAAAAAGCGGATTATCGCTACAGGTCTTTAATTCTAATGAAAAAATAAGAAAAAATTCTGGAAGGCTCACGCGCTTATTATTTCAAACGTGACAGTTTGCCAGTATTGCGAATAGACAAATTCGTGAAAGAAGACATTGAACTTTGGCCAAAAATAATGGAAGTTTTAAATAAAGATAATGCGCCCTATTTAATGATTGACCTCCGTGGAAATGCAGGTGGTAATCGAGATTCAGGTAGTGAGTTAATGCGCTATTTAGCCAATGATAATTTCAGCTATAGTATTTTGCAGCCTAAACTTAAACCAAAACCTTATCTCAACAAACAAGGAAAACGTTACTATCGGTTTTCTAAGCTAAAATATAATGTAGGAAAATTCACACATAAAAAGTCGACCGAACTTGGAAAGTCGTATGAATTCGAATTTAAACCGCATGATGCCGTTTATAATGGTCAAATTATTGTGATGACGGATGGCATAACTGCATCAACTTCAACAATGTTAACTACCTGGTTGGATAAACATTCAAATGCCCTTTTTGTTGGTCGCAAAACCGGTGGAGGGTATAATGGCAATAATGGAGGTGTATTTCCAAGAATCACTTTGCCATATTCGAAAACAATCATTGGTTTTCCTTCTTATCGCCTTGTTTTAGATGATGATTATAAAAAGGAGGATGGACTAAAACCTGACGTAGAGGTCATCTATTCGGTGAACGATTGGCTCAAGAAAAAAGATAAGGATTGGGAAGCCGTGCTAAATTTAATCCAAACACGTAAATAATTTATTTTTTTTTACCGAATGGTGCCGTCCAATGCGGAAAGTAGGCCAATATTTCAAGCAATTTAATATTTGAACTAAAAGCCTGAAATGTGCTAGTTTTCTATCAAATTGGTAGAATATTTAAACCGACTTGCATTATTTAAGGATACTTTTTTTATATTTATATGCTTACGCCTTTATAATAAGGGATTTAGACGGATTAATATTTTCTCAAAAATCAATCCAAAATTGGCAACTCTTATAGAGTTTGAACGTTTACTTGACGTAAGCCTTTGATTACAATAATCAACTTGAACAAAATGAAGAGCCTAATTCAAAAAATAACACTGTGTCTATTCGCCACAATGTTTATACATTCTCAACAAGCAACAGCACAAGATTGGACCTTTCCATATCCCACAACTGGGGCACCATGTTCATCATGCGTACCTCCAGGCTGGACAATGATTTCAGGATCACCTGACCTTTCAAGTTTAGCCAATTGGATCGGATATCCTCACCACGAATCTGCGGGTATTATTAGTCCTGTTCCAGAACCTACTCCAGGTGTTACTTCGTTTATGTCTGCTATGGCATATTTTGGAGGAACGGAAGAAGTCACGACGAGTTTTACAATTCCAACAGCGAGAACATTAACAGTATATTTTGGCGGTTTTGGAACAAGTATTTCAGGTGGAGGGCCTTTGGGCGCAGAACCTGGCCCAACAGAAAATTTATTGGTGAATGGTGCAAGTGTTTCCGTTCCAATTCCTTGGGATGGTGAATGGCACGCAGTAACTTATGATTTGCCTGCAGGTTTGAATACAATCACATTTGATCCAGGTATTGGAGATGATGGAAACAGACATGTTGCGCATATTTCTATCCCGGCTGAACAAATTGCCGATTGTGAAAATGATTTATTGACGGATATTTCAGACACTGAAATTTGTCTTGGTGATGAACTTACATTATTTGCAGAATCTATTATTGGTGCTGCAGTAGTATGGGATTTGGGCGCTCCAAATGGGACGCCTTTTACACCAGCAGATCCAGGTGTTATTACGTATACAGCAATTAGTGAAGATGAGGCAGATTGTCCTTTTTCAGTTGATATTACAATACATGATTTACCAACTATTTGGGCAGATGAAGATTTTGCAGTTTGCCAAGGTGAAGAGATTGTTTTAGCAGGAGAAGGTGCTGGAGGAGGAACTTATGAATGGACAGATGGCGTAATTGACGGGATTCCGTTTATTCCTGCTGCTACAAATACATATACCTTAACAGGAACAGACGATAATGGATGTGTAAATACGGATGAAATCGAGGTGATTGTCAATCTTTTACCTCCGGTAGATGCAGGAGCAGATTTTTCTGTATGCGTTGGTAGTGATATTACATTAACTGCTACAGGAGCTGGAGTAGGTGGAGTTTATGATTGGACCGGTGGAGTTGTAGATGGAGTAGCGTTTACACCAGCAGCAACTGCTACATACACATTAACTGGAACAGATGATAATGGATGTATAAATACAGATGATATTGAGGTAGTCGTTAATCCGCTGCCAATTGTTGATGCCGGTGAGGATCAAGAAGTATGTGAAGGTTTTGAAGTGACACTAAATGGTTCTGGAGTTATAGGAGGTTCTTATGCTTGGACGGGTGGTGTGACTGATGGTGTAGCATTTACACCAGCTGCAACAACTGTTTATACGGTAACAGGTACAGATGTTAATGGTTGTGATGGAACGGATGATGTTACCGTTACTGTGAATCTTGCGCCACCAATTGATGCCGGAGCAGATGTTGCCGTTTGTAATGGAGATGGTGTAATTTTAAGTGGATCTGGCGCTGGAGTTGGCGGAATTTATGATTGGACAGGAGGTGTAACAGATGGTTTTGCTTTTGTCCCATTAGTGACGACAACTTATACGGTTACCGGAACGGATGATAATGGATGTGTGAGTACGGATGATGTCACAGTGATTGTAAACGGTTTGCCTGAGGCTATCTTTTCAACGGATGTTTTATTAGGCTGTGCTCCATATAAGGTTCAATTTAATACAGTGAGCCCAGGTGCTTCTTTCGAATGGCATTTTGGAGATGGGACTATGAGTACAGTTGAAAATCCTACACATACCTATTTAACAGATGGTTTGTTTGATGTAACGTTGACTATTACGTCTTCTGAAGGTTGTGTGACAACAGTAATGTATGGTGATTATATTGATGTTAGACCAATGCCTGTTGCTGCGTTCACGTTCATTTCTCGTGAGGTGGATTTAGGAACGTCAACGGCTGATTTTGAAAATACATCTTTATTCAGTGATTCTTACACTTGGGATTTTGGTGATGGTTCTTCAAACTCAAATGAATTCAGTCCAAGTCATACTTATCCAAGTGTAGACAACGGTTCTTACACCGTGACGCTAATTGCTGAAAATAGCATTGGTTGTGCAGACACGGTTTACCGCATTGTTGAAATGGAAGGATTAACCATTTATTATATTCCAAATACATTCACTCCTGACGGTGATGATTTTAACGAGACTTTCCAACCGGTATTCTCTTCCGGTTATGATTATTATGATTTCCATATGGCTATTTTTAACCGCTGGGGAGAAATGGTATTCGAAACCTACAATGCTGATTATGGATGGAATGGTGCCTTTGGCGACAAAGGATTAGTGGAAGATGGCGTATACATTTGGAGAATTGACTTTGGTGATTCTGGTAGTGATGCACGTCACACGAGAGAGGGTCACGTGACGGTATTAAAATAGGTTAATAACGTTTACTGATTTAGCGCTTCTCGGGTGAATTATTTCGAGGTGATCTTTTGCTTTTTTTGAGCTTTACGTATATCTAGCTTCGTTGCTATTCCTCTATAAAATCATACTTAACAAAAATAGTTCTAACGATTTCCTTGATAGGTCTGTTCCAATGGGTGCAGCCTGAGCAGGTATAAACATCTCCTTCTTTTTGACTAATTAGCTTTATTGTTTCGTACGTCTCAGCTTTGAAGCGGACACCTTTTTTGCTCAGGGATAAAATTCCATCTATGGCATAAATTTGTAATTCAGTAGTAGCAGAACTTAGCCATTTTAATAGGGCGATTTTATCTTTTTTCTCAATGAATAAATTTAATTCTTCGCGATACTTCGGGTCTTGGCCACCAAAACCACAAATACTTCCATAGACAATGTTGTCTACAAATAAATCGTCAAAATTGAGCGGGGCGCCATACGTGTTTAAGAAAGACTTTTCAAAATATTGGTATCGTTCAATTACTTTTGATTGTTTTATTAGGATAGGCGTTTGTACCATATTACCAATAAGGTTTTCTAAATACTTTACTTCGTCAATTCTGTAGAATACAATTTTGTTTTCTAAGTTGATAATACTAATTTTAAAGCGATCCACAATCCATGAGTGACCTATCCCTTTGTTAAGTGTACTTTGTTTAATCTCATATTTCGATTCAATATAACCCGCTACAATTTCTCTGTGTATTTTTGTGCTATAGCCGTATTCAACATCATCAGTTGATTGATCTCTCAATCCTTCTAAATAAGTCATTAAATGAGAATGTTTTTTCGATTGATATGATTTTTCCAATCCATCCAATATGGGATGTGCCTGCACGAAAGTTCCGATTAGCAAAAGAAAGAATAGGAATAGAATCTTTTTCATCAATTAGGATAATTAGATTTAAAGATAAGCTTTATTCAATTGAAAACTGCCGCTTATGCAACCTTAAAACTCCGTATGCCGTCTTATTCACAAGAACAAAACGGCTATGAAAAATTCACTTTTAATTATTTGCATCTCATTATTTGTAAACCTAGCTTGGTCACAATGTGAAGGGTTTGAAATTTCAGTTACATTGAATAACCCAAATTGTCATGGCTTCACTGACGGGTCTATAAATATGGTTGCCAGTGGTGGTGTCTCACCTTACGAATATGAAATGACCGATATGGATGGAATCATATTTGTTTGTCCAGGTGGAACAGGAAATATTTTAGATGATGGTTGTTATATTGTGATCGTTACAGATGCTGTTGGATGTCTTGATGAAGACACTGTTTGTCTTGTTGATCCAGACCCTATTACTACTGATCTGCTCATCACCAACCCAATTTTCCCTGGAGCATGCAACGGCATTGTTGAGGCAGATACGGTATACGGTTATCAAGGCGCTTATGCATCAATCGGATATTTTTGGACCATTCCTGGAGTTGCAATAGGTAGTGAAGTTACAGATGTTTGTGCAGGTGAATATACGTTAACCATTAATGATGAATACGGTTGTTCGGGAGTCTTTGATTTTGCATTAGGTTCTTTAGCCCAAATGCCTACGATTGCTAACAGCAATGTTCAAGTATTTTCCAATCAATCAACGGGTGAACTAATGGTCGAAAATCCAAATGGGAATAAGCTGAATATTAAATTGTTAAATATCGCTGGTGAAGTTATGTTTGATTCAGGGATAAGCACTGGGAACCCTTCTTATTCTCCAAATCTTAACTCAGGAATGTATCTGTATACCATCACCCAAAATCAAGAAATAATTCAAATTGGTAAACTGGCCTTTTAAATTCTGGCGAAGTATCAATTGCAATGCGCTGCCCTGAGCATTCGTCGAAGAGTACAAATACGTTCAATGTTTTCTATCTATCATTACTTAAAAGATCAAACTCCTAACTCTGCAGTGTGAAGAGGACGTCAGTTCGAGTGATTTGAGCTGATTAAGTGAAGCGGAAATCAACTCAAATTGTATCGAGAACAAGGACTAAGAAACTGACTCAATATAAAGCGCTTCTACCTTATTTCTAGCCCATGGTGTACGGCGCAAAAACTTCAAGCTGGAGCGAACACTCGGATTACTATTAAAACAATTGATTTTTATTCGATAACCCAATTCCGACCAACCGTACTCTTCTACCAAATGGTTCAACATATGCTCAAGTTTTACCCCGTGTAATTTGTTATTCGTTTGGTCTCCCGGATGATTTTTTTTTTCCATTATCGAAATTTAGTTCAACAAAGTTATAAAAATTTACTAGCTCAAACCCTTACAAATCCTACGAACTAAAAATTAATTTAAAAGATTGTTTGGAGATTTATTTTATTCTACCGCCGCCTTTACGGCGTCGATTACAATTCTTGTAACAGTGATTGATTTGCAAAGAAGAGGGTAGAGATAGGCTCGTTGATCTTCTGGCAACCCTCACTCCGAAAGGATGTTTAAAGGTGTCAATTTCTGTTTCGAGTAGATAATCCGCCGAAGAAATATAAATAATTACGGAAAATGACACGATCAAAAAGAAGCGTTCACAGCGGTAAATTTGTTTTACAATCGATTCAAGGTTTATTTGATTTTAATCATCTGTTTAGGGTTATCAAGCAATAAAAATAGCCTCAATTTTTTCAAATGCCTTGGGAATTGCGGGAGGTTTGGAAAAGGGTAAGGCATTTGAAAATGCCTAAGATGTATGGGGGGATATAGATCAAGCCCTAAGAAAGCGACTAAAAGCGATAGCTGATTTTGAAGTTACCGTAAATGCTGAAGACCGCTTTTGGAAACGTACTAGCATGTTCTGCTGTGACCTTGCCGTTTGGAGAATAATTGGTTTGATAGGAAGGGCCAAC
This sequence comes from uncultured Crocinitomix sp., assembly GCA_905478225.1. Classification (GTDB taxonomy): domain Bacteria; phylum Bacteroidota; class Bacteroidia; order Flavobacteriales_D; family Crocinitomicaceae; genus Crocinitomix. The sequence continues at coordinate 130,908 of CAJQHR010000037.1, forward strand.
ATCTAATCCAAATGCCATTCGATTTCGGGTGAAATAAGTCAACCCTATAGGAAGATAAGTGATGTTCCTTTCTCCACCAGAAAGCCGCGAATTAAATGTTGTTTTCACGCCAATATAGGGAACGAAACCTCCCAAGTAAATGGGTTTAAACATGTAAATTGTAGCGCCAGCTCCAACACCTAAAATTCCAAATCCAACTTCAAGACTTAGGCGTTGACGAATCAATCGTTCATACGAAAATCCGACATAGGTCCCTGTTCCCAGAGCGTTAATTGAAATGCTATTATACCTTGGGGTGAATGTTACGCACGGCGGTTTTTCAGCGAGTGAAATGTTGCTCGAAAGCGTTATTAAAAGTACGGTGCAGATAAACTTTTTCATGATGTTCTAAACGAAGTTACGCATTAATTACGGATGGTGAAATGTTTTGTTTGGCTGTCAGTGATACTATTGACATACAATCGAAATGAGGTATATCGTTAATCGATTCCAAGGTCATTTATAAACGAGGCGGTTCGGGTAATTTCGCTTTTTTTAATTCCAAATGAGTCGTGAATGATAGTTATTACTCGAATATCACATGTTTTTCTAGAAATCGAATTGTCAGATTTTTGCACAACCTTCCACACCAAATCTAATAAATCTCCAACCGTTACAATTTTACTTGCGTCTCGATCGTCAATTTCAATTTCAAATTTGGTTTCAACATCATGAACGAGTGTGACTGCATCTAATCCCATTTTATCAAATTATGATTTCTTATGACCGAATATAGTGGATTTATTTTTAACTTACGAATCGTAAAATTAAATCACATGAGATATATATTTTCCCTTCTATTACTTTCAGTTTTTCTATTGTCTTGCGCAAAGAAAAAAGCCGAGAAACAAGCTGCCGAGGATGCGACTATTATACAGAATTACATTGCTGATAACAGTTTGCTTGCGAATTCGACAAGTTCAGGATTATATTATGTGCGCAATGTAGTTGGAGCAGGGGAAAGTTGCAATGCTTTTTCTACCGTTACAGTGGCCTATAAAGGTTATTTCACAGATGGAACCGTTTTTGACGAAAGCCCGGCTGAAGGAATAACTTTTGGTTTGCAAAATGTGATTAAGGGCTGGACAGAAGGTATTCCTTATTTTAAAACAGGCGGAAATGGCATTTTGTTAATTCCATCTGCCCTAGGTTATGGTAGAAGTGGTCGTGGTTCAATTCCAGGTAATTCAGTATTGATTTTCGATATCGAACTGATAGAAGTACTCTAGGATTTACTTGTCACTTTTTTCAAGCGCTTGCTTGCCAATGTGCGAATTCTTTTGCCACATCCATTTGTTTCAAAATCGTTAAGGATTTTTTCATCTTCTGTTTGCGCAATAATGGTAACTAATAAACGACTATCGTCAAATTTATTCTTGTAAGTCAAACATTCTTGATAGAATTCAAAGGTTAATTCGTCTTTTGTTAAACGTCTATTCAAGTCTTCACGAACGATTAATTTCTTCGTCCAATCTCCAAACTCAGCCAATTTTTCTTTTAATCCTTCAAATTGTTCATCCGTTAAAATTGGTGACAAATAAAGGCTACGAACAGCCGATCCTGCCATTAATTGATGCTCATCTTCATGGGCCAAAAGCAAGTAATTTTCGATTTCCTTATCTGAAATTGATTTTTTAGATTCCAACCAATTAATGAATGTATAATAGCGAAAGTGTTCGATATTTTCTTCTTCATCTTTTCCCGATTTTTCCAATTCTTCCAATTGTTCATTGAAGATTGTTTCATTCAAAAAATTGAATTTAATCCATTTGAGGGTATATCCGAGTTTTGCTAATTTCATTCTTTGTGCTTATTTCAGATGCAAAGCTAGCCATTTTTTAGGATCAGACAGCCAAAAGTCCATTCTCACGCAAAATGTTCATGGATTTAGAATACCAAAAAAGTTCAAAGTCGGGCTGCTCTTTTTCATAATCCATTTTCAATTCGGAAAATGAAAGTAAATTCTTATTCGTAACAGAAAGACTTGGCAAGGTTTTCAGCAACCAATCGCCGTTTGTTTTATCTAATTGAATCGTGACTGAATCGGCGGTTAATTGAAATTCTAAGCGTTGCATCTGCCAAGAGTCTCCTCTTTTAGATTTTGTATAGGTTTCTGCGAATGGTTGAGTTCCTAACCACAGAATTTTATGTGAGGGTTTTGTATTAAAAGGGGATGTTTCAGCTAAACATGCTTCGATATAATTCGGTTTTACTTTTGTTCGAGGAATATTAAAATCAAACCACTCTTGTAGAGGCAATTCAAAGCCAATATCGTGCATATAGTTATAGAGTGATTTTTTTAAGCCAAAGCTAAAAGCACCGTGATCAATTCCTGTTTTATCCTCAAAATCAATGTCGTTATTTGCAAAAGTAATCGACTGATAATTTGGGGTAACGCCATATTCACTCGGATTAATACCAATTGGACTATGTGCGGTTAATGCAAATTGATGCCAAAATCCAGATTGCAAAATTCCAATTTCAAACAGTTGACGCACCATTTCCAAACTGTCCACTGTTTCTTGAATGGTTTGAGTGGGGTAACCGTACATTAAATAAGAATGCACCATGATATTTGCCTCGGTAAAATTACGGGTCACCTGTGCTACTTGCGATACACTTACACCTTTGTCAATTAGTTCTAATAATCGATCTGAGGCGACTTCTAATCCACCCGAAACTGCAATGCAACCTGATGCTTTGAGTAAGTAACAAAGATCTTGCGTAAAGTTTTTTTCAAATCGAATATTCGTCCACCAAGTCACGGTAATTTTTCGCCGAATAATTTCTAAGGCCAAGGCTTTCATTAAGGCGGGTGGTGCTGCCTCATCTACAAAATGAAAACCCGTTTCACCCGTTTGGGAAATCAGCTCTTCCATGCGGTCGACCAATAAATTGGCGGCAATGGGTTCGTATATTTTTATATAATCCAACGAAATATCACAGAAGGTACACTTGCCCCAATAACAGCCATGAGCCATGGTTAACTTATTCCATCTGCCGTCACTCCATAAGCTGTGCATGGGGTTGGCAATTTCAATTACTGAAATGTATTGGTTGAGTAGTAAGTCGGAATAATCAGGTGTGCCCAATTCGTTTTGTTTATAGTCCTGTTGGGTGGTATTGTTTTTATAAACGAGCTCTTCGTTTTCCAATAAAAAGGTGCGTTTAAAATTATCTTCATCTCCATTTATAACATGGTTTGTCAATAATTCAATCGGCAATTCACCGTCATCCAATGTAATGAAATCGAAAAATTCAAAAACGCGAATATCAGATACAGAGCGCAATTCAGTATTGGGAAATCCGCCACCCATTGCAATTTTGATAGTTGGGTGCTTTGCTTTTATAAATTGCGCACATCTAAATGCGCTATATAAATTCCCTGGAAATGGAACTGAAAAACAAATGAGTTTTGGTTGATTGGTTTGAATCCGTTCTTCTAAAATTGAAAGTGTAATTTCATCAATTAGGGTTGGCGAATCATTCAGTGCTTCATACAATTCGTCAAAGGAATTAGCACTTTGCCCTAATCTTTCTGCATAACGACTAAATCCAAAATTTTCATCAATGCATTCAATAATAAAATCGGATAAATCTTCCAAATAAAGTGTCGTAATATGTTTTGCTTTATCATGATTCCCCATTGAACCAAATGCCCAATCTAAATCATCTAATTGTTCAAACCGCGAAGCCTGAGGCAAAAATTTTCCTTGACATATTTGACGCGCCAAGGTTTCATTATTCCCTTGCAAAAACTGAACAACAGCATCCAGGGGCTGCAAGTAGTCATTCCGCAAGGCGTATATGCGTTTGCAATTTTCTGTAATTATCAAGTCTTGTTCATTCGCCGTTTCAAACAGGGTGGTAAATGTTGCTTTAGAGAATAGGTTTAAAATTACTTCAATACCTAAGTCCATTTGAAAAGCGGAAATTCCTTTCGTATTTAAAAAGCCTTTGAGATACGCCGTAGCGGGGTAGGGCGTATTCAATTGTGTAAAGGGCGGCGTTATTAATAAAAGGTCTTTCGACATTGGTTGAATTACAATAGTGATTTACAGGGTTAAAGATAATTGAAAAACTGGGATGGGAATATCCGTGAATTTAAGGGTTAAACTGCTGATAAACTTGCTCATTAAATTTGTTCACCCATAGTTTATATTGTTTGGCAGAAGGATGCAGACCGTCTGAAGCCACCAAATTAGGCTAGTATGCTATTCGGTCAAACAGCGAATCCTAATCCATTAAATGACTCAACAGTAACTGTTGCGGATAAAATTATTATAACAGGAACCGTTACGAATGAAAATGGTGTTGGAATCAGCGCAGCCGTAAAGTATTTTTTTAATGAAGAGTATATCATCATTAAAACGGGTGATCAGGGTCAATTTGAATTTAAAATGCCAAGTGAACTAGTAGGGCAAAATATTACCCTTCAATTCTATGCGATGGGTTATAAACCTGAATATGTCGCAACAATGGATCTTAAAGCAAAGTGTTATAGACACCTCATTCATTTAGGCGAAATTCCTGCGAGAAATTCGAAAACTTTACCTTTATTGGGATTCTTCTAATTATATTTGATTGCAGCAAACAAAAAGCGATTACAATATAAGTAAAATGGCAAAAGTACAATTTAGAACAGATGACCCTAAGTTAGGATTGACCCAAGCAATTGGATTTATTTGGGAAGATCGTGATGGAATTCATATTGAATATCAAGTCTCTGACATTATTTTGAATGTTATCAAGTCAGCTTTAAAAGATGTATTTATTCCTTATTCACAAATTGCGAGTATTGTCTACAAAAAATCCTGGCTAGGTAAGGGGAAAATAATTATCTCACTTTCAAGTTTGAAAGGACTAGATAAAATTATGTTTTTAGAAACCACGACACTAAAAATTTCAGTTAAGAAAGATCAAAAGTCGAATTGTTTGGAGTTTGAAGCAAACGCGAACTTGTCTTTATCTACAGATCGAGTGGCTCAGTTGGATGAAATGTGATTTGCAAGGAGCAATGCGCTGCCCTGAGCATTTGTCGAAGGATGTAATGATCAATTAAATTATTTTTGACTAATTCGCCATTTCACTCATAAACTTGATGCGCATTAAGCGAAGTTGTTCTTCCTCATAATCGCCTTCAAACTCTTCAAATGCAGTGTCTAATTGGTCTGATTCAGCTTCTAGAAAATAATCGTAAATATCTTCTTGATCGTCTTCGTCCAACTGGTCGTTGATATAATAGTCGATATTCATTTTGGTGCCAGAACTCACGATACCTTCAATTTCAGTAATGATTTCATCTACCGTTTTACCTTTTGATGAAGCAATATCTTCTAAAGGCATTTTGCGGTCCACATTTTGAATGATATGAACTTTTAAAACAGACTTATTCACAACAGACTTTACAACGAAGTCTTGTGCGCGTTCGATATCATTTTCTTCAACATATTTGGCAATCATTTCAATAAATGGTTTGCCATAACGCGAAGCTTTACCAACACCCACACCAACAATATTTGCCAACTCTTCCAAATTAATTGGATACTGAATCGTCATGTCGATTAAAGAAGGTTCCTGGAATATGACAAACGGAGGTACACTTTTCTCTTTTGAAATACGCCTCCTTAAGTCTGTCAGCATTTTAAACAATTCTTCGTCCGCTGTGCTTGCCCCTTTTTGCACAATTGTATTGGCTTCTTCTGCCGAGTAATCATGTTCTTTTAGTAGTTTGAATGAATAGGGTTTTTCAATGAATTTACGCCCATCTTCAGTCAACTTTAGCGTTCCGTATGATTCTACTTCTTTAAATAAAAAGTCATGAACTAAACATTGTCTAGACACGGCATTCCAGAACAAGAAGTCATGTTCTTTTCCTGCGCCAAACGTATCTAATTTATCATGTTTATAAGAGCGTGTTTCTTGCGTGTCGTTTCCAATAAGGAAATTACAAAGGTATTTTGCTTTTTGAGATTCTTTTAATTGTAACACGGCTTTAAGGAATAATTGAATTTCGTTCATTCCTTCAAACTTTTCACGTGGATTTTTACAGTTGTCGCACATTTCAGAACATCTTTCTTCTGCAAAGCGTTCACCAAAATAATGTAGAATATATTTTCGGCGGCAAACAGAAGTCTCTGCATAGGAAACAATTTCATGTAATAATTGACGCCCAATTTCTTGTTCGGCGATCGGTTTACCATGCAAAAACTTTTCAAGTTTTTCAATGTCTTTATAGCTATAGAAGGTCAAGCAATGTCCTTCTCCGCCATCTCTTCCCGCACGACCTGTTTCTTGATAATAGCTTTCTAAACTTTTCGGAATGTCATGATGAATCACAAATCTAACGTCCGGTTTGTCAATTCCCATTCCAAATGCAATGGTTGCAACAATCACATCCGCCTCCTCCATCAAAAACATGTCTTGATGTCGTGCACGAGCGCTCGACTCTAGTCCGGCATGATAAGGTAAGGCATTAATTCCGTTAATCTGAAGTATTTCGGCAATTTCTTCTACCTTTTTCCTGCTTAAACAATAAATGATACCCGACTTTACAGAACGTTCTTTGATGAAACGAATGATGTTTTTTTCCACATCCTTTTTCGGTCGAACTTCATAGTATAAATTATCCCGATTGAATGACATTTTAAAAATGGTGGCATCCAACATTTGCAAGTTCTTTTGAATGTCGTGTTGCACCTTTGGTGTAGCAGTTGCGGTTAATGCAATAATTGGTACATTACTAATGGCTTGAAAAATTTCTCTTAATCGGCGGTATTCAGGACGGAAATCATGTCCCCATTCTGAAATACAATGTGCTTCGTCAATGGCGAAGAATGAGATTTCTACACCAGTTAAAAATTCAATATTTTCTTTTTTGGTGAGTGACTCTGGCGCTACGTAAAGCAATTTGGTTTTGCCATGCGTAATGTCGTCCTTCACCTGCTTGATTTCTGTCTTGGTAAGTGATGAGTTTAAAAAATGCGCCACGGAATCCGAATCGCTAACATGCCTAATAGCATCAACCTGATTCTTCATTAATGCGATTAGTGGAGAAACAACAATAGCTGTTCCTGGAGAAATTAATGCCGGTAGCTGATAACAGAGTGATTTCCCACCTCCCGTTGGCATAATAACAAAGGTGTTTTTTCCGGCTAACACATTTGCAATAATGGGTTCTTGTTCTCCTTTAAATTCGTTAAAACCGAAATATTTCTTTAAAGAATCTTTTAATTGGACTGGATTTTTCGTGATCATCAAAACTATTTTATCCCTATAATTTGTAGCGTAAGTTGGTAGGTTGGTAATCTGTAATTAATGGTAACCATATATTAAAGATAAAACAATTGCGGACTTATGAAATGTTTTTCAAAAAAAAAAACTGCTTTTTTTAACAAATTGAATCCATGCCCAATAAATGGATTTAACCTATCGAAATCGATTGAGATGAGGAGAAATGAATCCGTATTCCCTACTCATTGGCAAATTGAAATCTCGGAAGATTTGAAATAAAAGGAGTAAAAATAATTAAGAAGGATGTTTTACGACTTTGGCAAGACTTTTGCTTTTCTTTTGTAAAGCAACGTAGGTGTGAAAAATACGTTTTGTTAATGTTCTGTTAAACTTTGTTTTGTTTTAAAGAAGCTTTTCTATATTTGAAACCAATTAAACAACAGAAAGAAAACTTATTAAATAAATAAATATGAAAAAAATTGTCTTAACACTTAGTTTATTAGTTTTTGCCGCAATTGGAATGAATGAAGCTTATGCTCAAACAACTGGCGAAATTACAGTCACCGAAACGGAAAAAGAAGTGCCTGCAGATGGGCCTAAAATTTCAGTAGACAAAGAGTTTCACGATTATGGTGAGATTGAACAGGGTGGTGATGGAACATGTGTTTTTACTGTAACAAATACGGGTAACGCTCCGCTAATCATTTCTTTATGTAAAGGATCTTGTGGATGTACTGTGCCAGTGTGTACAAAAGAACCAATTGCACCAGGTGCTTCAACTGAAGTGTCTGTAAAATATGACACAAAACGTCTTGGTTTAATTAATAAAACGGTTACGATTACTTCAAATGCCGTAAATTCACCAAAGAAAATTGTGAAAATTAAAGGTAAAGTAAACGGGAAACCAGCAGGTGGAGCTCCAACAAGCACAGGTGGACCAGTTTTAAACTAATAAATAGATTATAAATTCAATAAAAAATAAAACAAAATGAGAAAAGCGGTAATAACACTAAGCCTTATTTTAGTTGCAATGTTTAGTTTTGCACAAGAAGGGCAACCAGTAGTTGCAGGACAAGCAGACGGACCAGTAATGAAGATTAATAAAGATATCCATGATTATGGTGAAGTTGATTATGCTGGAAACGGAACTTGCGTTTTTACAGTTACAAATGTGGGAAATGCTCCGCTAATTATCTCTTTATGTAAAGGATCTTGCGGGTGTACAGTACCTGCTTGCCCTCAAAAGCCGATTGCTCCTGGCACATCAGCGGAAATTACAGTGAAGTATGATACAAAACGAACTGGACCATTCCATAAGTCGGTAACTATTACTTCAAACGCTGTAAATACACCATCACAAGTGGTGAAAATTAAAGGAAGTGTAAAAGCTAAACCTGTTTCGGAAACAACAACAATTCCGCCAACGAATTAATGAGGCTATTTTTTGCGATCATAATAGCGTTGAGTTCCGCATTCACTTTTAGGAGTGGTGCGGAATTCTCTTTTTTAGACCGTAATCATGACTTTGCGGGTGTGAATGAAGGGGTAGTGCTTGAGCATGATTTCTCATTCACGAATGTGGGTGATCTTCCTTTTGTTGTATCTGATTTCAAAGTCGCCTGTACATGTACAAAAATTACTTTTCCAACCGATCCGATTTTGCCCAATCAAAAAGGGAGTATTCATCTTTCTTTCGATACGGAAGGTAAATATGGCTTCCAAAGCCGTAAAATTGAAATTATTTCTAATGCCGGCCGAAAAGTAAAATTAAGCTTTCGAGTTTTTGTGAACCGCGTTTAATTTTAGATGTAGGGCAATCGCTTGATGAGCAGCTTTAACATCATGAACCCTTAATATCATAGCGCCATTCTTTAAAGCAATCATGTTCAAAGCCGTGGTACCATTTAAACTTTCTTCAGAACTTGTGTCGAGCGTTTTGTAAATCATTGACTTTCTTGATAGCCCGGCTAAGAGCGGTTTGTTCAACGCCCAAAATGAATCTAACTGACTTAATAAGGCAAAATTTTGATCGAGCGTTTTGCTAAAACCAAATCCCGGATCAATAATAATATCTTTCACACCAGCTTGTTCTGCCTTGCGAATTTGAACCGAAAAATAATGGATTAAATTCAACATGAGATTATCATAACTAGTATGTTCCATCATATTTGCCGGAGTGCCGCGCATATGCATTAATATATATGGGCAGCAGTGTTCAGCTGCCACGTTAAAAATGTTCGAATCCATTTGTCCGCCAGAAATGTCATTGATTAAGTCGGCCCCATTTTTCAACGCTTCTAATGCTACCTTGCTCCGAAATGTATCAATTGAAATTAAGGTTTCTGGCTGTGCTTTTTTAATCGCTTGAATAAGTAGAATCGTTCGGTCTATTTCCTCCTCTTCTGAAACTTCAGTCGCACCAGGACGAGAAGAGTATCCTCCAATGTCAAGTATTGAAGCGCCTTCGTTGATCATTTCCGCGGCTTTTTTCAACGCCATTTCTAAATTATTAACACGACTTTTCCCATAAAAACTATCGGGTGTAGCGTTTATAATCCCCATTACAATTGGGTTTGAGAATTCCCTTAAAATACCTTTGGTATTAAAGCTTAATTGTGATGAAAAAAGCGTATCTTTCACAGCTAAAAATAGATTTATTTTAATGCATAAAACGGCAGAACAATATAGAAAAGTAATTCTGAATTGTCGTTCCATTTTTGAAAAAAAAGGAACAGATTATGGGACGGCATGGCGAATTTTACGTGTAAGTTCATTGACGGATCAATTATTCATTAAAGCACAACGTATTCGAACCATTCAAGAAACGGGAGTGAATAAAGTGGGGGAAGATATTGAGAATGAGTTTGTAGCGATTGTGAATTATTGCGTGATGGGTTTAATTCAACTTGAATTAGGCGCTCAAACAGAAGAGATGGGTATGGAAGAAGCGGTCAAAAGATATGACGAGAAAACAAAAATATCTTTTGAACTGATGGAGAAAAAAAATCATGATTATGGAGAGGCTTGGCGTGATATGCGTGTTAGCTCATTAACAGATTTAATCATGATGAAAATTCTAAGAACGAAACAAATAGAAGATAACAAAGGTGAAACGCTGATTTCTGAAGGGGTTGATGCGAATTATCTTGATATGCTAAATTATGCCGCTTTTGCACTTATAAAATTTGATGAGGAAAAATGATTTAATCTGCCCGCCAATAGGGAACTTACAGATGTTAGTAATCTGTTAAAATGAAGCTGAGTCTTGAAAAAAGCAATACATTGACAAGAAAATCCACACCATGAACGAAATGAGACTTAGAAATACAAAGCTCGACATAATTGGTCGATCTTTGATTTTGAATATTGTAGCAATTATATTGAACGTTACAGCTGTTGTATTAATTGCAAAAGGATTCCACGCCAGCACAGATAGTGGAGCCATGGTTATGAAAATAAGTGGCTTTGCCTTAATCGCTATAACGCTTTTTGCACTTGCTATTCTGAAAGGAATGTTGCTATTTTCCTATGTGGCACGTGCCTTAGTTGGAGGTCTCTTTATAGTTTCTGGATTAGTGAAGGCCAATGATCCATGGGGTTTCGCATTTAAATTAGATGAGTATTTTGAACCAGCCGGCTTAGCATTTGACTTCCCATTTTTTGCAAACTTCCACGATTATGCAATCTATATATCCATTTTTGTTTGTATTGCTGAGATTGTATTAGGGGCTGCTGTTATTCTAGGAGGAAAAATTAAGCTCGCATCTTGGGCATTGATTTTAATGATGATCTTTTTTACGTGGCTTACTTGGTATACGTATTCATGCAATATTAAGCAAGAACTTGCCGGTTTGGCAGGGGAAGATTTTGGACGGCAATGCGTGACTGATTGCGGTTGCTTTGGAGATGCCCTGCGCGGATCCGTTGGTCGATCCCTAACTCCGCTTGAATCATTTTGGAAAGATCTCGTATTGTTCTATCTCTGCATAATCATCTTCGTGAATCAATGGAAAATAAAATTGAACACTGTAAAAGAAAACTGGATTATGGTTCCAGCGTCAATGCTAGTCGTCATCCTTTTCTCTTGGGTTTTTGGATGGATCTTCCCCATTTTCTTCACGTTAATAACCATGTTGGGCGCATTCATAATGGCGAACTTAAATATTGGAAAAATTGGCAAAGGATGGAAAATGGCCATGTTCGTCACATTTATCTCCTTCTTATTTAGTTTATATACAGTTAGTTATTTGCCGATTAAAGATTATCGTCCTTATGCCATAGGGAACGATATTAATGTGCAAATGAACAATGGAGTAGACCGTGTGGCAGACTTTTATTATTTCTATCAAAATTTAGAAACAAATGAAATAGATACGATTCCAATGCTAGAATGGGATGCGAAGTATGGAGACACATTGAAATATACCTATCTCGACTATGATGACATTGAAATTAGCGCGGGTAAAGATGCTTCTATTATGGACTTTGGTGCAATTATCGCTTATGATGATTTGACAGATGCAGATAAAGCAATTCCGTATATAGATTCCTTAATTAACGCAGAGTTTGACAATTATTATGAAGAAAAAATACTTGTTGAGTCTGACTACGGGATTGACACATTACCTGCGATTGAATATGACACTCTGTATTATCCTGATTCCTTGTACACGGTCAAAGGAACTTATACAGGGCTAATAGACCCATCTGCGAAATTTTCGTTGGAACTTACACAATATCTTCTTTCTGCGGAAAATATGTTCTTAATGACAATTAGAGACATTGAGAGTATAAACGAAGGAAGTATTCCCGCTTTCAAAGAAGTTTTAGCTGGAGCAAAAGAGAATAATATTCCGTTCTTTGTGCTTTGTCCTTCATCAGGCGAAGCAGCAGAAACATTTAAACAAAAGCACGATTTTGACCCAGCTTTCCTCGCGTTTGACGGGGTGGAAGTTAAAATTATTGTGCGATCAAATCCAGGATTAGTTCTTTTACAAAAAGGAGTAGTTATGGATAAATGGCCAAGTAGAAGTGTCGAAGATTTTGAAGACATCTATTTGGAATATATAAATACAAAACAAGACTAAATGACACGAAAAATAGTTGCTGGAAACTGGAAAATGAACCTTGATTATTCAGAAGCGAAAGTGCTTTTGAAAGAATTAATGGCGAAAAAAGACGAGTTTAATGCAGAAGTAGAATTGATAATTTGTCCACCAGCGCCTTATCTAAGTGCTTTTGCAGAAGTTTTAAAGGATCAGGAATGGATCAAGTTAGGATCGCAAAACAACTTCTTTCTAGAAAATGGTGCCTATACAGGAGAAATTTCGCCAACTCAATTAAAAAGCCTTGGAGTTAAATATGGCATAGTTGGGCATTCCGAAAGACGTAATAATTTTAATGAAGATTACTCAATGCTTTCAAAAAAAGTAAGGGCCCTTTTAAAGGTTGGAATTATTCCAATTTTTTGCTGTGGTGAGCAATTGCAAGTGCGTAATAGTAATGTTTATAAAGAATTTATCATGAAGCAAATTAATGATAGCCTTTTTAAATTAAAACCAGAGGAGATTGAGAAAATAATTATTGCTTATGAACCGATTTGGGCAATTGGTACTGGTAAAACAGCCACATCAGAGCAGGCGCAAGAAATTCATCATTTAATTCGTACGCGGATTGCAAGCCAATACGACGAAAAAGTAGCAGGTAACGTTGGTATTTTATACGGCGGAAGTTGTAACGCAGAAAATGCGCAAGAACTCTTTAGGCAGCAAGACATTGATGGTGGACTAATCGGCGGCGCATCCATAGATGCGGAGAGTTTCTTGACAATAGCAAATGCTTTTGAATGAATTATATAGAACTTTCCATAACGTTTAATCAAATTGATCCGTGGCGAGATATCATGGTTTCAAACCTTGCGGAAAAGGGTTTTGAAAGTTTTGTTGAAACCAAAACAGGCTTGCAGAGTTATATCGTCGAAACAGATTTTTCTGAGGACATGATTAATGAATACTCCAGCCTTGAAGCCATTGCAGAAATGTCTTTCAAAACAATTCTAGACGAGAATTGGAATGCCGAATGGGAGAAAAACTTCGACCCTGTTTTTGTTGAGGATAAATTGGCAATTGTAGCCCCTTTTCATAAAGGTGAGTTTACACAAGGTTTAGTCATCACTATTCAACCACAAATGTCGTTTGGAACGGGGCATCACCAAACTACATGGTTGGCCTCAAAAAGATTGTTTGATTTGGATTTAAAAGGCAAACGCGTTTTAGATATGGGAACTGGTACCGGAATTTTAGCCGTTTTGGCTGAAAAACTAGGTGCAGAAAGCATTTACGGACCAGATATTGATGAGTGGTCATACCGAAATGCGCAAGAGAATGTCACATTAAATTCATGTAACAATATAACCATTGCCCATGGTGACCACACTATACTAAAGGGGAGGACGTTTGATTTGATTATAGCAAACATCAACAAAAACATACTAATTACCCATTTTGAGCACTATGCAGCAGCATTGGTGAACAATGGTATTCTGTTGATTAGTGGCTTTTTTGAGACCGATAAAAACGATTTAGTTGAGCACGCTGGAAAATTTGGCTTTGTTTTTGAAAGAATAGATACGAAAGATGAATGGGCTTTGGTACAATTAACGCTGAAAAAATAAACGTTAAATTGCAATAAGTGGATCCATCTTTCGAGAAGGATTAACAAGCTCCCTCTGCGTTTGCGCTTAATCGCAAACACAAAATTATAAATATTAGAACAGATGAAAGCAGCATTATTAGGAATTATTTTAATTATTTCAAGTGTTTCACATGCTCAATTTTCTGGAGATCCTGAACAGTTTTTAAAAGACGTCAATAAATATTTAGGAGCATCTAATCGGATCAAAACAAAGGAGTTTATGGATGTTTTTGAGCCTAATTGGCTCACAAATTTTTCTTCTGAATATCAAAACAAAGTAATTTCAACCAGTAATTTAATTGTAGCAAAAAGGTTACCACCATTTCCAGAAATATATGGTTATCTATTATCAGTCCATTCATTTGTACTGACTAAACAACCTGAAGAAAGTTTTAATTCTTGGCATGTAACAATTGACGCCTTGCTAGAAAGTAAAAAGGTGAAAAAATTCAGAGATTTCATTGAAATTTGTGCTGACTTTTTTACGGATGGTACGATCTATTACTCTACCAATCATGTTTGGAAAGTTAGAGGAGGCACTTATGTATTTGACTTTGTTAAAAATGCTCCGAAAATTATTTTTGAGAATGTCGATTTACAATGTTATATCGTCAATCGAAAAGCGGACAAAAGAGAAAATCCTTACTTTGATAGTACAATCGTTAGAAACACCTCAGGTCTTCATGAACCACTCATTAATAAATGGACTGGTAGAGGAGGAACTGTTGATTGGCAAAAGGTTGGATTAGAGAAACAGAGCAATTATGCCGAGATTACGGATTACATGATGTCGCTAAAAAGCACAAAGGTTGAATCGGATTCTGCACTAGTTTATACGGATTATTATGACACACCGCTCTATGGTACATTTAGTGATATTGCCAAAAAAATCAATCGAGAGGTGGATCGTGTCTACCCCCAATTTACCTCATTTAGTAAAAAAATTATTAGAAAAGACATTTTACCAGAGGTAGATTATGTGGGTGGTTTTGCACTTGAAGGTGCCGATTTTAGTGGTGTTGGATATGGTTCTGAACCGGCAACCGCAGTTTTTTATAAAGAAGGAAAACCTTTTGTGAAAGCCAGCTCACTTCGAATAAAAGCAAATAAGTCATTACTGTCTTCGGCGGAGTGTGGGATAACAATTTATCTGAGCGAAACAGATTCGATTTTTCACCCTGGATTAGGGATTCGTTACGATTTAAATTCACTTGAATTTGCAAGAGGAAAAGAAGGCATCTCCCAAGCGCCGTTCAAAGATTCATACCATAAATTAGAAATGTATGTTGATCGCATTATCTGGTCAAGAGATGATCCGAATTTGGATATGCTTTGGCATCCCTTGAGTTCCCGAAAAATTGCAAAGTTCGAGTCACAGAACTACTTTGATCAAAAAATTTATAATGAGATTCAAGGCATGAACAAGGTTAATCCATTAGTTGCAATTTACCAATATGCCTATAAGTACGACCTAGATGTCATTACTGTTGCGGAAGCTTCTGGAGGCATGGGATACACGAATCAGCAGGCAATTCCTATATTATTAAATTTAGCCAACCAAGGATTTCTTAATTATAATAAATCAAAGCAGACAATCACCATTCAGCCGAAGCTAAAAAAATACATTGACGCACGTGCGGGCAGAAGTGATTATGACAATATCGTTTTTGTTTCGAATCTTCTTGAGGTAAAGAAAAAGCCAGCACTAAATCCTGATGGTACACCAGATAAATCTGCAACGGCGTTTAATAAAAGAGCACAGGATTTAAATGAGCGAAAATCAAAAGTAACGAGCTTTGGATTATTGAATATTAAAACATTAGATTTTACATTGAATGAAATTGATCCAATTGAAATTTCACGTGCTCAAAACGTGGTGGTTTTTCCAGAAGATGGAAATCTATTACTGAAAGAGAATAGAGATTTCTTGTTTGCAGGTGCGATTATGGCAGGAAAAATGGAGGTTTATTTGGATGATGCCGCTTTCGATTATGAAAACTTTAAAATCTATTTATTAGAAGTGGAGGCCGCACTTTTACGTGTGAAACCGATTTTTGGAGGCAGTGATCGATTAATTCCAATGTATTCTCATTTCAGCAAATTAAAAGGAACAATAGAAATTGATGATGCATCAAATCGTTCAGGTAAAAACGTGGAGGATTTTCAAAATTTTCCAATTTTAAAAACGAAACAAGATTGTTATGTTTTTTACGACCATGAAACGACCTACAAAGGTGTTTACGACAGTACAGATTTCTATTTTAAAGTGGATCCGTTTGAATTTGATAGTTTAGATAATTTTGCTGAACGCTCGGTGAAATTTAAAGGCGAATTGCGTTCTGCAGGTATCTTTCCAGTGTTTGAAGAGGAAATTTCGATACAAGAAGATTATTCATTTGGATTTAAAACAAAAGCGCCAGAAAAAGGATTTGACTTTTATGGTGAAAATGCCAAATTTGACAATGAAATTAGATTGAGTAACGAAGGCTTAAGAGGGGCAGGTGAAATTAATTTTGTAACCTCAAACTCGGTAAGTGAAGACTTTGTTTTCTTCCCCGATTCAACAATGGGAGTGGCGCAATACACAAATTCACCACAAACTAAAAGCGAGGGAATCTCAGTTCCAGATGTAATCGGAAAGGATGTTATTGTAACCTATGTTCCAAAGCAAAAAGTACTCAAAGTGCGCACAAATAAAAACCCATTGGTATTCTTTAATCAAGAAGCGCAAATGGTTGGCATGACTGCATTGACGGATAAAGGAATGTCTGGTAAAGGCCTCATATATTTTAAAGATGCCGAATTAGGGTCGAAAGATTTTTCTTTTAGTCGTTGGGTGATTGATGCCGATACGTCAGATTTTAACTTAATCGGAAAGGAAGTTGAATCTGAAGATGGGATGGAAAATCCGCTGTCCTTTGATTCAAAAAATCAAAACGCGCATGTCGATTTTGAATCGCGTAAAGGAGAATTTAAATCAAATTCTGGGACTTCAGTCACCGAGTTTCCAAAAAATCAATACATCTGTTACATTGATATGTTTACTTGGTTGATGGACGAAGATGAGATGGAATTATCGGCCAAAGATCCTGGAGAAATTGCGATTGAATCTGGACTAGATTTAGCAGGGTCAAACTTTTTCTCCATCCATCCTGAACAAGATTCATTAAATTTTAGAGCACCTAAAGCTCGATTCTCTTATAAAGAAAACGTGATCTATTGCGAAAAAGTAACCTACTTAGATGTAGCGGATGCCAGAATTTTCCCTGAAGATGAAAAGGTGATAATTCGTAAAAAAGCGAAAATGGATCCTTTCGAAAACGCCGAGATTGTTGCCAACTTTATTACTAAATATCACAAAATTACGGAGGCGCACGTGGAGGTACTAGCGAGCCGGGCTTATGAGGCTAGCGGCACATATCCATATGTGGATAGTGAGGAAAATATTCAAACCATCTTCTTTGAAAATATCCGTTTAGATACCGCTTATCAAACTGTGGCAAAAGGTGTAATTGAAGAAAGTGCGAATTTTAGATTAAGTAATAAATTTGATTTTTATGGCGGAGTGGAACTTTATGCGTCAAAACCATTCTTGACTTTTGACGGAGCGACCAGAATTAACCATGATTGTAATCAATTTGCACGAAACTGGCTGACGTTTAGAACAGATGTCGATCCGACTAATATTCAGATTCCTGTTGCTAGTGGAGACCTAACAGATTTGGAAGGAAATGGAATTGCCATTGGTTTGGTGAAACGAAACACACCGAACTCTGATAATTTAGAGATTTATCCGGCATTCTTATCTGCCTTGGAAAACGAAACGGATCATATTCTATTTACTTCTACTGGCGTATTAAATTATAATGATGCTGCCAAAGAATTTAGAATTTCAAGTCCAGAAAAACTGATCAACAGAGCAGAGTCAGGAAATTATATAGCGCTTCATATTGAAAGCTGTTCAATGGAAGGAGATGGTTTAGTTGACTTGGGGCTTGAATTACCGGGTGTTGAATTTGAGACTTATGGCAACGTAAGCTATAATACGGCTACTAAATTGACAACTTTAAACCTTTCAGGAGGGCTAGATTTCTACTTTGATAAAAAAGCAATGGAATTTATCTCCAATGCTATTTCAAGTTCCGAAGGTTTGTCTGGTGTGGATTTAGGACGTACTACTTTTGAACAAGCAGTTCAAGAGCAAGTGTCAAAAGATGAGGCTGAAAATATTAGAGCGGATTATACTGTTGACGGGGTTGTGAAAAAATTCCCTAAAGAGCTAAATAAGCAAATTTACATGACAAACTTACGCCTCAAATGGGATAGCCGTGCGATAGGTTTCGTATCGGAACCAATCACAGGTATAGTTGGATTAAACGGTGTTCCGCTATTTAAAGATTTTACCGTGAGACTGGCATTAGAGTATACAGTTGAAGGTGCCGACAGAGGAAATAAATTGGGTTATTTAATAGAAATGCCCGGAGGAGACAAGCCAGGGAATTATTACTATTTCCGTTTTGAACGCATTAAAAAATCAACAGTTATGAGCTTAATTACAAGTGATAAAGCCATGCAGAATTATGTGTTAGAATTAAAAGACGATAAACTCAAGGAAAAGGACTTTTCATATGCCCTGCGAACTAAAAATGCTGCAGGTTATTTGAGTACTTTTAGAACCTTTTGGGGAGAATAAAAAACAAGCAGAACAAAAAAAGGCTACGCTAATTCAATTTAGGGTAGCTTTTTTGTATTTTAGAAGTTGTTATTATAATGAACCTTTATAGTTTTTAAGCGTACTATAGCTATGGTGAGTGGGAGTTTTCTGCTTGGCCAAATGGAAAATGAAATATTATTTAAAAATTATACTAGTGCTATTCGCTTGCTGGTCAATGACTAGTGTGGCCGTTTCCCAAGAAACCTTGGAGGAAAAAACAGCACGTGCTGATGCCCTTTTTCAGGACAAAAATTGGAGTGACGCAGAGCCGCTCTATGCTAGTATCATTTCAAATTCTCCTAAAAATCACGATTTAAATTTCAGATATGGAACATGCTTACTCTATGGTTCCAAAAATATTGAAAAAGCAATTATCAGATTGCGATACGCGGTTTCTGGACAAGGGATTGATGGGCGGGCGAATTATCATTTGGGCAGAGCTTATCATCTTAATTATCAGTTTAGTGACGCTATAAAACATTATAATAAATTTAAACAAGTTGCCTCGGCAAGTCAATTAAAAGAATTTAATGTAGAGACAGATATCAAGGCCTGTGAATATGGAAAAAGACTTTTGGCAAATGTCACTGATATGGTTGTGATTCAGAAGACCGAGATTAAAACGGAAACTTTTTACCAACTCTATAATTTAGATGACATTGGTGGAGATTTGATTACAACAGATATGTTTCAATCAAAATTGGACAAGAAAAAAGATCATAGGCCAATGATTCACTTCCCATCTGAATCCCCATATATCTACTATTCTAGTTATGGTGAGGATGGATCTACAGGATTAGATATCTATGTCAAACAAAAATTACCAGGGGGAGAATGGTCTTTATCACAAAAGGTACGAGGGAATGTAAATACAGATCAAGATGAAGCTTTTGCGTATATGCATCCGAATGGGGAATATCTCTATTACTGTTCAAAAGGACATAATTCAATGGGAGGATATGATGTTTTTAGATCGCGTTATAACCCCAATGATCAAACTTTTGGAAATGCCGAAAATCTTGATTTTGCAATCAGTTCACCGGATGATGATTTATTATTTGTGGTAGATAGCCTGGACCGAATGGCCTATTTCTCATCAGCTCGTGAAAGTGGTCAGGGAAAATTGACCGTGTATAAAGTCCGAGTAGATCGCATTCCAATGCAAATGGCGGTGATCAAGGGGAACTTTTTAAATACCGTTGATGGATCAAAGAAAGAGATTGAAATTGAGATCATTGACTTTTCAACGGGCAGAATTGTAGGAAAATACAATTCAAAAGCAACGAATGGCGACTATTTATTGACCTTTCCAAAAAGTGGTAAATACCGATACAATGTCACCGAAAAAGGGAGCGAAATTACGGATGAGTTTATTGTTGAGATTCCTTACAGTAAAGAATTAAAACCTTTAAAACAAAGTCTTACTTTAAAAACAGACGACGACGGAGCAGAGTATATGGAACTGGTGAATCGATTCAATGAAAGGTTTGACGATCCAGTTGCAATTTTGGCAGAGGTTTATCGTCAATTATCTATTCTACCGCCGAACTCAGAAAATTTCAATCTTGATTCTTTGGATGCACTAAAGGAAACGGACGCGGTATTTGTGGATGCGGGATTAGATCCTTTCATTACAGATGATGGATTAGAAACCGTTTTAACAGATGAAATTGAGGATTTAACATTTGCCAAAACCGAAGAGGAAAAGCAAATGAATATCGCGTACAACTTGGCGCAAGAAAAAAGTGATTTGGCCAACGAGAAAATGGTGGCGCTAAATGAATTAATTGAACAAGCGGAGAACACGAATGACCCTAAGGAAAAAAATGACATCCTCAAAGATGTCTTAGCCAAAAAAGAGGAAATTGAGGATTTAAACAACGAGGCGCAAAGCTTAATTGATTTGGCCGAAAGTATTGAAACATCAGTCGTCGATAAGGAAAATAAGATTGAACAAGCAAAGGCGATTCAAGCAAAAGTGAAAAGTTTGGGGGAGGGAGATAGAGCTGGTTTAACTGCTATAGTTAGCGAAAATAAAGTCTTTTTTGAGGAGAACGTGAAAGGCAATCCAACGATAAATAGCGCCGTGACAAATGCCTTACAGGATGGGGCAAATGAGCAAAAGCGGGTGCAAGAGTTGAGTGCCGATATTTCAGACTTATCCAAGAATAAACGTGAATTAATAGCAGAGAATAAACGTTTAGAGGGGCAATTGAAAACGGAGAAAAAGAAAAAAGTAATTGATGACATTCAGCGAAAAATTGATGAGAATATTTCTGAGATTGACATGCTTGAAAGTAACATTTCGAATAAATCAAAGGAATTAGATGCCGCATTAAAAGAAAATCAATCAGTTAGGGATGGTATTGCTGCCGCCTTAGTATTAAAGGATGATTATTCAAATTCTGATTATGAAAATCCACTAACAGATAACGAAAAAAGAGACATCACTCAAAAAGTTCAATCGAATGATTTAGAAGAGAGTTTAGCCCTTGTTGATGCAGTGCTTGAAGAAAATAATGTGTCTGCATTTAACATTGACTTGTATGCAAATAATGAGGAAACAAGTGGCTATTCTTTAGAAGATTGGAATGAAGCTGTTGATAAAGAAGCAGAACGATTAAGACAAGAAAAACTGAAAGCATCTGAAGCGAGACAAAAACAAATTCAAGAAGAAATTGATCGTTTAGAAAGATTGCGAGCAGAAAAAGAAGCAGAGTGGGTTGTTGTTGAGGATGATCCGGCAACGATTAAACCTGAAATTAATCAAGACGATATTGTTCCAAATTATACCAAACGTAAGCAACAGTTAGACGAGATTGTGAATGAGGGAGATCGACGTAAAGCTGCAGTTGACTTAAACTATGAATTGATAGATGAAATTGCCGAAGAACGGAAACGATTAGAAGATGTACTTGCGGATGATCCTAAAGCGAAGAATGTACAAAAGCGCCTCAAAAATCTTGATATTTTAGAAAGAGACATTAGAGCAAATATTGAAAGAGACGAGGTATGGATTGTTGAGAATAATGAGGATACAGCATTCAATAAGGATGAGCTTTTATCGAGTTTAGACCCTAATTATCAAAGAAAAATTGATGAGGCATTTGAAATTGTAGATGATGAAGAACGTAATTCCGCTATTGCCGATTTGAATGAAGTCATTCTAGAAAAATCCAATGAAAGAATTCAAGAACTACAGGCGATAATATCGTCAGAACCTGATAATAAACGTGCTAAAGAAGAATTGGTTTATTTGGAAGAGTTAGTGGATAAAATTGGACAGAATAAAGATCAACCATTGGTTGAACCAACTCCGCTAAATGTGGATGAGCTGTCTGCCGAGGTTAATTTAAACGACTTGATTAAAAGTTATGACAGTCGTAAAAAAGTTGTGGACGGAATTAAGGATGACTATCAACGCAAGCAAGCCGAAAATAAATTATACAATGAGCTGACGGATGCCGCTCGCAATGAATTGGGACAATTGGATAAGTTGGCAGAGAAAAATCCGGACAATAAAATATTGGAAAAACGCCAGGATGCCCTGCATGATATTGATCGCGATTATAATAAGACGATTTACAAGAACAACGATTGGCTAGCTAAAAATAAACCAGTTGCGCCAGTTTATGCAGATCGTGAATTAGTTCATAAAGCATATCCTGAATATCAGAGCGAAATTGATCGGATTAATAAAATTGATGACCCTTCAAATCGCCAGAAAGCTATTGAGGTCTTGAATGAAACAACAATAGATCAAATTGACAAACGCCTTGACGACCTTGAAGCCTTAATTAGCCAGGACCCTGATAATGTGGCTTATTTTAATGAACGAGAAGACCTAGAAGCTTTGCGCAAACAGGTGAAATCAAATAAAGAGCAACCGCTTCTTGGGCCAACGGAATTGGCAGATATCAATAGCAGTCCGTCGAACACTGATATAATGGAAGGTTATGATGAACGCCTGACTGAGATAAATGAATCGAGAGACGAAGTTGAAAAAGAAAATGAGCGAATTGCCTTACATGAAGAGTTAATTGAATTGATAGATGACGAGCTAGAGGTAGTCGATAATTTAATTGCTGCGAATCCGGATGAAGTTGAAGAACTGACAGGGCGAAAAACAACACTTGAAGCATTAAAAGATGATGCTCAGGATCAAATTGAGGTGAGTAGAACAAACCTTTACAATGCAGATGTTGCTTTGAATCGTCCATCAATATCAGTTGGCACTTTAATGCCATCATATGAACAAGACCTTGCGGACATTGCCAATTCAAACAAACCAACAAAAGACAAATTAACAGAGGAGAATAATTTACATAAGATGCTAATTGCAGGAATCGACTATAAGATTGCGCTGCTCGAAACTGAGCGTGGTGAAAATCCTGATTTTTCAGAAACGATTAATAATGAAATTGCTGAACTAGAAGCAATACGCCAATCGAAACTTGATAAAATTGATACAAATGAGACCGCAATTGCAAATGCAGACCCGGGTGTTGTTGCAGCTCGACCTCCGATAAGTATTGGAAACTTAATGACTGATTATGAATCGCAATTAACGGATATTAAAAATGGTAGTGGAACAGATATTGAGAAAATGGAGCGTAAAAATCAACTTCACCAAGAATTGATTGATTTGACCGAGACGCTTATTGCCGAATTGAATCAAGAAAAAGAAGAAAATCCCACGAACGCAGCGGCTATTAATGAAGACATTGCTAAACTTGATGACATAAAGCGTTCAACACAAAATTCAATCAATATTAATAAAGATCAAATTGCTCAGTTGGGAGGAAACGATCTTGATCGCCCAACAATTTCAATAGGCGCATTGATTCCTGAGTTTGATGAACGCATGGCCGCGATTGAAAATGGTAATGGTTCAGAACTTGAGAAGTTGGAGCAAAAAAATGCGCTAAATAAAGAACTGCTTAATTCAGTTGAAAGTAAAATTTATGATGTCCAGGAAGAGTGGGAAGAAGATCCAACCAACGGGTATACCTATAACGAGGAGATTGATAAGTTAGAAGAATTGAAAGAATCCAAGCGAAATGAAATTGCACGGAATCAAGAACAAATTGATGAATTGGTTGGTAATGAGGCAGACGTTGCAGACATCCAAGCTTCCGATTTTAATTCGACAGAAGCACAAAACGCAGTGTCTGAATACGATAAAGAACTGAATGAAATTAAAGAATTGAACACCGAGTTGAATGAATTAAATGAGCAAATAAACAGTGCCGAAACAGACAAGGAAAAAGCGAAGATTCAGAAAAGTATTGATAAGATTAATGAAACCAAAGCCAAGTTAGAAAATGAAGTGATCGAAGGTTTAGAAGATGCCAACAAGTCTGAAACGACCGCCTCACTAAACGATTTGCAAGAGGATAGAACTTTGACAACTTCAGCGCCAGAAGCGAGCAATAATGGCTTTGAGGCGGACCTTGTTCAAGCCGAAGAAAACTTAATCGTTGCGGATCAAAAACTGAATCAAGCCAAAAAACTGCGTGATGAAGCGTCCAACGAAAAAGATGCGATCATTGCTAATGATAAATTAAAGGAAGCCTATCAATTAGAGGATGAGGCGAAAAATTTGATTGAAGAATCCAAGCGAATCTTTAGATCAGGGCGTGTGTTAAACATAAATTCTGATGAGGATGTTGTGATTACATCAGTTCCTGAAAACGTAAATGAAAGAAAGTCTACTCAAAAATTTGACGAGGTCGCTGCGTTAAGAGAAAAAGCAAACGAATACTATGATCGCGCTGCAGCATTACGAGATAGTAGTGCAACAGTTAAGAAAAAAGACCAGAATGGTGTGTTGGCGCAAGCCGAAGCAATGGAGGTTAAGGCCGACTTTTTGAATGGAGAGGCGAATGACGTTGAAACCGCTGCTGAAGACCTGAAAGTCCAAGAGGATAATATTTTAGAAAACACAATCGCTGAAGTGGAAACTATTGTAGATGATGAAACCACTGAAGCAATCGCCACATCTGATATTTATGAAAATTATTACAATGAAAAGAATGCGGGTGATGAGAAATTAGCTGCAGCAGAAGAGATTAACAATCAAATTGAAGAAATTAAAAATACACGAGTTAGAAGATTTAGAAAAGGAGTTGACGCCACCAAAAAAGATCCACAGGACGTTCTAGATGAAGATCCAGAATTTGTGAGCGATAAAGATAAAATTGATACCTTATTAACAGAACAAAAGCGATTAAGAGATCAAGCTTTAACCAACTATGATAATGCAAGAGCTATTTTAAATAATCAGTCAGAATCAGCTCAGGATAATATCATGGCTTTAGAACAACGTGATGTCACCCCTATTGAAAAAGTTGTGGTGGTTAACGCCGATTTTGATATTCCAGACAATATTGAAAATGATATTTTCAGAACCACTGATGCAGCGGTTTATTCTGATTCTGATCCAATTCCAGTAGGGCAAAAACCACCATCAGGTTTAGTTTATAAAGTTCAAGTTGGGGCATTTAGAAACGCATTACCACAAGATCATTTCAAGGAATTTGCGCCAATTTCAGGTGAAAAGCTGAACAATGGAATTACGAGATATATGGTAGGTTATTTCACAACATTTGATCCTGCCAATGACGCCAAAGGAAAAGTAAATTCCATTGGATATAGTGATGCTTTTGTGGTGGTATATTGCAATGGTGAAAGAATTACAGTTGATCGTGCGCGATTGATAGAACAAGGCATAATTGAGTGTGGTGGTGCAGATGTACAAGACCAAAATAATAATATTACAATTGATAATACAAACGATACTGACAACACCAATACAGCCGACAATACGAATACGCCAGACAATACGAATACAACCAATAACACGAATACAGCGGACAATACCAATACAACTGATAACACGAACACTACAGATAATACGAATACATTCGTCAACACCACGGACAATACGGATCAAAGTGATGCAATTAACACAACGCCAACAACACCTGAGGAGCAAGATTTGGTTGATTATTACACTTCCGTAACAAATGCAGCTGACGCAAATCAAGTTGAAATAATTAAAGGTTTATTCTATACAGTGCAGATTGGGGTTTACTCAAAACCAGTTCAGAACAGTGCATTATTCAACATTCAACCCTTGAACAGTCAACGAACAGAAGGTGGATTTGTGCGTTATTCAACAGGCATATATACTTCTGAACAAGCTGCAACAATAAGAAAGGATGAGGTTGTAGGAATTGGAATAACAGATGCGTTCGTGACTGCATATTTTGATGGAGAACGGATTACATCTGATGAAGCCTTACAAATATTAATACGTGATGGTGCAAGTGCTTTAGCAGGGAGTAGTGAAAATACGAACTCAGATAATCAAGGGCCTGACAATGCGGGTACTCCTGAAAAAGAGCAATTTTATAAGGAAGGCCTCCATTACAGAATTTTGGTCGGCAAATATGATGATGCTATTCCAGGTGAATATGCGACATTATTATTGCAAGGAGATGATATTTTTGAAACAGAGGTGGATCAAGACGGGAAAACTTGCTTGATTTCAAGTAAGCTAGATTCCTATGGGGAAATGATTGATCGCTTGACAGAATTCGCAGATTTAGGTATTCAAGATATGGACATTGTAACTTACTACAAGTATGATGTTATTCCTTTTGAAGAGGGAGAAAAAATCCGCAAAGAGGAAGAAATTGAAGAGCTAAACCCGTATGATGGCATAGAAGGAGTTAGCGCAAATTCTTTCATTTATCGAAAAGAAGCCGTATATTTTACAATAAAATTAGGGGAGTTTGAGGATAAAGTGCCGACAGATTTCACGAACTTATTACTTTTGCATGAAGAAGAAGAGAACATTAAGAAGGAAGAAACCATAAATGATGAAACGATTTTTGTAACAAGAAGTATTAGCACATACGAAGAGGCGGAAGAAACAAAAAAGCGTTTAATTGAAAAAGGATTTGACAGAGCGATAATTTTAGCATACCATAAATATGATGAGATTTCGATCGAAAAGGCAATAGAAATATTAGGAGAATAAAAATTAAAAGATGAGTACTGAAGTTGAATTAGAAGAAAAAGTAGGGGCAAAAGCAAAGACCGATAATGGTAAAAATCTCATTATTTATAATGATGATTTCAATTCATTCGATCATGTGATAGAGTCATTAGTGAAAGTTTGTAAGCATGAAGTGATTCAAGCAGAGCAATGTACGTGGATTATTCACTACAACGGAAAGTGTGCGGTGAAAGAAGGAGGAATGGATTCATTACTACCAATGCGCCGTGCATTGAGTGAGCGCGGAATAGATGCTAAAATACACTAGAAAATAAATCAAATAAGATTTAAAATATATTAGGCAGAATTAAAAAAAATAGTTTAATTTTGCACCACAATAATGGCTTCGTAGCTCAACTGAATAGAGTACCTGATTACGGCTCAGGAGGTTCCAGGTTTGAATCCTGGCGAGGTCACTCTAGCGGAGAATTGGTTAAAATTAACTGGTTCTCCGCTTTTTATTTTTGCTAAATCCTTTGATAATAAAGGGATTGAAGAGAAAATAGAATTTACTCTTTTGGTTTGAACTTTGCCTTTTAACTTGTCGTAACCTATTCCGGATGGAAACACTAAACTTTGTATTTTCTTCTTTTGAGGTAAATCTCCAGAGGCCCATAATTCAC
>CAJQHR010000038.1 GCA_905478225.1 uncultured Crocinitomix sp.
AAAATGGGCTGAACATTTTTGCGCTGCTGCAATGCGGCATTCAAGCCCGTATTATCATTTAACCGAAGATCGCGTCTAAACCAAAAATAGGATGTTTTTTCCATTACTTATATTACTGACTTGATAACAGTTAAATCGTTAGATTGTTTAAACAAAGGCGGACTTTATTCGCGTTAAATCGGGTATTTCGACTCAATTAATCGACTATGTAAGATGTGTAATTAGTTTCGTGTAACCGATCCAAATTCAAATGCAGATGCAGGTTTGTTTTCCATGGGATAGATGCCATGCGCTTCCATGTTTTCTGAAATTTCAGAAGTTAGAATGGTAAGGAAATTCCCCATTTGATCTCCCATTTTAGGGGAAATGGTAATTCGGAGATAAAATGAACTCAGATCAATCGGAAAGCTGTAATTCTGGGAAAAATGTTCGTCTATACTTCTAATAAAATCTTCTCCTGGGAATCCGGGTGCAAAATCGTGATCTCCAAAATTGTTTCGATCATCTGCTCCCCTCACTTTATCAAACTTACCAATTGGTAATATCAGACTACAGTTAGAAACACTTGCTTCATACGTCCAGTTATTATCCAATTCAGGCAAATATAAAGTGGGTTCATCCATTCCTCCAGGATAGTAAAACCAAACCCCAGCCTTTTCGTCTATTTCAAGTGAATTGTCTGTAGGAGTGGCAATCCAATAGGCGCCATCCACCAGAGATAAGTCTATTCCAATTCCATTCGGATGATTAGTCGAAAGCGTTAGATTGTCTCCCTCAAAATCTCCTCCCAAAAACTTGTAATCGCTTGGGTAGGGATTGTTGTCGTATGGATTTTCGACAGTAATCATAAATGAAGTCGCGGCTTTTAATAATTTCTTGTCTACATCAAATGACATGACTTCTGCACCTCCATCCTCTAAGTCAAATTGATTTCCAGTAAATTGCCCTATTGAAATTGGCTTATTATCTACAATTATCCAACCTTCATAGTCTGAATGCGGTAGGTTTTGTAATCGCAATTCTAGATTTGCTGTTCCTTCTTTTTTACATGATGTGAAAATGAATAGACTTGCAAATGTTAACAGGATGATTTTTTTAAAAGCCCTCATATTTTCTGGATTTTGTTTAATACAAACTACGGACTTATACTAAATATTGTAAATACCAGAAATTTCCCACAAAATAGTCAAATCAAATTAAATAACTGATATTGAGCGGGTTAAATATTTTTTACATTTGGTAGACAGATATAGAAATCAATAATTAAGGCTTATAATTAACCTTTTTTATTGAAGAGAGAGGGTGAAAATCGTCAAATCTTTAACATCTGACCTCTAATAATAATTGAGAACTGCAATGTTGCCGTTGTTTTGTTTGAATGATTAATTGGGAACTATCTTTAGGTATGTTTAAATGGATTGTTCCGCTATTATTATTGACTGGTTATGCGGGAACAAGTATAGATGAGTCTCTAGAATTAGATGGTGAAATCATAGAATATGTGCCAACTCCAATTCTCCCAAAAGATAAAAGGGATACAGCCAATACACAACAGCAATCCATTTGTTTACCGCCACCTTCTGATCAGTTTTTAAAATTGAAAGAAAAGGCGTATGTAGGTGTTTATGAATATTTAATTCTAACCCTCGATTCATTAGATGAACGAATAATAATACTTGTTGACGACTATTGTGGCAGAACAGAGTGGGAGCAAGATTTTAAAGGTGGCGTTTATTATTAACAAATCATCTACCATGAAGTAGGGGGTGGGGGGGAATTACGCACAAAGTGCAGAAATAAAAGTGATTTTTTGCGCGTACTCAGCTCGGTAATTGAGTTGAAGGATGATCCTGACCCAGACAGTTGGAAGCAAGAATATATGTGGAAAAACGACTCTACCTTATATGAATCTGAGTGTTATTTAAAGCGTTGCTTTAGAACGCTGCCGAAGCATTACTTTTTATGGTGATTTATAGCCCTAATCATGACCATTATATTCGTAAAGATATTGCCCACTCAGGATTGGAGAAATTTCTTTTTTATAATCTCACTTCTTCTTTCGGTGAATATTTTATTGATACTGTTTCTGATATTGTTTGTCGGCAGGCGATTTGTAACGCTGTTAGAGTTAGAAGAGGACCTTCTCAAAATTGACTATTTAGATTTTAATGAATCAAAATCAATTGTCATTCGGCGTGAAGACTTAACCTACAGACTCTATATCGGGAGTTGGTGGTTTAAATATAAAGGGTTCGATTTTTTAGAGAACGATAAAGTTGTGATGAATCAACTCTCTTATGCAAAATGGTCGATTTCACAAATGAAAGAAATCACGAAATTTCTTCAAAATGAAGGGATAAAAAAGCCTTTTGGCGAAAATCTTTAGAAGAGTCTCCTTTCATCCGAAACGCATCACTCACTACTTCATTTACAACACAAGACAATTCTAAAAACTCAATACTGTAATAGCAAACTTATTCATCCAAATTACTACTGAGCCATTGTTTCATACGTTCAAGTTCTATTCCCTTCGCATCAGCCAAACGTTCTGCTTGATCGGTTTTTACTTTTCCAACACCAAAATAATGCGCTTCAGGATTTGCGAAATACCAACCACTAACAGAAGCTGTTGGATACATTGCCATGGATTCAGTTAATGAAACGCCCGTTAGTTTCTCGGCGTTTAGAATCTTGAATAAACCAGGCTTTTCGGTATGGTCAGGGTTTGCAGGATATCCTGGCGCAGGTCGTATGCCACGGTATTTTTCTTTGATTAGTTCAGCCTTTTCAAGAGCAGTTTCTTCATAGCCCCAGTAGGACTGACGTACTATTTCATGAAGTCGTTCAGCAAACGCTTCAGCCAGTCTGTCCGCTAATGCTTTCAGCAGAATCGAGTTATAATCATCATGGTCAGCTTCAAATTCAGCCACCTTCTTTTCAATGCCTAATCCTGTTGTTACTACAAATCCACCGATATAATCTTTAATACCACTTTCTTTTGGTGCAATAAAATCTGCCACACAAACATTGTTTGCCGCTTTCGCTTTTTTCAATTGCTGGCGCATTCCAAATTGCGTATGCAAAACAGTGTCTCGATTCTCATTCGTGTAAATCTCAATGTCGTCATCATTCACAGAGTTCGCTGGCCAAATTCCAACACTAGCTTTGGCAGTAAGCCATTTTTCTGAAATAATTGTATCCAACATGGCATTTGCTTCACGATAAAGTTTTGTGGCTTCTTCGCCCATGGCTTCATGCTCTAAAATAGCGGGATATTTCCCACGAAGTTCCCACGTGTGGAAAAACGGTGTCCAATCAATATATTCACGCAACTCATTCAAATCATAATCGTTTAATTGCTCAATGCCATTTAATTTGGGTTTGGCAATTTCTGAAGTATTCCAGTCGATATTGAATTTGTTCTGGCGCGCTTCTGCAAGGGATAAGAACTTTTTAAATCCCTTTTTCTTAGCGTAATTTTTTCTGACCGTCTCGTATTCGTCTTTAATATTATCGACAAATGCATCTTTTTTATCACCCAATAAATCACTCACAACCGTAACAGATCGTGAAGCATCCAAAACATGAATGGTTTGTCCTTTTGTATAATGTTGATCAATTTTAACCGCCGTATGAACTTTAGAAGTAGTTGCGCCACCAATTAGTAAAGGTAAATCCATACCCAAAAGTTCCATTTCTTTGGCCACATGCGCCATCTCATCTAAAGAGGGCGTAATTAAACCACTTAAACCGATCACATCTACTTGATGTTCTTTAGCCGCTTCTAATATTTTATTAGCAGGAACCATTACACCCAAATCAATAATATCGTAATTGTTGCATCCTAAAACTACGGCAACAATGTTTTTGCCAATGTCATGCACATCTCCTTTAACAGTTGCCATGAGTACTTTTCCTTTAGACCGATTGTCTGTTTTAGAGGCTTCGATATAAGGAAGGAGGTAGGCCACAGCTTTTTTCATGACTCGGGCGGATTTTACGACCTGTGGTAAGAACATTTTTCCGGCTCCAAAAAGGTCGCCAACAACGTTCATTCCGTTCATTAAATAACCTTCAATCACTTCAATTGGTTCATCCACTATTTGGCGCGCTTCTTCTACATCTTCCAAGATAAAATCGGCGACTCCTTTTACCAATGAATGTGTGAGTCGTTCTTGTAAAGTTCCTTCGCGCCACTCTAAATTAACCACTCTCACTTTACCACTGCCTGATACCGTTTCGGCAAATTCTAATAAGCGTTCGGTAGCATCTTCTCGGCGGTCTAAAAGAACATCCTCCACATGATTCAATAAATCAGTTGGAATGTCATCATAGATTTCTAACATAGCAGGATTGACAATTCCCATGTCTAATCCTTCATTAATTGCGTGATAAAGAAAAGCAGAGTGCATAGCCTCACGCACTTTATTGTTTCCTCTAAATGAAAATGAAACATTACTAATTCCTCCACTTACATGAGCTCCAGGAAGGTTTTCGCGAATCCACCGTGTTGCCAAGAAAAAATCAATGGCGTTTCTGCGGTGTTCATCCATTCCTGTCGCTACTGGAAAAACGTTCGGATCAAAAATAATGTCCTGTGGTGGAAATCCCACTTCGTTGACTAAAATTCGGTATGATTCTTCACAGATTTGGATTCTTCGCTGATAGGTATCTGCCTGCCCCAATTCGTCAAAGGCCATAACTACAACCGCAGCGCCATATTGGCGAATTTTTTTCGCTTCGGAAACAAATTTTGCCTTTCCTTCTTTTAAGCTAATTGAGTTGACTATGCACTTGCCTTGAACACATTGTAGTCCTGCCTCAACAATTTCCCATTTTGAAGAGTCAATCATAATAGGAACCCGAGAGATATCTGGTTCAGAAGCGATTAAATTGAGAAATTTAACCATGGCCTCTTTTCCATCAATCAAACCATCATCCATATTAATGTCAATGATTTGTGCACCACCTTCTACTTGGTCGCGCGCAACTGAAAGTGCTTCGTCAAATTCATCATTCATTATGAGTCGAAGAAATTTTCGAGATCCAGCAACATTGGTACGTTCACCAATATTTATAAAATTAGTCTCATGTGTAACCTCTAAAGGTTCAAGCCCACTCAATTTCATATTTGGAAGATGCTCCCATTTGTAGTGATGGTTACCTTTGTAATCAGGATGTAAACTCATTGTTATCTCAGTTTTCTAGTAATTAGTCCATAGTCCCGATAACAATCGGGGCAGTGTTTTCAAGAAGCGTTCAAAATATTAATCACCTAATTTTATAGCGATCTATAATCTGTTTGCGAAGCCAACATTACATGACTACACTCCAATTGTCATCCCCACTTTGACTTGCCCAATCTTTGAACTTTTCTTTTCCTCCTCTTGCTTCCCAATCTGAATCAATCGTTAATTTTGAACTAATCCCTCCTCTTGGATTACAGATCATCATTAATCTCAACCTTTCTGGCTCATAAACTTCCATCAAGTGATCATAAAACATATTGATCAACCTTTCATAAGATACAACAATGTCACGCAAGTGATAAGAGTATTGTTTCAATGATTTCAACTCCATAATTTTACCTTTTGGATAAAATGTAATATAGATCGCTGCAAAATCAGGTTGTTCTTGAACACCTAAAAAAGTGAATTCAGGAATTTTAATTTTAATTTCGTAAGCTTCCTTGGTTGGATTTGGCAGAGCGATTAAGATTGAACTATCGATCTCTTTGTACAGTTTTGGCATTTTTTTTGTTTATAATGAATACTATGTTTTTGTTTTATGCGGAATAGTTGGCAGCTAAATCTGCCATTGCTTTGATGTGATCAGGAGTAGTTCCGCAACATCCTCCTACAATATTTACCAAGCCTTCATCTAAAAAAGTCTTGATTTGATCCGCCATTATTTCAGGTGTTTCGTCATATTCACCCATTTCATTTGGCAAGCCAGCATTTGGATGGGCACTCGTGAAAAACGGGGCTTTATTCTTTAAAATTTGAAGGTACGGTCGCAGAGCGCTTGCTCCTAAAGCACAATTTAATCCAATACTCAATAAGTTCGCGTGTTGAACAGAAACTAGAAAGGCTTCGGTTGTTTGACCAGATAAAGTTCTACCACTAGCATCCGTAATTGTGCCAGAAACCATGATGGGTAAATCAGTACCCAATTCATTTTGAACATCTTCAATAGCGAAAAGTGCCGCTTTAGCATTTAACGTATCAAAAATCGTTTCAACTAAAAGTAGGTCAGCGCCTCCTTCTATTAATCCTTTTACTTGCTCGGAGTATGCTACAACCATTTTATCAAAAGTTGTGTTTCTGAATCCCGGGTCATTTACATCAGGTGAAAGTGATAAGGTGACATTTGTTGGTCCAATGGAGCCTGCAACGAATCTTGGTTTGTTCGGATTTTTAGCCGTGAATTCTTCACACACTTCTTTAGCCAGTTTGGCGCCGTGGAAATTAATATCGTAGGCTGCACGCTCCAGGTCATAATCGGCTTGAGCAATAGTGGTTCCACTAAACGTATTGGTTTCAATAATATCCGCGCCCACTTCTAAATACTCGGCGTGTATCGCTTTGATAATGTCCGGGCGAGTTAATGACAATAGGTCATTGTTTCCTTTCAAAGAATTGGGGTGATCCTCAAACCATCCTCTGCGAAAGTCTTCCTCTTCTAGTTTGTAACGCTGAATCATGGTTCCCATGGCGCCATCTAAAACAAGGACTCTTTTTTTTAATATTTCTCTAATTCCATCCATAATCTGAATGAAAAGTAGTGTGACCGGAAATTCGTTTTAAAGCGAATGTTGAAATCTTATAGCGTTTAAGCACAAATCTGCTAAACTGGAATTGGCACCTTATCCTCATCTCAATGAGTTAGGTTGCCAAGGTTTCAAAGGGCCGGTCCCTCCACCTTTCTTTATAAGTACATTAATAAATTAAGAACTGTCACAAAGTTAAGTCTAATCTTTTTAAAAGCAAAGTATTTTAGCTAAAGTTACCTATTGGAATGATTGATTAATAAAAAAGGTATTTGAAAAACCTCTTCTGATTTTTGGTGTCAGTCGATTTAAAACCATGTATTCGTCGAAAAATTCCAATTTATTTTAAAAAAATGCTTGGCGTGTGTACTAATATTCCATACATTAATAAAGAAGGATTTAAGATAGCCGCAAACCAACGGCCCCTAACTATTTGACCGCATTCTGCGAATATCCCGTTGTGTGATGGTTTTCCCTTGTTTCGATTTTTTGTGAGTTGCGGAGGTCTTAGAATTCAATAAACTCTCGTATAGGGCAGTCTCAATAAGCCCTTCTGATTGACTGCCCAAATCTGCCGGGTTAAAAGAGGAGAAATAGCTTGAGAAACCCCGACGTCTTAATTTAAAGTCAGAAAAATTAGATGACCTGCTGAATATCACAAAGTGATTTATAATAACCTTTTGCGGCTATTAATTCACTGTGATTTCCGCGTTCAACAACTTCACCATTCTTTAATACAAGAATTAAATCGGCATGACGAATAGTGCTCAAGCGGTGGGCAATAATCAAGGAAGTTCTGTTCTGCATTAAATTCTCCAAGGCGTCTTGCACTAATTTTTCAGATTCTGTATCCAAAGCCGAAGTAGCTTCATCCAAAATCATTATTGGCGCTTCAGATAACACTGCTCTAGCAATACTCACTCGTTGTTTTTGCCCGCCTGATAGTTTGTTACCGCGGTCGCCAATAATCGTGTCGTATCCATTTTCAAGCTGCGTAATAAATTCGTGTGCGTTGGCTACTTTCGCGGCATTTATAATTTCTTCTTCAGTCGCATCTGGAATTCCAAAGGAGATGTTATTTCTAACACTATCGTTGAATAAAATAGACTCTTGTGTCACTACACTAATGAGTTTACGCAAATCCTTTTTTAGCAAAGCTCTAATATTTACGTTGTCTATTAAAATCTCACCTTGTGTCACATCATGAAATCTCGGAATTAAATCCGATAGCGTTGATTTTCCGCTTCCTGATTCTCCAACCAATGCAACGGTTTTTCCTTTTTCTAGTTTAAAAGAAATGTCTTTTAAAATGGGTTCTTCATCATATGAAAACCCAACTTTATTAAATGAAATTTCGCTATCCAAAGCAGTTTTTTGTACTGGGTTTTCGGTGTCTTTTATAGGGTCCGTAAGATCGATAATTTCATTCACACGTTCTAAGGAAACTTCGGCTTTTTTCAAATAAGTTAATGCGCTTGATATGGAACTTATTGGTCTTAAAAATTGAGAGAAAATTACAATAAACGCAATGAATTGTTCGCCGCTCATACCGCCTTCATCTGCTAGTACCAGCTTACCACCCCACCAAACTATGGCAATTAAAACACCAGCACCAAATACTTCATTTAAAGGAGACGCTAAATCTTTTTTTCGAAATGTGCGCGTAATTAGATTTTGGTGGTGCTTATTTTTATTCGAAAAGCGATCCACAGCAATTTTTTCAGCAGTAAATGCTTTTATAACTCTAATTCCACCTAAGCTCTCTTCAATGTTTGAAACCAAGTCGCTCATTTGTTCTTGGCCTTTTTGCGAAGTTCGTTTTAAACTTTTACGAATACGTGAAATAACTAATGCACTAATGGGTAAAAGTATGAGTGAGAATGTTGTGAGTTCAACACTGAGATAAAATAGTATGGTGAGGTTAACAGCAATGGCTAGTGGTTCTCGAAATACCAATTCTAATGTAGATACTACGGCAATTTCTACTTCGTTTAAATCAGCCGTTAGTCGTGTCAATAAATTACCTTTTTTCTCTTCGGAATAAAATGAAAGCGGGAGGTGCATGGCACGATTGAATAGTTTTTTACGCAAATCACGCACTACGGCCATTCTCAAAAAAGATTGATGGTATACAGCGCTGTAGCGGAATAGGTTTTTCAGAAAAAATGCAATGAGCACGGAAATGCAAACAAAATATAAAGCACCTTCTTTACCATTTGTAATCACAAATTCATTCTGAAGAAATTCAAAATAATCGCCAAAATAATTGAGGATATTCTCCCGTGCTTCCCAAACAGGTTTAACAACAGTTACAACTTCTTCACTCTCAACTGGTTTTGCAAAAATGATCTTTAAAAAAGGAATGAAAAGTATTAATGAAAGTAAGTTGAATATTACAAATAGGAGGTTGCTAAGAATGACAATAAATGTCGTTCTCTTATAGATAAACGTAAGTTTAAAAATTTGTACAATTCCTTTCACAGGGGACAAAAGTAGCTTTGAATTTTGAATAACGATAAAAAACCGGAAATGTTTTATCCAAACCGCATTTTTAATTGGTAATCAGCCCTGAATTAGAATAATGAGAGACCCAAAACCAACTACTGTTAAATTTTAGTACATTTTAATATCCGAAACAAGAGTGAAGGTTATAACTCAGCACATCACACTAAACGTAAGAAATGACTAAATACTAACGACTAGCCGCTAAAGACTAGTAACATTTACTACTTTTACAGCATGAGTTCAATAAGACAGAAAAAGGTACAAGCTGTAATTCAGGCTGAATTGGGGAATTATTTTAGAGAGAATGCGCGCACAGTGTGCTTAGGAGCAATGGTTTCAGTGACTGAAGTGCGTATGGTTCCAGATATGTCTTATTTAAAGGCTTATGTCAGTGTTTTTGGGCATTCAGATGTGCAAGCTGTCTATAAAAGTATTAAAACGCATAAAGATTCTATTCGATATGAAATGGGAAAAAGGTTAGGTAAAAGCCTGAGAAGAATTCCTGATTTGAGTTTTTATATTGACGACAGTATTAGTTATGCCGAGGAAATTGATAAACTTTTGGGGGAATAATTTAGGGTGAATTCCTCTTTTTATATAGCGCGACGTTATTTGTTTTCTAAGAAAACACAAAACGTAATCAATATTATTTCAGGTGTTTCGATAGTTGGAATTATGATTTCGACCGCCGCTATGGTCATTATCCTTTCTGGTTTTAACGGAATTGAGGGGTTGGTTTTAAGAATGTTTAGTTCTTTTGAGTCGGACATTGAAATTTCTTCAAAACAAACAAAAACCTTTGACCGCAATTTTATTCCAACGCAAGTTTACGAAATGGATGGCGTCATCAATTATTCTGAGGTAATTGAAGAAATCGCTATTGTTAAGAATTTAGACAACTTCATAATTGGAACCATAAAAGGAGTTGATCAGCCCTTTTTAGAGATGAGCGAAATGGACGAGCATTTGTTGGATGGTCGCGGAATCATTCAAGATGAATATGGTCCCTTTGCCTTAATTGGTGGTGGCGCCATTGAAAATTTAGATGGTTACATCTATCAGTATCAAGGGCAATACGAATATTTCACAATCTATTCGCCCAATAAAGACGAGAAAATTAGTCGCAACCAACTTAAAAACATTGATGTCTTTACCACTTCGCAAATTCCAATTGTCGGTGTTTTTAGCTATAATAATGAAGTCGATCAAGAATACTTAATCGTACCGCTTGATTATGCTGCGGAAATATTTAACTATAAAGACGAAATTACCCAAGTTGAAATTGACTTTGCAGAAGGGACAGATTTAGATCAAAAAAAGGCCGAACTAGAATTAATGTTGGGCGGAAGTTTTCAAGTGAAAACAAGTTTTGAGCAAAACCAACTAATCTACGAAACGAGCCAAAGTGAAAAATGGATTACAACCCTTTTGTTAGGATTTATTTTCTTTTTAGCCACGTTTAACATGGTTGCTTCAATCACAATGTTGGTGATTGAGAAAAAAGAAAATATGAAAACTCTGCACGCTTTAGGAGCAAAACCCATTCAGTTAAGGCGCATTTTCTTTTTTGAAGGACTCTTGATTAATTTCATTGGATTGTTAATAGGATTAGGACTTGGGTACGGTGTTTGCTGTCTTCAGCAGGAATTTGGGCTCATAGCTATGAATAATAGCGTTGAAGAATTTTTTCCAATAATATTAAAATGGGGTGACTTATTTTTAATTTTAGGAATTACAATGACATTCGGTACTTTGGCAGCTTATTTGCCAAGCAGATTTTTAATAGCTCGCATAATTAAATAATAATATGAAAAAAATAGTAATTGTTCTCATCACATTCATTCTTTCCGTTTCAGGATTTTCTCAAAATAGAATGACTCCAGAATTGTTGTGGAAATTAAAACGCGTTGGAAATATCCAAGTTTCTCCTGACGGTGAACAAGTATTGTTCAGTTTAAAAACTTACGATTTAGAGAAAAATGGAGGAAGTAGTGAACTGTTCGTTGTTCCAGTAAACGGAGGGACACCAAAACAAATTACAAATAGACCCGGAAGTGAATTTGACGCACAATGGCGACCTGACGGGAAGAAAATCGGCTTTTTAGCGCAACCTGATGATGGTTCAGAAACTTCCATTTTTGAAATTAATCCTGATGGTTCGGGATTAAGCCGTTTATCCTATAATGGAGCAGGAGGGATTAACGGGTTTAAATATTTTCCGGACAGTAAAAAAGTGGCATTTATTAAGGATGTGAAGCTCAACCGTGTAAACGCTAACGAAATAGCTTCTGACTTACCAGAGTCTAATGCCCGCGTCATTGATGATTTGATGTATCGTCATTGGGGATCTTGGGATGATGGAACGCGATCACACATTTTCTTTGCGCCAATCAAAGATGGGAAACTTCAGGGTCAGGGAATTGATATTATGAAAGGCGAAAATTTTGACGCACCCATAATACCATTTGGAGGAATGGAGCAAATAACTATTTCACCCGACGGGAACAATATCGTTTATGCCTGCAAAAAAATGGAAGGTTTAACCTATGCCATTAGCACCAATTCAGATTTATATGTCTACAATGTTTTATTGGGGAATACCAATAATATGACCAAAAAACATACGGGCTACGATTTAGATCCAAGCTATTCAAAAGATGGTGGAAAAATAGCCTGGCTGAGCATGGAACAAGACGGCTTTGAGTCGGACAAGAATGACATATTAGTGCACGATTATGAAACGCAATTAACTGTTAATATTACACAGCAGTTTGACCTTACCGTGTCAAGCTATGTATGGGATGATAAAGGTGAAAAAATTTATTTCAAATCAGTGACAGAAGCCACGTATCAATTGTACGAGTATGATTTTAAGAAAAAGTCCATTCGTCAAATTACCGAAGGAATGCACAATTATACTTCAATCGCATTTGCTGGGGATAAATTAATTGGTGGGAAACAATCCATGAATCATCCAAAAGATATATACGCCGTGGATATTAAAAAAGGCACAGAAACGCAATTAACGGATGT
This sequence comes from uncultured Crocinitomix sp., assembly GCA_905478225.1. Classification (GTDB taxonomy): domain Bacteria; phylum Bacteroidota; class Bacteroidia; order Flavobacteriales_D; family Crocinitomicaceae; genus Crocinitomix. The sequence goes on from CAJQHR010000038.1 coordinate 12,308, forward strand.
CAACAAAGAAATTTATGACGATTTAGAGATTGGAAAAATTGAAAAACGTTGGGTAACCACTACAGATGGTAAAAAGCAATTGGTCTGGGTCATCTTCCCGCCGAACTTCGATAAAGACAAAAAGTATCCTGCTTTATTGTATTGTCAAGGAGGGCCGCAAAGTGCTGTGAGTCAATTTTTCTCTTATCGCTGGAATTTTCAATTGATGGCAGCAAATGATTATATCATTATTGCGCCAAACAGAAGAGGATTGCCTGGTTTCGGTCAAGAATGGAATGATGCTATTTCAGGGGACTGGGGTGGACAACCAATTGACGATTACATTTCAGCTGTGGATGAATTGAGGAAAGAACCATACATTGATCCAACTAAAATTGGAGCAGTTGGTGCGAGTTACGGCGGTTATTCCGTATATTATTTAGCGGGGATGCACGAGAATCGTTTTAGAACATTTGTTTCGCATTGTGGCCTTTACAATTTAGAAAGCTGGTATGGTACTACTGAAGAATTGTTCTTCGCAAATAAAGATATTGGTGGACCCTATTTTAATCCAATCAAGCCGCCTAGTTATGAAAAACATTCTCCACATAAATTAGCTAAAAATTGGAATACTTCAATGTTGATCTTTCATGGTGAGCAAGATTTTAGAGTGCCGCTTAATCAAGGAATGGAAGCTTTTCAAACCCTTCAGATTAAAGGAATCGATAGCCGAATGATTTTGTTTCCGGATGAGAATCACTGGGTGCTTTCACCGCAGAATGGTGTGTTTTGGCACCGCGAATTCTACAGTTGGTTAGATGAGCATTTGAAGAAATAGTCGAACCTATTTTAGAGGTGGTTTTTTCTTGATTCACGCTGCTTCTAATAGCTAGTCTTGAAACATGGTTTAAATTATTTAAGAAACTTAGCTCAAGAGCCGTAAATTGAGGTCTTCGATATGCACGGTTCCTTCTAAAAAACGGCTTCAATTACTTTCTCTTTATAGGATTGCCCAATTGGAATACTTTTTTCTCCCAGTATTAATGATCCGCTATCCAGGGCGCTTACAAGGTTTTTATTCACTATAAACGATTTGTGGCACCTGATAAAATGTTTAGCCGGTAGTTTCTCTTCTAAGGACTTTAAAGACATAAGGGCCGTAATTCGTCCAGTTGATATGTGAAAGGAAACATATTCGCGCATCCCTTCAATGTACTTAATGTCTGAATATAGAATTTTATAAAGCTTGTGGTCCGCTTTAACAGTAAGATAATCGGGCTTGAATTCTGGACTGTCAATTTTATTTTTTCTTAAATCGAAAAGTTCATGTGCTTTCTTGGCGGCTTTTAAAAAACGGTCAAAGGCAAATGGTTTTAGTAAATAGTCTATTGCCTCTAGTTCAAATCCCTCAATTGCATAGTCTTGGTACGCAGTTGTGAAAATAACCAGTGGTTTGTCCGTTAATGTTTTTATTAAATCTGTACCCAAAAGATCAGGCATTTGAATATCTGTAATGATGAGGTCAATTTGTGTTTCTTCAATAACAGCTAGCGCATCAACGCCACTTTTATAGCATCCTATTAATTCTAAAAAAGGAATTTTTTTGACGTAGCTCTCTACTAAATTCCTTGCTAATTGCTCATCATCAATTATAATACATTTCATTTCTTCAAATTTATTTTTAGAATAGACGAATACGATTTTTTATCCATTTTTAGCACCAAATCATGTTCGCCTGGATAGAGTAATGAGAGTCTTTTTCGAACGTTTTCCATGCCTACACCACCCACCTTGTCCTTAGTGCTGTTGGCTTCACTATTCAAACTATTCAAACTATTCGATACAATTAAAGTGAGTTTGCTGTCTTCATCCTTAATCTTAATTTTTATCCATCCATTTACTTTATCGTGATGGTTTCCATGTTTAAAGCTGTTTTCAATGAATGGAATCATTAATAATGGACTTATTTGCAAGTTCTTCTCTGTAATCGCTATATCAACATATATGTTGCTGTCATCTTCGTCTCGCAGCAATTGCAGTTTTAGAAAACTCTTTATATGTTCAATCTCTGCAGCTATCGGCACTGTCTTTTTATCTCCTTCATAAGTCACATAGCGCAAAATGTCTGACAATTGCAAAATTGCTTCTCCCGTTTTATCGTTATCGAATTGAGATAATGAATAGATATTATTAAGGGTATTGAACAGGAAGTGTGGGTTTATTTGCGCTTTGAGTGCATTTGTCTCAGCGGCCAACATCTTATTCTGCAATTCCATACTTTCTTCCGTTTTACGTTGCAGAAGAATGGATTTTCGAATCAATGCGCCAATTACAATCGGCGGTACAAATGACATTAGTCTGCCTATTAAACAAATGCCATACCCACGCGGACTAAAGTGGTGCAAGCTTAGCGGGAATGTCTTGTCCATATAGATGTCTAAATATCCAAAACTAAACGCTAAAGAGCATGAGACGAAAGCGAGCAGGATAATAAATGTGATGTATTTCTGCTTTTCAAAGTAGTTTGGTAATAAAACCACCATGTTAATATAGAAAATGATCATTTGCGGAACAACCAATAACGCCACCCTAATTAATACAACCTCTATATCTCCAGTAGGGGAAATTAAAGTACTTACGACTAAATAGAAAATTAGCCAAATTATAAAAGAATACCGAATTGCACTTTTCACAACTTCAAAGTTAAATAATGTTTTATCAAAAGGATTTTATAATCAACAAAACCAACCACTTTATCAAGGTTAGGCGCTCTTTTCTCTATTATTCAAATCTTGTCTCTCAAAAAAATATCGGAATTACCGTTCATTGATAAAAAGAGATAATTCGTGGAATTTTATTTAAACATTGAAATTAATGTAACAAATTTGCAAACTATATCGTCTTTGTATTGTTGTCAAAGACAAAATATGAATAACTAATTAATTATGCAGAAATTACTTTGGAGTGTAATCTTCGTTTTTATTGCCTTTTTTACTTATGGTCAGGGTAATGTGACACTAAGTGGTAACTTAAAGGATGAAGAAACGGGTGAGGATTTGATTGGGGCAAGAGTGGTTGTTGCCGAATTGCCTGGTGTAGGCGCCTTGACAAATGATTATGGGTTTTATTCGCTCTCAATAGCTCCCGGAACATATACGGTTACAATTAAATCGCTGGGTTATGAAAGTGTGACCTTAGAGATGGATTTAAGTACTGACAAGACCTATGATCTTGAAATGACAGTGGAGGGTAAAGTGTTCGGTACCGTAACAGTAACCGGTGAAAAATTAGATGAAAATATTACTTCGGCTGAAATGGGTGTTGATAAAATAAATATGAAGGATATTGAAAATATCCCCGTTTTATTTGGTGAAAAAGATATTCTTAAAACCCTACAACTCCTTCCTGGTGTTAAGTCAGCTGGAGAGGGGAGTGCTGGCTTTTTCGTGCGAGGTGGTTCTGCTGATCAAAACTTAATTCTATTGGATGAAGCTCCTGTTTACAATGCATCTCACTTATTGGGGTTCTTCTCAGTATTTAATTCTGATGCGCTTAAAGATGTTAAGTTGTATAAAGGCGGTGCACCAGCAGAGTTTGGAGGGAGATTGTCTTCGGTAATGGATATCAAAATGAAAGAAGGAAATTCAAAACGCCTCTCAGTGAGTGGTGGCTTAGGGTTGATCTCTTCTAAGCTTACAATTGAAGCACCAATTGTAAAAGACAAAGGGTCATTCATAGTTTCGGCGCGTCGAACTTATGCAGATATCTTTTTGAGATTATCTAAAGATGAACGTGCACAAAATTCAATCCTCTATTTTTATGATTTGAATGCAAAAGCAAATTACCGCCTAGGAAAAAAAGACCGCATCTTCTTATCGGGATATTTCGGTAGAGATAATTTTGGTTTCGCAGATCAGTTCGGGTTTGATTGGGGCAACGCAACCGGTACCTTTAGATGGAATCACCTTTACGGTGATCGTTTATTTGGAAATACATCCGTGATCTTTAGTAATTATAACTACAAAATTAAATTTGGGGCTGGTGAAGAAACTTTCCAAATTGGTTCCGAAATTCAAGATATTAATATTAAAGAAGATTTCGATTTTTTCATTAACTCAAAAAACACAATGAGTTTTGGTGGAAATATTATTCATCATACCTTCCGCCCAGGTGAAATTGAAACTGGTTCTGACATTGGGTTTACGCTAAACGATATTGAAAATCGCTATTCATTAGAGTCTGCTGCTTATATTTCTAATGAGCAAAAAATTAAAAAAAGATGGAAAGTAGTCTATGGGTTACGTTATTCTAACTTTACCCAAATTGGTCCTGGAAATATCTTTTCTTATGATCTAGCTGGTAATGTAACAGATACGACAGCTTTTGACGATTGGGAGCCCGTTTCATCTTATCACGGTTTGTCTCCAAGATTGAGTACAAACTTTAGCATTGATGAAAAAAGCTCCTTGAAAGCTTCTTATGCAAGAACGTATCAGTATATCCATTTGGTTTCTAACTCAACTGCTTCTTCACCTACAGATATATGGGTGCCGTCGAGTAATAATATTGAGCCTCAAGTGGCAGATCAAGTTTCTGTGGGCTATTTCAGAAATTTTTATGATAATATGCTCGAATTTTCAGTGGAGATTTATTACAAAGACATGCGCCGTGTAATTGATTATCGTGATGGTGCTGAGGTAACGTTGAACCCTGCTGTTGAAGGCGAGTTGCTTTACGGAATTGGTCGGGCTTATGGTCTTGAACTTTTGTTGAAAAAGCGTAGAGGTAAGTTTACAGGATGGGTTTCTTACACGCTTTCAAGAAGTGAGCGTAAATTTGATGATATTAATGATGGTGCATGGTATGCTGCTCGTCAAGATCGTACACATGACATTTCTATTGTCGGAATGTACAATTTTACAGATCGAATTACGGCTTCTGCAACTTGGGTTTATTATACGGGTAATGCCGTTACTTTTCCAAGTGGAAAATATTCTATTGATGGCCAAATTGTGAATCTCTACAGTGAGCGTAATGGATATCGAATGCCGGACTATCACCGCTTAGATTTAGGGGTGACTTTGGATAATAAAAAATTCAAAACCGTACTTGATGCGGAGTCCGGAAAAGAAGTTCAAGTAGAAAAAAGATTTGAATCAAGTTGGAATTTTTCGGTTTACAATGCATACGGGCGTGAAAATGCGTATTCAATTTCTTTCCAAGAAAATGCAGAAACTGGACAAACTGAAGCGGTGCAATTGGCCTTATTCAAAATCATTCCTTCAATCAGCTATAATTTTAAATTTTAAGACATGAATAGGTTAGTATTACAATTCGCAGCAATTGCAAGTTTAGCATTTTCGTTTTCATGTGAAAAAGTGATTGATATTCCTTTGAATGAAGCCGATCAAGCAATTGTGGTTGAAGCGGTAGGGAGAAATTTTGTCGGTGAAAGTTTTATTGTGCTTTCTAAAACGGGCAGTGTTTATGATGACTCGGGATTCGAAACGTTGACAGATGCTGCGGTTACAGTGACTGATCAGGATGGGATAGCAACTATTTTTAACCACGATCCTTTGAATCCAGGTAGATATATTGCGCCAACTTTTGCAGCAACACCAAATAGTGCTTACGATTTAAATATCGTTACTGATGATCTTACCTTTTCGGCGTCAAGCACAACAAATTCTATTCCCGAATTAGATTCATTAAATTATATTTTAGTTCCACCTGGATTCGGATCAAAAGATACAACTTTTCTATTGTTCTATAATTTTGTTGACAATGTAGCTGAGACAAATTTCTATCGCATTAAAGCCTGGGCAAATGGCAAAGCAGATAATAACTATTATATAGGAGATGATGTTTTAGGTAATGGGCAAGCTACTTCGGCACCAATATTTGGAACTGAAATAAAATCGAAAGACACTGTTCATATTGAGTTATTGTCAATGGACGAGGATACGTACACCTATTTATCGACATTAAATAGCAATATTAACTCAGGACCCTTTGGTGCTACACCAGCAAATCCAGTGACAAATATTGATAATGCAATTGGTTATTTCGGAGTTTATATGGTGGATACTATGTCGATCATAATGCCGTAAAAAAAAATGAAATGAATCGTTTAGAAACAGTCATGTTGTTGAGTTTGCTTATGGTCTTTTCGGCGTGCGAAAAGGTTGTGCAAATTCCATTGAATGAAACTGAGCCTCAAATTGTGGTTGAGGCCGTGGCGAAAAGTTTGACTGGTCAAAGTTATATCCTCTTGTCTAGAAGCATTAGTTCGTATGATACGTCTTATGATTTTGAACAATTGACTGGTGCTTCAGTAACGGTTTCTGAGCCTTCCGGGGGGGGGGTTGTATTTGAAGAAGATCCCATGGTTGTTGGGCGTTATATTCATCCCGCTTTCGAGGTGTTACCAAATACTAATTACAGTTTAAAAGTCAGTTATAAAGATCAGGTATTGGAGGCGACTTCTCGATCAATGACTGCGCCTCAAATTGATTCCTTTTTTGTGTATCAGAATATTGGTGGACCTGGGCAGAATCCAGACGACACTACGAATGTTCTCATTTACACAGTGTCCGATAATCCGGATGAAAAGAATTATTACCGATTCGTGTTATGGATCAATGGGGTGAAGGAGAACACCATTTTTATAGAAACAGATGATTTGGGTAATGGAGAAACCTATACGTCACCATTTTTTGGTATGTCGTTTGATTCGCAGGACACTGTTTATGCAGAATTGTGGTCAATGAATGTGCAGAGCTATGATTATTTCTCGGCGCTTTATACGAATTTGAATCAAAGCCCGTTTAGCGCTGCTCCGGCAGACCCTCCTTCAAATATTGAAAATGGAATTGGTTATTTTGGCGCATTTATGATGGATACTACATCTATAATAATTCCTTAAATTATTCGTTACTTTATAGTATGAGGATTTTGATTTTTTTCATCATAATTTTATCGTTTCAGGTTGTTTCGAGCTGCGAAAAGGTGATTGATTTGCCTTTGAATGATGCAGAGGCAACATTGGTTGTTGAAGCCGTTATGAAGGGTTGTGTTGGGGCAAATTATGTGCTCCTGTCGAAATCTAGATCAGTTTATGAAGGCCAAAATTTCGAAAAAATTGAAGATGCTACCGTGACTGTTACAGATGAAGGCGGTGTTGTTTTTGATTTTCCGCATCAAGGCAATGGTTTGTATAGATTACCCAATTTTTCAGTGGAACCCTCCACCCAATATGATATTGAAGTTAATGCACTTGGAAGGGTCGTTACCGCAACGTGTCTCTCTCCTTCAAAGCCTAAAATTGATTCATTAACATATCTCACTTTGACTGGTGTATTTGGCGTTCCTGAAGGGGATACTCTAAATTTGATTTCTTTTCATTCGGTAGATAATGGTGCTGAAAAGAACTATTATTTGGTGAAAATATTTCGAAACGGCGAAGAAAATAGTGGTTACTATTTAGGTAATGATGACTTTATTAACGGTATTTATTATGAGGCGCAATTTTTCGGTTCAGAAGCCGAACCAAGAGATACCGTTTTCGTTGAAATGATTTCAATGGATCAGGCAAATTACAATTATTATGTCGGCCTTTCAAATAATATTAATAGCGGCCCGTTCTCGGCTGCGCCAGCCAACCCTCCGTCAAATTTGAATGGAAACGCGCTAGGTTTTTTCGGCGCCTATTCAACGGATACTATTAGCATAATCTTGCCCTAACAGCGCTAAGACTCTTTCCGAATCACATACGTTTTCGAACAAACATCATGAAAAGCTTGCAAATCATCTGAGATAAATGATCCCGCTCCTGTAAGAGGTCTTGTAATTGTTCTTAAGAAGTATTGCAGGTAGGATGGTTTTTCTTTTTCAAGTGTTACAATCTGTGATTTCGTAGTGTGTTGACCTATGGTGCCATCCAAAAAAGCCTCACAAATAAAATAGTATGCAAGTCTTATTCCCGTGAAAGTGCTAACAAGAAGCAATAAGTCTATAATGCTATAGCTAGTTGGTTCAAATGGTAGAATTAGAAGTTTCATAATTGCAAGACTAATCGCACTCGAAATTATTAAATCAATAAAGAAATTAATCATCCTCGACCCTTCTAGGGCAATTGGCAGATCATTCGGATACGGCTCTTGAAATAACATGAGTGCGAAGATAGTCCTTTTCTTTTCAACGGAGAAACTAGCAGGGCTCAATTCGTAAAAATAAGTCTACGAATATTCACTGGAATTGATTACGCAGGATTTGTAATCGCCGTAAGTGGGTAACGTCAGTTCGTGTAATTGCTTTTTGAAGCGGGAACGTCTAAAAAGGCAATCGTATCGAGAACAGTCATCCACAAGTAATTCACAATCTCCCACTTTATACCACTTTGATGTTTTTTCATTAAATCCAGTGAGAATCGTAACTTTTAACTATTTTTGAAGTATAGTAATGAATAATAGTCACAAAAGTTATCAACAAAGCTGATTAAGGTGGTAATTTCTGGGAGTTTAATAATTATTTTTACATTTTAATCAAAAGAATGTCAGGATTAGTAGGTGAGTACGAATGCAAATTAGATTCTAAAGGGAGGTTCCTCTTCCCTGCTGGACTAAGAAAGCAATTGGATCTAGCCGCTAGCGAGGTTTTTATGATGAACAAGGGATTTGAAAATTGCCTGTCGCTCTACCCAATGAATGAATGGGAGAAGGTGAGCTCAAGGTTGTCTAAGCTGAATTTGTTCAAACCAAAAAACAGAATGTTCTATCGATTATTTCATCAAGGTGCAAAGCAATTGTCACTTGACCGTTCAGGTCGAGTTTTGATTCCAACAGCATTGATGGAGCGAATCGGATTAAAAAAGGAAATAATGTTAACTGCTTACAACGATAGGATAGAGGTGTGGGATAAATCAGAGTACTTCCAAGTACTAGACGAAAACATGGGTGATTTCTCTGATTTAGCTGATGAAGTTATGGGGGAAATTGACTCGAATGACGAATAATGATTATCACGTTCCAGTATTGTTTAACGAATCCATTGATGCGCTAGAGATAGTTGCGGATGATTTAGTTATTGACGTTACCTATGGTGGCGGTGGTCATTCTCGCGAAATTTTAAATCGTTTGGATGAGGAAGGAACCTTACTCGCTTTTGATCAGGATGATGATGCAGCCGCTAATTTGATTCAAGATGAGCGTTTGGTTTTTGCGAATTCTAATTTCAGGTTCATGATCAATTTTGTCAAGTTTTACGACTTGATGGGTGTGGATTCAATCTTGGCGGATCTTGGTGTTTCTTCTCATCAGTTTGATGCTGGAGATCGTGGTTTTTCAATTCGCGAAGAGGGAGACTTGGATATGCGAATGAATCAGAGTTCTGCACTCACGGCTTATCATGTTGTCAACAAGTATGTGGATAAGGAGTTGTATCGCGTGTTTAACTCTTATGCAGATCTGAAGAATGTTCACAAAGTAGTTCAAACAATATTAAAGGAAAGAAGATCTAATCCGATTAAAACGACCAAGCAGTTGGTGGATTTGATGAGGGATTTGGTGAAAGGGAATAAGCAAACACAGTTCCTGGCGCAGGTTTTTCAGGCGATAAGAATTGAGGTGAATGATGAGATGGGAGCGTTGGTGGATTTTTTAGAGCAAACAGTTTCAGTGTTAAGAGAAGGTGGAAGGTTGGTTGTTATTTCGTATCACTCAATTGAGGATCGAATGGTGAAAAACTTTATCCGCTCAGGAAACTTTACCGGAGAGCTTGATAAGGATATGTATGGGGTGGTGCAAAAACCACTTTCAGCAGTGAATAAAAAACCGATTATTCCAAGTGATGAGGAAATCGAAAGAAATCCAAGAGCAAGGAGTGCAAAAATGAGAATAGCCATAAAGGGATGAGTGAAAACGAGTTTGTAGATAAGGAAAAGGTTGATGCCCGGGAAGCTTTAAAAGCGGTCAAGGAAAAAAAGAAGACTGTTAAAAAAGAAACCGAGCAATCGCGAAGAACTTTTGTTCAGATAATGAATGGGGAGTTTTTGTCTCGCGACAATTTTGTGACCAATCTACCTTTCGTTTTTTTCTTGGGCTTTTTGTTGGTGGTGCTTATTGGGTGGGGCTATTATGCCGAAACAGTCACTAAAAAGGAGGTGACCTTGGAGAAAGAGTTAGGGGAGTTGAATTCGGAGTATTTCACATTGGGAAGCACATATAATGCAGCCCGTGGTAGGCGCTCAGTGGCGCAAAAATTAATAGGTACAGGTGTGGAGGAGAGTTTGACTTCACCTAAAAAAATTAGAGTAAAAAAATACGTTTTTAACAGTGGAAGATAATAAGCAAATAATGCTAAAGTCGTACGTAATGTACATCCTTGTCGCAATCGCTATGTTGGTTGTGATTGGGCGCGTTATTGCTATTCAGTATGGTGATGTGGCTCCACGACTTCGAGTTTCTGATGTGGATACGACTGGTGAAATGCCGGGTGAAATGCCAACTCGAATTGATTCCATTCAACCTATGCGTGGGCGAATTTTATCGGATGATGGAAGTGATTTAGTGACGTCAATTCCAATCTATAATCTCCATATGGATGTGACTGTGGTGAAAGATAAATTGTGGAAAGAAGTAGATTCTTTGGCTTGGTACTTGGCGCAAGTTTTCCCTAAAAATGATAATGTGGAGTGGCACGGTGCTTTGTTGAAAGCAAGGTCTGACGAAAATAAATATTTCCCGCTTCAGAATATTGTGAAATACGACGTTTTGCAAAAGGTGCGTGAGTTTCCAATTTTGAGTGAGGGACAATTTAAAGGTGGGTTTATTGAAGAGAAGGAGTCGAAGCGCCAAATGCCTTATGGTTTGTTGGCGAAAAGAACGTTGGGTTCTTCTCAACGTGAAGGGGCTATGGATGTTGGCTTGGAGGGAGCGTTTGATCCATATTTGTCTGGTGAATATGGTTTAATTGCAAAGCATTATGTGAGTAATGGGTGGAAACCTGTTTCGGGGGATTATTTAAAAGAGCCCGTGCCAGGAGCGGATATTGTGACTTCTATAGATATCGATATTCAGGATGTGGCGGAGAATGAATTGAAGAAGCAGTTGGAGGCGCAAGAGGCTTTGTATGGTTCTGTGGTGTTGATGGAGGTAGAGACTGGTTTTATAAAGGCAATTGCAAATTTAAAGCGTGCAGGTGATGGCGAATATTATGAGTCTTATAATCACGCCGTGGGGTTAAAAACCGACCCAGGTTCAACTTTTAAGTTGGCAACATTAATGGCGCTTTTAGAGGATGGTAAGGTGTCGATTAAGGATTCTGTTAACGCTGTAGGTAAGTATGAGTTTTATACAGAAAGTTTTGTGGATTCAAATCCTTGGGGTTATGGTAAAATCACAATTCAACGTGCTTTTGAAGTTTCATCAAATGTCTTTTCGAAAATTGCCAATCGCGCGTATTATGAAGATGAGCAAAAGTTTGTGGATCGCCTTAAGTCTTTTGGTTTGGGCGATAAGTTAGGATTGGATATTGCGGGTGAACCAAAGCCTACGCTAAAAAATGTTGGTGAAGATGGTTGGTCTGGGATTACGCTGCCATGGATGTCGATTGGTTATGAGGTAGAAATCACACCAATTCAAACCTTGGCTTTTTATAATGCTGTGGCAAATAATGGCGAATTGGTAAAACCGCAATTTGTAACTGAAGTGCGCCGTGATGGAAAGGTGATCGAGACGTTTGAAAAAGTGGTGTTGAACGAGCAAATCTGTTCTCAGGAGACGATTGAGAATTTAAAAATTTGTTTGGAGGGGGTAGTTGAGCGTGGGACGGGTGAAAATCTAGTTAGCACGAATTTCAAAATTGCTGGTAAAACGGGTACGGCCAAATTGGCGGATGGTGCCTTGGGGTATACGAACCATTATCAGGCTTCTTTCGCGGGCTATTTTCCTGCTAACGATCCTAAGTATTCGTGTATCGTTGTTATTGCTGGTCCTACTAAGCAGATCTATGGAGCGCAGGTTTCAGGGACTGTTTTCGCCAGCATTGCAAATAAAGTTTACTCTTCTTCATTGCAGTATCATCCCAATTATAATGGTACGGATATTAATAAAGAATCCTTGCCAGTTGTTAAATCTGGAAGTGCTGCTGAAACAATCTTAGCATTGAATAGAATGAAAGTTAAGCATGGTGATAATGCTCCGCGTTCAGGCTATATCGTTCCGAAAAAGCAAGATGGAATTGTGTCGCTAACCAAACGAAATATTGATAAAACTAAAATCCCAAATGTTGTGGGTATGCCTTTGAATGATGCAGTTTATCTGCTGGAAAACATGGGTGTGAATGTAAGTGTGACTGGGAGTGGAAAGGTGTTAAGTCAATCTATTGCTTCAGGAGCGAATATAACAAATGGTCAAACCATAAAACTTGTTTTAGGGTAATGCAAATTTTACAAAACATATTATATAAAGTAGGGCTTTTAGCGGTCCATGGAACGCTTGAGTTAGAGTTATCTCAAGTTGATTCTGATTCAAGAACTGTAAAGCAAAACAGTGTATTTGTGGCAGTGAAAGGCACGCAAGTTGATGGGCATGAGTTTATTGCTAAGGCTATAGAGTTGGGCGCTATTGCTATTGTTTGCGAAGTAATGCCTGAGGATCGGGTTAAAGGTGTGACGTATGTGCAAGTAAAGGATTCTCATCAGGCCTTGGCTTTATTGGCTGCTAATTTTTACGGCAATCCTTCGCGTGAGCTTAAAATGATTGGCGTTACTGGCACAAACGGAAAAACAACAACTACTACTTTGTTGCATGACGTTTTTACTGATTTGGGATATAAGTCTGGCCTGCTTTCTACAGTTGTAAATAAGATTGGGGAAAAAGAGATTCCTGCAACGCATACTACTCCGAATCCTATCGCTTTGAATGCGCTTTTGCGCGAAATGGTGGATGAAAGGTGTTTGTATTGCTTTATGGAGGTGAGTTCGCATGCGATTCATCAAAATCGTGTGGCAGGGTTGGATTTTGATATCGCTGGTTTTACAAATATTTCGCATGATCACCTGGATTATCACAAAACATTCAAGGAGTACATCTATGCGAAAAAGAAGCTTTTTGATGATCTAAGTTCAAATGCCACGGCAATCATAAATAGTGATGATTCCAATGGTGTTGTAATGGTGCAGAATTCGAAAGCGACCGTTAAAACAATGGCGCTTAAAACGGTTGCAGATTACAAGGTTAAGATTATTGAAAACACCTTTTCTGGATTGGTGCTCAACTTGAATCAACATGAACTATGGATCAATTTAATTGGTGGATTTAACGCGTATAATTTATTGCTCGTGTATGCTGTCGCAATTGAGTTGGGAATTGAGGAGATGGATGTGTTGAGAGCAATCTCCAAATTGAAGTCTGTTGAAGGTAGGTTTGAGCATTTAAGATCAGACGGCGGCATTGTTGCAATTATCGATTATGCACATACACCTGATGCGCTGAAGAATGTGTTGGCGACAATACAGTCTGTTCGCACAAGAAATGAGCAAGTAATAACTGTTGTTGGATGTGGTGGTGATAGAGATCGAACCAAACGTCCGTTAATGGCTGAAATTTCTGCTGTTTTAAGTGATAAAGTCATCTTGACTTCAGATAATCCTAGAACAGAAAATCCTGAAAAAATTATAGATGAAATGAAGGTGGGCGTGCCTGTCGACCGCAGTTCAAAAGTAATGGCAATTACAAATCGTGAAGAAGCAATTAAAGTGGCTTGTGCATTAGCAGTGCCCGGAGATATTGTTTTGGTGGCGGGTAAAGGCCATGAAAAATACCAAGAGATCAATGGAGAACGGTTTCCTTTTGATGATCTCACTTTAGTCAAAGAAACCCTTAAAAACCTGAATAAATAATGTTGTACTATTTGTTTACATATCTAGATGAGTTGAATGTGCCAGGGGCAGGATTGTTCAACTATATCTCATTTCGAGCGGCAATGGCGATTATCACGTCTTTGCTTATTTCAATGGTCTTTGGAAAAAGAATTATCAATCTTTTACGCAAGAAGCAAATGGGTGAAACTGTACGAGATTTGGGATTGGAGGGGCAAAAAGAGAAAGAGGGTACACCAACAATGGGTGGTTTGATCATCTTGGCTTCTATACTTATTCCAACCTTACTTTTTGCAAAATTGGATAATATCTATGTTATCATCATGTTGGTTTCGACGGTCATGTTGGGCGCAATTGGGTTTATTGATGATTATATCAAGGTCTTCAAAAAGAATAAAGAGGGCTTGGCTGGACGTTTCAAAGTTGTAGGTCAAATTGCTGTTGGAATTTTAGTAGGATCTATTCTTTATTTCCATCCAGATGTACAAGTGCATGAAGAGGTTGCCGTTGATGCAGTAATTGCTAATAGTACGGATGTGTCGCATCTTCATACTACTGGTGAAATTCATGAAGACACAAAATGGGTTAAGACGAAGGATATGACCACTACTATTCCTTTTGTAAAAGGGAATGAGTTTAATTACAACTGGTTGATTGGTGATACGAATAAGAGTTATGGCTGGTTATTGTTTATTCCAATTGTCATCTTTTTGGTAGTAGCCATTTCGAATGGAGCTAATATGACGGATGGATTGGATGGTCTAGCAACAGGGACATCAGCTATTATTGGAATTGCCTTGGCCATTTTTGCATACGTATCAGGGCATATTGAATTTGCTGACTATCTCAATGTCATGTATATCCCGTACTCATCTGAATTGGTGATTTTTATCTCTGCATTTATGGGGGCTTGCATTGGGTTTTTATGGTACAACTCTTATCCAGCCCAAGTTTTTATGGGAGATACCGGTAGTTTGGCGTTGGGCGGAATCATTGCTGTATTTGCCATTGTCATCCGAAAAGAATTGTTAATCCCTGTTTTATGCGGTGTTTTCATCATGGAAAATTTGTCCGTTGTCATGCAAGTGGGTTGGTTTAAATACACCAAAAAGAAATACGGAGAAGGTAGAAGAATATTTAAAATGGCGCCTTTGCATCATCATTTCCAGAAGTTGGGCATGCACGAATCAAAAATCGTCTCGCGCTTCTGGATTGTAGGTGTCCTATTAGCAGTAATCACCATTGTAACATTGAAACTTAGATAGTCCTTAATCTCAAATCATAAGATTAAGAGAGGACAAAACGAAAAAAGTATAAAAACACAACACTCACAGAATAAAGACTAATAATTTATGACCAATAAAAACCATATCGCGATTTTAGGAGCTGGCGAAAGCGGAGTTGGTGCAGCGTTGTTGGCAAAAGCAAAAGGTATGATTCCATTCGTTTCAGATAAAGGTAAAATCAAACCCTCTTATCAGAAAGAATTGACGGAGAATGAGATCGAATTTGAGGCTGGAACACATTCTGAGGAACGCATTTTGTCTGCTGATTTAATTATTAAAAGTCCGGGCATTCCTGAAAAAATAGAATTACTGAAAAGGGCAAAAATGAATGGCATTCCTGTTTTGAGTGAAATTGAATTTGCAGGACGCTACACTGATAAAAAGACGATCTGCATTACAGGTAGCAATGGTAAAACAACCACAACAATGTGGATTCATCATATTCTAAAGCAGGCCGGATTAAATGTGGCGATGGCTGGCAATATAGGCGAATCATTTGCGCGTCAAGTTGTAGAAGATACGCCGGATATATATGTGATTGAATTGAGTTCATTTCAGTTAGATGGAATGTTCGATTTTAGAGCCGATATAGCCATCCTGCTCAATATTACACCTGATCATTTAGATCGATACGATTATGAAATGCAGAAATATGTGAATTCGAAGTTCCGAATCACACAAAACTTAAGAGAAAACGATTGGCTCATCTACAACGCGGATGAGCCAATTATTATTAAAGAGCTAGAGGAGCGCAATATCGTTGCACAACTCGCACCATTCTCAATCAAACATGAAGAAGGAATGGCTGGATACGTAAACAACAACCAAATCATACTAAACTTAAAACCAACAGTAACTATGTCTATACACGACCTATCATTAAAGGGTAAGCACAATACCCAAAATTCTTTAGCTGCAGGCATTACAGCTAAAATATTTGAAATCCGTAAGGAGAACATCAGAGAAAGTCTTTCTGATTTTAAAAATGTAGAACACCGCTTGGAGTTTGTTGCAAAAGTGAACGGAATCGAATTCATAAATGATTCTAAAGCAACAAATGTCAATTCGGCATGGTTCGCTCTTGAAAGCATGGCAAATCCAACAGTTTGGATTGTTGGTGGTGTGGACAAAGGCAACGACTATGAGTCTTTACTTGAATTAGTAAAGGGGCGTGTTAAAGCAATCGTTTGCTTAGGCAAAACGAATGAAAAAATTATTGAAGCGTTTAGTGGATCAGTTGATGTAATTGCTGAAGCAAATTCTGCAATGGAAGCTGTAGCACTTTCTTACCGCTTTGCAAAAAATGGTGAAACCGTTTTACTTTCTCCGGCTTGCGCAAGTTTCGATTTATTCGAAAGCTACGAAGATCGTGGAGCTCAATTTAAAAGCTGCGTAAGAGCGCTTTAAAACGCATTAACTTCTAATTGCCAAGTACGAAGTACTTATGGCTAGAAACTAAGGACTATAAAATTGAAAACCCTTTTCAAATATTTAGGCGGCGACAAAAACATCTGGGTAATTGCATTATTGCTCGGTGTGATTTCGGTGGTGTCAGTATTCAGCTTTATTCCAATTTTGGTAAAGGTGAAAGGGCTAAGTTATGCTTATTTGTTTTTTAAGCATTTCATTCTTTTAGTGCTCGGGTTCGGCTTAATGTATGGCATTCATAAGATTCCAACCAAGGTCTTTTCGAAGCTGTCAAAAGTGCTGTTTTATCTATCCATTGTTTTATTGGTTTTAACAATGTTGGTGGGTGAAAGTGTCAATGGTGCCGATCGTTGGTTGAAGATTCCTTTTGTGCCTTTTTCGTTCCAAACCTCAGATTTTGCAAAGCTAAGTTTGATTATTTATTTGGCGCGACAATTGGTCAAGCGAAAGGATGAATTTCACGACTTTAAAGTTGTGGGTCGCTATATATTATTGCCAATTGGTTTAACGATTTTCCTGATTCTACCCTCCAATTTATCTACGGCTGTTTTAGTCGGCTTAATTTCTTTGGTCATGTTGATTTTGGCAAAGTTCCCTTGGAAATGGATCGGGATATCGATAGGTGGTGCTGTGGCGGCATTTATGTTATTGCTAACAATTGCGAAGTATCAACCTGAAGTAATGCCACGGGTAGAAACGTGGCGCATGCGGATTGTGCGAATGTTTAGTGATGAGAGTACAATGGATCCGACTGAAAATATGCAGATTAATAACGCCCTAACTGCTATTAAAAATGGGGCTTTTACATTTTCAAATGGAACACTTCATGGTCCCGAATTACCAGGTAATGGAGTGCTTAAGCATTATATCGCGGAGGCCTATGCGGATTTTTATTTCGCGGCGCTTGTAGAGGAAGGAGGTTTGCCAACGGCCATTTTCATTATCATGCTCTACATGTGGCTCTTCTTTAGGTTTATTAAAACCGCACTCGCGGCTGAGGATAATTTTATGACCTATGTTGTGCTTGGAATTGCTGTAATGATTATGCTGCAGGTGCTGGTAAACATGATGGTAAGTACCAAGTTGATGCCGGTAACTGGGCAAAATATGCCGCTCTTAAGTATGGGGGGTACATCCGCATGGTTCACTTGTATCGCTTTTGGAATCGTAATTGGCATTAGTCGCGAAACTTATAAAAAAGAAAAAAAGGAAGATGTAACAACGAATGAAATAGTTTAATTAAGTGTAAAGTGCAGAAAGAACAGAGCATCAGTTCTTCGTCTTCGCATAGCTTCGGCGAAGCAAGGCGAGTGGTTTTAGTAAGTCGAACAAAGTGAGATGAACTAAAATTGTATCGAGAACGAGCGATCTAAATACTAAAAAATGAAAGTAATCATAAGCGGAGGAGGAACAGGAGGACATATCTTTCCAGCAATCGCAATTGCAGATACCATTAAGAAAAAGTATCCATCTGCAGAGATTTTATTTGTTGGTGCAGAGGGGAAAATGGAGATGGAAAAGGTGCCAAAGGCGGGTTATGAAATCGTTGGTCTTCCTATTCGTGGAATTCAACGCAAGTTGACATTGAAAAACTTTTCGGTTCCTTTTAAATTAATTTCAAGTTTGTGGAAGGCAAAAAAGTTGGTAAAAAAAATGAAGCCCGATATCGCTATTGGTGTTGGCGGTTATGCAAGCGCAGCAACCTTGCGTGTAGCGTCAAAACAGAAAGTGCCTACTTTAATTCAGGAACAAAATTCGTATCCTGGAATTACCAATAAATGGTTGGCTAAACGCGCCAATACGATCTGTGTGGCTTATGATAATTTGGAGCGCTTTTTCCCAAAAGAAAAGATTGTAAAAACGGGAAATCCAATCCGAAATGCCATGGTGGAGATTGACGGCAAGAAACAAGCGGCATGCGAGCATTTCGGTATTGATCCAAATAAGAAAACGATTTTAATTATAGGCGGAAGTTTAGGGGCGCGCACCTTGAATATGAGTTTGAAAAAGGATCTGAAAAAGCTGATGGATCAAGATATTCAAGTGGTTTGGCAATGTGGTAAGTTTTATTTCGAACGCCTGAAGGAGGAAATGGGAGAAACCCTTTCGTCTAAGTTAGTTTATCTATCTGATTTTATATTTAAGATGGATTTAGCTTACGCGGCAGCAGATGTGATTATTTCACGGGCAGGAGCAATCTCAGTTTCGGAAGTTTGTTTGGTGGGTAAGCCGGTTATTCTGGTTCCTTCACCAAATGTTTCTGAAGATCATCAAACAAAAAATGCAATGGCTTTGGTAAAGGTGAATGCAGCGGTTTTGGTAAAAGATATTCATGCCGAGAATCAATTAATCGACCAAACAATAGGTCTATTAAATGATAGCGAACAAATGAAATCGTTATCCGCTAATATTAAAAAACTAGGCATCAGTGATGCCGCTGAAAGAATTTTAAAAGAAATAGAGAAATTGATTTAGAAACAATAATAGTATTAATTGAAAATTGAATTTTAAAGACATACATAGCGTCTACTTTATCGGAATCGGAGGAATCGGAATGAGCGCCATTGCGCGTTATTTCAATAGCCAAGGAAAGCATGTTTCTGGTTATGATAAAACGGAGACAACACTAACCAAAAAATTAGTAGCTGAAAGTGTTGATGTACATTATGATGATCGTGGTGCGAAGGTGTTGAACGAATTGCCAAAATCAAATACGCTTGTGGTATATACGCCTGCAATTCCCGCCTCAATGGGTGAGCTTATGAGCTTAAATAGTGAAGGGTATTATGTGATAAAACGTGCGAGGGCCTTGGGGATTATATCTTCTGAGTTTGAAACGTATGCCGTTGCGGGTACGCATGGTAAAACTACAACGAGTGCCATTCTTGCACATGTGCTCTATCAAACAGAGGAGAAATGTAATGCCTTTATTGGTGGAATTACCTCCAATTATAATTCGAACTGTATTATTGAAGCAGAGTCGAAACGGGTGGTAGTTGAGGCGGATGAATTTGATCGTTCGTTTTTGGAGTTAAAACCGAATTATGCCATTGTCACAACAATGGATTCTGATCATTTGGATATTTATGGAGATGGTGCACATTTACAAAAGTCGTTTAATGATTTTATAAACCTAGTGAATGTGAATGGTCATGTTTGGTTGCAGGCAGATATAGAGGTGTCTTCTTTTAAGTTGAAGGAAGGTTTGCGATTCAATACTTATGGTTTTGGCACGGTAGCCGATTGGAAAGGGGAGAATTTGAGGTATGAAAATGGTTATTTCTATTTTGATATAGTAAATGGTGAAGATCTTTATGTCGCAGTCGAGTTTGGTTTACCAGGGCAACATAATGCCGAGAATGCTTTAGCGGTTTTTGCGTTATGCATGACCAATGGAGTGGATGAAACGGTGATTCGAAATGCTTTTAAAACTTTCAAAGGTGTAAAGCGCCGGTTTGACTTTCATATTCGCAGAGACGACCTGGTTGTCATTGACGATTATGCCCACCATCCAACAGAGATTACCGCATTTTTATCATCAATTAAAACAATTTACCCTGATCGTAAATTGACGACTGTCTTTCAACCGCATCTTTATAGTCGAACACGCGATTTTATGGATGAATTTGCCAAAGCGCTAGAGTTGACAGATGAACTTTACCTATTAGACATCTATCCGGCAAGAGAAGCTCCATTGCCGGGTATTACAAGTGAAAAATTATTAGAGAAAATAAATCTTGAAAATAAGTACATGAGTACTAAATTGAATATCGTAAATGACTTAAATAAAGAAAAGAAAGAATTGGTTGTAATTGTTGGGGCTGGCGATATAGATACCTGCATCCAACCAATAGTGAATAGTTATCAGAATAATATTAAGTAGATTTTTTTAATATAACACAAAAAAAATAGATCAAATTGCAGTCTTTTGTCTCAATCTAACAGCGAAGCGATCTAACATCTAAAGTACTATGAAACCTTGGGTAAAAAATACAATTTGGGTCTTATCAATAATCATTGTGATTATTCTGATGAGCTTCATTGATTCTACGCAGGAAAATAAAGTGATAGGATTGCCCGAAATTGATATCGAACTGCATGAAGATATGATATTCCTATCTGCGGAAGATGTTATGGAGCGTTTGTCTGACAAAGGTTTAGTATCCGAAGAGAAGAAATACAGTGAAGTTGATTTAGGTGCAATTGAGTCGTTTTTAGCAGGAATGCCTGAGGTTAAGGAAGTGCAGGTTTTTTCTTATTTAGGCGGTAAATGGACAATTGATATGACACTTAGAAGGCCTGTTGCGAGGATCTTTAATATTGATGGGAGTAGCAGTTATTTAGATAAAGATGGGACATTGATGCCATTGTCTGATAATTATACTGCACACGTTTTAGCGGTGACGGGGAATATCAATGAGACAGACTTTAGTAAAGACGTGAACATAATAATGAACAATGATAGTTTGAAAACTATTGAAATACTGGATGATTTGTACCAAATATCATCTTATGTTTGTTCTGATGAATTCCTTTCCGCCCAATTCACACAGGTACATATCAATACCTACAACGAATTTGAGCTAATACCAAGGGTAGGAAGTCAACGTGTTTTATTTGGAAAAGCAGAGGATATAGCCGGCAAGTTCAAAAAGCTTGAACTATTCTATACGGAAGGGATAAGTCGCGCTGGGTGGGAGCAATATGATACGATTAATGTAATGTTTAAGAGCCAAATTGTGTGCTCAAAAAAATAAAAAAATTTGATGTTAGATTTAGACTCGTTTAATTCAAAGTCTATCATCTTTTATTTAACAGCGTAAGCATCTAACAGCTATAAAAAAGAATATAAAGATAGAAGATTGAAGTGCGAAGATCTATGGTGTCGATTACAAGTAAACTTGAGTCGAACATCTATTATCAAAAAGCGAAGTGATCTAATATCTATTAAATAAGATTAGTATGTCAGAAATTGTTGTAGGATTAGATATTGGAACCACTAAGATTGCCTGCATTGTTGGAAGAAAGACCGAACATGATAAGATTGAGATTTTATCTATGGGTAAATCCGAGAGTGTTGGGGTTACTCGTGGTGTAGTTTCAAATATTGAAAAAACAGTACAATCTATTCGTGCTGCAGTTGAAGAAGCTGAAGGTAAAGTGGATGGCGAATTGCAGGTACGTGTTGTAAATGTGGGTATTGCTGGTCAGCATATTAACAGTTTGCAGCACCGTGGCATGTTAATTCGTGGCAATCTGGATCGAGAAATTGATCAAACAGATGTGGATGCATTGATTGAGGATATGTACAAACTGGTAATGCAACCGGGTGAAGAAATTATTCACGTACTCCCACAAGAATATATTGTGGACTCTGAACAGGGAATTAAAGATCCAATTGGTATGGCTGGTGTTCGTCTTGAGGCGAACTTCCATATCATTACAGGACAAATTGCTGCTGCCAAAAATATTAAAAAATGTGTTGATAAAGGCGGCTTAGAAGTAGATGAAATGATTTTAGAACCATTGGCATCTTCTGAAGCAGTGTTAAGCGAAGAGGAAAAAGAAGCTGGTGTTGTATTGGTGGATATAGGTGGTGGAACAACTGATATTGCAATGTTCCAAGATGGCATTATTCGTCACACGGCTGTAATTCCTTTTGGAGGGAATATTATTTCTGAAGATATCAAAGAGGGCTGTACAATAATGAAGCGTCAAGCAGAATTGTTGAAGGTTAAATTTGGTTCAGCTTTAGCGAGTGAGTGTCAAGAGAATGAGATTGTTTGCATTCCTGGTTTAAGAGGTCGTGAACCGAAAGAGATTTCTGTTCGCAATTTAGCTTCTATCATTCAAGCGAGAATGGAAGAGATTATTGAACACGTTTATTACGAGATCAAAAACTCTGGATTCGAAAAGAAATTAATTGGAGGAATTGTAGTAACGGGCGGTGGTGCTCAATTAAAGCACATCACTCAATTGTTCGAATATATTACAGGAATGGATACAAGAATTGGATATCCAAACGAACATCTTGCACCAACCACTATGGTGGACAATATTACCAGTCCAATGTATGCAACAGGGATTGGTCTTGTGATTAAAGGATTTCAGGATTCTTATAGAAATATTGGAGCAGAATCAGATACAAGAAACAGCGATAATGCGGCGAAGAATCACTCGTCAAAAACAAAAGGTAGTTTCTTCGAAAAGATTTTAACCAAGAGTA
Organism: uncultured Crocinitomix sp.; assembly: GCA_905478225.1. Lineage (GTDB taxonomy): Bacteria > Bacteroidota > Bacteroidia > Flavobacteriales_D > Crocinitomicaceae > Crocinitomix. The sequence continues at coordinate 35,106 of CAJQHR010000038.1, forward strand.
GAACCTGGTTTGAGGAGGAAGATTAAAAAAAAAGAAATAATACTTAGTGACTAGTATCAAGACTTTAATAATAAGGTTTGTGCTGAGAATAAGTGATAGAAATAAAAAATGATGAAATTGGTTTTAAGGCCATAACTCTTAATACTAAAGACTAATTACTAAATAAAAAACAAAGATTAAGTTCGAATAGATTGAATGGAAAGCAGGATGTTTAGGTCAAAAAAAGTCTTTCTCCTTTTGATCAAGAGCAAATCGATCTTATGTCTAAAAACAACGATATGGAATTTGATATACCAAAAGATCAATCATCAATCATCAAAGTGATCGGTGTAGGTGGTGGAGGCGGAAACGCGGTAAACCACATGTATAATCAGGGCATTAAAGGTGTTGATTTTGTGATTTGTAATACAGATCAACAAGCCTTAGATATTAGTCCTGTTCCAATTAAAATGCAATTGGGTGCTAGTCTTACCGAAGGTAGGGGAGCTGGTGCAATTCCAGAAATTGGAAAGAATGCGGCAATTGAAAATATTGACGATATCAAGGCATTTTTACAAACCAATACAAAAATGGTGTTTATCACTGCTGGTATGGGAGGTGGCACTGGAACTGGCGCAGCTCCAGTAATTGCTAAGGTGGCGAAAGATATGGGCATCTTAACTGTTGGTATTGTTACAGTGCCATTTAGTTTTGAAGGGCGCAAAAGAAAATTACAAGCCGAGGAAGGATTGGAAGAAATGCGTAAAAACGTAGACACCTTATTAATCATTAATAATGATCGATTACGTGAAATGTTTGGAAACCTTTCTTTAGGAAATGCCTTTGCGCAAGCTGATGATGTATTGGCGATTGCGGCTAAAGGAATTGCGGAAGTGATTTCTGTAACTGGCATGGTGAACGTCGATTTTAATGATGTAAGCACAGTTATGCGTAATAGTGGTGTTGCCATAATGGGTTCTGCTGTTGCTGAGGGCGAAAACAGAGCTATTGAGGCCGTGCGAACTTCTCTCGCATCTCCTTTATTGAACGATAATGATATCCAAGGCGCGAAGTATGTGCTACTAAATATTACTTACGGAAGTAAAGAAATTTTAATGGATGAAATTGGTGAGATTACCGATTATATTCAAGATGAAGCGGGAGCAACGGCTGATGTTATTTGGGGTCATGGACATGATGATTCTTTAGGAGATGGAATTTGTGTGACATTAATCGCTACAGGTTTTAATTCTCAGCCAATTACTGGTTTTGAAAAGGCGCCTGAGAAAAAGGTGGTAAGTCTAGAGGATGAGAATGTACCAACTATGATTTCTAAGCCGATTGAAAAACCAATCGAAAAACCAACGCAATCAAATGCTTGGCAAGAAACCAAGAAGGAAGCACCTGTAGAACTGAAAGAAGAGGTTGAAGAACCATTTTTAAAAACTGAAGAGCCTGCAGAAGATGAAGCGCAGACAGAAATTAATTGGACATTTACGTCTGAATCTGCAAAGTCTGAAGCACTTCCCGAAACTCCGAAAGCTGAAACAGAAGAAACGGATGAAGTTGTTCGTCATTATTTAACAGATGACTTGGAAGAGAAAGTGGAAATGAATACAGTAAAGCCGAAGCAAGTTTTACCGCAAGAAGAACAGCAAGCAAGAGCGAAAGAAAGAATGGAACGTATCCAAGCTTACACTTCGAAATTGAAGTCTTCAACAGGTATTTCTGATTTGGAAAAAGAACCAGCTTACAAACGTAAAAACATTCAAATTGATGACTTACCTCATTCGTCTGAGGAGAGCATGAGCAAATTCACATTATCTGGTGATAGTGATGGAGAAGCTGGTGGATTAAAAGACAACAATTCGTTTTTACATGATAATGTAGACTAGTTCAAAATCAACTTTGTAAAATACCCAAATTAATTAGTGGTATAACCAATTTTAGAAAGTGCCTCTCGATTTCGATCAGAGGCACTTTGGTTTTGTCAAAGCGAGCTGTGAAGGTTTTGCAATCCTGCAGGTTGAGCGCTAAAACATCCGCACCCCATAAATCACCCTCCCAATCCATACAAAATTACTATCTTCGTTTTCCTTTATAAAAGGTGAATTAAAATAAAACGACACATTTCAATAACCGGAACGGCAGTAAAGGTTATTAGCACATAACATAAGAATAAGTCTTTTATCTAAGGGCGAAGCGATCTAAAATCTAAAAAATGAACTTAACAGAAAGAATAAACGCCGACATAAAAACAGCAATGAAAGCCCGTGAAAAAGAAAAATTAGCGGCATTACGTGATGTGAAGTCTAAACTGCTTTTAGAAGCAACAAGCACTGGCAGTAGTAAAGTGACTGAAGAAGCTGCAAATAGTATTGTGGTGAAGCTTTATAAGCAGCGTATGGATACCTACGAACTTTATATGAAAGAAGGTCGTGAGGATTTGGCAGTGGATGAAAAATTCCAAGCTGAAGTCATTAAAGAATATATGCCAGAGATGATGTCTGAAGATGACGTGCGTAAAATCGTGCAAGAAAAAATTACAGCTTCTGGCGCAACTGGTCCTCAGGATATGGGGAAAGTAATGGGGCCAATTATGGGCCAATTGAAAGGTAAAGCTGACGGTAAAATGATTTCAAATCTTGTCAAAGAAGAGTTGAATAAATAAAACGCAAC
>CAJQHR010000039.1 GCA_905478225.1 uncultured Crocinitomix sp.
GGAAAATATATCATTCACCTAGATGCGGATTGCTCCTATGACAATGATGCCATGGAAAAAATTCTGATTCCGTTTTTTGAAGATGAACGGGTTGGTGGCGTTGGAGGAAATGTTAGCGTAAGAAATTATAAAGAAAGCCTGGTCACTACATTACAAGGGGTTGAATATTACAATACAATTACAACTGGACGAACAGTAATGTCATATTTAGGTATTTACAGAGTTATTTCAGGTGCGTTTGGCGCATTTCGAGCGGATGTGATCCATCAATTAAAGGGATGGGATATTGGTCCTGGTTTGGATGGTGATATCACAGTAAAAACCCGAAAAAAAGGATATAAAATTAAATTTGCGCATGATGCTAATTGTTTAACATCTGTGCCGAACACATTCAGAAAGTTAGTCAAACAAAGACTGCGTTGGGATAAGTCTTTAGTTCGTTTTAGAATGCGTAAACATAAGGATGTTTTAATGCCCACAGCATCTTTTCGAATGTTAGATTTTTTCTCGGCTTTTGAAAACATTACGTACAATGTAATCTTGAATTTCAAATGGTATGTGTATTTATTGATCATGCTTTCGTTTTATCGCCCTTTATTCTTAAATATTTTTATTACAAATATCCTCCTTTATACAGCCACTAATTTCGTAAAGTTTATTGTCTATTCTCTTTACAGAGAAAAGTCGCATAACACAATGTCCTATTTCTTGATTTATTTGCCTTGCATGGTTTTCTATTTTGGAATTTATCTGCGAATTGTTCGGACTGTTGCTTATAGCCAAGAATTCTTTTTCAAAAAATCCTATCAAGACCCATGGAACCCGAGGAAAACATCTCGACATGCCAAGCACTTGGGTCTTTAATAGCATTGCGCTTAAAGCGTGAATAACTTCTAATTTTCAATCGGAAAACGATTCACATAAGAAGTGCCATCTCTTTTGTCTAATTGTCATATGCCGTCTATTTGTTCGACAAAACTGTCAATTAAATATAATCCAATGCTCTGTGTCGATTCATTTGACTCAGCCCAAACACAACTATCCGAATAGCGCAATTTTACACGATTTTCACCTACCACAAAGGCATTAATTAGTCTACCATTTTTTTGATTCTTAAATGCATGTTTTCCCGAGTTTTCTTCATTCAACAATTGCAGTTCGCGGTTGGCCACTAAATATTTGTTGTGTGAAAAGTGAATAATATTGGGCAGGATATGCGTCAGAAGTTCAACCAGAATTCGGGATAACTTTTTTCAACGCTTTCGCTTTCTTCAATCGTGATTCCTAAGTTTGTTAGGTATGCTGCTACTGCTCCTGCCATAGCAATTCTATGATCATTATGAGATCGAACTGTCCCGCCGTTTAGTTGACCTGTGCCATGAATTTTCATGCTGTCATCTAATACTTCAATTTCTAAACCTAGTTTTTTAAATTCGCCTTGTAATACTTTAGCGCGGTTACTTTCTTTATGCAACAAGCGATTCGCGCCTGTAATTTCGCTAATTCCTTTTGCTGCTGCCGCCAATACAACTAATGCCGGAAATAGATCAGGACATTCGGTAGCATCAAACTCAAAGGAGCAGATTTCGGAAGCTTGAATTTGCAATCCGTCAGCTGTCCAACTAAAATTAACCTCTGCGGCTTTCAATGCATCTAACATTTTTTTATCTCCTTGCACTGATTCCGGATTGAGTCCTTGAATCAAAATCCCTTTGTGAATAGCGCCATAAACCATCCAAATGGATGCGCTGCTATAATCTACTTCAACTTTGTAAACCTGGTCAATCTTGTAAGATTGATTGCCAATAATACTAAAATGAGAGAAGTGTTTGTTTTCAACAGTCACATTAAACGCCTTCATCACATCCAGCGTTATATCGATATAAGGCTTGCTTTTTAAATTGTGTACAAAAATGTGCGAATCTCCTTTTAGCAGTGGCAATGCCATTAAAAAACCGGATAGGTATTGTGAACTCAGTCCACCGTCCATTTCAATTTTTGCTGGATGGGCGTTTCCGAAAAGCTTAAAATGACCGTTTGCTTTATTTTGTTCGTATGTTACACCAAGTTGGGGAAGAATTTTGGCAAACTCATCCATTGGTCGATTTTTCAAACTGCCTTCTCCAGAAATGGTAAAGTCGCCATCCAGCACCGCGGAAATCGCAGTGACTAGGCGCATTCCTAAACCAGATTCTCCAACTTTTAAAGAGTGTTCCACAGGGTGGGTAAATCCTGTTATAATTAATTCGTTTTGATTAGATTCGACAGTCGCCCCCAATTTTTTAGCTACTTCAATTAGTGCAATCACATCTGCGCTTCTACCAACGCTTTGCATTGTAGTTGTGTTTTCTGATAATGCGGCGGCTAATATTGCCCGCTGGGCATAGCTTTTTGAAGGCGGAATGTTCACCACACTTATCATCTTTTTTCCGCTGATGAATTCTTCCATTATTTATTCATTACTGCTGTCTGGTGTCGAATCGATTCTTGGTGGATGGCCTCTAAATACTTGGCGATAAACTTGGCTGAAAGGCCCTGTTCTAGCCCAAGCTTTAACTGTTTTTTTTGAATTTCTTCCCAGCGTTTGGGTTGTAAAATAGTAATGTTATGTTCCTTTTTGTAATCGCCAATTTCTGATGCTACGTTCATTCTTTTAGCAATCAATTCGCTAAGTTCATTATCAATTCCGTCAATCGAATCGCGTAATTCAGTCAAACTTTGATTGGCTTCAATATTATCTGTGTTTTCCGACCGAAGAATTAAGTCGGAAAGTAAATTGTTCAATACCGCTGGGGTAATTTGTTGTTGGGCATCACTCCAGGCGTTGTCAGGATCGATATGTGATTCAATCATGAGCCCATCATAAATCAAGTCCATTGCCTTTTGTGAAACCGATTGCAGTAAATCTCTTCGCCCTGTGATGTGACTTGGATCACAGATGAGGTTGATTCTAGGAAATTCTTGTTTTAAAGCCAAGGGAATTTCCCACATGGGTTCATTACGATACGTTTTGCTCTTCATAGAAGAGAATCCACGGTGAATGGCATGCACTTCATCTAAATTCGCGTTTTTAAAACGTTCAATAGCACCAATCCAAAGATTCAAATCAGGATTAATGGGGTTTTTAACCAGTATTTGAATACCACTGCCGTTTAGGGCATCTGCAATTTCTTGCACGGCAAACGGATTTACCGTTGTTCGTGCCCCAATCCATAACATGTCAAAGCCGGCCTTTAAAGCAGCTTCAACGTGTTTTGCATTTGCAACTTCCGTAATTACAGGAAGTCCTGTTTCTTTCCCTGCATCAATCAACCATTTCAAACCGACTTCTCCAACACCTTCAAATGAATTTGGTCGGGTTCGTGGTTTCCATATTCCTG
>CAJQHR010000040.1 GCA_905478225.1 uncultured Crocinitomix sp.
TGTTGGAACATCCTGAGATTGATTTATGCGAAATGTTAAAACTCATTCGCATTGACGGATCAACTGGCTATAGTTATTTGCTGGGCGGCTATATTGTCAAGTGCATTTATGAAGAAGGGGGTTATGTGCTGTTGAAAGCGGCAATGTGGGAAGGGCGCGCTGAAGCGGATTTTTATCGTCTGATCAAGAAGTACTTAGGGGTTAAGCAAAAGGATATTAACAGTATTTTTAGAGAGCGTATATGTGAACTACAGTTTTAAATCTTGTTTGTTTTTGATTCCAAAAGCTAATCCTGCCGAAAAGGCCTAATGACATGGAAAAGCCATTTTAAAGTGCAGCCCAATATGTTCAGTCGGGTCGTATTGAACTCCAACAACAATTACTGAAATGGCATCAAAATTAGATGAGACTTTGTAAAATTTAAGATGTTAAAGTTTAATTAAAAAGTAATTTCATCTGTAACGTTTCCTTAATTTCACATACTAACGCGTTAAACCAGAAAATAAAACAATGTTCAATAAACTATTCGCCACCTTTTTATGCCTCTTAGGCATTTCCTCAGTAATTGCTCAAAACAACTCCCTGCTCTGGTCTGTGTCAAGAAATGGATTAAAAGACACGTCATATATCTATGGCACAATTCACATGATGTGCGAAGCTGATTTTGAGATGAAGACTAAAGTGAAACAAGCGTTTAACAAAAGTGATCAATTGTTTTTAGAGATTGATATGGACGATCAGAAGGAGTTAAAAATAATGATGGCTTCTGTCAATGGGGAAAAGCCCTTAACGGATATATTAACGCCAGAACAACAAAAAAAACTGGATGAAAAGCTTCAAGCGGATTTAGGGATGAATTTGCAGGGTGTGAATGGTTATAGTCTCAATACAATAGCTAGTTTATTCACCATAAACAGTCTGTCTTGTGAGCAGATTAAAAGTTATGAGCAAGAATTTATGACTATGGCTGAAAATAATGAAATGGAGTTGTTGGGGCTTGAAAAGGTAGCTTTTCAATTTGAGTGTCTCAATAAATCTTCATCTGTTGAAAAAACCTTTTCAGATATTTTTGAAACCGATACAGATGCTTTAATGGATTCAATAATGAGTTTATACAAGGCGGAGTATTTTGACGGACTGGAAGCCTTTTTTGGACAATCGGATTATATGGATGCCAATTCACGGGAGTGGCTTTTAGAAAAGCGCAACAATAATTGGGTAAAACGAATGCCAAAAATCATGAAGAAAAAGCCAACTTTTTTTGCAGTTGGAGCGGCGCACATGCTAGGTGATATTGGGCTTATCGCTCAATTAAAGGCATTGGGTTATACTGTTTCCCCAATTTTTTAAAATAACTTGGCGTTGAAGAATCAGCAAGAAATATTTCTTGAACTTCTAGAAGAACACCGTGGCATTTTAATTAAAGTCACCAAAATCTACATGGATAATCAGGTCGATCGGGAGGATTTGGAGCAAGAAATTGTTTTCCAACTCTGGCGATCGTATGAACGTTTTTCTGGAAAAAGTAAATTCTCAACTTGGATGTATCGCGTGGCTTTAAACACCGCCATCACGTATTTCAAAAAAGAAAAACGCAGAGTGGATAAAAATCCCATTCATGAAAAAATTGAAATTAGGGCTGAGGAAGAAGACGATACAAAAGAAAGTCAATTGCACTATTTTTACAAAGCCGTACAAGAATTAAACAAAGTTGAAAAAGCATTGATTCTTCTCTTTGTTGAGGGGCAATCTCATAAAGAAATTGGGGATAATATGGGGTTAACAGAGGGGAATGCAAGGGTTAAGCTGAACCGGACTAAGAAAAAAATACAGGAGATAATTAAAAATCAAGGTTATGAATTTTGAAGATATCAAGAAGGAGATGAATGAGGAGGTGAATCTAGAGGAGGCGAAAACGCCAACTATCGATTTAAATCGTGGAAAGAATAATCCCGTTGAAATGATTCGATCAAATATGAAGAAGGAGATTGTGACGCAACTGGTTTGTATCGTGATATTTATGTCCTATCCTTTAGTCGTTGACATGCTTTCATTGAATGAAGCGGTATACTATATTTTTATATTCATTACTTCATTAATGACCATTGGTTATATCCTGAAATTGGGGCTATTCTTGAAGAAGACTAGAAATTTCGCAACGAATACTAAAGAGACGATTCAAACTTTTGTATTTGAAGCCAAGCTAACTCTAGAAGTTTATAAGTCCTTTATAATTGCTGGTGCTCTTTTGCTTCCTGTTCCCGTTTTTGCTTTATTGACAGCTAATAATAGCACAGGAATTGTGGTTGATTTTGAGAGGTGGTTTTTATTAGATATTAGTACTTTAGAAATGGTTTTTCTTTTAATTGGGTATTTGATTTTGGCTGTGCTTATTTATTTTATCACGGTTGGATGGGTAAAACTAATGTATGGCAAATACTTGCGTAACCTGGAGGTAGTAATTGAAGATTTAGAAGCTTAAACGAAATAGAGTAAGCGGGTTAAATTAACTATTGAATCTGTTTCAAATCTTTTAAATAGAAATCTTTCGTTAATTCAATATAGGCATCCGAATATTGATTCTTCTTGTTTTTAACAAGGAGTTCATTCGTTTTTGGATCAATACTATCATCAATGGAAAATGTGATGAGTGAGCGCTTATATGTGCCATCTTCGCGAATTGTTCTTAGAATTTTCGAAGGAAATAAATCTTCGAGAGCTGCTCGTTTCAAGTGGTTAAATTCTTCGTCTGAAGGAATAACGATAGCTAACTTTCCGCTCTCAGTGAGCAGATCTGCAGCATGTTCGTATAATTCATGAACAGCAAGATCGTCATTGTGTCGGGCACGATTACGGTCTTCGTTTTTACTCAAAATTGAATTTTCGAAGTAGGGCGGATTGCAGACAATTAAGTCAAATTTCTCCAATGCGCCAAACTCTTGAAGTCTAGCATGTACGGCTAAAAATTGGTGTGAAAATTTGGAGGATTGAAAATTAGCATGGGCTTCGTTTAGTGATTCGAGGTCAGGTTCGATTGCTGTTACCGTTGCTGTTGGATTTTTTTGAGCGAGCATAAGTGCCAAAATGCCCGTGCCGGTTCCAATATCTAATATACGGTTAAATTTTCCTTGAACCCAAGCGCCGAGTAGCATTGAATCGCTTCCTACTTTCTGGGCGTTCGCCTCTTGATGGATAGTGAATTGTTTGAAGGTAAATGGGCGGCTCATTCTTCTTCGTCAGAACCTAAATACATGTCCAATAAACCTTCTGGAGCAGCAATTGTAACGCGTTTATTATCGCGATCAATCAACTTAATAAATTGTTTTTGATTGGGGACCAGAATTTCTATACCTTCGTGATCGATTGCAATTAAAGGGTTGTTTGCCTGATCTATAATATGGATAACATTGCCAATTGACCCATAATGTTCATCTATCACCTCAAAACCTTCAATTTCGTGGAAATAGAACTCTTTACCAACTAGTTCTGGTAATGTATCTAACGGAAGATAAAGTCCACATTTAAGAATAGTTTTTGCGCGACGTTCTGTTTCAACATCTTCAAACTTAACCACGGCTTGCCCATTAGGGCGAATCGCAATTTTCTCCAAAAAAAAAGGAACCAGTTTATTGCCATATTCGACAAAAACTGATTCCAAATTTTTATATTCTAAAGGATCATCAACGTCTAGATAAATAGTTACTTCGCCTTTGTAGCTGTGCAATTTACTTATTACTCCTAGTCTATAACAATCTGTCTTTAGAAACATATGTTTCTTTTTCTGATGGCCTTAACCATTCGAGATTTACTCTTCTTCTTTCTTTGCTTCTTCAGCAGGCGCCTCTTCAGTCGCTTCTTCAACAACTTCTGGCGTTTCTTCAGCCACAGCTTCAACAACTTCTTCTACTGCTTCTTCAGCAACAACCTCTGCAGCTTCCTCAGCAACAGCTTCAGCCGCTTCTTCAACAACCTCTTCAACTACTTCTGGAGCATTTTTAGCAGCAATTTCAGCAGCTCTTGCTTCGTTTACAGCTTTCTCAGCTTCTAAACTTGCAGCTTTTGCATCAGCAATCGCTTGCGTTGCAGAATCAGCTTTCCCGGTAATTTTAGATTCTTTTTCTGATACCCAAGCTTGGAATTTCTTCTCAGCTGCAGCTTCAGTTAAAGCACCTTTTTCTACCCCTTTATCCAAGTGGTTTTTCAATAAAACACCTTTGTAAGAAAGTAATGCTTTTACCGTGTCTGTTGGAACTGCACCAACTTGTACCCAATATAATGCACGATCGAATTCTAAATCGATAGTTGCTGGATTCGTGTTAGGATTGTATGTTCCTATTTTTTCAATGAATCGTCCGTCTCTTTTTGCTCTTGAGTCAGCAGCTACAATGTGATAAAAAGCACTTTTCTTTTTACCGTGTCTTTGCAATCTAATTTTTGTTGCCATGTTTAAATTATACTTTGAAGTTCGAAACTTCTGTTAATAATGATTTAATTATCCCCAAAAAGGGAGTGCAAAGATAATTATTATTTCTGAATAAGAACATCTTCCAGAAACTTTATTAAAACTTAAGTTTTGTCACCAATTTCCCAATCTTGAACATCTGGTGTAAGGGTAAAGACACCTATGGGAAGAATCCACACCTCTATGAATAAAAACCAAGTAGAACGGGCATAAAAAACCTTTTTTACAATGCCGGTAATAAATATCGCATTTACTATGAGCAGCAAGAAACCCGAAAGTTCTAAGTATATAATCCAATCATAATAAGGATTATCAGAAGCAATAAATGGAATAGTAATATGAATAATAACTTGGCATACAATCAGTATTTGAGTTAAGACAACATACTCATCTGATTTTGATTCAGTAGACATATAGGCGACTAACGATAGCAACCAAATTGCGCCTATTAGGGTTGGTAGGATTCTAGTTGCGAGAAATATGTCCGCGGCTCCTAGGTCGATTCCGAAATACCATAATAGTGTTGGACCGAACATCAAAAGAATAAATAAGAATGAGGGTACTTTTAGTATGACTTGTTTCATGATTCAGTTATTGGGAACGCGGCTTTATATTCTTCAAAACGTTGAATAACCTCGATTACATACTCGTAAGTTTCAATGCCGCGACAATAGCCGTTCTTCACCACTTTGTCTCTGTAATAGGTTGGTTTAGATAAATTTCGAATCATATCTGATACGTTGTCTTTCCAAGTATTGCTGTCTAAATCGTATACAGAACAAAGTGCTCTTGCGTCATCAACATGCGCGCGACCTGCGTTAAAAGTTGCAAGCGTAAAATTTATACATTCTGTACTATCGGGTATAATCTCAAGCCATTGTCGAAAGTTTTTATCCAATTTTTTTACGCCAGCAATTATTTGGTCCTCGGCAGATGAAGCCGGTGAAATGCCGTAACCTTTGGCTGTAGGCGGCATAAATTGAAATATTCCAAAAGCGCCTGCCCATGATTCTTTCCAGGTTTCAAATTTTGATTCTTGATAGATAATCGCCGAAGTAAGACGCCAATCCCAACCAATTTTGTCGCTTTCTCTTTTAATAATCTCATCATATGGAGATAATTGATCACCGTTCATTGAGGAATAGTTTTCATTTGCCTTATCCGATAAACTTTTATGTTTAAAATATTTACGGGTGACCTCTCCAATTGTTGATCTGTTTTCTTTTGCTGTGAGCCATTCATTAAGGGAGTCTCTGAGTGCTGGTGATGTTTTCCTAACCCCAAAGGCAATTGAATCTTCTTGACTTAGTTTTAGAGAAACATCAATGTTTGAATGATAACGAAGATCAATTTTGGCAATATTCTCATCTGCAATCGTAAAATCAATTTCGCCATCACTCACCATTCGAATTAGTTCTTCAGTAATAAGGTCGCCATCAGTTGCGACGATATTCATGTTTAAAGCCAATTGATCGTTTAAAAGTTTTATCTGCGTGTAATAAGTCGAGTTTTTCCATACATGAATGGTTTGGCCTTGTAATTCCTCAATTTCTGTTACTAAAGTGTCATTTAATTCCTGTCTGGATAGTTTTCGATAACCTTCGGGTTTTCGTTGAATCAAAACCTGGTGCGTTTTTAGATGCGGAACCGTAAAATCGATTTGTTGGCTGCGCGCTTCAGTAATAGTGAGGTTGCATGCAATTACATCTCCATTACAACTGTCTAAATGAAGCATCATTTCGTCCAGGTCATTGACCATTTGTACTTGTAATCGAATGTTTTGGTCCTTGGTGAATTCATGAAGAAGTTCATATTCGTACCCCATGTTACGACCACGATATATGAAATAACTAGCAGGACTATTTTCCGCCAAAATGGTTAAAACACTGTCCGTTTTTATCTCTTCCCAATCTCTTGTGATTTCAGGAATGACTTCTACTTCTTTCTCTTTCTTTTCTGAACACGCAGCGAAAAGTAAAACAAACAATATGGCGATTAATGATCTCATTTTTAGTATAGCTTTTACGCTAATCAAATGTCAATCTACGAATTTACTTGAGGGAATCTTGAATAAACTTGTTGGAGTTTTCCACAATTGACGCCATAAAGTCGGTATACAAATCATCAATCTTTGCTTTTTCGGTGACGTAAATACTCATACATTTTAATAAGTCATTATCGAATCCCAATCGGCGAGAATATTGCCAAAGTATTCGGTTAATGCCTTCTTCAGTATCATATTGGAACAACCATTTTTGGGCCTTAAGACGTTCGTACAAGAAACAAAAATCCTCCTCTAAGTACATTAAATTTTGATCCGTTTGAGCATAGATGATATCAACAAATTCCGGAAAACTTTTTGTCGAATAGTCAGACCAGTTTTTTGTGATATAATGGTCTAAGATAATGTCACTTGCAATATATGCGACTTTTGTCACACCCTCGTTTTGAAATATTTTGCCGACCGATTTAATGAGTGGAGAAGTATCTGTATAGTTGTCAATATACCTGTGCAACTTAACGCCATTGAGGATGTGCGACGGTAAGAAAATGAACTTATCAAGGTTCCCTTTGTATGAATCACCTGCAAAATTCCCGGCAATTAAAGTTGGATTATTTCTGGCGATATAGGCGTGACCAACAAAATTCATTAAAACTCTTGTCCGACTTTAAAATCAGATGTAAAATGGAATTGAATTTCTGGATAATCGGCTTGTGCCATTTGCAAAAGGAAAGGCGTTTCAGCTAAAAACACGTAATTGTCATCCTTGTCCATTGCAATATAGATTGATTTTGCACGAATAAATTCGTCAAGCTTGGATTGACTGTCTGTCGTCATCCAACACGCTTTAAAATAGCGTTTAGGTGTAAAAGCACACTTGGCACCATACTCATTTTCAAGACGATAGCTAATTACTTCGAATTGCAGCTGTCCAACAGTTCCAACTATTTTACGATTACCAGGTTGTTGAATAAATAATTGAGCAACTCCTTCATCTGTTAATTGTTGTATTCCTTTTTCCAGTTGTTTCGATTTCATTGGATCTCTGTTCTCCAATTCCATAAATATCTCTGGAGAGAAACTCGGTATGCCTTTGAACGAGAATATTGGTCCTTCCGTTAGGGAATCACCAATTTTGAAACTTCCTGTGTCATATAATCCAATTACATCACCAGGAAAAGCTTCATCAATCACGCTTTTATCCTGTGCCATAAATGAGGTGGGATTTGAAAACTTTATTTTCTTTTCCAGTCGAACATGGTTGTAGAACTTATTGCGCTCAAACTTTCCTGATACTATTCTTAAAAACGCAATTCTATCGCGGTGTTTTGGATCTAAATTGGCGTGAATTTTAAATACAAACCCGCTAAAATCTTTATTTTCGGGTTCAATAAAACCTTCTGTGGTTTCTCGGCCTATTGGTGACGGGGAGATCTCTAAAAAGGCTTCGAGGAGTTCTTTTACACCAAAATTATTTATGGCACTTCCAAAAAATACAGGTGCAACTTCACCGCTCAAATAAGTTTCACGATCAAATTGATCATAAACGCCTTCTACCAATTCCAACTCTTCCCGCAATTCGGCTGCTGGTTTGCCTCCAATAACCTCGTCAAGCGCAGGATCGTTGAGGTCTTCAATAGAGATCACATCTTCTGAAATCTTGGTTTTATTCGCTGCAAATAAATTTAATTCTTTATTGTAAATATTATATACGCCTTGGAAAGTATGACCTATTCCTATTGGCCATGATAATGGGCGCACTTTAATTTTTAAAATATCTTCTAGTTCGTCTAATAAATCAAATGAATCTCGCCCTTCACGGTCTATCTTATTTATAAAGATGATGACTGGCGTATTTCGCATGCGACAAACTTCCATTAAGCGTTTTGTTTGCGCCTCAACACCGCTTGCGCTGTCAATTATCAATATAACGCTATCAACCGCAGTTAAGGTTCTGTAGGTGTCTTCCGCAAAGTCCTTATGGCCTGGTGTGTCCAGAATATTTAATTGTTTTCCCAAATACTCAAATGCCATCACTGATGTAGCGACTGAAATTCCCCTTTGTTTCTCAATTTCCATGAAATCGGAAGTTGCCGTTTTCTTAATTTTATTGTTTTTAACCGCACCTGCTGTTTGAATCGCTCCTCCAAAAAGGAGTAGTTTCTCAGTTAATGTTGTTTTACCAGCATCTGGGTGAGATATTATGGCGAAGGTTTTTCTCTTCTCTATTTCTGCGTTGTACTTCATTGTAATTGTTGACTCTTTTCAACGGTTGTTTAAGATAATTGATAGCAACAAATTAATTCTCGTTTTCTTCAGGAAAATGTTAAAATTCAAGCGTTTTCGCTTGATTGCTGGCAAAAATAACTGTTTTTACTATATTTGCAGCCATGTTTGCAAGGAAACAACAAAAGTTCGTGCTTTTTTTTGCTGCTTTTATTGGCTTTTCATCAATTAGTCTTGGTATCGATAAGCCAACCAATGATTTGGATTATTCTGCTCTGTTAGGGGTTGATTCAATTCGAGCGGAAGCAAAAGTAAATTTTAGCGCATACGTGTCTGATCTATATGATGATTTAGGAGATACAAGTCTATTGTACACTGCCTTTGAACAGGCAATGACTGGATATCATAATCTCGATAAATATGATAAGTTAAAGCGTAAGAATGTCTTGACGGTGATCGATTTTTCAAAAGCTTCGAATAAAAAGCGTTTGTATATTGTTGATTTGTGTAACCGCAGTATTTTGTATAAAAGTGTTGTGTCGCATGGTGTTAACAGCGGTCGATTGTTTGCGCGTAATTTTTCTAATGAGAATAATTCACGGCAAAGTAGTTTAGGCTTTTATGTGACGACTTTTACTTATACTGGCAAATACGACTTAGCATTAAGGTTGGATGGAATGGAGCATTCAAATAGTCATGCCAGTAGCAGAGGCGTTGTTATGCATGGTGCAGAATATGCAACTTATGAATTTCTGAAAAAGAATGGTTCACTTGGGCGCTCTTATGGTTGCCCAGCAATGCCTTATGAAAACTTTCATCAGGTGGTAGATTGGATTAAGGAAGGATCATGTTTGTTTATCTACTATCCAAGCCGCTCTTATAAGCGCTATTCACGTTATTTAAATCGCAATAAATACCTTGAGGATTTTATCTTGGTTTAATTTGTAGAACGAACTATTCAAAACGTTTCCATAGCTCATCCCAGCTGTTATTCTGGTCTGCCTCGTCGCGTAAAACTTGCTTAGAATTTTCAATTTTGTGGATACACTCAAGCATTTCTGTCATTAATTCACAGTCCGCAGTGTGGTTTTCTTTTATGTAATTTTCAAGTTCAATCTGAGAAATCAATAATTGTTGGCGTAATTTTAAAGTCGCAACTAGTCTTCTTAGTCTTTTTTGTTTTGATGTTTCCATATCTTTTAATTTTCAACAACACACATTATTGAGGACCAAAAGCACAGGGCATTTTAGCCTTTTGATTTTGAGCGGAAAGGATAGATTCGCTGTTCTAATTAAAAGAGATGAGGCATCATATAAAGCTCAGATTTATGCCTAAAAAGAGATAGATTCACTAAAATTTGATGGGTATAAAACTCTCTTCCCATATGAGCATTATTATACCAGTCTAAGGGTTTTGGCACATGTTTTGTGCCTTATTAACTATCGCAAACAGTAGTAAACTAGAATGAATTTTGAAGCCAATTTGAAATTCAATCTTAAAACTTTAACGTATGAAACTCAACGCTTTTATGATCGCAATACTAGTGGTGCTAAATAGTTTTTCTCAAGACTTTTCAGCATCATTCATTATGAATGAAGAAGACTGTAATAAATACAAGAGCCTTTATTACACTTATTTAATTCGAGGGGCTTATGAAGATGCGCGTCATTTTTGGCTAAAGGCATATGATGCCTGCGGCGGAACGGAAAATTTGGATAATGGCTTTTTTGTAAACGGTCGAATATGCTACGAAAGCCTCAGGGATTCTGTATATATGAATGATTCGATTAAATTAAAACAGGTGAGTGATTCTATTGCTTGGTTTTATGAACAAAATCTAATTGTTGCGCCAAGTCCTCAATTAAAATTACAATATGCTGGTTACCTTATTGAAACAAAAAGCACAAATGTTTCAAAAATTGATCAATTGCTTTTAACGGTAGACACTTTTGAATGTTAAAGCACCTGCCCGCTATATTGGCTTGTCCTATCAATATCTAATTCTAAATCATTACAAAGGCGCTTCTAAGGATAAAAAGAAACTGCTTGAAAAAGAGATTTTTGAACGCTATTTTATTTTAATTGAATATGCGGAAGGTGCTATTGCATTAAATGAGTCTGAGCTGGATGAATCAGTGAAAAAGGCTAAATTATTAGAGTATGATTGGGCGAAAGGCTTTTTGTCTAAATACCTTTTGGCGGTTGTTAAAGACGCTGAACTTGTTGAGCAGCAAATGCAAAAGCAGTTCAATCAATTGCCTAAGGATCCAGTTCTTAGAATGGAAAAAATTGCTAAGCATAGCGCCTTGCTTGAAAAGTTCAAGGTACAAGATCAATCGATATATGGCAAATATATCTACGCCTCGTTAGCTTTATTGCCAAGTTCTGCTGGTTTTTTAGGAATTGGGAATATGGAGCTAAGCAATGAGAATAAGGATAAGGCGATAGCGGCCTTTTTAAAGGCAATCGAACTTTCTAATTCAAGTGATGAACAAGACGTTATTAATTTCCAACTGGCATTGGCTTATTACAAAGCGAAATCATATCGCAAAGCATTTTACGCTGCAAAAAAAGTAAATGGATCAAATAAAGGCAAGGCTTTAATCATTTGCGGAAATTCAGTTGCTTCAACAGCGAATAAATGTGGTGAATCTACTTTTGGGCGCAAATCGAATTACTATTTGGCAAACGATTATTATTGTAAAGCGGCAAACTTGGGAGAAGATGCAAGTTGAAACCAATTTTTAAACCTTGCTCCAACCTTGTAAGATATTTTTAGCGCGAGTGTAAACCCTGGAGATGAAATTGAATTGCCTTGTTGGAAGGAGAAGACTGTTATTCGATAGTTCATATAGCTTAACTATACAGTTAACGGGCAGCTTTTCTTGGCGCAGGAATTAAATTCAAAACAAGTAAAGCCGCCTCGTTAAGAAGCGGCTTTACTTGTTTATTTTTTATGTGATTTCTTGTGTTTTTTATGGCTCTTTTTATTTCCTTTATGATGCCCGTTAGGCTTTTTATTGTTGCCTTTATTTTTGTGGCTATGGTAATGACGGTGATGTTTGATGCGCTGAGATGTTCTTCTGTGCTTATGATAAACCTTGTGAGCATTATTCATTCTGTGAGCATGCACTAGATTATATTTGTGATGATGGCGCTTGTGTAAGTTATTGTAAGTTCTCCAACTATACGGTTTCCAGGGTTTCCAAGCTTTTGGGTAATTTCCCCATCTCCACGGTGAGTGCCAGGGTTTTTAGGTTGGTCCGAATATAAAACGTACGCTTGTCCAATTCCAAACGTTAAGGATAACAAATGCTGGAGGCATGTTTCCGGTTGACACTGAAATTAGCGGTTCAACGATATAGTCATCACCATAAATCTCTTCGTCACCTACAATTTGAATAGATGCATTTTCTTCGCCGGTTTTTTCTAATTCGATTACCGCAATATCTTGCGATTCTGTCTCAGAAAGGTCTATTCTTAAAATTATTGCGTGTGCGTCGTTTTCAACGTTGTCTATAATTTTTATATAATCTATTTGGTCGTCTTCGTTTAAATCAAGGTTGTTGATTTTATTTTCAGGGCTGTTGAGGCTATTTTCGAATTTTTCAATTGATTCAGCAGTTCTAAATGTTTCTAAAACGGCATATAGGTCAAGGTTGTCGCCAATCATTCCTAAAGAGTCGCTCTCTTCAGCGTGAGAAACCATTACTCCTCCAATTAATGAAGTAATAAGCAAAAATGTTTTAATTGAATATCTTTTCATGTTGTCAAGTTTTAATGAACTAAATGTTTGACTATGAATTGACAGAAAGGTTTAATGGTCTAATTTATTTTTTCTCTCCTATATAGTTGAAACCTAAATCATTGATGACAGCTGAAATAGTGTCATTCGCAATTTTTTCGCCCTCAACAACAACAAGGTTTTGATTGGGATCAGCAGTGACAGCCCTAATTCCATCAATTTTCATGAGGTTTTTTTCAACAGAACTTTTGCAATGATTGCAGTTCATTCCCTCAACGTTATATATTCTATTCATTTGTGTTTGTTTATAAGTGTTAGGGATAAGTTTTTTTAGTTCTACAAAACCAATTAACCCAATTAAAATTATGGCGCAAATAATGGCAAGCCATTCCGTGCCTCCTCCGTGCATATGGCTCCCTGCTGTTATACCTTGTGTAAATAATTGGGCCTCAAAAACGTAATCGATAAGCAGACCGAAAGCGAGAGCGCCAATAACTATGCTGCTCAAATAAATGAGTGTAGACTTTTTTCCAATTGACTTCCAAAGGACGGTTAATGTTGCTGCATTTGTTGCAGGGCCCGCCATTAAAAAAACAAGGACAGCGCCAGGACTTACACCTGCGATTAGCAATGCTGCACCAATAGGAACAGAACCTGTTGCGCATACATATAGCGGAATTGATGCCACTAGAATAATGAGCATATTCAAAAAAGGCGAAGTTAAATGTTCTGTAAAAAGGCTTGTTGGAACGAATAGTGTGATAATTACTGCAATTAGAATTCCTAAAAGTAACTGTCTTGAAATGTCGCCTAGAAAATCGATAAAAGCATAATTGAAAATCCGCAGTAATAAAGGCTTTTTGCTGCCCGAGTCTTCTTCTGTTTCTGAGGTGGTTGATGTGATGGGATCTTCAACTATTAATTTATCTGTTGCAAATCCTCCTATAACTCCAGTAATGAACGCGACAATTGGCCTGAAAACCGCCCAATAAATATTCATCATGGAAAAGGTCATTAAAATTGAGTCTAATCCGGTTTGTGGGGTGGAAATTAAGAAGGAGTTCGTCGCGCCTTTGCTTGCTCCATTTTTATGAAAAGATATTCCAGTGGGAATAACACCGCATGAGCACAAAGGCAGAGGGACACCTAGTATAGAAGCTTTTACTGAGGACCAAAGTCCGCGTTTCCCAAGATACTTTGATACCCGCCTTTTACTGATCACAACATTCAAAATACCCGCAAATAAAAACCCTAAAAGTAAATAGGGCGACATTTGTAAAAAAATGTCCCAAGTAGTTTTCCCGAATTCATTTATAAAATCCACGGTGCAAAGATAGGTAAATCCACAGGATTAATCAGAGAATAATGCACCAATATGAATGATTAAATCTAAAATAACTACTAACTTTGTGCTTTGTAAAAAAACAATGAAGTATCTGATTTTCATAGGACTATTTGCTGCAGGAGGTATCACGGGATACTTTGTTGGTGTCAATCAATCTGTAAATATTACTGAAATCCCAATAAATGAAACGGAAAGAATAACTGAATTTGTTTATGATACAATTGTTGAGCATGAGAGAGTAGAAGTCCCTGTATATCCTGAGCTCGTTGATACTATAAATGATGCCCAAGATTCATTGATGGTTCTGGTTTTACTCGATACTTTAAAGAATCAAATCTTACCCAGAGACACAACGAATGACGAAGGTTTAAGCATTAAGCGTGACGAACAAATTACAGCTATGCGCATTCCAATTGTTTATTTAGAACCAAGTATTGAGAAGGATTCTATTATTAAAGACTTGTTGGGTATTAATGAAAATAGACCAACTGAAATGACTGTTCAGTTTTGGAGTTCGCCTTTAAATTTTTCGGGTTATAAGCTTTCAAAGAATACCTTATTACTGTATGGTCTATCTGATCAGCACGAGTATACGGTTTATCATAAGGATGAGACTTATTATCTTTCTTATGAGACAATTTGTTATCTCCTCAAAGAAACCCAACAATTTTTGCCTTATAGCGAAGTGGATCAAACGCTTATTTTGAATGATTGATTTTTATAAATATCAAGGCGCGGGTAATGATTTTATCTTAATTGATAATCGCCAAGGAACCTATGGAGGTGATAAGGTCAACTTTGCGCGCACATGGTGCAACAGACGTTTTGGCATTGGTTCTGATGGCGTAATTTTTATCGAGGAGAGTAATGAAAGTCTTTTTGAAATGGATTTTTATAATCCGGATGGAAGTCAAAGCTTTTGCGGAAACGGATCGAGATGTGCTGTGGCTTTTGCTAAATTTTTAGGCATTCTGGATACGGATATTGTTTTTAAAGCAATTGATGGTTTGCATCATGCTGAATTGGTTGGGGAACAGGTCAAAATTCGCATGAATCAGTTTGGAGCGATTGAGAAAATTGGGGCGGATGAATTTATCGATACGGGATCACCACACTATATTTCTTATTGTCAAGGAAGTGACATGCGTGATATTGTGACTTACGGTAAATCAATTCGTTATTCGGATCGGTTTAAATCTGAAGGTATAAACGTTAATCTAATTCAAGAAATAGGGAATCATCACATTGCCATTAGAACTTATGAAAGGGGAGTAGAGAATGAAACACTGGCATGCGGAACAGGTGCTACGGCATGCGGTTTGAGTTACGCTGAGCATCACAAGGGTAGCCTTTCTGGTGTGGTTATGGTTGACGTTAAAGGTGGAGAATTAAAAATTCATTATAGTAGAACGAATAGGGTAGGCTATTTTTCTGATATTTGGTTAGAAGGTCCGGCTAAATTTGTATTTAAAGGAGTAATTGATGCCTAAAATTATTGGTTTACAAAAATTAGATGTGTTCAATCCATCTAGCACGTATTTATTATTAATTTCTCCAGAAAAAATTCCGCATTTGGCATTGGTTTATAAGGGAGATTATTATTCACTTACTCATAAAAAGGCTATTGTTGGTGAAGCTTTCCAACCTTATTTTAACTTTTTGAAACGTGCTAATCGAAAAATGGTCTTTATTGAAATTATGGATGCAATTAATGATCCTCAGACGGTTTTCAAATCGTATTCTAAAGCGGATAGAGATAAAACGACATGTCTTTTCCCGATTAAGGATTGTTTGCTTCCTGAAAGTAAAGCTGATTTCGTGTATGAATTAATTCCTGATTTATATTTAGCGGGTAAAATTAAAAGTGCTTTTCATGTTAATTTGCAGGATAATTTGACAGATTTAGGAGATTTTAACCTTTCAGTTTATCCTAAAAACGCCATTTTTTCTTACATTGAATCTCTTAACGAAAAGTATGTTAAAAGGCAGTAGCATTTATCTCAGAACTCTTGAGCCGAACGATTTTGAAACTTTGCTCGCTTGGGAAAATAACACGGAAAATTGGAGGGTAAGTGAAACAAGGGTTCCCTTCTCGAAGGAATTGATTTTACAATATGTTACTTCTGCACAAGATATTTTTGCCGTAAAACAAATTAGATTAATGATTTGTTTGTTGGATACTGATGAGGCAATTGGAAGCATAGATCTATTCGATTATGAACCGATTCATCAGCGCATGGGATTGGGGATCCTAATTGTAAAAAATATGCGTGGTAAAGGATATGGTTTGGAGTCGCTGAGCGTAACATCTGAATATGCTTTGAATTGCGTCGGTGTTCGGAATTTGTATTGTAGCATTTTGGGCGATAATCAAGCAAGTCGAAAACTTTTTGAACGCTCTGGTTTTGAGGAAATTGGATGTCATAAAGATTGGTTCAATGACAAAGGGTGTTGGGTAGATCAATATCTTTATCAAAAACGCTTAGTAAAATAAAGAAATGAAAAAAGTTGTTGTTTTAGTAATTTTGGTGGCGCTTGGTATTGGTGCATTCGTGTTTGGTAAACCTTATTATGATTTGCATTTCTCTACCATTTCAATGGCAGAGGATAGAAAAACAATTTATATCCCTACAGGCAGTACATTGGCCGAATTAGCAGATTTAATTTCCGCCGAGGAAATCATGAGCGCCGAAGAATTTAAGTCTTTTTCCAGTAAATTAGATTTAACGGATGATAAAGTAGAGTCAGGGAAATATGAAGTGATTAAAGGGATGAAATCTAAAAATCTGATCTATGCCCTCAAAAATGGCAACCAGGAGATTAAAGATGTGCGGATTACGTTTAATAATTGCATGAATGTTTATGATATGGCTGGCAAGGTAGCGCCTAATATTGAGGCAGACTCGACTCAACTTGTATCTTACATTTTGTCTGCCGAAACTATGGATAAGTATGGGTTCAAACCTGCAACTATTTCGGCCTTGTTTTTACCAGACACTTATGAAGTGGGCGAGTGGGACATGACCGCCGAGGAATTTGTGGAACGCATGGCGGATGAGTATAAAAAATTCTGGACGGAAGAGCGAAAAGCAAAAGCCATGGAAATTAATTTGCGTCAATCCGAAGTGGCAACGCTTGCTTCTATCATGGAGGCCGAGCAAAGTATTAATAGTGTGGAATGGAAGACGATTGCAGGTTTATACTTGAATCGTTTAAAACGAGGTATTCTTCTTCAGTCTGATCCAACGGCCAAATATTGTTGGGGAGACGAATTGGAAGGTGTTCAACGCCTCCTAAAGATTCACATGAAGAAGGATTGTCCGTATAATACTTATATCTACCCAGGATTGCCACCAGGACCCATTCGCATGCCAAGTAAAAAAGGAATGGATGCCGTTTTAAATGCCGAAGATCATAATTACATTTTTATGTGTGCGGCTCCTCCTGAAAATGGTGTAAGTGGAATGCATAATTTTGCAGAGACTAACGCACAACATAATGTGAATGCCGCTAAATGGCATCGTTATGCGGATGAGCGTGGGTATTAGGTTCTGCTTCAAATTTTCTTGTAATTACATGCATTTGATATGAAAAGTCTTTGTTTCATTCTGTTTATTGCAGCTTTTTCGGTAAAGGGATTTGCTCAAATATGGGATTATCCGCCCAAACCTGTTTCTAATTGGATGGAAAACTCGAATTTACCAAAAGACTCCTTAAAAAAGTTAACAGTTTGGTCTCATGAAATTATTGATGGTCAAGATACTGGAGAGAAAGAGCTTAAGACAATTCAGGAGTTTGATTCTTTAGGGAACACGACAAAAATAATTTATGGAAATGGAGACTCTATTTTATATGGCAATTACATTAATGGTTTTTGGCAAGTTAAAATTATGATGGACAGAAATTTGAATCAATCGGTGGAATTTGATGAGAACCAGAATGTCGTTTCTCTTTCTCATAATGAATTTCATCATGTGGTTGAGTATGATTCACTTGGTCGGCCCATATCCGCTTAGAATGAAATAGAAAAATTAAAATGGATCTATACAGACAGCTTACTAAGTTCATATGAGGTGTATAAGAATGGCTTATTGTCAGAAAATAGGGTATATCATCACAATTTAACGGAGATTACCGTCGCGGATACAGGTCAGTATTTTGACAGAGAGGGAATGCCATATCCTTATCCTGATTCTGTTAAGAGTTATTTTAATGACCAAAATGAAGTCTATAAATTGGTTTCTGTTTCCCATGACTCTCACAATTGGGATACGACGGTGATTATTTTTGATAAGGTGAATCACACATTTTATAAAGTCCTGTCAAACAATTGCATAAAATTGCAATCCTTAAAAGATGATAGTGGTTATACTACTGCTATTTTGGAAATAAATAATGAAGGTGTTCTTCGGAAGAAGACCAGTTTTGATTATGTATTTGAAAAGTGACGAGCGCAGACGAGTGAAGTTCATTAGGTGAATGAACATTATTTCATCTCTGCAGATATACTCAATAAATGAATGAGGTCTGTACTCGATTTATTTTTCGACTACAGTCAACTATTATTTATTGTTGACTAGCGTAATTCATCTCTAGAGGAGATACCTGTATCAAGATTTTTCAAAAAATAATACTTACCATCTCACCAATTTCCCCGAATTACTTTTCGTTTTCTTCAGTGGGATAAAAATCCGTAGTTTTCAGAATAGTAAAGCATTTGTGCTTGAAAACTTTCTGGTTGAGATAAAGTGATATCGGTTATGTTGCCGTCTTCATCCATTACTGGCGTTAAAATAGGATTTACAAAACCGTTATAAGGAGCAATGTTTAATGCTGCGCTTCGGTCAAGCACTTCTTGGTGCAATGCCTTGTCAACTTTTACGCCATAGTTTTCAACCAAGTCTTTTCCAGCTTGGAAGTCACCTTCAGATTTGATGCGTTGAATTTCTCTTAACAAATCGCCAAAAATAACTCGCAATTTATCGTAATCATGAATTTCAAAATACGTTTTACCATCTCTTGTAATCCGCTCAATTACATTGTCTGGCTGACCTTTTTCAAAGGCCCATGAAGCTACCAGTTGACGGTTCCGCATATGCGCTTCCTCAATGTCCGCACCTGGCTCTAATCTTCTCATTTGAACCATCATTCCGTTTCTGATGTAGTCGTCATACTCGGCTCGACCAACGTCTAAAGATTCAACTAACCCTAAATCAACAATTTTATTCTCCAATAAGAAATAAAGCGCAACTAAATCTGCACGTGCCTCTTCAAGTGTTGAAGAATAGTTCTTTAACGTTTCTTTTGGTGTACCAACACCCTCATTAATTTGTCCAGATGCATGTCCAATAACTTCGTGCATTGCGGTGTGCATTTTGGAGCCAATTTCTCCTAAAGCAATCGTGCGTTCTATTTCTTCTTCGTTATTTGCAAACTCTCTTAAAATTCCTTCACCACCCGCATTGCTATAAGCCATTACTATGTTTCCTAAACTAACGGACTTTGATCCGTGTTCGGTTCTAATCCAATTTGAATTTGGTAAGTTCACACCAATTGGTGTAGATGGTGATGAATCTCCAGATTCTCCTGCTACGTTCACCACCTTATAAGATACACCAACAACTTCTGCTTTTTTGTGCTCATCCATTATAGATGAATTGTCTTCGAAATATTGAACATTTTCTGCTAAAACAGCCATGCGTTCTGATGCGTCAAAATCTGTAATTTGAATGATTGATTCGTATGCACCTCTAATGCCTACAGGATCGCCATAAACCTCTACAAATCCTTGAATATAATCAATGTCACCTTCTGTTGCTTGGGACCATGTAATATTGTATTGCGACCATTTTTCCAAGTCACCTGTTTCGTAATATTCAATTAATAAACCTAATGCTTTTCCTTGCTCGTCATTCTCAGCAACGCCTTGCGCCAATTTCAGCCATTTTACAACTTCAACAATGGATTCGCCGTACATTCCGTCAGCTTTCCAAATCTCTTCGCTAACAACTCCGTTTTCATCCTTCACTAATCGGGAGTTTAAACCAAATTCAACTGGATGACTACCTGCTGCTTCCATTTTTTCTTTGTAAAATGCATCTACATCTTCTTGCGTAATATTTTCACCATAAAAGTTCGTGGCTGATCCTAAAATAAGATCTTTTGAACCGTCTAAACTTACACGTTTCATATCAGCCGTATTGTCAAACATTTTGTCAACAATTTCTGATGAAAGCGTCGCGCTAGTATTCACTAAAAGCCCGTCAAAATATTTACGGCTGAAATCAGGAACAAATTTTTCCATTGAATAGTGGTGATGAATTCCGTTTGAAAACCATACGCGCTGTGTATAGGTCATAAATTTCAGCCATTCAGGGTCTTCTTGATCTCCATTATAATTTTGAACAATATGCTCTAATGCATTTCTAATGGCAAGATTATGGCGATAATTTTGATCCCATGTCATGTCTCTGCCAGAAAGCCCAGCTTCATATAAATAGTAAACCAATTTCTTTTGGTCCAAAGTTAATTGGTGAAAACCAGGGATATCATATTGTAAAATTTGTAAGTCAGCAAATTTTTCAATTTGTCCTGTTTCTAATGGCGTATAGACAATGCTGTCTATATTTTCATTCGTGGCATCCGTGTTTTCTGATTCTTCCGCACCTCCGCAGCTTGCGAGAATTCCAGCTAAAAGAAATCCAGAAATAATAAAATGTTTCATAGTAATTTGGTATCTGTTTTTTAAAGAGTGTTAAAAATAACAATTGTTTCCTTATCTCTAATAGAATAATTGATAATCGGTTAAAAAACGGGTTAAATCAATAATTGCAACTTTTCACTCACCAATTGGTCCGATTTCTCGTTAATCATAAAAAGATGCATTATCTTTAAAGAGTGAATAGTGTAATGTTAAGTTTTTAACAACGTACTAATACAAAAGCATATGTTTAAAAAGAGCTTCCTTATTATATTTAGTTTTTTATCTGCGACAAGTTTTGCGCAGTTTGGTTTTGAGCGCATTAATAGTATTGATGTGATTAAGGCTGGAGTTACGCAGGATTTTCCTTGGGCAGGCGGAATGGACTTCTGTCAGTTCTCTTCAATCGATTTGGATTTTGACGGCGTAGAAGATTTATTCGTGTTTGATAGAACCTGCGATAAGGTGTTGACTTTTTTACAAAAAGGAGGTCCAGGTGAATCTAATTATGAATATGCCCCGCAATATGAATCAGATTTTCCTGCTGATTTGCATCATTGGGCCTTGTTAGTCGATTATAATTGCGACGGCAAAAAAGATATTTTCACCTACCATATTGGTGCTGCGCGGGTATTCATGAACACCGGTGATGGCTTAACTGAAAATGATTTTGTGCTGAGCGAACCATTGGTGAGAGAGAATACATTAGGAGGGGAAGCCCCTTTATATTTGAGCCCAGCTGATATTCCAGCTGTGGTGGATGTGGACGGTGATACTGATTTAGACATTTTAGCTTTCGGCGTTTCAGGTACTACGGTATATTATTTCAAAAATCTAAGCCAAGAGCTTTATGAAAACTGTGACTCACTGGAATTTGAACGTAAAAATGAATGTTGGGGTAGGTTTAAAGAAGATATCTCTTCCAACGTTGTCACCCTTTGGGATACGCTAGTGTCGCCGTGTCGCGATATTGATTTTGATGAACCAGAAGGGCCGCACAGAGAAATTGGTGTTCGTCAAGATCGTCATGCGGGTTCAACTGTCCTAGGGTTAGAAATGGATGATTCAGGCGTATTAGATTTGATTTTAGGTGATATATCGTATAATTCACTCACTATGTTACTTAATACAGGGGATGAGGTAAACGCAAACTCTGGTATGGATTCTCAAGATAATAGCTTTCCTTCCACCTCAGTTTCGGTAGACTTGCCAATTTTTCCTGCGGCGTATCATGTGGATATTAATAATGACGGAATTCGTGATTTGGTGGTTTCACCAAATTCAAAAGTGGGATCTGAGAATGTAGAGAGTGTTTGGAGTTATATTAATGAAGGTGCTGACTTGGATCCTGACTTTATCTACGAACAAACCGATTTTTTACAAGAAGAAATGATTGAAGTTGGTACATCTTCTTTACCGGTGTTTTTTGATCATAATGGAGATGGCTTAAAAGATTTGCTCGTGAGTAGTTTTGGTCAATACGATACGGAAACAGAGAACTTGAATTCGAAAATCGCTTATTATGAAAATGTAGGTACCGCTGAGGCTCCAATTTTTGAGTTCATTACGGATGATTACCAGGATATATCTACATTAGAAATAGGTGAGAACTTAACCTTTTATCCAACTTTTGGTGATTTGGATGGTGATGGAGACGAGGATATGATCTTGGGTGAATTCTTAGGTTATTGTTATTATATGGAAAATACTGGAGGGGCTGGCAGTCCTGCAATTTTTAACACATTTATACTATTATTGGATAGTGATGGCGCACCAATCATTCAAAGTACTTATTGTTATCCTAGTTTGGTTGATATTGACAGAGATGGAGATAGTGACTTAGTAATTGGTCGCCGCTCTGGAAAATTACAATTTTTAGAAAACATTGGAGTTGGTCCTTATAACTTTGAGCATATCACTTATGACTTTGGAGGTATAGATGTTTCTGGAACAGCAACTGAAGGTTTTGCAGTTCCTCAATTTGTTGACGTTGATGGCGAATATCAATTGTTGGTAGGTTCTAAAAGAGGATACGTTTTTTACTTTGATGATATTGATGATAATTTGGATGGCACCTTTCACTTGGTTGATTCTATTGTTGATGATTTGAATATTGGAACCTATTCAGCACCAGCCGTTACAAACATAAATAACAATAATCGCGTGGAAATGGTATTAGGGAATCGTCGTGGAGGTGTGGCGCTCTATCAATCTGCGCCAACGTCAAACATTAGTTTGGTAGAATATTCCAATGAAGATGAGATTTCAATTTATCCAAATCCTGCTGCTAACAACGTCACAATTAATTTAGGAACAATTGGCTCGAATGAATTAAAGCATACCCAAATTAATGTGAGCAGCATTTCAGGGAAACTGTTGACGATCATTACACCTCATGCAAATAGTTTTTCAATTGATCTGCGGCAATTCGCGAAAGGGGTCTATTTGGTTCATATTATCGACGATCACAAAATCATAACAAAAAAGTTAATAATCGAATAGCTTAGTCCCAGTTTAAGAACAAAGAATTCATTTATGTTTAAAAATAGTTTCCTTCTTGTTTTAAGTATTATTTCATTCATTGGTTATGGGCAATTTGGTTTCGAACGCAATGGTGCTATTGATGTAATTAAAGATGGAGAAAGTCAGAAGGCTCCATGGGTTGGTGGAATGGATTTTTGCCAATTTTCGTCAATTGATCTTGATTTTGATGGAGTTGATGATTTGTTTGTTTTCGACCGTACTTGCAATAAAGTAATGACCTTTTTGCAAAAAGGAGGACCAGGCGAAACGGATTATGAATATGCACCTGAATATGAGAAGGACTTTCCAACAAATATGCATGATTGGACCTTGCTCGTAGATTATGATTGCGACGGACTTGAAGATATCTTTACATACGCGATTGGCGGCACAACCATTTATAGAAATACGGGAGATGAAGATGGGGGTAACTCATTTGAAATAGTCGTACCATTATTGGCTTCTGAGATCTATGGCGGAGATTCATATATGTTTTTAAGCGAGCAGGATATTCCAGCCATTGTTGATATTGACGGGGATGGGGATAAAGATATTTTAGCGTTTGGCGTTTCAGGAATTTCAGTAGAGTATCATAAAAATTTAAGTATGGAGTTGTATGGCAACTGCGATTCTTTAGACTTTGAAACCAAGAATATTTGTTGGGGTAAATTTAGAGAAGACGCCGCAACAAACGAAGTAACGTTATGGGATACAACTCTTTTTCCATGCCGTGCGGTTGATTTGTCGGATGAGTTCGCGGTTATTGAAGACACGGAAGATGCCCGTCAAGACCGTCACAAAGGTTCTTCTGTTCTAGCATTAGATATGGATAACTCAGGTGTTATGGATTTGGTTTTAGGAGATGTGGCCTATAAAAACTTAGTGCTTTTAATGAATTCTGGCGAAGAAGTAAATGCAGATTCAGGAATGGACGAACAAGATTTGGAATTTCCGTCCAACTCTGTACCAGTGGATTTGGCAGTCTTTCCAGCAGCTTTTCATGTAGATCTAAATAATGATGGCATTCGCGACTTAATTGTTGCGCCTAATGTTCAGTC
Organism: uncultured Crocinitomix sp.; assembly: GCA_905478225.1. Lineage (GTDB taxonomy): Bacteria > Bacteroidota > Bacteroidia > Flavobacteriales_D > Crocinitomicaceae > Crocinitomix. Next base: position 24,063 of record CAJQHR010000040.1, read on the forward strand.
AGGATCCGAAAATGCAGAGAGTGTTTGGCGCTACATGAATATTGGAGAAGATTTAGAGCCTGAGTTCATTTATGAAGAACCTGATTTTTTGCAAGGAGATATGATTGAAAATGGCACTTCATCCTTACCCGTGTTTTTCGACCATAATGGGGACGGATTATTGGATTTATTGTTGAGTAGTGCTGGCAGATACGATACCTTGTCAGGAAATCAAAAATGTAAAATTGCCTATTATGAAAACATTGGAACAGAAGACGCGCCAAAGTTTGAATTTATAACAGGTGATTATCAAGACTTATCCACTATGGAAATTGGAAATACATTGGCTTTTTATCCAACATTTGGCGACTTAGATGGAGACGGTGATGAAGATATGATTATGGGAGAGTATGAGGGCTTTTGTTATTATTTTGAAAATACAGGTGAAGCTGGAAGCCCAGCAATATTTGATACTTTCGTTACCTTAGAAGATAGCGAAGGAACCGATATTTTTCAAGGCACTTATTCCTATCCACTGCTTAAAGATCTTGACCGCGACGGTGATTTAGATTTAGTGATTGGAAGAAGAACGGGGAAACTACAGTATTTAGAAAACACAGGAATAGGCACTTATAATTTTGAACATGTGACAAATGAACTCGGCGGTGTGAATGTATCTGGAGATGGATTTATTCAAGGTCACGCTGTCGTTCAATTTGTTGATTTGGATGGAGAATATCAGTTGATCGTTGGTTCCAAACGTGGGAACATTTATTATTATGATAATGTAGAAGGTAATTTAGATGGTACTTTCCATTTGGTTGATTCAAACTTAGACAACTTGGATGAAGGAACCTATACGGCTCCTGCAATTGCAAACCTTAATGGTGATGATCGTTTTGAAATGGTTTTAGGAAACCGCCGAGGTGGGGTCATACTTTATGAATCTGTACCAAAGAATAATATTGGTATTCAACCAAATGAACTCGTGAGAGATTTTTCGATTTACCCGAATCCAACAAATGGTAATGTGCTTATTAATTTGGGAAGTTTATCTGCGCATGATTTGAAACAAGCCACAATCGTTATATACAATTTAACTGGCGAACAACTTGCTAGTTTCAAACCCTCATCAAATAGTATAGTTGTAGATTTAAGCAAATATGTTAAAGGCACTTATTTGGTTAATGTGGTGGATGCAAAACAATCCATCAAGAAAAAATTGGTGATTCAGTAAGTTGTTAATCCATGAGTAAATCAAACAAAGCCTGAACTTCTTTTTCGTAATCTTCAAAAGTAACTTCTACTAGTTCTGGGTCACGATCGAATTCTGTGTCTAGCACTTCACGTTTTGTAATTTTTACCGCTTCAATATGCATCATCATGCCATAGCGTTCTGCGTCATAAATTACAGGGGTTCCTTTTGTGTCTGCATAGGGTGTGAACCAATAAGCATCTGTCATTATTAAATCTTCTGTAAACCAAGCATCTGAACGCGTAATGGTGTCATTGGCTCCTTCTATACTGTATGACGTGGAATACATGCCTGCTAAGCTGTCAGATGCGCCCAATGCCTTTACTTTATATTCTGGTTGAGAGGAAATTAATTCCTGCACTTCGTTTTCGTTACAATTAGCATAAAGCAGGCTAGCACCAAAATCTAATCGCATCTCTATTGAACGATCGGCCTCGTCCGAAATAATTTCGGTCGTGAAAATTTCTCCACGTGCAATTGTGGTTTTCATTTTAGTCCCTTTAAAAGTAATTGTCATTGTTTCTGGCAATATAGCTTGCATAAAACCTGAAATCTCTGAGTTCGGATAAGTAATTGCATATTCAATTTCACCCTCTTGTAACTTATCTGGTTTACAAGAAGTAACGAGCAGGAGTAAGGGAGCAAAAAGAAAAAGAATTTTTTTCATTGGTGTTAGGGTATTTTAGTGAATACCTTCGACAAAGATATAATTTTCTACGATAAAGCATATTTTCTCACAGATATTGATTGGAGTCAAACATTTGAGTTTAAAGTATTATTTTAATTTAAATCAATTAAGTGGTTGGTATAGATTAGTTTATGGAACGGACCACTTTTCTAAACATCCATTCTACGTAGAAGGAAGCCATTCAAAAAAGGCAAGATTAAATCTTGTCAAGTCGAAAAGAATTCCCTTTAAAAAACTAAATTTGCACCATAATTTAGCGAGATGCAAGAAATAAAATTGGTTGAAAATACGTCAGAATTAGGAGCAGGTACCAGAGGAGCAAGTTTAGGTATCGGCGCGTTACATGTTGTTGCCCGTCAAAGAAACGAAGATTTCTTTGGTCAATACGAACGTTTTTATATTGGTGAGCGAAATGAAATGTTAGATTTTCCAACCGCTTATTCGCATGCAAAACGAATTGACGGCTTGGCTGAGGTCTTTCAAAATACAGTTGATATTCTTGACTTCGTTTATAAAAATAACGATTTTCCATTGGTGTTATCAGGCGATCATTCATGTGCGGCCGGAACAATTTCAGGCATTAAAAAAGCACATCCAAATAAACGCCTAGGTGTGATTTGGATAGACGCCCATGCTGATTTGCACACGCCCTACACAACACCATCTGGCAATGTTCATGGCATGCCACTTGCTGTAGCACTTGGTGTTGATAATTTAGAGTGTCAGGTAAACAATCCTGCGCCAGACGTGATTGAAATGTGGGAAGAATTGAAAAATATTGGTCATGATTCTCCTCAATTATTAAAAGAGGATTTGGTCTATGTAAGCGTGCGTGATACTGAAAAACCGGAAGATGATTTTATGGCCCGTAACCAAATCAAAAATTATACAGTGGATGAGGTTAGGGCAAAGGGGATGCAGCAAGTGAGTGAAGAGATTAAAGAGAGGATGACTTCTTGCGACATTGTCTATGTTTCATTTGATGTGGATAGCATGGACTCGATACTTGTTTCAAAAGGAACGGGTACGCCCGTTGAGCATGGATTGACACCAGAAGAGGCAAACTATTTTGTTTGTGAATTTGCATCATGGGATAAAACCTGCTGTGTAGAAATGGTTGAAATTAATCCTTGTCTCGACAATAAAATAAATAAAATGGCAGAGGTGGCTTATGATATCCTAAGTCAATGCGCCGTAACAATAGAAAAAAGATTTTAAATGAATTTAGAAAATCATTTAACCAGCATAGTCAAAGAATTATTGACAAAACATTATGCAATCGAAATTGGAGAAAAAATGATCCAGTTTCAAAAAACAAAAAAAGACTTTGAAGGAGACATTACTTTAGTTGTTTTTCCTTTTGTGAAGATGGCAAAAAAAGCACCGCAAATGGTGGGTCAAGAATTAGGGGAGTTATTAACGGCAGAAATTGATCTGATTACTGGTTTTAATGCCGTTCAAGGATTTTTAAATTTGGTAATTGCCGATTCATATTGGTTGAATATCTTAAATGAAATTGCTGTGCAACCCAATTATGGCAATGGACCCGACAAAGATTCGCGTTTGATGGTAGAATACTCTTCACCTAACACCAATAAACCGCTTCACTTAGGTCATTTAAGAAATAATTTTTTAGGATTTTCAGTTTCTCGTATTCTTGAGGCCAATGGACATAAGGTTGTAAAAACTCAAATTGTAAATGACCGTGGCATTCATATTTGTAAAAGTATGTTAGCCTGGGAGCGTTTTGATGAAGGGAATACGCCTGAGTCAGCAGGAATGAAAGGGGATAAGTTTGTTGGGCAATACTATGTTAAATTTGACAAAGTATTGAAAGCAGAAACCTTAGTGGTGATTGAAAACTGGGAAAAAGGGAAATTTGAAGGAAGTGAGGCTTTTGAAGCCGAGTATGCCCGATTAGCCCAAGCGTATGCTGCTAAGGATGACGAAAAGGCGAAAAAAGGCCTTGCTGATAAAATTAAAAAACTGGCGAATAATGCCACGCCCATCATGCAAGATGTAAAAGACATGCTTGTGAAATGGGAAAAGAAAGATGCGCATGTTTATGGGCTTTGGCAGAAAATGAACGGTTGGGTGTATAAAGGGTTTGAAGATACCTATAAAGCCATGCAGGTTTCGTTTGATAAGTTGTATTATGAGTCTGACACCTATATAATAGGTAAGGAAATGGTTGAAGATGGATTAAATAAAGGTATTTTCTTTAAAAAAGAAGATGGCTCAGTTTGGATTGATCTTACTGCTGATGGATTGGATGAGAAATTAGTATTGCGAGGAGATGGCACGGCGGTTTACATGACCCAAGATGTTGGAACTGCTCAATTGCGTATGCAAGATTATCCAGATTTAAGAGGAATTGCATATACGGTGGGTAATGAACAAGATTATCATTTTAAAGTATTGTTCTTAATACTTCAAAAATTGGGCTATGATTGGGCGCAGAATTGTCATCACATTTCATACGGAATGGTTGATTTACGTAATGATAAAGGTGAAGTTGGTCGAATGAAGTCGCGCGAAGGCACAGTGGTTGATGCAGATGATTTAGTGAGCGAGGTAGTACTTACTGCAAAAGAAATGACGGAAGAACGTGGACATATAGAGGGAATGACAGCGGATGAAAAGAATCAGTTGTATCATATGATCGGCTTAGGAGGCTTGAAATATTATTTACTCAAGGTTGATCCAGCAAAACGGATGACCTTTAATCCAGAAGAATCGGTTGAATTGCAAGGCAACACAGGTCCTTTCATACAATATGTACATGCACGTATTTGCTCATTATTACGCAAGGCTGGCGATCTAAGTGGAGAAGGCGTAAAATTAAATCTTCAGTTACACCCTGTTGAACGAGAAATATTGAAGAAACTGGCCGACTATCCGGAGGTTGTTAAAACTGCTGGAGATGACTATTCACCTGCCATTATTGCGAATTATGCCTTTGACTTAGGAAAGACTTATAATGCCTTTTGGCAAAGTGTTAGCGTTTTTAAAGAAGAGGATGCTGATCTCATGGGAATGCGGCTTGAATTAAGTCGTAATGTGGCGAAGGTAATAAAATCAACTATGTTTTTGTTGGGAATTGACGTTCCTGAACGTATGTAACTAGATTTTATTATGATTTTATCAACATTTTTTTTTGGAGAACAAATTTATTAACATGTTTTGAGTTAATCTACTGTATTTTAATTAGTTGGAAGCGTTTCATTTACTCAAATTTTAATAAATCAGTAAGTTTTTAAAACAAAAAAAGAGTGCAATTCGACGGAAATAACCGTTTAAATACCGAATGATTTAACAATAATGAATTATTTCTTTAAATTTGTGAGTGATTAATTTATTAAACTATGAAAATGAAAATTGGATTTTTAAGTCTATTAGCAGCACTTGTAATGTCAAGTACTTCTTTCGGACAAAATGCTGAGCAGAGATTCGGAATAGGTGCACACCTAGGGATTTCTGATTACTACGGTGATTTGAATGCTGAGTTTTTTGATATTGGTAAAACTGCCAGAAATCAAGGAGGATTAACATTTAGCTACTATCTAACACCAATGTTTGACGTTGCTGCTTCTTGCACATACGGCGGAATTGGTTATGATCAAGCAGTTGGACCAAGTTTTGGTGCTAACTTGTTTCAAGCTAACGCTCAAATTCGTTTCAAATTCCATAACGGATTTATATTAAAAGAAACATCAAAAATTCAACCCTTCGTATCTGTAGGACTTGGACTTGCTGATTATGCTAACGTTAGTATTTTCACAGACGTTGCTTTTAATACAGTTCCTCAAACGGATTTTACGTTGAACGCTGCTGCAGGTGCAACATATATGATTTTCCCTAAGTGGGGTATTAACTATACATTGTTATATGCTCACACAAATGGTGATTCTAAAGATGGTTACGCTGGATTCTCTGCTGGTTGGGATCAATTCATGATTCACCAAGGTGGAATCGTTTATTTAATTGGTCAAGCGACTGATGAAGATAAAGATGGTGTTACTGACAAGAAAGATGATTGTCCTGGAACTCCTGATGGTGTATCTGTTGATGACGCAGGTTGTCCAATTGATACTGACGGTGACGGAATTGCTGATTACTTAGATAAGTGTCCTGAGGTTCCTGGAGTTGAAGAATTCGAAGGTTGTCCTGATACTGATGGTGACGGAATCCAAGATTCAGAAGATGAATGTCCAGAAGTACCTGGTGTTAAATCTGCAATGGGTTGTCCTGATAGAGATCTTGACGGAATCGTTGATGACGAAGATAACTGTCCTGATACTCCAGGTTTAGAGAGATTCGACGGATGTCCTGATACAGACGGTGATAACATCATTGATTCTGAAGATGCTTGTCCTACAGTGGCAGGAATCAAAGAGTTGAAAGGTTGTCCTGATACTGATGGTGATGGTATTACAGATGCTGATGATAAGTGTCCTACTATCCCAGGAGTTGAATCTAACATGGGTTGTCCTGAGATTGCAGTTGAAACTCAAGAAGTGTTTGAAAAAGCATTAAAAGGAATTCAATTCGAATCTGGAAGAGATGTAATTAAAACACGTTCTTACGGTATCTTGAATAATGTTGTTGACATTATGAAAGAAAACCCTACGTACAAGTTAGTAATTGACGGACATACTGATTCTCAAGGTGATGATGCTAAGAACCAAATACTTTCTGAGAAGAGAGCTGCGGCAGTTAAGAAGTACCTAGTTGATAAGGGTGTTGAAGGTTCAAGATTAACTTCTAGAGGATTCGGTGAAACGATACCTAAAGCAACTAACGATACTAGTATAGGTAGAGCTGAAAACAGAAGGGTAGAGTTCACAGTAGAATTCTAATCCCCACAAAATAAATTACAAAAATGCCCACTTGGTCTCAAGTGGGCATTTTTTTTTATGTCGTTTATCAACTTTTATTAAAAAGTTATCGACAATCGTTGATTTATCGGAAAAAGTACTGTAAATTTATACAGGAATTAATGAGATATATATTCTTCTTGCAATAGAAGAATTTAAAATAATTTTAGTTTCATAGCTAAAAGTTAGGTAGAGGCGTTTTGTTGTTAGAACAAAACGCTTCTTTTTTTGTCTCAACCTTTCCGCATTCCCCTGTATTTTGCTATGAGTTTTTAACGGCTCACTAGTCGACGAAACGTTTGTACAATATTCACGTATCACATTCATATATCATTGCAAGATTAAAATACCTAAGCATGCCATATCCTAAGTATCTCTTTTACATAATTGCTTTAGGGCTTATAATTTCTTGTAATCGGAGTCAAGAGCAATATAATCCTGAACTAGACCCGAATGCAGAAATCCACCGACTTCAAGATACCACGGTTGATCAGTCTGGATGGTATTACGCCAAATCTACGCAAGGTAACTTCTCCGTACTAATGCCAATTCCTTTTAACGATTATACGGTAAAAGTGAATGATTATGAAAGTTTTTATATAACCGGTGAATCTGACGAGGGCGTGACATTTACTGTTTTACAAGCGGAAAACCTGAAAGACGCACCTGTTAATCTACATCAATTGATTTCAAAACTAGATAAACCAACAACGCCAGTGTCACAGGTAGCCCATTATTCACAAAACAACTATACGGCAGTTAGTTTTCACCAAACGTCTTTTAGAACAGCTGCATTTGGCAAGTATGCTTTACATGGCAATTCAATGTATACGCTCATGATTCAGTTTCCTTTTGCGAACGAAGACCTTGTGAAAAGTATCAAAGATTCATTCTTTGATTATTTGGTAATTGAAGATTGATACAAAAATTAGATTCTCGTTAACGCACGGATAATTTCTGCATGCTGAGGATAGACCTGACTCAAACTATCTCGCTCAGCCAATTCAAAGTCGGCAAAATCAAAACCTGGCGCGACTGTGCAACCCACAAAAGAAAAGGAATTCCCTTCTTCCACACTTGAAGCGAACCAACATCCTGCAGGAACAACTAATTGTGGCGCCAAATTCTCACTCAAGCTAAAGCCAACCTTATGCGCCGTATATTTCCCTTCCATGTCAATTACATGAACCGTTAGGGGAGAACCATGATAAAAATGCCACACTTCATCCTGCTTAATTCTATGAAAGCCTGAAAAATTTGAAGAGGTTAATAAAAAATAAATGCTAGTGCAATAATTTCTCGATCCGTTAAACTTCGGTGATAGCTCTTCCGCAGAAATTACGCCCTCACTTCTGTACAGTTCTTTATAATAACCACCTTCAGGATGGGGCAATAGTTCATGCAGGCTTACTAATGCGGCGATTTCAGCCTCAGAATTATTTTCCATTTAATAATGTATTAAAATTAATTACGTCTGCTTCAGCAATTTTATTTTCAATAATATATGCGCCAAGGTTAAACCATTGAACTTGTTCAATTATCCAGCCATCACTGCTTATAGCAATTTCATTCTTTTCAACTATATATTTATCAGGATTGTTGTCTAGGATCACCTCCCAATTGTATCCAAATTTTTCCGCAATTTCTAAAATCAATCCTTTTAATCGACCACTATTCGAAACTGGTTTATCCAATATCCATACAACCATTTCTGGTTGAAGGTCAAATAAGGTTTCTCCAATTAACTTTAATACCCCATTTGTTTGTTGAACGCGCTTGTAAGTGCCATGTACACCTGATAAATCGCGATAGGATTCGTCAGCACATTTGAAAATATATGCTCCTGATAAAGCGCTTTCGAGCAATATTATCAGATTAAACCCATCAATGAGGACAGTTTTCCCCTGAATAATTAATTTAGCAATGTGGTTTGCTTTAATGTTGCTAATTTGCTGGCTTGAAGCTGATGCACGGCGCAGAGCATCTTGCTGACGTTTGTTTAACCTATGATGATTACCAACTAAGTTCAATGAAGCATTAATGGCATAGCCTTTCGTCAATAGGTCATTTAAATCTCGATAAGCGGTTCCGAGTTTTTCATGAAATGGTTCACCAAATAACTTGTGGTCATTGGCTTCTTTGCCTCGATTTCGCTTCGTTTTATTTTCAGACTGGTCGATAATTGTTAGGGATTAAGATTCTTCTGATGCTTCCTCGGCACTTTCAATAATCTCCCAGGTATGGTCGGCTAATAAACGAATGGTGGCCACGTAAGTGTAATTGTTTTTGCGCGATCGTCCCCATTCATTAGGCGCTATTATTGAAAGGATTTGCGTTAAATCCTCGTCTTCGTATAAATGATATACATAGTTTATAATTGGGTCAAAGCGAAAAGAGGCCTGATAAATTCGTTCTGAAATCTCTTTTCTTTTATTGATTTTTTTAGCTTGTTCCGCCAAAACTTGCATCTGCTCATAAAGTTGATTCAGTTGCTGATCGGTTTGGTACGCCATGGCAGTCAAAGCACGCCCTTTTTGCTTCCCAATGTCCTCAGGTTTTATAACAGCGCTTCCCACATGATGTCCATACTCAAGTGAGTGAGGGTTTTCAGAGATCTTATCTGGATCAATTGGATTCTGAAAATCTTCTTGTTTTTTATTTTCTTTTTGATCTGACATGTTTATTCTAATTGCCTTTTTTTATCTGTTTCAAACCGTTTACAAAGATACGGATTATCGCTGAACTCTCTCCTATAACATGGTGCTAAGTGTTTTGTTTTGCAATTGAATGTTCAGTATTGAATCAATCGACTATTTTTTTATAAAATGGGAAAGAGTTTTACATAGAAAAATGATATATTGTCATTAAAAAAGCGCTATGGGTTATTTAATTGGAGCAGGGGTTTTGGGAATTTTAGGTCTAAAAACAAGAAGGCTGGTAAGTCTGCATCTCTTGAATTAATGGAAACGTCAAGAATTAATGATATTGTTGAAAATCATGAAGAAATGTCTGCATCTATGGGGCATGGAAATTTTTCTTTACATGTTGAAGTGAAGGGCAAGGCGCATTCTGAACAACCCATAGAATCTGAACTATCAAAAGAGCAGGTTGTTTATTTCAAGTCGGAAATTGTGCATGAATATGAGAAGTTAGAAACGCGAAAAACCAAAGATGGAACTGAAAAAAAATGGGTAAAACACAAAGATACGGTATCTGAAAACCTTCGCTGGGCCGCAGGCTTTGGCGTCAAAGATGATACTGGATTTATTGAGGTGAACGCAAATAAATCAAAATTCCATACAGAAAAGTTGTATTCTAATTTCGAAAAAGGAGACCCGAACGCCGATAATGGTGGAGGTTTAAATTTAAAAATTAAAGGCTTTTCCATTGGCATTGGCGGGGGTAGTAAGAATAAAGGATTACGTACCATTGGTTATCGATATAAGGAAACTGGAATCCGAATGGGAACACAATTATATGTTGTTGGAGAAGCAAATGATAGAGACGGCGCACTGCGCATCTCAAAACCAAATGACAACAACGACCAATTTATTGTATCTGTAAAATCGAAAGATGAATTTATTGGAAGTACAGTTAAAGGTCTAACAATTGGAGCAATTGCTTCGTGGTTTGTGGCTGTGGGTTGTGTGGTTATGGGATTAATTAAAATGATGGGTTAAAAACAACCAGAGCAAGGATATATATTCTATTTTTGTACCGATTAAAAACGGGACGTTATTGACAACCTATTTTAACTACTGACCAACGTAAAATTTGAACCGTATAAATTAAATATTATGGCCAACGGATTATTAAAAGGAAAAAAAGGAATTATTTTTGGCGCTTTAAATGAGCAATCAATTGCATGGAGAGTTGCACAGCGCGCCCATGAAGAAGGAGCTGAAATAGTTTTAACCAATGCACCAATCGCCATGCGAATGGGTGAAATAAACAAATTAGCAGAAGACATTAATGCACAGATTATACCTGCAGATGCCACTATTTTAGAAGATCTTGAAAATCTAATTGATAAATCAATGGAGATTTTCGGAGGTAAAATGGACTTTATTTTACATTCTATAGGAATGTCCGTGAATGTGAGAAAAGGAAGACATTATACAGATCAAAAGTATGATTGGACCATGAAAGGAATTGATGTTTCTGCGATGTCTTTTCACAAAGTAATGCAAACGGCTTATCAAAAGGATGCCGTTAATGATTGGGGATCAATTTTAGGCTTGACATATATCGCAGCACAACGTGTTTTTCCTGATTATAATGACATGGCTGATAATAAGTCTTATTTAGAATCAGTTGCACGTAGTTTTGGATACCATTATGGTAAAAAAGCAAATGTACGGGTGAACACAATTTCTCAATCTCCTACATTGACAACTGCAGGAAGTGGTGTAAAAGGATTTAATGAGTTCATTAACTATTCAGAGCAAATGTCTCCGCTTGGAAATGCCTCTGCTTTAGATTGCGCAAATTATTGCATTAGCATGTTCTCTGATCTAACGAAATTTGTAACCATGCAAAACCTATTTCATGACGGCGGATTCTCTAATACGGGAGTAACGCAAGAAGTGATTGAAAAATTTGGAGAATAACTTAAATAACATTACCTTAAAACCGCACTTTCGTTATTGTTAATGCGGTTTTTTTATTTCAAAATATGAAACATTTAATTGTACTTGGAGCCTTGCTAATGGTTACCGCCGTTTATGGGCAAAATGAGTATAGCGCCTATGCTGCAACTGGTAAAGGTGTATCCACTACTTTTTTAACGGATTACCACTGTCTGGGTATTAATCCAGCAAATTTGGGCTGGAAAAAGTTTGACGAAAAGTCAGTTACAATGGGGACTTCTGAATTTGGATTATCCATTTATTCAGAGTCATTAAAAAAGAAAGATTTAAGAGATAATATTGGCGCAGTTATTCGCAACAAATCATTAGATGCTTTAACTACGGAGGAAAAATTAGCCGCCGCGGAAGGTTTTGCATCCGATTTCGCTTTTAATTTCGATTATAACGCTTTTGGGTTTTCGTATCAAAATGAAAAATTTGGGGGAATTGCTGTTGCCGTAAGATCAAGAGCGACATGGAATTCGAGTCTGAACGACCGGTTTTCTGATCTATTATTTAGAGGTCAAACCTCAAGTTATTTTGATAGTTTGCTCTATGTGGACGGAACGGATACCACATGGATCGCTAATTCTGGAAACATTTCAACCGATTCGGCTGGAAATGTAATTGGAGGAGAAGCGTCTTTCCCCTTGGGTTTATCAGAACTTTTGGACGGTTCTTACCTGAAATTTAGCTTGAACCGTGAATTTCATGTTGGTTATGGACGTCAAATAGTTCAAATAAATGACGTTTTAACGCTTTATGCTGGAGTCGGTGCAAAATATATCCAAGGAATAGCAATGATGGATTTAACTGCAGATGAGGATGGTTTGCAAATGTATTCAGCCATAAGTCCCGGTTTTGATTTGGATTATGGTGCCGCGGCTTTGAATAATCCTTCCGCCTTGCCACAAACAGGCGCGCAGTTCTTTAAAAGTCCTGTGGGAACTGGATATGGATTTGACGTGGGCGTAAACGCCACGCTATTCAATAAAATTCATCTTGGGGCTTCTGTTACAAATGTAGGTTCAATGACCTATACTGGAAATTTATACACGGTTAAAGACACGCTTTTCGTTTCTTACGATCAAGACGGCTTAGATGATATTAACATTTCAGGAGCCCCAGCAGAATTGTTAGAAGATTCTGGACTATTAACGATCGAAGGGGAAGCTGAACGTAAGATAAAATTACCGGGCCAATTTAGAATGGGTGCCAGTTTTGAATTAGGAGATTTTGTAGAAATAGGTGGAGAGTTAATTGCGCCGTTTAATGATGTGCCAGGTAATGTAACCGAATTTGCTTATGGTTTAGGCGGTGAATTTAAATTGCTTAAAGGTCGTGTGCAATTAATGGCAGGTCTAACTGGCGGCGGCGGATACGACACACAATTGCCATTGGGCATTAATTTTGTGTTTGGCGGTGGAAGTTACGAGTGTGGAATCGCTTCAAGAGATGCGCTTACGTTTATCACTCAAAATAGCCCTACAGTTTCCACTGCACTTGGTTTTGCTCGTGTAAGATTTTAGGTTAGTTGAGGATTATTAATCCATTTAATAATGAGCTCAAACTCGATACATAAACTCAATGCTGTTATTCAATTCCTTCAGTGTCCCCAGTCTCGGCTAATCGATTGTAAAGATTCAACCGAACCAATAACTTTACTAAGTAATTGCTCATTTTCTTTGAAATCTTTCCAAAAAAGCCCTCGCTGCCGTCATTGTAGATATTAATATTCCGGGTCAAAGTGGAGATTTGAACTGTCAAGGCCACGTTTTCTTTTGAATAACAGATAAAAACCAAGCTGTGGTGTGTTAATAAAGCGCGTCCATTAACATAAGAACTCTTTGCACCAATTCGTTTAATGAATTTCTTGGCGTCTTTGCCAACTAAAAGACTTGATCCTAATAATTCATGGACCTCCGTCTCATTAACTGGGGAGAGCATTTCTTTTTCACGGTTTAGCTCCACATTTAAGCGAATACTATCTACTTGTGTTGGAATTAATTCGGAAGTTGTCTTCCTCTGCGCTGTGGCAGCCATAGAAAGAAATAGGATGATAAAAAGTGAAATGAATGATCTCATTTTGGCGCCTTTACTTGATTATGGGCTCTAAGTTTATTATACATTTCTAAACAAACCCAGGCGTCTGTAGCTGCATATCGCTGTTGTTTCGGATTTAAAACTTTGGCCTCCCAATTAGAGACTTGTGCATTTTTAGAAATCCTAAAGCCCAAAATAATCGCAGTTAATTTCCTCAAACCATTGGCCTCAATATTAATTTCGTTCACCATTTCATTTAATTCAACAAATCCATCCGCCTCGAAAGGGGTGATGCGTTGTAAAAAGATGATGTCATCTCGCAAGCCTACGCCCAATTTCTTAATACCGCCATTTTCAAAAAATGAAATAATTTCGGTCGTTATCCCTGTTAAATTAATTCGGATTAGAAACACTTTATCCGGAATTCCAATTTGCAACAAGGCCACCTCATTCGACTGACCTTTAACAAAAACAGGCTTGGTTTCAGTGTCAAATCCAACAAATTTGTGCTGGTTTATTTCGTCAAAAGCATTTTTGACATCTTCTGTTTTATCTACCAAAACAATCTCTCCTTCGTATCTATCCAGTGGCAGTTCGTTGATCGCTTCTTTTGTGATGTTTGGTTTAAACATAGATTAAAATTTACGCTAAGATAAAAATAAATCGCCGTACCATAAAATACTTATTTTCAAATGTCATTTAGCCAATAGTTTCTGCAAAACACCCTGCGTTTTTGTTTTTACTAACTCCCTCTGCGCAAAAAAAAAGCCCCTTTTAAACCGAGTTCAAAAGGAACTCTAATAATATAATCAAGTTCGCGCAGTTGAGTTCAAACGATTAAATACTAAATACGAATAACTATTGACGAACTAACAAAGCATTCCACCACAAACGTTAATCGTCTGTCCGGTAACATATGCTGATAGGTCAGATGCTAAGAAAACAGTTGTGTTAGCAACATCTTCTGGTGTTCCACCTCTTTTCATTGGGATACTATCTCTCCATCCTTGAACAACCGCCTCGTCTAATTCTGCCGTCATTTCAGTTTCAATAAAACCGGGTGCAATGGCATTACATCTAATATTTCTTGAGCCAAGTTCTTGCGCCACAGATTTTGTAAACCCGATCATTCCAGCTTTCGAAGCCGCGTAGTTTGCTTGTCCAGCATTTCCTGAAACGCCCACTACTGAACTCATGTTAATAATAGATCCTTTACGTGCTTTTAACATTGGGCGCAAAACAGCCTTAGTTAAGTTGAACGCCGATTTAAGATTTGTATTAATCACTTCATCCCATTGTTCTTCATTCATTCGCATAAGCAAACCGTCGCGCGTAATTCCAGCATTATTTACCAATATATCAATTGCTCCAAATGATTCCATTACCTCGTCGGCTAATTTTTGTGCGGCGTCAAATTCGGCCGCGTTTGATTTAAAGCCCTTAGCAGTGCCTCCATTTGCGGTTAATTCGTTTTCTAGAGCTTTGGCTTTCTCGTCTGACGATAAGTAAGTGAAGGCAACCGTAGCACCTTGCGCAATAAATGTTTGAGCAATCGCTTTTCCAATTCCTCTAGATGCGCCTGTAATGATGGCTACTTTCCCGTCTAATAATCCCATAGGTTTGTTTTTTGTTTTAAATATACAATTATTCTTAGTTCAAAAAAAAGTCCCATCTAATTCACCTGAAGCGAACTGGATGGGACTAAAATTTTTCAATGTATAATGCTTATGCTTCTAGTGGCTCAACTAAGATTCTTCCACAGTGCTCACAAACAATCAATTTCTTTCTTGCTTGAATATCTAATTGTCTTTGTGGTGGAATTTTATTAAAACATCCGCCGCAAGAATCACGCTCAACAGAAACAACGGCTAAACCGTTTTTAGAATTGTTTCTTAATCGATCATAAGCTACGATCAATCTCTGTTCAATTGATTTTCTAGCTCTATCCGACTTCTTTGTAAGTTTTTCTTCTTCTTTTTCCGTTTCAGCAGAAATGTCAGCTAATTCTTTTTTCTTAAGATCTAAATCTGCACTACGCTCTTCAAGTTTAGTTCTTGACGTTTCAATGATTTCTTCTTTATGAGAAATCTTTGCTTTAGATTCGTTAATTTTCTTTTCAGCTAATTCAATCTCTAGACCTTGAAATTCAATTTCTTTTGAAATAGAATCAAACTCACGATTATTACGTACGTTCTTTTGTTGCTCTAAGTATTTTTTGATAGATGCTTTGGCATCTTTAATCATGTTCTTGCGATCAGAAATGCTAGTTTCCAACTCTTTTAACTCGTCAACTAATTTAGTTAAACGTGTGTCTAAGCCCTCAACTTCATCTTCTAAATCTTGAACTTCCAATGGTAATTCACCTCTGTTGATTCTGATTTTATCGATACTAGAGTCAATTTGTTGAAGCTCTAATAAGCCGTTTAGCTTATCTTCAATAGTCTGATCTGCAATTTTTTTCTTAGCCATGTATTAAAAATATTTTACCGGATTCGTGTTAATTTCGGTTAAACAGGGTGCAAATGTAGCGAATTTTTTTCTTAAAAGCTCATCTAAAAGCTCAATTGTGTACTGTTCACTTTCAAAATGTCCAATGTCGGCGATTATTATTTGATTTTCAGCATCAAAAAACTCATGATATTTGAAATCTCCAGTTATATAAATATCAGCTCCTTTACCTCTGGCAGCGCCCAATAAGAAACTACCTGCACCGCCACACCACGCAACTTTCTGGATGGGTTTATTGAGGAGTGATGTATGTCGAATTACCCCACAATTAAAGACTTTTTTGAGCATTGATAAAAAGGCTTCTTCCGCTATGGGTTCCGCCAACTTCCCAATCATTCCTGCGCCTTCTTCCGAATTTTTATTTAAAAGCGGAATGCAGTCATACGCCACTTCTTCATAAGGATGTGCATTGATCATAGCGCCAATCGTATTCCCAAGTAGATGAGAAGATACAATAACCTCTACTTTTGTTTCTTTTTCATGATGACGTTCACCAATTTCTCCAACGTGCGGATTGGCATTAGGTGATGCTTTGAATGTTCCTTCTCCCTCTGTTGAAAAACTGCATTCGTCATAATTTCCAATTTGTCCTGCACCACTAGAAAAAAGTGTGTTTTTCAAGGATTCAACATGCGTTAACGGAACTATTACGGCTAATTTTACCAGTTTTTGAGATGACGGAGATAAGATTTGCGGATTGCTTACGCCGATTAAATCACCAATTTTTTTATTCACTCCCATCTGGTAATTATCCAAATTTGTATGGATCGCATAGATGGCTATATCATGCTTAATGGCTTTAATTACTGTGCGTTCCACGTAATTGGAGCCGTTGAATTTCTTTAATCCTTTAAATACAATAGGGTGGTGCGCAATTATTAAATTGCATCCTCTCTGAATGGCTTCTTCAACAATTTCTTCCGTACAGTCTAATGAAATTAGGGCGTTGGTAACTTCTGTTTTGCTATCGCCAACAATTAATCCAGAATTGTCGTATGATTCTTGGCTTGAAATTGGTGCAAAAGATTCTAAATAGTTTGTGATTTCCGCTATTCTCATAGCAACAAAGATACTTTTTTAGGTTTATAATCGAAAACTAATAGATGCCGAACTTCCTATGTGAGTAATTCGTTGTGAAATTCCAGTTAAAGGCTGCACATGCACTTTAAAATCTACCTTGCTTGATAAATAATGATAACCAATCAAAGCTTTTGACAGATAAGCTTCTTGCTTTAAATAAGATTTAATTTCAAAATCATCATTCGAAGCGTAAGTCATGTGAACACCAACAGAAAAGAAATGTTTTTTGAATCCTCGATTGAATGTTAAACCGCTTGACACTGTTTACGTAATATTTTCACTTGGAGAAAAAACGCCAGAGCCACTCGCTAATTCAATGAATTGCTTTTTGTTTTTAAAGAGTTGGGTTGAAAAGTTTGCAGAATGTCCTTCAGTTGACACGCCTGTTTGAGCGAAGGTTACATTTTTTTGGGTTTTCCAATTCACATTTGATTGTCCAAATGCCGTGACAGCCGAGAAACTTAAGATGATTAGGAAATATTGCATTTCTTTCATAGTTGCAAGATCAGGACTTTTAAGTGGTTTTTATAACTGATTATCGCCAATGTAGTTGTGGTTTTGCGAATTTCGCAAATCATTCTGCGAATGGTGGTTTGAAATGGAGGTAAGAAACTGCAATAAAAATTCTATTTTTGAGTTGCTTGTGATTTGATACAGGACATTTTGCTTATGAAAACATTTAAACTTAAAGGATTATTGACGAATGAGGGATTTATTTCCAATGCCTCCGTTACAGTTGATGCAAAAGGAATCATCACAGCCATTGAATCAAATTCGGAAGGAGTGGCGACTGATGATTTAAATGTGTACGCCTTACCGGGTTTTCAAAACGCACATTCACATGCTTTTCAATATGCCATGGCGGGCTTGGCAGAGCGCCATGCAACCAACCAAACGCCTGACGATTTTTGGTCGTGGCGAGAAGCTATGTATAAATTGGCTTTAACCATTACTCCAGATGATTTGGAAAATATTGCGGCCATGCTGTACGCTGAAATGTTGAGACACGGCTATACAAATGTAGCAGAATTTCATTATGTGCATCACGACAAAGATGGCAAGGCTTTTGGTAATTTATCAGAGATGGGCGAGCGCCTTGTGGCTGCTGCACAACGCGTGGGAATTGGGATTACATTGGTTCCCATTTTTTACCAAAAAGGCGGATTCGGAAAAGCCCCATCTGAAGGGCAACGTCGCTTTATCTCTAAAGATATTGAAGCGTATTTAGAGCTGTTAAATGCTTCGAAAAAATCGACAGATTTATATGAACATGCGAATTTAGGACTTGGGATTCACTCCATGAGGGGAGTAGAACCTACAGTTATTTCAGAAATCGCGAAAAATGGACCTCAAAAGCTACCATTTCACATCCATATATCGGAGCAATTGAAAGAAATTGAAGACTCGATTAACTATTTGGGAAAACGACCTGTACAATGGATGCTTGATAAGGTTGAAATGAATGACCGTTTTCATTTAGTGCATGCCACGCATTTAACAGATGCAGAAACTGATGGTATTGCTTTGAGCGGAGCAAATGTTGTATTATGTCCTACAACAGAAGGTAACTTAGGGGACGGTATTTTTCCTTTGCGTAGATTTCAAGAAAAAGGAGGGAAGTGGAGTATTGGAACAGATAGTCATATTGGCATAAATCCATTTGAGGAATTAAGATTACTTGATTACGGTCAGCGTTTAATCAGTCATAAAAGAAATACCTTTTATTCCAGTGAGCAGGGTGATAGTGGATTATATGCTTATAAGCAGAGCATTGTTGCAGGACGTAAGGGGATGAATAATTACAACCAAGAGTACTTTAAAATTGGCGAGTCGTTTAATGCGGTTTTAATTGATGCGAATGCGCCATTAATAACAAGTTCAAGTGCTGAGAATTTGCCCTCTACTATTTTGTATTGCACCGACCCAAGTATGCAATACGGAACCATATCTCACGGTCAATTAGTTGTAAAAGAGGGGAGACATTTTCAATTGGACGCCATTAGTAATGACTTTGCACAAACGATTCGCAACTTGGGAAACCGTTAAGATAAGTGTCATTATCAACCCATGATAGCGGAGGCAATAAAGCCAATTAAAACCCCTATTAGCGCTAGGAAAATCATAAGCAGTAATGTAACTCCAATAAACTTGAATAAATACAAGGCACTTTTCCAAAAGCCTAATTGATATAACCTGCCGTACGCGTATGTATAATAGAGAACCATTAGGATCACATTATATTGGTACAAGCTATTATCCAAATACATTGTGAGTAAAAAGAAGAATGCTGTTGTCAAAAAAAGTAGGCCTTGGGCGTAGGCACTAATGATTAAATGCTCTGTATAATTGTTTTTCTTTCCAAAAACAAACCAACCAATGTATAAAGCGGTAAAAGTACAAAAGAATAGATGTTAAAATATTTCAAAATCGACTTTTGAATATAAGCGATCGCTTGCATTTTCGCTTCAATTTCTTCAGCGGATACAGCAGATGCCGCACCTGCACCAAATTCTACTAATGGTTGCGAAGGCATGTCAATGTTATCCTGAATTTGCACATCCGCAACACCCGAAAGTTCTAAAAAATGGTCTTGGAAAATATTAAAGGTAATAAGTGAAACGGTCATACCAATTGCGAAAAAAGCAATAGGGTTTACATAGCGTTTTCGAACACCGCTAATGTAACCGTTGAGTATGACATCTGGTTTAACAATTAGGTGCTTAACAGTTTTGAGGAATTTGTTGTCCTAACCTATAGCTTTCCAAAAAGCGTCAGCAATAAATGTCTTAAAAGTAATTCGTTCGCGAATTATTTTCCCACCGCATTGCGAACAGAACTTATCCGAATCAGTATTTTTTTGCGCGCAATTTTTGCATTTGGTGAAAGCCACGCCAAAAGATAGTGTTTTTTATGAAAAGTGTGATTTTATTTAATAAATATGTGTTATCCAACAGTTTGTTTATTTATGAACCTTTAATTTTCGTCTTTTTCAAATCGTTCATTTAGTATTTTTTCAACTTTACCACTGTGTTTCACTACTTTTTTGGCCCATTGCAGTTTAATAGCTCTTTGATCCGCTTCTGTTAATGACCAATCAATTGTTTCATCTTTGCGCATGCGCTCCGTAACGCTAAATAAAGCTAAAGCCACAGAAACTGAAATATTGTAGCTTTCTGTAAAACCATACATGGGTAATTTCACAAAAGCGTCTGCGTGTTCCATGGCTGTCGCTGTTAATCCAGTAGCTTCTGTCCCAAAAAGCAAAGCAACAGGTTGATCGAGCGGAAGCTCTTCTATTAAGCAATCGCTTGTGTGCGGAGTTGTGGCTACAATTTTATAACCTTTCGCCTTTAATGCGTTTAAACAATTAACGGTATTTTCTTCTTTCTCACTATAATGGTTAATGTTTAGCCATTTTGAAGATCCCATATCAATTTCTTTGTTTGGGGTATATTCATTAGAGTTTTCAATGACATGAACATCTTGAACGCCGAAACAATCGCATGATCGAAGCACTGCTGCGGCATTGTGGGGTTGAAATATGTTTTCTAACACTACCGTAACATGGCGCGTGCGGTCTTGGATGATTGCGTCAAATTTCCCCTTTTTATTTTCTGAAATGTGCTCGTAGAATTTTTCGAGTAGCCATTTTTCTCTTTCCATGCTGCAAATGTATAAAATGAATAGGCTGTTCCTTAAGAGAGCGTGACTTTTTTAAAAACTACCCATCATATTTGTCAAAGCATTCAGTAAAAGAGTAACCAATAATTATGCTTTCGTTTAGAATATTCCAATTTGGTACAAATAAAAATCCCCTCACAACAATGTTGCAAGGGGATAAATATCTAGAAGTAACTTCTTAGTTTACTTTTTTAGAAAGGTCTGCACCAGCTTTGAACTTAACAACGTTCTTAGCAGCAATTTGGATTTCTTTCCCAGTTTGAGGGTTTCTACCAGTTCTTGCAGCTCTATTAGAAATAGAGAAAGATCCGAATCCTACTAAAGAAACTTTGTCTCCTTTTTTCAATGCACCTTCTACTGCACCTGTCATTCCATCTAAAGCTCTTTTAGAGTCAGCTTTTGATAATCCTGAGTTTGATGCGATTGCATCTACTAATTCTGATTTGTTCATAATTAAATTTATTTGTTTGTTAAAAAATTAATGTCGAGACAAATATATCTTTAAATCCTTATCCTGCAAGGAATACAGGCAAAAATAATGCGATTTTGTTAATAAAGTCGGCAAAATGTTGATAAGTGCGCCTAAAAACGCCTATTTACGTCGGTTTTGCTCGGTTTATTTGGCATTAATAAAGATTCTATCTACACCTTTAAATTGAGGAGACTGTATTGATAATACTTTTACAGGCGCGGATGAGCGCACTTCTAGCCCATGTGGAGTATTTTTTGGAATGGTGAAAAAGTCTCCTTTTTTAATGACGAGTTTTTCGTCACCAATTGTCATTTCACCATTTCCTGAGATTACATATATGTTTTCGGTATGGTGAACATGTTTATGGAGCTTCACACTATTTTTTATCCAAATTAAGAAAGTGGTTTGTTCTGGCGAATCAGAAATCTTTCGCACATGGATGTTCTCATAAATTACATCCGGTTTTTCTTTTTTGAGTTTAAATACATCTTGACTGATGCCCTGAAAACCAAAAATGATAATTGTAAAAAGGATGTATTTTTTCATGGTATATAATTATAGTATCACTAAATCGTATGTATCAAACTTAAAGCCTTGTGCAAATTGATCGATTGACATGCGCTTTTTATCTTCTAATTGTAATTCTTCTATTTTGAGCCAGCCATCATTTGTTCCAAAAAATACGCCGTCTTCTTTCACCGCAATTTCCCCTGTATGGTTTATATGATCTACTGAAGGCTTCGTTTTGAATATTTTAAGAGACTTTGTTTTTCCCTCGGCTGGTTTTAAGGCTGTCCATGCAGCAGGGTAGGGTGAAAGTCCTCTTATTTTATTATAGATGTTTAAAGTGCTGTTGTTCCAATTGATTTTGCAATCAGGTTTAAATATTTTAGGGGCATGTTTTAATTCGCTTGTTTCAAAAAACTCGGATTGATCTTTTGCCGTTGCAGTGCCATTAAATATATGGCGCACTGTATTCGTGAGTAAGGTTGCCCCGGCAACCATTAACTTGTCATGTATTGTTCCAGCGCTATCTTCTTCACCAATCGGAATTTTGACGTTATCAATGATTTTGCCAGTGTCAATTTCTTTCTCTATAAAAAACGTGGTGGCTCCTGTTTCTTTATCTCCATTTATAACCGCCCAGTTAATTGGTGCCGCACCTCTATATTTTGGTAATAAAGACCCATGCAGGTTAATGGTTCCTTTTGGGGGCATGTCCCATACCATTTCGGGCAGCATTCTAAATGCAACAACAACAAATAAATCGGCATTAATTTCGCGCAGAGCATTTATAAATTCCTCGGATTTGAGTTTCTCTGGTTGCAGAACTGGAATTTGGTGCTGAACAGCAAATTGTTTCACTGCAGATTCGCGCAGCTGTTGCCCACGGCCCGCAGGACGATCTGGACTGGTTATCACGCCCACTACATTTTCACTGTTCTCAATTAATTGTTTTAAAGATTCAACCGCAAAGTCCGGTGTTCCCATAAAGACTATTTTTTCACTCATACACTCGTTTTTTATAATATACTATTGTCCTGCTGGAAATATAGCAAAATTAATTCTTTCACTGATGGATATAGACTAAACAGAAGGACTTTGAATCCCTTTTTGTCTAACCATTAAATAAACAAAACTGAAGAGACCTAATGAACCAAAATAAATGTATTCAACCCACCATATGTGTTTTATGTCCCATTCCCATAAATAAATAAAATAATAACAACCTATTAAATAGAACATGATGGCAACCGCCTCGATTATAAAGGTCATTTTGGTTTCGCCTAAACCTGCTACTGAATTTAAATAGACCACAGCAAATGAGAAAATGAATATTGATCCACTAACAAATTGCAAAATATAAATACTGTCGGCCAATACCTTTGGGTCAAGGTTTGGATTGTGATCAATCATTCTAATTAGCGTTTCTGGATACAATAATGCGCCGTGGAAGAAAATAATCGTAAATAGCACGGAGAGAAAAATGATTCTGCGCTGAATTTTTGGGATGATATGTTGTTTACCTTGCCCCACGAGGTTACTTATTATAGTGCGTGTGGCTGCACCAAAACCAAACAGTGGCACAAATGCCAAGAAGTACATATACTTTATGTTATTTGCGGATTCGAGCGCAGCAGTGCCCATATGCTCTATTAGAGTGAAAAAAACGAGCCATGTACTAAGTGAAAGTACACCTTGAAGCATTAGGGGATAACTCAGTTTTAATAAACTGAGGTGCTTTCTTAGATTTAATTTATCGCGCAGTTGTTTATAAGCATATTTATTAAATGCAGTTGACTTAATCAAATAGATCAGTAGAAATAAGAATCCAACAAGTTCTGAAATGGATGAAGCTAGCGGAGCACCCTGCAGCCCTAAAGCGGGCATTCCCATATTACCGTGAATAAATAAATAGTCTAAGAAAATATTACACACCGCTATTAATAAAGCGGAAACAAGAATTATGTTTGTTCTACCCAGCCCAATAAAGAATCCCACAAGGATCATATGCTGCGCCGCAAAGAATAATCCCCAACCGCGTACTTTTATAAAATCAATCATGGCTTGCGCTACATCACTTGACTCTGATAACCCAATAATAACGGCTTCACCAAAGATGAATAGTATTGCAAAGAGTAAACCGCTGAGGAAGAGTTGAAATATTTGAGCGTTGAATAGGGTGTCTCCAATTGATGCTCTAGCACCAGCTCCATCTTTATTAGCAACAGTAATTTGAACACCATCAGCCAATCCTCTGCAAAACATAAATAATGAAATGTACATGAGACTGCCGTTGCCAAAAGCTCCTATGACAATATCTCCTAGTTCGCTAACAAATACAGCATCCGTAATTGTGACAATTGATTGTACAAACGTGCCCAACATTAAGGGCGCGGTGATTTTCAATATTGCACGATACGTATATTTTTGCATGAAATTACTCTACTTGGATCACCAAGCCTTTTAGATATTCACCCTCAGGATGCGTTGAACTTATGGGATGATCTGCTGGTTGATGCAATTGTTCTAAGATACGAACCTTTCGTTCTACGGCTATAGATGCAGCAATTATCGTATTGGTGAACAATGTTTTATCGACTACCTGTGAGCAACTAAATGTAAAAATGATTCCCCCTGGTTTAATTTGACGCATGGCATGTGCATTCAATCTTTTATAACCTTGAATGGCATTATGTTTTGCGCTTCGGTGTTTTGCAAATGCAGGTGGATCCAAAATAATTACATCATAATCTACGGGCAAGTCTTTAATGTAATCCATTGCATCTGCCACAATAGATTTATGTTTGCCTTCAGGAAAGTTGCCTAGTGCAATATTTTCGTCCGTTAAATCAATTGCTTTTTTCGAAGCGTCTAACGAATGCGCTAGCTCTGCACCCGCGTTTAAAGCAAAAACAGAAAATCCGCCAGAATAACAAAATGTATTCAATACTTTTTTTCCTTTAGCGTATCTGCTCAAGAGTTTTCTGTTCTCTCTTTGATCAATAAAAAATCCAGTTTTTTGACCTGTGACCCAATTGATAGCAAACTTATTTCCGTATTCAAGCGCAATTTGCGGTGTTTCTACCTCATTGTGTAACCAGCGGTCACCTGTATAATCGGTATATGTTTTTGGAAGTGTGCCCGTACATTTTAGATAAATTGAATTGACCTTGTCACCAATAACGGTTAATAGTGCTTCCTTAATTTTTTCAATATCTAAATACATTCCAATGCTGTGGCACTGCACAACAAGGTGACCTGCATAATGATCAATAATTAATCCTGGCAAAAAATCTCCTTCGGCGTGAATCAGTCTAAAAATATTGGTTTCTTCAGAATCAACCAATCCGAGTGAAGTTCGCAAGGTCCAAGCAGATGCAATTCTTTGCTCATATATATTTTCAGTCAACTGTTCATTCCCAAATAAAAGCACACGCACCATGATGCTTCCGTTTTGATAATGGCCATATCCTAAATGACGTCCTTTATTTGCGACAACTTCAACAAAACTACCTTCCGATATTTCACCAATTTGTTCCTTTATGGCTCCAGAGAACACCCAAGGGTGTCTTCTGACAATAGATTTGTCTTTTCCAGGTTTTAATACAATTTTTGGTATATCCACAACGGTTGTTTTAATGTGTGCTCGAAATTAACAAATCCAATGCCCATTTGATAATATTTGAGCAACTAAAATCGAGTTACCTTGATGAGGGAGATATTTCTATTGGTATATGGACAGCGGTTTACTTCTCTTTTATTTCGTCGTGATTCAGAATTGGATTTGTATCTTCTTCTGGAATGGGATCACTCTGTAATAATAAATAAACGTTAAAAGCAATGATACCAATTGCAAAGAAAATAATTAAATGGTGTCCAAATAAGGCATTATGTCCAAATAGATATTGCCCATTAATAACGATATAGGTAATAAACCAAAGAAATAAACTCGTCAGTAGAATAATTAAAACGTCTGTGCTGTCAGATCTTTTTTCACTCACTAAAGTAGATAGTTTTCTGCCCGCAAAATAAATTCCTACAATTGCTGCAATGCAAACAATGTATGCCACAAACTTATTAAATGGAGGATCGAAAAACCAAATGAGGTTAATTCGCGGAATGATGAAATAAGAAATCAACAAGCCAATTAACAAAACCAGCCATTTTGCCAGTGTCTTTTTCCATTCGCTAGGATTGTAATTAAGATACATTACCGCTCTGAGTAAGAATAACAAGGCAAAAATAATGGTCAAAACACTAATAACATAAGTTGTTTTCCAGATACCAGGATTGACATTATTAAATAAGAGAAGACCTTCACGTGGATCATTAAATCCGGCGTTAAATCCATCTACATAACCATCTTCATGGCCTTCGTTATAACCTTGTTTAATTCCTTTGTCAAATGCTTCTTCAGCAGTGAGTTCTTGACAAGAGCCAACCATAAGTAATAAAATCAATGCGAATATTGGTGAGAGGTATCTTTTCATATTGATGCGTATTTCATTTCTAATGGTGGAATTGGATTACATCTTCCACATTATCAAAGATACTTAAAACAGACGACATCAGGTGAAGAGGATTCAAAGAATTTGAGCACTCATTTTTATAAATCGGTATCGAGCATTTCAACTTGGCGACCCATTTTCTTTTGAATGATTTTAAAATGGTGTCTTTCCTCATCAGAAACGAATGTTATTGCCTGACCTTCTGCAC
Source organism: uncultured Crocinitomix sp. (assembly GCA_905478225.1). Classification (GTDB taxonomy): domain Bacteria; phylum Bacteroidota; class Bacteroidia; order Flavobacteriales_D; family Crocinitomicaceae; genus Crocinitomix. Next base: position 50,494 of record CAJQHR010000040.1, read on the forward strand.
CTGCGCGACCTGTTCTTCCAACCCGGTGAACATAATCTTTAGGCGAGCGGGGCAATTCATAGTTGATGACAGTTGGCAAACCTTCAATATCAATTCCACGCGCTAATAAATCAGTAGCAACCAAAGCTCGAATTTTACCTGCTTTAAAATCGGCCAAGGCATTTAAACGTGCCGACTGGCTTTTTTTGCTGTGCACAGCGACTGCTTCAATACCATTTTTGCGCAATTTGTTGGCCACATTATCTGCTTTATAAACAGATGCCGTGAAAATTAAAACTTGCTTGAGGTTTTTAGATTTGATGAGGTGTCTAAGAAAGGGACCTTTTTTATCTGCATCAACAAAATAACCCGTTTGATGAATGAGATCAAGGTTTTCCTTTTCCTCCTCTATTTTAACAACTATGGGATTATCGAGAATAATTTCATGAATGGCCTTGATGTCGGGATTTAGGGTGGCGGAAAACAATAAGTTTTGCCTTTTACTTGGCAATAACTTGAAAATGGCATTCATTTCATCTCTAAAACCAAGGTTCAACATTTTATCCGCTTCGTCTAATACCAAGGTTGAAATGTTGGTAAGATGCACGGCTTTAGAATTTACTAAATCAATTAAACGTCCAGGAGTTGCAACAAGAATGTTCACATTCTGCAAACCAATCATCTGTGGATTAATTGAAACCCCACCATAGACGGCCATTGTTTTGATATGGTCTGGTAAATGATGTGAAAATTGCGTGAAAACATCTTGCACTTGAACGGCTAGTTCTCGCGTAGGAACGAGCACTAAAACATCTATATGTCTGTTTTTAGGTTTCGAACGTTTTAACATGTTCGATAAAACGGGCAACACATAGCTGGCTGTTTTGCCAGAACCCGTTTTGGCAATCCCCAAAAGATCTCCACCAGTCAAAATTGCCGGTATGGCCTTTTCTTGAATAGGGTAGGGAGCTGTGAAATTTTGCTCGGCTAACGTATCCAATAATACAAGAGGTAATCCTAAATTCTTAAATGCCATCCATTTGATCAATTATGCGCACATGTTTATATGCTTGCTTTGCGAATGACAAAAGTACATGATCTTGAATGACTTTTGTACTTGATTGCACATAAAAAAAGGAATGATTTCTAGAACATTAAAAGTTCAAAAATCATTCCGCTACAATTTATCATCTATTATACAGCTCACACCGTTAAATGGTTTCAAAGGAGTTCTGAGAAAAAAAGAATGATAATGGTTGTAATAATGAATTTATGTGTTTTTACAAAAATGAGCTATTGATAAGCGCTTGAATCGAAAGAATTATTATAACAAGTGAAAGAAGCGACCATAGCATGAATGATCTAATAGAGAAATTTGTAAAAGGTAGTTTGTTTCCAGGTTCATATGCTGTGTGTTGCTCTTGCATTAAAATATCTTTTGAATCATAAGATTGCAGAATGACTTGTCTGCCCGTCAGAATTTTCATACGAATAAAGAGGACTAACAATAATACCGCCGGAAGCAATAAAGATGTCACTTCGACAAAATTCATCTTAGATTGATCAATTGTATTCGACCACGGAAGATCACACAGTAAACCTACTAATCCCATATCCTCAATTTTTTATGAATATACAAAATCAAAATTTAATTCGGTTTCTAGCACAAAACAAGTGGAGGGGAAATCCAATGCAATTATTAATGGTCAAATTCTGGACAAGGCGCCGTATTTAATTTTTCGACACCATGCGCATCTATATAATAGTTGTTTCCATAATGAGCAACTGTGCCAAATTCAAAATCACCCCAAATTTCAATTTCTTCTGTTGGATCAGACATATCGGTGTAATAATTCCCCGATTCACTGTGTAAATTTGCAGAGCGCACAGTGAGGGTGATTTTTTCTTCATTCGGTTGAACAAATATTTCTTCGATTGCAAAAAGGAAAAGATCTTGACCTTGAAATTCTAAAAAAGGTTCATAAAAGCCATAAAACTCTTCAAGTTCAGCATTTTCAGAACTAGTTAAAAAGCGGAGGGAACCGTTAAAGCGTTCGTCGCAAATCCTGTTGTAACCAGTATAACCGTCTTGTGTTTGTAAAACATTTATTAATGTGAATTCTTCGTTGTTAGGATCCGCAGCGCCAATTTCTTCTAGTATTTCTGACATATCTTGGCGCGACTCTAAGAGTCCCATCTCTGTGAAGTGATCATAAAACAGTCTATTTTTTTCTACTTGCTGATCCTGAATGAATGGATCAGTTACTTCAGGTCTATCGCTCAATATCTCCGGTGAGATTGATTCATTCACCTCAGAATTAGATTGACAAGCTGCTAATAATAGCACTAAACTGAATAGTAATATCGTGTTTATTTGAATCATAATAAAAATTAACCTCGACTCCCAAAAATAGAACTCCCCAACCTGATCATAGTGCTACCTTCTTCAATCGCAATTTCATAATCTCCACTCATTCCCATAGAGATCTCCGTGAAATGTGGCAATTGTGCGCTGAATTTGGATTTAATTTCATCAAAAATTTCTTTTAAGGCTCTAAATTCTGCATGAATTTGTTCTAAACTATCTGTAAACGTGGCCATGCCCATCACACCGCACACTCGAATATTATTTAGTGAAGAAAACGCATCAGATTTCAATATTTCTTCAAACTCTTCAAAAGAAAGTCCAAATTTTGTGGCTTCTTGCGCAATGTGGAATTGGAACAAACAATTAATGGTTCGCTCATTTTTGAAAGCTTGTTTATTAATTTCTCGCAAAAGCTTAAATGAGTCAACTCCGTGGATGAGGTGAACAAAAGGAGCAATCTTTTTCACTTTTTTAGATTGTAAATGCCCAATCATATGCCACTTAACATCTTTAGGTAAAACCGTATACTTTTCTTCTAATTCTTGCACCCGATTTTCACCAAAGTGCCGTTGTCCAGCCTCGTATGCTTCTTCTAGCATTGGCACAGGCTTAGTTTTGGATACAGCAACCAATTTAACGTTTTCCGGAATTGCGGTTTTTATTTTTTTTAAATCTTCTTTAATCATAGTTTAATCGTCAAGTGGGAAAATGGTTAAACCACTTCTTAATTTAGGTTCAATCCATGTTGATTTAGGGGGCATTATTAAATTTTCATCCGATACACGTTTTAAGTCGGAAACAGAAACTGGGAACAAGCCAAAACCAACTTTGGCTCTATTTGCATCTACTGCATTTTTAATACCCTCCATACCTTTTTTACCATTTATAAAACTGATTCGTTCATTCGTTTTTAAATCATGAAGGTCAAGTATTGGGTTCAGAATGTTCTTCGTAAGAATATCAGTATCGAGTTTGAAAACAGGATGATCGCGATCAAATGTTCCTTCTTTAGCCGTTAATTTATACCATTGTTGCCCTAAATACATGCTTATTTCGTGCAAACCTAATGGTGCAGCATCTTCCTGATGCACTTCAGTAATTATAAAGGATTGAGAAACTTCATCTAAAAAGTCTTGATCCGTCAATCCGTTTAAATCTTGCACGAGGCGATTATAATCAAATATTTTAATTCTTTCCTGAGACATAAAACAGGCTAAGAATAAATCTTGATTTTCACTTGTTTTCTGCTCAATGCTATTGCTGTAACCCGCAGAGGAAGCGCAACGGTGGTGTCCATCTGCTATGTATACGTCTTCAATTTCTTTATAATAGGTTTGAATTTTTTCAATCGCTGAGGGTGATTTTATCATCCAAATTTCGTGTTTTCCGCGATCCCATGACGTAAATTCATACTCAGGGCGGTTTAACATGACTGGCGCCATTAGTCGGTTAAGCGCGTCATGTCTTCGGTGAAATAATAATACAGGTTCTGCGTTAAATTCAACTATTTTTAAGTAGTTAGAAAAAACAGATTCACGCTCGGTTATGGTGTCCTCGTGTCTCTTAATATGTCCATTATTGTATTGTTCTACAGATGCTCCTGCAATTAACCCAATATATTCATGCCCTTCAACTGTTTGTCTATAAAGGTAAAAACTAGGAACGTCTTCCTTCATGAAAATTCCTTCATTGATGAACTCAACAAATTTGTTTCTTATTTTTTGAAAACGTTCTGGGGTATTGGGTTGTGTTTTATCGTCCGTGTGAAATTCAGGATTAATTACGTGCAGAAACGTGTATGGATTGTGATTGAGTTTAGTTTGAAGCACCTCATTATTATACGCGTAAAAAGGTCGAGTTGCGACTAAATAGGCTTTGTCTCTGGTTGGACGTATGGCTTTAAATGGCTTAATAATTGTCAACTATCTGTGATTTTGATTTGTCATACGAAATTAAGGAGTTGAATTCGATTACGGTCGTATTTACTCAAATATTTTATTTAATTGGATTCAACAAGCGGAATTGAATTGCCTTATTTAGCTGTAAATTGTTGCCACTAATTTGCGCACCCCGCCATAATTTCTAAATTCTCCCAAATAAATTCCTTGCCAAGTCCCAAAATTGAAACGAGCATTGCTAATTGGGATTGTAATTTCACATCCCGTTAGTATAGTTTTAATATGCGCTGGCATATCATCTGGTCCTTCAAAAGTATGTTTATAATAGGCTTCATTTTCTTTTATGATTTTATTGAACCATGCATTCAAATCAGCAAGCACTGAATGATCCGCGTTTTCATTAATACAAATTCCAGCAGAGGTGTGTTGAATGAATAAGTGCAAAAGGCCAATTTGCGGCAGACTAGGAATTTGCCTGAGGATTTCATCTGTTATAATATGAAATCCGCGGGAATAAGCTGGCAAGGTAATTTCAATTTGGTGCATCATAGTTCGTTGGGCTTAATTGATTTCATCAATTGGTTTTACTTTTAATGAAGACCTTTGAGCATTTGCTTTAGCTATTACTAAATATATTGATACAATGAAAGGATAATAATAGAATGATATATAATCGATAATGTATAGGGCCCAAATTGCACCAAGGAGTATAAATAATCCGAGATGTCTCAAACAAACAAACCAAGATAACCGTTTAGCGTCCAGTAAAATAAGGAGCGGAGATAGTGCTGCAAATAGCATGAAAACCGGAATTGAACTCAGCGTTAAAAGAACAACTATGGCAAATAGACCTGCTCCAATTTGCCAACGTTTAGAATGTTCTACCAAAAGCATAAACAATGCGAGGAAAACCCCAGTAGTGAGAATGATAAATATTTTACCGAATAGTTCCATGAGTTACTTTAAATCTAATCCTTTTTACTGAAAATAAAGTCAATTTTGGGTGACCTTTTGCTTTTTTATGGAATATATCCTAAATTGATACTATGAAATCTAAAATCGGAATCCCAAATCCTTGTTCTGAAGATTGGAACAAAATGAAACCAACTGAGCGAGGCGCTTATTGTGGTAAATGTCAGATTGATGTCATTGATTTTAGCCGGATGGAACCTGAAGAAATTAGGGCCGTTTTGACAAAACGTAACGGTGAAAAAACATGCGCAAACATCTCGCCAGTGCAAATGGATCTGGTAAATACTGATTATCATTTGTGGGAAACGCAATCGACTGCTGTTTTTAAAAGTAAATTTTTATATGCCTGCATGCTTGTGTTTGGAATAGGTTTGTTTTCGGGCTGCGGAGTTCCTGAAGAGGAACATTTAATGGGGGAGGTTGAACCTATAGAAATGGAGGAAATAGATACGAATAATACAACTTCAATTGATAAACGCAATGAGGGGTTTACTTTATCTGCACGCCTCGGAAGATTAGATGCCTGTGATTCTGAAGTTAATTATAATAATTATGACGCTTTTGGAAATTATTCAGTCACAACTCGGCTGAAGAATAAACTTGTTGAGGATGAACGTTAAATTTCATGGTTGGCAGTAAAAAACGAATATCAAATACTTCCTTAAGACCTAACAATTAAAACAACGCCTAGTATCTCCGAATACTTTGATAATGGTGTGTGTACTTATCCAAATCTGTTCTAAAAATACCCTTTTCGTCAAATGGATCAAGCCGCACACAACCCGCCGCGTGAATAATTTCGTTTTCTTTCGTTAAAATTCCTACATGGTGAACAATGCCTTTTGCATTGATGAAAAACGGAACATCACCAACTTTTCGATCGGCATAAGCAATCAATTCTCCTTCGTGTACTTGCGCTGAGGCGTCTCTTGGCAATAGTTTGCCGTGTACTTTAAATATGTTTTGAACAAGCCCAGAACAATCAATTCCAAATATGGATTTTCCGCCCCACAAATAAGGGGTGTTGAGGTAATCTAAACTGGTTTGGATCAGATTTAAGGCGCCTGCATTTACGATCTGTTCAGTTGTGTAAATCTCTTTGCCAAAAATCATGGTATTGTCTTTGAAATTCACCAATGCTGAACCCAACATAATATTTTGTTTACCACGGGGACCTGTAATCGTAAGTAAGGGGTCTTGTAAATATTGTAATGGAATACTAGAAACTTTATCGTATTCTTCTTGGTCGATATAGGTAAGTTGCTTAAAGTCCATCCAACCTTCGTAATTGTCAGCTGTAAATCGAATTTTAACCCAGGGTTGACCCTTTTCAATAACTTCAACAGCATCTCCAAACAAGAGTTGTGTCACTATCTCTGATGCATCTGAAGCAGACGCCCGAACGGGGGCTACTGATAGGTTGCAAATTCCAAAATCTTTTATTTCAAGTAGCATAAAAAAACTATAATTGAATTTAACGTATTGCTATTTATCCAAATTTACAATTTTAATTTACATTGTCATAATTGATCAAATGGCTTGGATTGATTCTTTGGATCTGACTTTGGTTAGCCACTTTTTCGCTGTTTGAATATCTGCGAATATCTGCGAATATCTGCGAATATCTGTGTGAAATAGATTGGCTTGAAGAAACTCATGTAGAATTTAACTAAAATTCTAACGGGCAAATTATTAACAATAATTGCTGATGCTTTAATTTGAGGAATAGAAGGAGCCCCTTTCGCAAAAAAATGTTGCGCTTCTCTTGACATACTTCCAAAGCTATCTTTTAAATCAACAATTAAACTGAAGGAATCTGAGCCGATTTCCTTTAAAATGACAGAGTCGATATGTTTCGCTTCAGTCACATTCAGGTCAATATCCGGTGGGAATTTAAGGTGAACTAGGTTCTGCTGGTCAATATGAAGCCTTACACCGAAGTGCACTGCGTCATATTTGTGGTCGTTTTCATGGTGGGGATATGCACTAAAAATAATAAAGAAAATAATACCAGTCAAGTGTGTTTTCTAATTCTATAAATTATCAGAGCCCAATTCTTAAATATCCTCCCACATAATCTTGTCGGATATTTGGCATAAAGCTGAGTTGGTGCGTTTTGTTTCGTTTGTTCATGTTTTTAAACGGGTTCCATCTTTTAAAGGGTTCAAAATAATAAACTGCATTTGTCACGAACATTCCAATTCCAGCTCCCAACAAAACATCAGGCACCCAATGTCTATTGTTTAATACGCGTAAAGCCCCTGTAGTTGTTGAAAAAAGGAAACCACTTGCTGCTAAAAGAGGAGCCGTTTCGCGAAATTCGTTATAAAGAACTTGGCTTTGCACAAAGGCTTGTGAAGTGTGTCCAGATGGATAGGCGGTATAAGCGCCATTATTTGGTCGTTGGATTCCTAGACCTAGTTTTAAACTCCAGACAATTCCAGCGGTTACCGCTTCGGATATCACCAAAAATTTAGTTTGATTCCAAACCGTGTTCTTTGCTGGTACGCCAAAGAGATCGGCAGCATACATGGTTACAACCGGAGCATAATGAATCCAGTCATCAACATGCGTGCGAAATGTATCTGCAACGAATGAACGCGCCAATGTTTGCAAGCCGTACTTTGTGGAGTCACGCATTAAATCGACACTAATCAAACTTAACCCAATTGGCACCCACGCTCTAGAGAAAAAAGTTGCTGGTTTACGATAAAATTCCTTTTGTGGACCAATAATTTTTGGATCAATTTTTACAACGGAAATCGAAGTTGTATCTTCTTGAGCTATACCAGGAACAGCAAGAACAAAAAGAAGGAATAAAAAGAGAAGGTTTTTCATTTACGTTTGTGCTTAGGCTTCAAAGATAAAAATTTAGATTCGATAAATCGATAACTTAAATCTGAGCCCATAAAAGTTAAAGCAGCGCTCAGAATAAAGAAGATTCCAGCGCTCGCTATAACAGAAAAATTTTCGAAGGGAATAAATCGAAGTAAGAGATACATGACAACCAGATGATACATGTAGATGCCATAGGAAATTTTACCGAGATAATTGAATGCTTTTATGCGTCCAAATTTAAAAAAGGAATGAGCTCCACGGATTTGATCCAAGATAACAAATGCGAAAAAAAGTGACAATACAGATCGTTCAAAAATAATCAGCTGTCCGCCAAATAATTTGTTTTTTGCAAGGCAGAGCATAAGACCCAGCGCATACATAATGACAACTCCTATTTTTCGCATACTCTTTAATTTATCTAACCATTTTCGTCGGTGAAATAAATTGACACCGATAAATGCGCCCATCAAAATATCTTGGCAAACTGCTAATGTGTGATGGTAAATGATTTTATCATCCGTCCAGTTCAAATACTGAAAAATAAATGAGGCAACGTATAATGCGGCTATGAGGAACTCTAGTTTAATCGTCTTTAGTTTAAACAAAGCGAATAATGCAATTCCCCAAAACAAATAAAACTGCTCTTCTACTCCAACCGACCAAGGGGAGGTCAAAAAGTTGATAGAATCATTGTTCCCAACCCATATTTCATCAAAATTGGCAAGAAAAAAGAAGTAGTAAAGCGGATCGTGCAAGGTAAAATAATCTGAAAACAAGAGTGGAAAGATGACAAAACCTATAATTCCAATAATGAAATAGAGCGGCCAAATCCGCAATGTTCGTCGAATAAGAAATTTACCCAAATGAAATTTTCCAAAATTCTTTCTTTCATTCAAAATTAAAAATGTGATTAGAAAACCGCTGAGAACGAAGAAAAAATTGACGCCTAAACTACCTTTGCTTGTAAATAAATAAAAGGCTTTGAAAATACTCGATTCACTGATAGCTGGATAAAGTCCACGAATTTCATTTGAAAAATGAAGCATAAATACTGCGAAGGCTGCCAAAAATCTCGCAGCATCCAAATTTGGAAAGTAGATTGATGTAGATTTTTTAGTAGCGAGATCAGTCAAAATAGTTCTTATTACTTTCTAGAGGTTGCGTGTCGAGAAAATCATTAATTTTGTACCAAATTTAACGGAAATTGGAAAATAAAGAAACATTTGATGTTGCAATTATTGGCGGTGGTATCGTCGGTGCCGCAACGCTTTATAAATTGCAAATGCGAAATCCTGATTTGAAAATAGTTTTGATTGAAAAAGAACCAAAACTAGCAAACCACCAAACAGGACACAATTCAGGTGTAATACACTCAGGATTGTACTATAAACCGGGTTCTTTAAAAGCACAAAATTGTGTTCAAGGAAGGCATGAGTTAGTGGCTTTTTCTAACGAATATGGTGTAGATCATGATGTCTGCGGAAAAGTGGTTGTTGCCACAAAGGAATCTGAATTGCCGTTTATGGAGAAGATTTTTGCAAATGGTCAAGCGAATAATACAGAAGGTATTGAGATAATTAATGCTGATCAGGTAAAAGAAATTGAGCCACATGTTAAAAGCATTGGAGGAATCTACGTTCCGTGCACTGGTATTGTAGATTTTGTTGGCGCAACCGAGAAGATGGTGGAAGTGGCACTTGGTAAACAACCAAAGTCGAAATTGGTATTAGGCGAGAAAGTAATTGCCATTAATGACATATCGGGTTACAAAGAAGTAGTGACTGAAAAGACAGCTCAAAAAGCGAAAAAGTTAATTTTTTGTGCGGGTTTACAAGCGGATAGAATGGCTAAGGCCGACAAAGTGAAGTTGAAAGAGAAGGTTGTGGGGTTTAGAGGTGACTATTATGAGCTAACTGATCAAGCCAAGCATAAGGTTAAACATTTGATTTATCCAGTGCCGAATCCAGATTTTCCTTTTTTAGGTGTTCATTTTACAAGGATGACAAACGGTGAAACGGAATGTGGCCCAAATGCCGTTTTTACGTTTAAGCGTGAAGGTTATGGAAAAACTGATTTTAGTTGGAAGGATACTTTTGATGCGTTGTCTTATGGCGGAACTTGGAAATTGTTTTTTGGCAATATGAAATTCGGTTTTAACGAATACCGCCGAGCATTCTCTAAACGTTTATTCTTAAAAACGTTGCAAACAATGATTCCGGATTTGACCATGAACGATATTAAACCCGGCCGATCGGGTGTGCGTGCTTTGTTACTAGGAGCTGATGGCGATACTAGGGATGATTTTAGAATCGAACATACTGAAGATAGTATTCATGTTTTGAATGCACCTTCACCAGCCGCAACGGCTTCCTTAGCTATTGGCGAATATATTTCTAAAATGGCGGAAGAAAAATTTGCTTTAAAAACAGCAATCATTACGGAATAGTTAAAAAAAGGGCTGCACTGATTGGTACAAACCTTTCTTTACAGGTAAATCACAATTTAAATTGTCGCATTGGACTTTCCTTTTAGTGCAAAGGCAAAGCAATGCAACTACTCGAAAAGTATTACTTTCTTTTACATGAATTTTAAGTTATAAATGAATATTGAAGGCAATTAAGAGAGGCAGTACTGAGTTTTATACCAAAATTTATTCGGTTGTAATTCGGTTCGTTTTAGGTTCTTTAAGTGGACAATTTGGGCTGGCAAATAGTTCATGAATTGATGCTGAAATGATTTCTCTTCCCCAAAAAATTCCTGACACGAAATAACCGGTTTTATATTCGCCATTGTCTTGAATGTATTTATAGGGAACTGGCAAATCACGAAACTGCATGTTTTTAACATCTAAGTCAATTAAATCCGCATTAGTGGTATAGGTAGTATCCCAATTAAAAGTATTGTGTGTACTGTCTAAATATTCAGTTACCAGGCAAAGATAAGTGCCAATATAAGGTTCATATTTTTTCTTTCGGCAAGAAAAAAAGAGGGTAATAACAAGTAGGCAAAAAAAGGATTTCATTCAAATAGCAATCGTTTTGCACTATAAAACGTTGGAGAGGGCAAAAGGGTTGTTAAAACTTTAGTCGGGCGCTAGGTGCAACATCTTGTCCAGCAAATTCTCCCTTCAAAAATTTATAATAACCCCCAATTCCTATCATGGCAGCATTGTCTGTGCAGTATTCGAAACTCGGAATGAATGTATTCCATTTTTCACGAATTCCAATTCGTTCAAGTTCGCTCCGCAATAATGAGTTGGCAGAAACCCCGCCCGCAATCGCAATATCCTTTATGTTATAATCGGCAGCAGCTTTTGTTAATTTTAAAAAGAGCGACTGAATAATGGTGGATTGATAGGAGGCACAAATATCCGCTAAGTTCTCCTCAATGAAGTTTGAATTTTTTGCCATCTCCTTTTTCAAAAAGTACAAGATGCTCGTTTTTAATCCGCTAAACGTAAAATTATATCCTTCTAAATTTGATACTGGAAATTTAAATTTCTTTCGATCTCCCGTCTTTGCATATTTATCAATCAACGGTCCGCCGGGGTACCGAATTCCCATTATTTTTGCTGCCTTATCAAAGGCTTCGCCCGCCGCGTCATCAATTGTTTGACCGAGAATTTCCATATCGAAATAATCATTGACCCGCACAATTTGTGTATGCCCGCCAGAAACGGTCATGCATAAAAATGGAAATTTAGGATAACGCTCTTGCTCGTTATGTATGAAATGCGCAACGATATGTCCCTGCATATGATTCACCTCCACGAGCGGGATATCGAGTCCCAAAGCAAAGCTTTTTGCAAAGCTTGTTCCAACGATTAATGAACCTAACAATCCAGGGCCGCGTGTAAATGCAATTCCGTCCAATTCTTTCTTGTCAATATTCGCTGCTTTTAAGGCAGCATCAACTACAGGAATTATGTTTTGTTGGTGTGCTCTCGAAGCGAGCTCCGGAACAACGCCACCATATTGTTCGTGCACTTTCTGTCCTGCCACAATATTCGACAATACTTTGCCGTTTTTAATTATGGCTGCGGAAGTGTCGTCACAGGAAGATTCTATTCCCAATATTATGGTGTCTTTACCGCTCAAAATCGTATTTTTATCAAAAATTATTTAAAATCGCAAAACTAAAGAAAATACTGAAAGGAATTGGTGCTTCTATCCATGTTTTGGTTGAATTGATACTACTGGGTTTAATAATTTTTGCATTTGCTATTCGTACTTCTTGGTTTCAAACCTATTTAGCCCAGCAAACTGCCTCGTATTTATCGAATGAATTAGGAACAGAAATTACCATTGATAAGGTAGATGTTGTCTTTTTTGATTTGGTAGATATTGAGGGTGTTTATGTCGAGGATAAAATTAAAGATACGTTGCTTTATTCAGAGGACATTCGTGTGAATATTGGCGATTTTAGTTTGTCAGATTCATTTGTAGATATAGATGAGGTAGCATTGACAAACGCGCATGTAAATATTAAAAAGTTTAAGAACGATTCTACTTTTAATTTTCAGCATATCGTAGATTATTTTGCGAGTGAAAAAGAATATACAACGGCGGCATCTAACTTCAAGGTCAATGTTCAAAAAATTAATTTGAACAATATTAATTTCGTTTATCACGACGCAAACAGTCAGCCACTCAGCTACGGAATTGATTATTCGAACTTGGCCATTCAACATCTAAGCGGTGAATTTTCTGAATTTGGAATGGATGAAGGTGTGATTAAGGCAAAAATTAATAACCTTCATTTTAAAGAATGCAGTGGATTGGTTTTAACCAAATTCTCATCTGATGTTTCATATAGTAAAACGCGAATTGGACTCGATAATTTGGTCTTAGGATTTAATAATTCATTATTACTGTCCGATAACCTGGAGCTTTTAACACCAAACGGCGCTTCCGATTTTTCAAACTTTGTACATAATGTGACCATAAACGGAAACGTGAGGGACACAAAGTTAGACCTGGTAGACGTTGGTTATTTTGTTCCAATTATTCAAGGAATGGATGCCAAAGTAAACTTGAATAATATTGACATCAGCGGTGTGGTATATGAATTAAAGTTAAGAAACACAGACATTACTTTGCTTGATTCAACGATTATTCGAGGCGATTTTCAAATTCCAGATTTAGATCATGGAGATGTGTTTTTTGAAGATAAAATTACGCTTTTTCAAACCACTGTAGGAGATCTGCAAAAATTAAAATTGACCCCATTCTTAGGTGATGATGATTATTTGCAGCTTCCGTCAACCATGCAAAATGCAGGACTTATTCAGCTTAAAAATGGTCATTTCACTGGCTACTTAAATGAATTTCAAGTGGATGGTGATTTGACTTCAAGTATAGGAAATGTCTCGTCAGAATATGGAATCAAATTCATGAAAAACGACGCCGAAGATATTTACTATTTCGAATCGGGTAAAGAAGGGCTTTGGAGAGATGTGCAAGTCACTAATTTAGATTTGGGCGCACTAACCGGGAATGACCTTTTGGGTAAAACCACTGGATACTTGTCAATAGGTAAAGGATCGAAAGGATTAAACTTGGATGAAATAGACGTCAGGTTTAATGGAGAGTTTGAAGAAATCGATTTAAATAATTATGTCTACACAGGAATCAACATTCGGCAAGGGCGCTTTGGAAACGAAGTATTTGATGGAGTGATTGATGTAACAGATGATAATTTAGCCCTGCATTACGACGGCTCGGTTGATTTAAAAGGGAACATGAAATTTAAATTTGACGTATTAATTGATAGTGCCGTCATTTCTAAACTGACAAACAAACACGATAGTATTGTAGAAAAATTAATTTCTAAAGTTCATGTTGAAATTGCAGGAACTTCACCCGAAAATCTTGAAGGATCGGTGTTTGTTGAAGATCTGTCTTATAAAGAAAACGACATTGATTTCGAATTGGATAGCCTAAGATTATTGATTGTTAAAGATCTTGTTTCGGATAGTATTACAGTTTTGTCTGAAATGATAGATTTGAGGTTAACTGGAAAATATGATTTGCTTGATTTATGGCCTGTTGTTCAAAATCAATTGTCCCGAGTCGCAAGTAATATGATTGATCCCGTAAATATTGGTAAAACAAAAAATGAATTTTTTGATTTAGAAATTGACTTAAAAGAGGTCAATCCAATATTGCAATTTTTTGATGAAAACATTTTTATTGCGCAAGATTCACGGGTTCGTTCAACTTATAATTCAACTGATTTAAAACTTAAGGTGGAACTTAATTCAGATCTTGTGACCTATCAAGAGATGAAGTTTACGGATATTCAATTCGTCACCTATTTTGATAGTTTAAGAGCAAACGTACAATACCAAATTTCAAAAATAGAGCTGAACGACAGCCTTGGTGTCACAAATGCGGCAGTTTTTAGCTATGTGAAAAACAATAAATTTTCAACACACATAGGTTGGGATGGATTAGGAAACATAGAACCTGCCTTATTTGCATTCAGTACAGTCCTAGAAGAGGATCATGATGTTGTAACAGATTTTAAACCTTCATTCTTCTTTTTGAAATCGCATAAGTGGGATGTAAAACCAGATTCGAAACTTTTGTGGAATAAAGATGTTTTTGAACTCACAGATTTTGAAATTAAAAATGGCGATCATCTAATTGATGTGCATGGCCGTGTTTCTCATGACTCAAAGGACTGGCTAAATTTTGAAATTAGAGATTTTAATTTAGCCGATTTAAATGGGTTACTTGGTGGAGTAACACAAATGGGCGGTATTTTAAATATTAATGGAGGGGTAGCTGATGTATACGAAAATATAAGTTTTATGGCTTTATCAGATATCAAAAACTTTGTTTTAGAAGGAGAATTGATTGGAGATGTATTGGCAGATAGTAAATGGAATAAGGAGAGTAATAGTGTTGATTTATTTGGCAGACTAAAGCGAGATAAGTTAGAAACGTTTTCATTTAAAGGAAACTATTTCCCAGAGAAAGAACGGAATAATCTCAAATTAAACATGACTTTTGATAATACTGATATTGGTTTTCTTAATGCCTTCTCAGATCCAGATTTATACACTAATATTGAAGGCATTCTAAACGGGAATTTGAAGATAACAGGTGAACTTGTTGATCCCGTTATTAAAGGGAAGTTAGATGTGATCACCGCCAATGTCAAGGTTCCAATGTTGAATGTGTCATTTGGTGCTTCTGGGCTCATCCATTTTAAACATGATGCGTTTGAGATTAAAGAAATGATTGTTACTGATGAGGATGGAAATAACGCCACAGCATCCATGGAAATAAATCATTATAATTGGGGCGACTGGAATTATGATGTCAATTTATTAATGGAAGGACCATTGGCTTCAAAACGCTTTTTGGTGATGAATACGTATTATCAAGACGGTGATTTTTATCACGGAAAAGCCTATATTTCAGGTGATGTAAACATTTTCGGATATGAAGGGATAACAGAAGTTACAGTAAACGCAACCACCCAGCGGGGTACGGATATTAAGTTGGCCATGTATGGTAGTGGAGACTTGGAAGAATCTTCATTTATAGTTTATGATACAATCGTCCCCGTTTTCAATTTAGATAAAATCAATGAAAATCCAGATCAACTTCAAACTTCTGGTTTAATCATGAATATGCATTTTAACATAACTGAAGAAACCAAAGCTACCATTGTTTTTGACCCCATTTTTGAAGATCAAATAGAAGTAGAAATGGGAGAAGGAGTCTTAGATTTAAATGTGGATGAATATGGAGATATGGACATGTTCGGTGATTATACTATTCTTAAAGGAAAGTATAAAATGAATGTAAAGGGATTGGTGAAAAAGGAATTTATGATTAAGGAAGGTAGTCTTCTTAAATGGACTAAATCTCCTTATGATGCCATTATCGATATTAGAGCAATTTATAATACCAACACGTCTTTAGAACCTATAATGCCATTGGGTGCGGCAGATGTTGGCAATACAAAAGAATCTGTGGATGCGACCCTAATTATGACCCGTAAATTGATGGATCCAGAAATAACCTTTGATATTGCGGCACCAAATGCAAGTAGAGAAGGAAAAGATGCAATTGATGCCATTAAAGGAAATGTGGATAATTTGAGCAAACAGTTTTTCGCACTGGTAGCTTTAGATCGTTTTATATCCACAAACGGCAAACAAGGCGGAAATGCCAGCGCCATTGAAAAAGCCGTTGAAAGTCAGTTAAATGATATTTTAGATAGTTTCGATAAAGGGTTGAGTGTTGATATTGCAGATGGCGGAAGTGTAAATTACGAGCGTGATTTAAACGAAAAATTGACTATTATAACTAGTTTAGGTGTGGTGACTGATGAGAATGAAACAAATGGATTAATTGGAGATATTAGGGTTCAGTATAAATTGAATGAAGATGGAACTTTCACAGTAAACGCATTTAACGAATCAAACCATGGCACAGATGCCGAACAAGGACCTTTTACACAAGGTGTTAGTTTACATTATGAGGAGACATTTGGGACATGGAAAGAATCTAAATTGGTGCAAGGCTTCCTTAATATCTTCCGCAGAAAGTCAAATGATGTGGATTTGAAAAAAGACAAATCAAACGGTAAAAAGGTGCCCGTAAAAAATGCGCGCGAAAAATTAGATACAGGACCAAAAAATGATATGGTTCCTGAACAAGACACTACTAAGGTTGGGATTGTGATTCAAAAGCAATTGGAAAACGGTAATTCGAAAGAAATAATGTTTAATATAAATACAACTGATATTCCTTTTGCGCAGGCAAAACTAGCGCGCAAAACAAATAATTTTAAGTTATTTAATAGTTAAAGACATGAAAAAAGTATTGGTAGCAAATAGAGGCGAAATTGCATTGCGAATAATGAAAACATTAAGAAAAATGGACATTACAAGTGTTGCAGTTTATTCGGATGTGGATGCAGATGCACCCTTTGTAAAATATGCGGATGAAGCGTATTGTTTAGGCGAAGCAACTCCATCTGAGAGTTATTTAAATATGGATAAGGTGCTAAACATTGCCATTCAAACTAAAACTGAGGGAATTCATCCTGCTTACGGATTTTTATCTGAAAATTCAGTATTTACTCAGCGCGTGCATGACGCTGGAATTAAGTTTATCGGTCCCTCAATTGAGGCCATAAATGTGATGGGAGATAAGTTGGATGCCAAACAAGCTGTTAAAGCATTTGATGTGCCAATGGTACCTGGAACAGATTCGGAGATCACTGATATTGCTGAAGGAAAAAAAATTGCCGAAGGAATTGGTTATCCAATCTTGATTAAAGCTTCTGCCGGTGGTGGAGGAAAAGGAATGCGGGTTGTAGAAAATAGCGCCGAGTTTGAAAGTCAGTTCGATCGTGCTGTTTCTGAAGCCATTTCGTCTTTCGGTAACGGGGCCGTGTTTATTGAAAAGTTTGTGCAGCAACCAAAGCATATTGAAATTCAAATAATTGCCGATCAACACGATAATGTGCTGCATTTGAACGAACGTGAGTGTTCCATTCAACGCCGTCATCAAAAAGTGGTTGAAGAAGCTCCATCTCCTGTGGTTGATGCCGCTTTGCGAGAAAAGATGGGGAATGCGGCAATAAACGTTGCACGCTCTTGCAATTATGAAGGTGTTGGAACGGTTGAGTTTCTGTTAGATAAAGACAAGAATTTTTACTTCTTAGAAATGAATACGCGTTTGCAAGTTGAACACCCGGTAACTGAAATGATTACAGGTTTAGACTTGGTGGAAGAGCAAATTAAAGTAGCTCGTGGTGAGGCACTTACATACACACAAGATGAGGTGCAACTCAATGGGCACGCCATTGAAATCCGAGTCTATGCCGAGGACCCTGAGAACGATTTTTTGCCAGATTTAGGAAGGTTGGTGCATTATAAGCCTCCAACAGGACTTGGTATTCGTGTGGATGATGGATATGAGCAAGGAATGGCTATTCCGTTGACTTACGATCCTATGATCGCAAAATTGGTTGTTTACGGGGAGGATAGAGATGCGGCAATTGAAAAAACCATTGCTGCAATTGATGATTATGAGATTTCAGGCTTTAGTACAACGTTAGGTTTCTGTCGCTTTGCCATTGATCATCCCGAATTTAGGAATGGCGATTTTACCATCAACTTTGTGGGCGATCATTTTAAGCCAGAAATGTTACGTTCTGATATTTCCTCGGATGTTGCACTCGCGGCGTTTAAGGTTTTTAAATCTGTTAAAAAGGAGAACGAACCACAAGCAATTGCAAATCAAACATCTGCTTGGAAGGCAAATCGCTGATAGTATAAAATGGACCCAATTGTATTGACATATATTTTTGCGTTTGCTTATTTAGTTATATTTTCACTTGGTGCAAATCGTTATAACCGCGACATGGATAAAATAAGCGGACTGAGGAAAGTTTTGAAACACCCAGATGTAAAAAAGGAAATCGTTCAAAAAGACTTCAAAACGATTATGGCAAGAATTAAAAAACGTCAAAAGCTAATTTATGCCGTGTTGGCTATCTTAACACTCATATGTTACGCCTTAACATTAATGCGCGGCCTAAGTGGAATATACCTTGCTATTCCGGCTATTATGTTAGTCGGATCGATATTATTGCTCCTTTTCTTTTATTCCTTCAAAGGCGGTCGTGTAATTCCTGATAAGGTCTACATCTCCGCTGAGAAGATGTAGATATGGATTGAGGGCGCTTACAATGAAATATCACAGATACTAGTTTACACGTTCAAGTAAAATTCCATAGTTTTAATCCATCCTGCCCGGAACAAAATATGCTACAAAAAAAGGACTAAATGTTCATTCCTATTGGATAATGGAAACTCACCTTCACATGCGGGTAAACATCAACGAACCATATGTTTTGAAAGATACGATAAGAGATTTTAAAAGTTTGAGTCTAAAGAAATAATTCGGCATTTCAAAAAGGAATATGAAGAAACGAGTAAAAACCTGCTGCAAGTTTATGCAAAAGCAGCTTCAAAATCAATACGAAAGCCTGTTTCGAAGGATTTGATATCCTTTGGTTTGGCCGAAATCAGTACTTCAAAATCTTCTTTGTCGCCAAAACTACACCTTCCTTATTTGAAACATGAACAATGTAGACACCGCGAGCTATAGCGCTCAAATCAATTCTATTCCCAAAATCATTCGCAATGAGTAAGCCTGTTGTGCTGAAAACGCGAATCTGATATTCTGAATCTCCAAACACAACCAAGTCTTTTTTTACCCTGCTCGGATAAATTTTAATCAAATGATCTTGGAGCATTGGAATTGATGCAAAATTGTCAATATCAATACGGTGCAAAAATGAATTACCCGTATCTACTTTTTCTGAACTTACAAAAAAGCTATGTCCGCCTAATGCCGTGCTTCCTTCAATCTGAAAAGATCCTTCAAAAGCGGGGGATAGGCGAAGTAGGTCTCCTTCCGAGAATTCATTACCGCTAAAGCCTTTTATAAAAAATACAAAGGGTGTAATAAAATTATAACCGCAGAGCAAAATTTCATTCTTTTCAGGATCGTAAGCCGCCCCACAAACTAAACCGTTGGTGTCAAAATTATCAACAATTGAAACGGTATAGGTTCCTGGTTCTTTCGGAATGGAATAAACATTGGTCTCTTGATTTCCCCAGTTTTTGCTGAACAAATAAAGACTGTCATTGTGGGCTATAATTGCTTCTGCATCATAGTTAGTGGTATACACGCCTGGTTCAAAATCAACTTGGTCAGCATAATTGAATGCAATTGTGTCGCAATAAACGGTGTCATTTGGCGTTGTTAAATAATCGGTAATCGCCACTCTAAAAATGCGCAAATCTGTTCGTGTTCCGGCGTTGTTTCCAAAGTCTCCTATGTAAATGTAATCGTCGTCATAACAAATGTCTTCCCAGTCGCTCGTTGCAGCATTCGCAACTATTACGGTCCGCATCACTTCTCCATCCGCGGTGTCAATTTCGTAAAGGTAATGTCCACCGCCCGAATCGTTGTGAGTAATCAATCGATCCTCTAACCAAATTAAACCAGAGGTTTCCCAAACTAAACCGTCTAGTGGAACGACCGTGGTAACGGTGATTTCTTGCGCCATAGCAGCAAAGGAGGGGATTGAAGATAGGAATAACGCAATTCGTTTCATGGGCTACTTTTTAAATTTTTTATAACGTGGGTGCTTCTTCATCTCTTTACGAAATTTTTTATCCAAACGTTTGAATTGTTTCTTTAATTTTTTGTCAATTGGTGCATTGGGGTTTAACTTATGCAGGGCATATTCATGTCTGAATCGATAATTGGCAACATCTTTTTCTGAATTCCCTAGAGGTTGATTGGTTAGCATCCAATACAGTTCTGCAGCAAATTCATAATCTTTTAATTTTAGTGAAATGTCCGCATACTTAGGAAAATCATCTTCAAAAGTCTCAGCATCTATAAACAGATCTGCAGCTTCAGAAATGAGTCCGTTTCTGTATGCCTGAAATGGTGAGTTAGCCACTACGGTATCCATACTTGATGGATTTGAGCGAATGTAGTCTCCACGAGTTACAACAAGAAAAGGACTTTTCTGACCGGATGCCCGTTCTATTTTAAATAAGCGTGTTAGGGCTGGCTGGCTCATGTAGTTAATTTTCAATATATCCTCGAGTAGTTGTAAATCTTGACTTAAAGTTTGCTCATTAAACGTTTTGCCGATAGATTGTAGTAAACCTTGTTCTTTTTGTAAATAGTAATTCATCCGCCAATTAAATTCGTCCATAATATACAGTAGCAAGGTATTACTGGACTCAAATTGATAAATCATTTGTAATAATGCTTGAGCGTGCTGTATTCTTCCATCATAAGCCGCTGCCATAGCTCTAAAAACCATTAAAGTTTTATAATCTATTTTCATTTTTCGTAATACTTGCCAATAAAATGAGGTATTTAAATAATCTTGATGGGTTGTGTTAAGGATTCCAAATTTAACAGTTGAAAAGGCTTTTTTCTCATCTTCCGTCAATTCAATTTTCTGATGTCGGACATTACTATTATGAATGTCAATTAAAAGTGGCATTCCGGAATTTTCTAGCCAATCTTTTAAAAAATCAAAACTCTGTTTAAAGCTGCCATATTCATATTTGCTTTGGCGGAGCAACAGTGGGTTTTTTAGTATTGGTGTATAATCTAATCCACGATCTTTACAGCCACCATTTATTGTTACAATAATTTCACTGGTAAAAGACATGTATAATGAACTAATGGACCGAATACTCATTAGAAGTTTTTGCAATTGATGTTGCACACTGTCTACCAATACTGGTTTTGCAGAAAAACTGTATAATGGATAAAGGTTAGGATCAAATGTTTGAATGATGCGCACATTTTGCCCTTGCTTAAATTCTGAAAAATAATCAATAACACTGTCCTGAAAAGCTTGTTGGTAATTGGCATAACTTCTTGGATCAAAATTGTGACTCAATAATTTCTCATGATCGATAAAGGTGACATCTATTTTAACCGGTGCTGCCTTGCTAATCGTGAAGCATCTAAGTAGAATAAATAATATGAATAATTTCCGAATCATTTCAATCGCAATTTACGACTTATTCATCTCTTTTTTTTAATGGTGCGAAATAAAAAGGGAAGCCGGGGTCTAATTTCTGCGGATGAAAGATGATTTTTTCTTGAGCAAAGTGCGTAACCGTGCAAATGGTAACATAGATCGTTAGCAAAGCCAGCCCCGTTTTTATCAGAATATTTTTAATCTGTTTTTTCATTATTTAACTCAATTGTACGTGATGGCTTGCAAATGGACTGGTTTTTGTAAATCCATACAATGTTCTTCATCAAAGGTTTCGATCGTTGATGAAAAAGAGCTAATTTTGCGCCTTTGCTAAAGCATAAAATAAGCTGCATTTTGGACCAAGCACTTAAAACAATCTAAAGATATGTTTTTCTTTAAAAAGTGTTACCAAATAGTACAGTATTACTTATCTTTAGTGTGCAGACATTTTTAATGAAAAACATTTTATTTTGAGAATAAATTTACGCATTCAAATTATCCTTTTTATTTCGCTTTGTTTTGGTTGGCAAAACAGCAATTTTGGGCAAGTAACGGAAAATGATTCAATAAGCTCAGGACAGAGCAACATCTCTTCAGATCAAACGCAGTTGCTACAATTATATGACCAGTATACGGCTAATGGTGGTCCATTAATCGATTTTGATTTTAACGCAAAATATGATCCACAAGCAATAAAGTGGGACTTGAAAGTACTAAAGTCTGCCCTAGAAGAGGCTAAAACGGGATTGGATAGCGTAGATCAAGATCGCCTTAGTAATGCTTTTTTAAGTGCAAATGAAAATGCGGATGACTCTTTGTCTTATATGGAATTTGTGCGAGTGATTGCACGCGTGTTTAATGCTGTAAGTTGCGGGCATAGTGGTTTAAGCCATCATCCTGATTATTATTATTACCGCCAGGAAAACATGCTGTTTTTCCCCTTAGACATTTATACAATTGATGATCGATATTTTATTAAAAGCAGCTTTTCGTTTGATATGCGGCCAAGACCTTATGATGAAATTTTGAGTCTCAATGGACGAACGCCTGCTGAAATCACAAAAATATTACAAATGCATATGGCATTGGATGGAACAAGCGCCGCAGACGGAACAGCTCTTGTTCAAAGTTATTTTACAATGGCTTATTCGAATTTCCTCGAAAATCCGAGTTTATTAAACATCACACTTAAAAGCTACGGGTCGGGTCGTGAATCTACGTTTGATTTAAAACCGCTCCATCTCATTTCTCTTGATGCGAATCGTACAAAGCGAAATAAAGGAAAAACGACTCCAAAGCCTTTACAGTTTGAAGTTGATAAAGCAAACAACTCGGCAGTATATACGGTTAAATCTTTCAATAACCAGACACTTGCGAATAATAAACAGGAGTTTTATGCCTTTACAGATTCAATTTTCGGCGATTTGAACACCCAAGGTATTGGAAATTTAATTATTGATCTCCGCGGGAATATGGGAGGATGGACTGCAAATGGAGCGCATCTGTTCTCTTATTTTATTAACGCCCCACAGGCTTATATTAATTCTGTAGAAACTATGAAATATGAAGACTATTCTTTCGCTCCAATAATCACAACTGATCCAGGTTACTTAGATACATTTCAAATGGAAAAAAGAGATAATGGAATGTATAGCTGGGTGAATTATCCATCTTTAACCGTCAATCCTGCTTCCAAAAATATGTTCAATGGAAATTGTTATATCTTAATTGATGACTTGACGCGTTCTAGCGCGGCTGTTTTTTCTGCTTTAATGGACAGTCACACTAAAGCTGTTTTTATTGGTCACGAAATGGGTGGCAGTCAAAGTGACTCGCATGGCATGGTTATGGGAATTCAATTGCCTTACACTGGCTTAATGATTCATTTTGCGACTGCGAAGTATTCACTAAGCGTAAAAGATCCATCAAATAATAAAGGAGTCATTCCTGACCACAAAGTGTCAAACACGCTCGAAGATTACAAAAGTGGTTCAGATTCTCCAATGAAAAAAGCGCTTGAACTAATCGATCAACAAAAATAGATTATCACTTTATGAAACACGCCTTCTTTACTGTTCTTCTATTTTTGATTGCATCTCCAATAACAGGATTTTCTCAAAATAAGAAAACAACCAAATTGATTGAGCAGGCGCAATTTCAATTGATGCAAGGCAATATAAGCGAGGGGATTCAAACACTTGATCTCGCGATTGCCAATGAACCAAATTTAGCGAGTACATTCCATTTACGCGGAAGTTTTAGATTAGAACAAAAAGATTCTATCGGCGCAGTTGCTGATTATTCTTCTGCGATTAAACTAGATCCAATTTTGCATGACGCTTATCGAGATCGTGGATGCTTGCAATCGATTTTAGGAAATTTTGACTTGGCTTTACTTGATTTGAATAAGGCACTTGAATTAGATACTAATGGATCAGAAAATCACAATAATAGAGGATATGTTTATCTTCAAAGAAATGAAATTGACCTTGCTATTAAAGACTTTAAACGCGCTATAGCTTTAGATCCATTAAACATTAAGGCCCAAGAAAATTTGGTAATCGCCTATATTGGTTGTGGTGAAGTTTTGTTGGCTTGGGAGGCATCTAATGAATTTGTGACCGCACATCCGAATGAAATTTCGGGTTATCTCGACCGAGGGAAAACATCCTCCTTAATGGGGAGTTGTTTTAGCGCAATTCAGGATTACGATCAGGCTATTACACTTGCACCAGAAGATTATAGAAGTTACCTTGAAAGAGGACGATTGAGAGATGATTGTGTGGAGGATGAGCGCGGTGCACTTCAAGATTTTGACCAGGCCATTCGATTAAATCCTGACTTTTTACTCGCTTATTATTACCGCTCTAGTCCAAATTATGATTTGGGTAATTTTGATGCTGTAATTGATGATTGTGATTATTATATAGAAAGAGACTCAACTTTTTCCGGGGTATACGCCCAGCGAGGAGTAGCAAGAAGTATTCAAGAAGATTTTCTTGGGGCAGAGGCAGATTTAAAAAAAGTAATTGAGTTAGATCCGAATGACGCTTATGCCTACATTCAGTTGTCAATTTGCTATTCCAATCAAGAAAAATATGAGCTGGCGGGTGATGTGTTAGATCCATATTTAATAAATAATCCTAACGATTTTGATGCGCTTGACCAAAGGGCAAATGCTTTTTTTCTTGGTGTAATGTTTAAGGAGGCAATTATTGATTTGAACCACATACTTGAGATTGATTCAAGTGATGTTCGGTCTTATTATATGCGAGCTCTAGCGAAAGAAGGTTTGGGAGATATGGAAGGCGCATGTGAAGATATGGGAAAACCAGCTTTTATGAACATTGGAGATAGTAAAGAATTTATGCTAACCAAATGCGGCGAATTTATTGATTCAGCAGAGGTGTTAAGTTTGGAACGCTTTTATACTGCCGGTGTATTTGTAGCTATGGGCGATTTCATTACCGGAAGGACTTATTTAGACAGTGCAATAGCACTAGATCCAACCAATAAGTTGTTTTATTATGAAAAGGGATATGTATTGCGAAAAATTTTTAAAGCGGATGAGGCGGTACTATATTTTAACAAAGCCATTGCTTTAGATTCAAATTTTGCAGAGCCCTTTGGGGCTATCGGTTTTGTTGAGTTAAAACGAGGCAATTATGAATTGTCAAAAAAGTATCTCAAAATGGCAATTGAACGAGCCCCTGAGGACCCAACTTATTACAATAATTTAGGCGCATTAGAATTGGATAATGGAAATTTACAAGCTGCCATTCCATATTTTGAACAGGCCATTGAAATGGCACCTGAAAGGGCAAATTCCTACATCAAATTGGGAGAGGTTTATGCACGCCTCGGACAAATGGATAAAACGTGCGAAATATTAGAAAAAGCGGAAAAAAATGGCCATAAATTGGCGGCTCATTTACGCGCAGAAAGTTGCGATTAAATTATGTTTTCATTTTTAAAACCAAAGCTTGAGTTTCAGGATCGCCCAAATCAGGAACGTTTACATAAAATTGTCGCTAAATATTTAGTTCCAACATTATCGGAACTGGGTTTTGAATGGACAAAAGAGCAAGCATTTGATGCGCGTACAATTGAATTGATTCAAGCAGAGGCCGCTGTAACTTTATTGCCAGATCAATTATTCGTCAATCAGTATTTCGAAAGAAATAGGGGAGGAATGGTGGATAAAATCGTTATTTCTAGAGATAAGTATGAGACGCAATTAATCTTTCATTGTGAATGGGAAATTTCTTACCTTCCATACGAAAAATGGCACCTAAAAAAATATCGTGAAGAACCTTATTGGTTTTCTATTTGCGTTTGGTCAGATTTGGACGAATCAAAAACGATTAAAAAATTCCAAAAAAAATATCAAGGCTATAATGCATACGATTAGAGCCGTTTCTCAACAGAAAAAGTGATGCCGTTTTTTTTAGAGCAGATAATTACCAATTGTATTCCTCAGCTTGAGCAGTGCAATAGTATCAGTGACGCCATAGTCCTTTTAGAGTCACGCAATGGCACCGATCTATACCCAGCTATGTTCGATTTTTGCATGATGGATAAACAACATAAAAAGGCAGGGTCAATTTTACATTGGGCTGAAAAAAACTTTATCCACGAAGATCCAACCGGGAAACCAGATCGAGAATTTAAAATGCGTTTGAAACTTTTAAAAGCGAGTCTATAAAAAAAGCCACTCAATAAATATGGCTGCTCTTTAAGATCAGATTAATCTTTAAAATTTGAACCCAATTCAAGCTCCCGTCAACCCCAGTTCAACGTCAAGTTGAACCTAAGTCAACCCAACTCCAATTCAAGTCATACCCAGATCAACCCCAAGTCAGATCAACGTCAAGTCAAAATCAAAAAAAATCCAAGTCAAAATATAACGAGGCGGAAGGACATTGAGGCCCTCGAAATGCCCGTTAGCTAGGCGGTTTATACTTCTCAACATCCTGATCAATCATCCCAAAAATGGAATTACCGTCAGCGTCATTCATATAAATCTTCACATTATCGCCAAACTTCATAAACGAAGTTGATGGACTACCATGTAAAATCGTTTCAACCATGCGCTCTTCAGCCAGGCATGAGTAACCTAAACCGCCTTCTGAAATTGGCTTACCAGGACCTCCGTCTGCACCTTTGTTAGAAATTGTTCCTGAACCTATAATGGTTCCAGCACTTAACGGTCGAGACTTAACCGCGTGTTGAATAAGTTGTGCAAAGTTAAATGTCATGTCAACACCTGCATCAGCACGTCCAAATGGTGCATTGTTTAAATCAACGCAAATAGGTAAGGTGACTTTGCCATCATTCCAATTATCACCTAGTTCATCTGGTGTAATTGCAACTGGCGAAAACGCACTTGATGGTTTTGATTGAACGAATCCGAATCCTTTTCCAAGTTCTTGCGGAATTAATCCTCTTAAAGAAACATCATTCACCAACATGATCAATTTCACATAATCCAATGCTTTTTCTTTTTTAACCCCCATTGGCACGTCATCCAGAATAATCGCCGTTTCTGCTTCCATGTCAATTCCCCAATCTGTCGTCTCAAAATGGATCGCTTGATAGGGGCTTAAAAACGTGTCGGACCCCCCTTGATACATCAACGGATCTTCCCAAAAACTAGGTGGCATTTCAGCGTTTCTTGCTTTTCTAACCAATTCTACGTGGTTCACATAAGCAGAACCGTCTAGCCATTGTGGCGCTCTTGGAAGAGGAGATGTACATGCCGATTCATCAAAGTCAAATGCGGCAGCGTTTCCTGAATTCAATTCATCATACTCGGCTTTTAATTGGCGCGAAATTGTTGCCCAATCATCTAATGCGCCTTGCATGGTATTGGCAGCTTTTGCTTCAACTGCCTTTGTCAAATCTGTTGAAACAACCAATAAACGGCCGTCTCTTGTATTATTATTTAGTGTTGCTAGTTTCATCTTACATCTTATTTGGTTCTGCAAATTTACAATTCCTTACTGTGTTTTTGCGTGATCTTCATCACTTTTTAGCGTAGATAGCTATAAAATTGTGCTAAACTGATTTTTTTTGTTCAATTTTTTTATTTGATTTAGCCTTAATTTGTTGCAGAACATTAATCCATCAATCAAGTATGTTATGATTCGATTTTTTAAAATGTTAACTTAAGTCTAATTAAATTATAAAAAATGAAGAAAGTCCTTGTCATATTAGTTATAGCAACTGCTACCATTAATGTCTATAGTCAAAATATATATGTTCCAGATAATGTTTTTGAGGGAGAACTAATTGATTTAGGACTTGATGATGTAATGGATGACTCTGTATTTAGTGGAAGGATTGATACGGTACTTGCCCTGCATTTAAATGCACTTGTAATTGAAAGTTTAGAAGGAATAGAGGGCTTTTTAGCTTTAGAGTTTCATGAATGTAAAAACAATATTTTAACAGAGCTTGATGTATCGTCAAATACTAACCTTAAATTTTTGAGTTGTGAACTCAATTATCTAACCGATCTGAATATCGAAGGAATAGAGGAATTAGAAGTACTTTATTGTGATGATAATGAACTCACAAGTCTTGATTTAACCGAACACACCCAATTAGAATATTTGCTTTGTGGTCGTAATCCTTTAACAGATTTAGATCTCAGTGCCAATGATTCATTAATTTATCTTGAATTTAAAATTGTTCCGTCTATCATAGAGATGGATTTAAGCGATAAACCTAACTTAAGAGAGGTTTACTGTGATTATAACGAGAATTTAATCTATCTCAATTTGGCAAATGGAATGCCAGATTCATTTGATATTTTACATGCGGAAGAAACGCCTAACCTAACTTGTATTGAGGTGGATGATCCTGTTATCTCAGAAACAGATTGGATCAACTATTTTACTGAGACCAAGACGTTCAGTATCTTTTGTGGATTATCGTTGACTGAAGTAAATGCAGAAGTGTTGGTTAGAATCTATCCAAACCCATCTTATAACTATGTTAACATAGCTGTGAACAATAATTCCCTTAACTACAAATTATTGGACTTGACCGGGAAATTGATGGATCATGGAAAATTGACAACGGGGGAAAATAGAATCAAGGTTCGAGAATTTAATACTGGTGTTTACTTTTTGCAAGTTGATGGGCCGGAACATCATTCCACGCATAAAACAATTATAAAGTGACGCTTGCCGACTTTTGTCGGTTATGAACTTGAATTAATCTGAATTGTTCGGCTTGGTTTTCCTCCAATCGAATAATTACCAAATTCTCGAATTTCTTTAAGGTTCCCGTTCTCAAAATAATCAAATTCATAACGGAAACCACGACTTAAGATCTGAACAAACGAATCTTTTATTTCTGACACTTGCCCTATTTCATTGTAATAGACATAATAATTATATCCTCCAGTTGATGAAATTATACAAGGATAAAGGGAATATTGATTGACCCTCCAGGCAGGATCATAACCTATCACTCTTTTAAATCTATAGTTAGTATCGTTTGGCTGATAGATGTTTGTTATTAAGACATCCCTGTCCGTTCGAGAGCTGAAGCTTTTTGGCAGATCGCTTGGCACATTATATAGTTTATGCGTCAAGAATAAATCTGGCGCCCCACTGTCTAATTCAATAATTTCTATTAAGGTATCCGCAACCGGATGATTCACGTCTGTATTGATAATAGAAATTTCAAATGCATTTGCACTTTGATTAATTTCGTTATTGGACTCCGTACAACTGAGAAATAAAAAAGCAAACAATCCAAAAAGGTGGAATTTGAAATACATTTGCTTAAAATACAAGAAGTCTTAGTAAATAGACGGATACTTTTCACCGTCAGTTTCATTCATCAAAGCATAAACGCCGTCAAAAATGGTTTCCTCATTGGGTTTACTAAAGTAATCCCCGTCAGTCCCGTAAGCCGGGCGGTGATCTTTCGCCGAGATGGTTACTGGCTCTGAATCTAAATGATAATAGCCTTTTTGTTTGACTAAAATTTGATCGAGTAGGTAGGCCGTCGCACCGCTTGATACATCCTCATCTACGATTACCAATCGGTTCGTTTTCTTTAATGATTCAACCACTTCGTGATTGCGATCAAATGGAATTAAACATTGAGCATCTATTAACTCCACTGAGATTTCAAATTCTGCCAATTGTTTTACAACCTCTTGGCAAATATTAAAGGTTGATCCGTATGAAACTAATGTCACATCCGTTCCTTCAACAACCGTTTCAACTTTACCAATTTCCGTCGTGAATTCAGTAAAATTATCTGGCCTAGTTTCTTTGGTCCTATAACCGTTTAATGGCTCAATAACTAAAGCAGGCTCGTCTGATTGAATCAATGTATTGTAAAATCCTGCAGCTTTGGTCATGTTTCGAGGAACGCAAACATACATTCCACGCAATGCGTTTAGAATCATTCCCATTGGTGAACCTGAATGCCAAATACCTTCAAGGCGGTGACCTCTAGTTCTAATAATTAATGGCGCTTTTTGACCACCTTTTGTTCTGTACTGTACCGTTGCTAAATCATCTGAAAGGATTTGTATTGCATACAATAAATAATCTAAATATTGAATTTCTGCAATAGGTCTTAAACCGCGCATGGCCATTCCAATTCCCTGTCCAATAATGGTACATTCTCTAATTCCTGTATCGGATACACGCTGTTGGCCGTATTTGTCCTGCATGCCCTCCATGCTTTGGTTCACACCTCCAATTTTTCCAACGTCTTCTCCAAAGGTTAAAATCTCTGGGTGTTTAGCAAACAAGGCGTCAAAATTATCTCTCAATACCAAACGTCCATCTATTTTTTCATCTGTTCCGTAGACAGGATCAACCGTTTCCACTTTAAGTGCAGAGTGGTTTGACTGTGAATATAAGTGAGATGAATATTGGTCAAAATTATCTGAAACACCGTTTCCTAACCAAGCAATTATTGCTGCTTTTGCTGGAGATTCTGTTCCTCTTTTATAACGCAATGCTTTGCGCGCCGCAGAGAAAATATCACGCTTAATTGGTCCCATTATGGCTTTTAAATCACCCGCAATTTTTTGAATGAAAACACCGTTTGAGCTTTCTCCTGCGAGTTGATTTAAGAGCTGAACTACTTCATTTAGGTCGCTATCAATCAGCCCATTAAATTCTTTCCAAGCTAAGCATTTTTCTTCACGTACTTGTTTCTTCGCTTCCTTTTCAATTTCGGCAAGTTCGTCCGCAGTTGCAATCTCAGCACTTAAAATAAATTCCTTGAATTTCTCTATGCAGTCCATTTCGGACTCCCATTTCAAACGCTCTTCTGATTTGTATCTTTCGTGCGATCCAGATGTTGAGTGCCCTTGCGGCTGATTGACTTCTTCTACATGTATCATTACTGGCACATGTTCCTCTCTACAAAGTTTAATTGCTTTTTCGTAAGTTTCACAAAGGTCTATATAATCCCAACCTTTGGTTTTAAAAATCTCATATCCTGGACTGTTCTTCTTGCGCTGCATGCCAGATAGAGCAGTAGAAATACTCCCCTTTGTTGTTTGGAATTCACGCGGAACTGAAATCCCATAACCATCATCCCAAATTGACATTGCAAAAGGAATCTGTAAAACTCCCGCGGCATTTATCGATTCCCAAAATGGACCTTCAGAGGTACTTGCATCCCCAATTGTGCCAAAAGCAACCTCATTTCCTTTATTTGTGAAATTGGTCATTTCGTGCAAGGCTTTGTCGTTACGGTAAACTTTTGAAGCCAAAGCCAAACCAACTAAGCGAGGCATTTGACCCGCAGTTGGTGAAATATCGGCAGAACTGTTTTTTTGTTCCATCAAGTTTTTCCAACTCCCGTCTTCATTCAAGCTTCTTGTTGCAAAATGTCCACCCATTTGGCGTCCTCCAGATGCTGGTTCTTTGTTTATGTCAGTCTGTGCATATAAAGCAGCAAAGTACTCTTGTACGGTTAACGCACCAATTGCCATCATAAAAGTTTGGTCACGATAATATCCTGATCTGAAGTCGCCATTCTTAAATTGTTTGGCCATTGCAATTTGTGCAATCTCTTTCCCATCACCAAAAATTCCGAATTTTGCTTTCCCTCCTAAAACCTCTCTACGCCCCATTAATGAGGTTTCTCTGGAAACCCGCGCTAAACGAAAATCGGCTAATACTTCTGCTTTATATTTTTTATCCAATAAATTCAAAACTTCTTTTTGTGCTGACATACTGATCTGAATTAAGTGGTGCAAAGATAGCATTTTTTTAGCAAAATTAGGGCCTTGGGTAGGGGTTTTTTATGCGCTACATGAATCCATCATTTGCACTTGGTTTTGAGGGATTCTTTCGGTTAGAATTTTTGATTTATTTGGTACAAAACCTTGTCACTTTTGTCTAGTTAATGGTCTGATTATCAATACGGATTTCCTTTTTTGAGTTTGTTTTGTAAGTATTTGCACCTAAGTGCGACGAACGCATCATGTTGTTAGACTGCTCAAACGCCCTTTTACTAGCCGTCAAAAAAAAGCAGAGTAGTGAAATCGTGAGAATCTCAAATCTATTCGCGACTTTTCACTTTGAAAATGCGATAACCCAATTAAATTCAGATGCTGATAAAATAGTGTTTTGGGTAAACATTTATAACGCCTATTTTCAAATTATAGCAACAGAAAAATCAAAAGAACTCTTAGTAAAAAGAAGTGATTTTTTTAAGGAAAAACAGATTTTATTATTTGGCTTAAAACTCAGTTTTGACGAAATAGAACATGGAATATTAAGACGGTCCAAATGGAAGTTGAGTCTTGGTTTTATCAACAAACCCTTCCCAAAAAAATGGGAACAGAAATTACGTGTTCAGCAATTGGATTTTAGGATTCATTTTTTGTTGAATTGCGGTGCGGTGAGTTGTCCCATCATGTTTCCTTTAAGCATGGATAATTTCGAAGAAGAAATAGAAGAAGCAACAAAAACGTATCTAATTCAGGAAGCTTTTATTTCAAATAAAAAAATAATACTGAATCAGCTTTTTCTATTTTATATTGCTGATTTTGGTGGGAGAAAAGGTCTAAAACAAATCCTATTGGCCTATAATATCATTAATATAAAACAGATGAATTATAAATTCAAGTTCACGGAATTTGATAAGGCCGCTAAATTGGATAATTTTGTAGAAAAGAAAAAATAATGGAACTAAAAGACAAAATATATATCGTAACTGGTGGCAGTTCAGGATTAGGTAAATCAATGGCAATGGCTTTAATCGCTGATGGAGCAAAAGTTGTAATCACGGGAAGAAATCTTGAAAAACTCAACCGTGTCGGTGAAGAGATCAATGCCAAAGCTTTTCATGCAGACGTTGCCAATGATGCGGATATTGAAGCATTATTTGAATTCGTTCAAGCTGAGTATGGCAAGTTAGACGGTTTAATTAATAATGCTGGGATAGGAGATTGGGCGGCAATTGATGAAATGGATCGTGAGAAAATGAAACATGTTTTCGAAATAAATGTTTTCGGTGCATCAATGATGGCTTCACATGCCGCTAAAATGTTTAAAAAACAGAACTATGGCGACATTGTGAATATCGCCTCAACCGCCTCCTTGAAAGGTTTTAAAATGGGCAGCATTTATGCTGCTTCTAAGTTCGCCTTAAGAGGGTTGAGTCAATGTTGGCAAGCCGAATTAAGACCTCATAATGTGCGTGTTATTCAAATTAATCCGTCAGAAGTTCCAACAGCCTTTAGTGCCGCGGATCGTCAAGAACGTCCTTTAGAAGATAATAAATTACGTCCACAAGAAATTGCAGATGTTTTAATCGCAACGTTAAAAATGGATCGTCGTGGATTCATTCCTGAAGTGTCCGTATTTGCTACGAACCCTTTTTAACAAGCAATATGGGCTTTAGTTTAGGGCCTAATTTTATTAGATTTTTATCAATTGCACTAAGTCCTTTGTTCTTGTGCTTCTTAATTGTGTCATTCAAATTTGTGAGTAGCATAGTTTTATCATTTTATCCATGTAGAGGTGAGTTACATGCGTTTCTAAATAAGATAGTGCAATAAGCATACCGTTAAATGGAAATGATTTGAAATGTAGTAATCCTTGATTGAATCGTCCACCTCAGGCGGGGAAGATTCTAGCGCGTGTAATAAATTTGAGAACAAGACGTATATTTGTTTGAATCAATTGTTCAAATTTGATAGATATGAAACCTCATTATATTTTTTCATGTGCCATTTTATTTTTTTTTTTACTAAATTCTTGTTCGGGAAACGAAGCGCAGGAAATAGAGGCTGATCCTGAAGCGATAGTGGAAATTGAAATAGAAAATGAGACAGAACAAGAGGTAATTACCGAGTGTCCGTCAACATCTTTGACCGATTTTAATCAGTTTTTAGGATTTGAATATGGGGACGAAGAATTATTATTAGAAAGTAAAATGGGTAAATTCACCGGGGGTGATTATACACTGGATTCTTCTTCATTCATTTATTATTATAATCGTGTAGATCGTGTACCAATTTCGATTTGGGTCAATACTAAAACAGGGAAAATAAATACGATTTTTATAGAGGTCATTAGCTTAGGTAAGAATTTTGAAGCCGATTTAGAAAAAGCAGTGGAAGAATTTTCAATTCACCCATGCGAGTCACTTTGGTTTGGGCTTACAACGGATGAAATTAAATCAAGACTTGGCGAACCCGCGGAAGAGGCTG
Source organism: uncultured Crocinitomix sp. (assembly GCA_905478225.1). GTDB lineage: Bacteria > Bacteroidota > Bacteroidia > Flavobacteriales_D > Crocinitomicaceae > Crocinitomix. The sequence continues at coordinate 84,815 of CAJQHR010000040.1, forward strand.
TCTCTTCGCAAGGGTTTACAATGTTATCATACGATTCGGAAGATTTTTTAATCGCGGTTGCATTTAAGATTTATGATCAACAATCTGGCAAATGTTCTTCCGTTTCGGTGAATTGGTTCTATAATTGAGAAATCAAATATTTTTAAAGGTGATAAACAACTTTTGAAGCATATTTTCGTTAATTTTAAACGTTTAGTTTATGAGCATATTCTCATGCCATATGAATAGAGTTAAAACCGCGCGACTAATGAACAACCGTCCTCAACATAACCCAATTAATTTATTTGCCTTAATCTTACTTTTATTCGTTTCTCTGAGCTTTGATTTGAGCGCGCAGGTGGTTGGCCCTTACACAGGTATTGATCATGCAACTGATTTTACAAATCCTGATGCTGGAGGCGCTTGCGGGAGTATAGCTACAATAAATGCTGAAATTGGTGATGTAAATTTTTTAGATGGCAGCGCTGAAATTCCGCTTGGGTGGTCGTTTTCAGGAACATGGGCCAGCGGAGCAACTTATGTTGATGGACCTGGAGATGAAGTTCTCTTGGTTTCTTTGCACACATATACAGAATCATGGAATGTATCTTTGCGAATTTCAGATGGTACAACAACTGCTTCGGCTCCTTACGATCTGACAATTGTGACTGATGACGCAACAGGTTCTCTGGCAACTTGTGGTGCAATCATTCCAGGTTTTACTTACGAGCGTCCTTCTCAATTATTGGATTTTGCTGATTTTATTATACCTCCTGGCGAAGGTGTGATTGGAATTCTTTTTGAACCTTTTTCTGATGGGGCAGGAAACCCAGATGTTCATGGCGTTATGATTTTAGAAGGAACAGAGGTTGATCCAGAATGTGAAGATTTAGTGACCACCGTTTCTGCAACAGATATTTGTATTGGAGAAACTGTAACATTAACCGCATTGTCAGAGAATGACGGAGGAATTACTTGGGATGGTGGAGTAGTGGATGGTGAGGCTTTCGAACCGCCTGTAGGAACGACTACTTATACTGCCACAAGTGATAGTGATTTAGATTGTATTTTCTCTGTAGATATCACAGTTCATGAATTACCTGATGTCACTGCTTCGGTTGATCCTGAGGAAATTTGTTTGGGTGAAACCGTAACATTTACTGGTGATGGTGCCGATACGTATGAGTGGGATATGGGGGTAGAAGACGGGGTTGATTTTGAACCACTGACTATAGGAACAGAAACGTATACCGTGACTGGAACGGATGAATTTGGTTGTGAGAACACCGCAAGTGTTGACTTAATTGTTTCGCCTTTACCAGTCTGTGATTTTGAATTCGTAATTAATGGTTTCTCATCTGAAGATGGGGCAACTGGCGGTTGTGTGGTAAGTACGGTTGAATTTAATGACTTGTCTACCGTTGGCGATCCAGGAACAATAACTGAATGGGATTGGGATTTTGGAGATGGATCAGGTTCTGATGAAGAAAACCCAGATCATGTGTATGGTTCTAGTGGAACTTATACCGTTACACTAACTGTAACTACCGCTGGCGGATGTTCTGCTACGTATGAATTGGATATCATCATGACAGATGCACTGGTTTTGGATATTGTCTTTAATGAGCCGACATGCTTTGGATTTACAGATGGTTCAGTAACAGTTAATGTTACTGGGGGATTAGGTGATTTAATTTTTGAAATCACAGATGTGGATGGTGAGCTTTTAAATGAGGACAACAGCAATACAGCAAACACACTGGGTGAAGGTTGGTATTATATTAACGTAAGTGATGATTCTGAATGCTCGGGCTTAGATTCTGTTTATTTAACGCAGCCGGGTGAATTGGACATAAGCATTAACCTGACCAATCCGCTTTGTTTTGGTGATGAAACGGGCATTGCTGTGGTCACGGATGTTATTAATTACACCGGGTCTGATGATATGATCAGTTATATCTGGAATCCAAACCCGGGTGGAAATAGTGGTCTTGGTGAAGATTCAACCTGGGCTATGGGCGCAGGTGATTATACCGTCACTATTAATGATGAGAATGGTTGTTCTAAAGTATTTGATTTTACAATTACCGAACCAACCGAAATGACTTTCCCAGAGTTTGGGTTTGAGCATGCTTTTTGTCGTTTACATGAATACCAAAGCGGTAATGGAGTTGTTTTTGGAGCAGCTGCTGGCGGAACTCCCGACTACTCTTATGTTTGGACAAATTTGGACAACGGTGAAACAACAATTAACAGTACTTGGGGTGGATTGAATCCGGGCAACTATGAACTAACAGCTACAGATGATAACGGATGTATTTTAAAAGAAACTGTTTTCTTAGATTCTCTAAATCCTGTGGCAGCGTTTACCGTAGTTTCTGATCAATTAAATGATGATTGTCAAGGTACGGCTACTATTCAGGTTCAGTTCGAAAATGAATCAATGAATTTTGCCAATCCAAACAACCCAGGTGCTGACACTACTTTCTTTTGGAATTTAGATGATCCAACTGCTGAATGGCAAGTAAGTCATGATGTTTCAGAAGTGTTTGACACGGTTTATACACCACAAGGCCAAACTTACTTTGTTGATGTGTGTTTAGTTGCACTCAATAAAAACGGATGTACAGATACAGCGTGTAAAGTCATCACAGTTTATGAGCCAGTTACTTTTGATGAGGTGAATATTTTCTCGCCAAATGGAGATGGAGTGAATGATGAATTTACTTTCGAATTTAAATCGGCCTCTATTGCAGAATTTAATTGTGTGATTGTAAACCGCTGGGGAATCGTTGTGCATGAGCTAAACGACATTAATGACGGATGGGATGGAACCGACCGAAACGGAGATCCTTGCACGGCCGGTGTTTACTTTTACAAATACACGGCGAAAACAGACAACAGTACTGACCTTGAAGGTCAAGGGAGTTTGCAAATTGTATTGGGGAATTAAGATTCCTCAACCGCAGAAAGTGGAAGCTTACTTTTCATAAACTGACCTTGTCCTTTGCCACAAAGGCGTCCGCGTGCATCAAATAATTCGGCTGTAGCTGTAAATAATTGTTGTGATGTGAAGTCAACTTTGCCTATCGCAGTGATGGTGCCTTTGTTGATAGGGCGCAAGAGGCTAATGTTAAAGTTCGTCGTCACGATAAAAAAATCTTCAATTACTGACTGGCACGCAAAATAAGCGGCATCATCTAAAAGTTTAAAATAAACCGATCCGTGTGTTGACATGCCGCCTTGAAAGAAATTGGGCGTAATTGGCAGAATTACCGTGCTTTTGTTTTCTTCCACCACAAGCTCAATCCCCTTATAAAAATTGTGGATGGGTGCCTTCGCGTAAATTTTTATTAATCGGTCAAAATGAGTCATTTTAAAGTATCAAAAGGTGTAATAGAAAGCTAAAAGCATCCAATAATTAGCGTAAAAAAAGCAAAACTTACTTCTCTCTGAGAATATAAATCTAAAAATACTTTTCAATAAGTCCTGAATTGACTAAATTTGCAACCCAATTAATTATTAAAAAACCAGTAAATTACAACATATGGCATTCGACATTGACATGATCAAAAAGGTATATGAGATTTATCCTGAACGTATCGCTAAGGCGAGAGAAATCACGGGTAAGCCATTATCTTTAGCGGAAAAAATTATTTATACCCATTTATGGGATAACCCTGTAACGGCTCCTCACACGCGTGGAAAGTCTTACGTAGATTTTGACCCAGATCGAGTAGCAATGCAAGATGCAACGGCTCAAATGGCCTTATTGCAGTTTATGCAGGCTGGTAAATCTAAAGTGGCTGTACCTTCAACGGCACATGCTGATCACTTGATTCAAGCAAGAGATGGAGCTGCTGCAGATATGGAAAGATCAAATCACACGAATGGTGAGGTTTTTGATTTTTTAAGTTCAGTTTGCGATAAATATGGAATTGGATTCTGGAAACCAGGAGCTGGAATTATTCACCAAGTGGTTTTAGAAAATTATGCATTCCCTGGTGGAATGATGATTGGAACAGATTCACATACTGTAAATGCAGGTGGATTAGGAATGGTTGCTATTGGCGTTGGTGGCGCAGATGCTGTTGATGTTATGGCAGGCATGCCATGGGAATTAAAGTTTCCAAAGTTAATTGGCGTTAAATTGACAGGAAAACTAAGCGGTTGGACTGCACCTAAAGATGTTATCTTGAAAGTGGCAGGAATATTAACTGCAAAAGGCGGAACTGGTGCAATTGTAGAATATTTTGGAGAAGGAGCTCTTTCACTTTCTTGTACAGGTAAAGGAACCATTTGTAATATGGGAGCTGAGATTGGAGCAACAACTTCAACTTTTGGTTATGACGATTCAATGCGCCGTTATTTAAATGCAACAGGAAGAGAAGATGTTGTGGCTGCTGCTGATACAGTTGCCGAGCACTTAACTGGAGATCCTGAAGTATATGCTAACCCTGAGCAATATTTTGATCAAGTAATTGAAATTAACTTAGATACATTAACGCCTCATTTGAATGGACCTTTTACGCCGGATTTGGCAACACCAGTTGCAGAAATGAAAGCTGCTGCTGCTGCTAATGGATGGCCAACTGATATTGAGTGGGCATTAATTGGTTCTTGTACAAACTCTTCTTACGAAGATTTGACGCGAGCTGCTTCTATTGTAAAAGATGCAACTGATAAAGGTGTTGAGGCAAAAGCGAAACTAGGAATTAATCCTGGATCTGAGCAAGTGCGTTATACAGCAGACAGAGACGGTTTAATGGATATTTTTAATTCATTGAACGGAACAACAATATTTACAAACGCTTGTGGACCTTGTATTGGTCAGTGGGATAGAGCTGGAGCTGACAAAGAAGAGGTAAACTCAATTGTTCACTCTTTCAACCGTAACTTTAGAAAAAGAGCGGATGGTAATCCAAACACAATGGCATTTGTAACGTCTCCAGAAATGGTGGCTGCAGTGGCACTTTCTGGTAAGTTGGACTTTAACCCAATGACGGATAGTTTAACGAATAAAAATGGAGAAGCTGTGATGTTAGCTGATCCAACTGGAATCGAATTACCTCCTAAAGGGTTTGACGTTGAAAACAACGGTTATCAAGCTCCTGCTGAGGATGGTTCTGGTTTAGAAGTGAAGGTTAGTCCAACTTCTGAAAGATTGCAATTACTTACGCCATTTTCAGCGTGGGATGGTAACAATATTACAGGCGCTAAGCTTTTAATTAAAGCTTTTGGCAAATGTACTACTGATCACATTTCAATGGCGGGTCCATGGTTAAAATACCGTGGTCATTTAGATAATATTTCGAACAACTGCTTAATTGGAGCAATAAACGCTTTTGGTAAAGAAGCGAATAAGGTTAAAAATCAATTGACAGGAGAGTTTGGACCTGTTCCAGATACGGCTAGAGCTTATAAAGCAGCTGGAATTTCTTCAGTCGTAATTGGAGATCATAACTACGGCGAAGGTTCTTCAAGAGAGCATGCAGCAATGGAGCCACGTCACTTGGGTGTTATGGCCGTTATTGTTAAGTCATTTGCAAGAATCCACGAAACAAACTTGAAAAAACAAGGTATGTTGGGCTTAACTTTTGCAAACGAGGCGGATTATGATAAAATTCAAGAAGACGATACATTCAACTTTACTGATTTGAATGCTTTCGCGCCAGACGAGCAATTAACGCTTGAGGTTATTCATGCTGATGGATCTTCTGACACACTTATGTTAAATCATACCTATAACGACTCGCAAATTGACTGGTTCAAAGCAGGTTCTGCGCTTAACTTCTTGAAAAAGGGGTAAGTACGTAAAAATAATTTGTAAAAGCGGTCGTCCCAATAGGGGAGGCTGCTTTTTTTATTGTATGCATATTAAGAACCTTTATAAATATTTGTCGTAAGACGTACTTGCATGACTAAATTGTTTTTATTCGAATCTGGAAGCACAAAAACCACCCTACTGGTTCGTTCTATTGGAACGGAGCTTCGCAATAGTGAGAAGATTCATGAAATCAATCTGTCTGGTTATAATCCGAATAGAAACAGTTTGGCTTTTTTGGAGGAGCTTAAAAATCTGGAGATTTTCCCTACTGCAGAAGATGAAGTTTGTTTTTATGGAAGTGGCTTAGCCTCATCTCAGAGAAAAGATGAACTCAAAGCTGTTTTTAGAGCGCAATTTCACATTGAAATAGCAGTATTTGATGATATTCTTGGAGCGGCAAGAGCGCTTTTTAAAAAAGAAAGTGGTGTATTTGCAATTATGGGAACCGGTGGCGTAGTAGGATACTATAATGGGGAGTGTGTTACAACTCGCAGAGGAGGCTATGGTTATTTAATTGATGATTTAGGTGGAGCTTATGAGTTGGGGAAAAGAGTTGTTTCAGCTTGGTTAAACGGTGATCTGCCGCAAGCCTTGCAAAATGAAATCGAATCGTTGTTTGATACGGATCGTGATTCATTCACGAGCATTTATTATAACGATCCACATTTAGGTGCTCGCCCAGAAGGCTTAAAGAAAGTTGCAGATACGGTTAAATTGATTGCTGCTTATCAGGAAACCGAGGCTGTTAACTTTTTATTAGAGAATTATTTTACTACGTTTTTTAAACAACATATTATTAAACTTTGTGAAAATAAGGGTGTAAAGGAATTGAAAATTTGCGGGTCGCTTGCAGAAGTCTTTCATGAGTCCATCCAAAAAATTGCTGCTAATTTTGGATTAATCATCAAAGAAAAATTACGTTATCCAGCGCTCAATTTATTAGATTATCATTTGAATGAAATAAGCTTACGAAAAAAAAAAGAAAATTGAAGTATTGTAAAGAGAATGATCTGAGCTTTTAGTGCACTGGTCTAGTAAATTAGTGTTTTAGTAGAAAAAGCGAAGAAATATTAATTAAAAATTGTCATATTGTCAACGAAAACCACGAGAACTAATGGAACGATTATTTATTGAAGAAACGCTTAAAACACCAGAGATTAATTTCAATCCCGGAGCAGGTATTTTCAGTATTAAAGGAAAATCAATTCCTGATGATGCTGAAAGTTTTTATAGCGAAGTGTTAGAATGGTTTGACGACTATCTTGTAAGTCCCAATGGAGAAACAGAAGTTTCTATCGATTTAGAGTATTTTAATATCTCCTCTTCAAAAAGACTTTTGTTTTTGTTATACAAACTAAACGACTTAAATGCAAGCAATAATTCAGTTCGCGTTAAGTGGATGTATAATGAAGATGACGAAGATATGTTTGAAGTCGGGCAGGATTTGCTTTTATGGTAAAAGTGCCGTTTGACATTAATAGTTATACTTTGGATGAAGTTATCTTGGCTTCCTAAGAAGAGATCATATTTTTTTCTAGTTTGAACGCTGTTAAAAAATCTTAACAATCTCCCTTAAAACTAAATTCCATGCTTAATCCATTCCATATTTGAGATATTGTTCTTACTTTCGCGGAATAATAGTAAATAATTATGGAAAATAAAGGGAGCTCATTAGCTAAAATTTCATTAGGTATCAATGTCGCATTAATCATTGCGGTGATTATCTTATTTGTAAAAATGCCAGGTTGTTCTTCTTCGGAAGATGTAGTAAATGGAAATGATTCAACGGATACGGTTAATCCTATTATTCCAGATGACGGAATAATGACGATCGGTTATTTTCAAGCTGATTCTTTAAATAATAATTTACTATTGATGACAGAGCTCGAAAGCATGCTTGAAGATGCTTCTAAAGATGCTGACAATAAAATGCGTTCTGAAGAAAGTAAAGTAGAGAAATGGCAAGCAAAATGGCAAAATGGCGGTGTGTTATTGCAATCTGAGCAAGCGAGATACCAGCAAGAAGCACAAGAAATGGAGCAAAACTATATGCAAGCGCAGCAACGCATTCAAATGGAACTTGCTGCGGCACAAGAGCAGCACATGTTTACATTAATTTCACGTGTAACTAAAGGAGCAAAAGAATATGCTGAGGCCAATGGTTATGATTTAATTTTCTCTTACCAATTAGGTCAAAACTTATATTACGCATCTCCTAATAATGACGTAACTGATGGATTGATTGAATTAATGAATGCTGACTATCTGGAGCGCTCAACGCTCCCTGAAGTTGATCCAGTTGAGGCTGAAAACGGCGGAGAATAAGGAGGTTTAATGCTCATTGCTCAAAGAACGAAAGAAAATAATATTGCTGAGCATATCATTTATATGTTTCAGGTTGAGGATTTAATTCGTGCAAATAACCACGATTTGGATTTGATCAATACGACTGTAATCCAACCACTCATTTCTGAAGAAAACATGGCGCGCCAATATGAAAGCTGGTATGCGGGGTTAATCAAACAAATGCGACAAGAACGCGTGCTTGAAAAAGGACATGTTTCTGACATCAATGAAATTTTAATGGAATTGTTGTTATTACACAATACCCTTATTAACATTAGCCGAGAAAAACGTTATTTAGATGCCTTCGAGGTGGCTTTGCCAATTCTTAAAGACTTTCAACATAAGAGCAACGGTGGTGATTTGAACTTGATTGAAGTAGGTTTTAATGCACTATACGGTAAAATGATCTTGAAGTTAAAGGGCACTGAAATTAGTGAGGCGTCTGAGGAGGGTTTTAAAGCAATATCTAAATTATTAGGTATCCTTGCTCATTTCTATAAGCGAATGAAGCAGGGCGACTTGAATTTCACGAATAATTAAGCCATTTCTTATTATACTCTCAAATGCTAATTGAGGAATTCACCCTGCTTTAGTTTTATGTATAATTTCTATTCGAAAGATTCATGAGGTATGGTGCGATTATTGTGCGAGTAAAATCAACCATTAACATAATTTAAACGTTTTGTAAGTGATAATTGATAACTTCGTACTAAGCCTAGAAGCTAAAGTTGATTAACCGAATTCTATATTACTGTATTGTGCGCCCAATGTCCTACATGCCATTCGGTCTAATTTATCTGTTTTCAAACTTTTTTTATTTTTTCATTTATTACGTTTTCCCTTATCGAAAAAAGGTAGTGCTTGCAAACTTGGCAATGTCATTTCCAGATATGCATAAAAAAGAACGGGCTAAAATTGCAAAAGAATTTTATCGCTATCTCACTTATTTATTAGCCGAGTCCATTAAAAACCTAACGATTTCTGAAGATTCGCTGCGCAAAAGAATGACCGTTCGTAATCCTGAAATAATGGACTGCTTATACGAAGAGGGGAGAGATGTCCTTTTATTGTCGTCTCATTATCACAACTGGGAAATGCTCATTACCGCACAAAATCTAGTGTTTAAACATCAAGCCATTGGTATTGGAATGCCAATGTCTAATAAGTTTTGGGATAAAAAAATTAATGAGAGAAGAGAACGCTTTGGAATGAAAGTGGTCAACGCTAATAATTATAAAGAGGTGCTAGCCGAACAATCCGAAGAACCAACGGCTACTTTAATTCTAGGTGATCAATCACCAGGTAAAGATGAAAACTGTTATTGGGTCGATTTCCTCAATCAAAAAACGGCATTTTATTTTGGTGCAGAGATTTTAGCTAATCAAACAGGCGCGTCTGTTGTATACGCGGTTATTCATCTTGTTAAAAGAGGCAATTACGAAATTGAGTTAAGAGAAATCACATCCAATCCTTCGACTGCTACTTACGGGGATATTACAGCATCATATATCAGCTTCTTAGAAGAAGACATTCATAAAAAACCGTCAGCATGGCTCTGGTCCCACAAACGCTGGAAAAAACAAATTCCTGAAAATCTTTTCAAGATGCAAAGCGAACATGAAGCCCGTTTCTTAAAACGCTTCGGTAAAAGGTAGAATATATCTCAAGACACTTGTGAAAATGAGGCGAGAGGACATTGATTTGCTCGAAATGCCCTACTAATCAGGGAAACGACTAGATCGAATAACCCTTTTTATTTGCTCCAAATGCCGCTCATTATGATATGCCGTAAAAATAAAGGCATCCCCTAAGTTCAATTTAACCACAGGTCTTAACGATAAAGGACATTTGGTTTTTCTCAAATTAATGAGCGCTCCTTCTTGTAAAACAGTGTTAAAGTCTTTCACATGGCCTAAATATTCGTCGACCACGTTTTCTAATGAAAGAGATTTATTAATTAGCGGGTTATATTCTTTTGTTGACTTTAGTTTACGCTTTATGTTTTTTACTTTCCCTAATTTAACAGAACGAAAAACAGCTACTCCTAATGGACTGCTGCTAAAATGCTCTGTAGGTTCAGTAAAACGTGTATTTGAAATTTTCCCTCTAAATACTGGAATGTAATAACGGTAATAAGCGTTAAGATGCGCTAGCACTTGCGCCACACTCCATGTTCTATCATTTGGTTGCCAATTTAACTGCGCAGGAGTTAGTTCAGCCGTTTCTGTCGAAATTTCGTCGGCACATTGATCAACAACACGTGTCAATTTTCGAATTAGTAAGGCAACTGGTACTCGTTTCATCTTGTTTTTATTGTCAAATAATTCCGCAAGTCACTGATTTTGATTCTTGTCACAAGCGCACATTATTATCCACGGTATAAATATAGATATTAATCAAAAATAACCGTTATTTTAGTTTCTTTTTAAGAATTAAATAACATTTCTAGCGCTTTGACGTAACATTATAGCTAGGAGTTGTTTCATTTTGTATGGAGCAATCATAAAACTATGGCTGAAAGTAAAAAATTCGGAACGTTTGGGGGAGTGTTTACACCTTCTATATTGACCATCCTTGGGGTGATCATGTTCTTACGTATGGGATGGGTTGTCGGAAATGGCGGCATCTGGTTGACGCTTGGTATAATTCTCCTCGCTCATTTTATTTCAGTCGCCACTGGATTAAGCATTTCTTCAATTGCTACTGACAAAAAGGTAGGAGCGGGTGGCGTATACTATGTGCTTTCGCGCAGTTTGGGTCTGCCCATTGGTGGAGCCATAGGTATGACCCTGTTTGTGGCAACAGCGTTGAGTATTGCCCTCTATATGGTTGGGTTTTCCGAAATATTCAATGAATATATAGGGTACGGATATACGCTTGACAGCGCTGGAGTTAAAGTTATTGATGAAACTGTAAATTTAACCAATACCTTTCGTGTTACCGGTAGTATTGGGCTTTTGCTCTTGACAATTCTTGCCTTTATTAGTACTTCAATTGCTATTAAATCGCAGTATTTAATTCTTACGGCAATTGTACTTTCTTTGTTTTCGATCTTTTTAGGTGCTCCAGCTGAAGGGGCAGTTGTCGCAAATGAAGTTGCCAGTGGTACCGTCGATCAAGCACCAATTGAGCTGGCAGGTTTTGCAATCATTTTCGCCATCTTTTTCCCCGCCGTAACTGGTTTCACCGCAGGTGTTGCTATGTCTGGTGATTTAAAGGATCCGAAAAAAGCTATTCCACGCGGAACGCTAGGAGCAATTGCAGTTGGATTAATTGTTTATGTTGGATTAGCCTTGTTTTTATACTATTCGATTGATCAATTTACTTTATTAACAGATCCAAAGTCCATCTTTAATTTTGCGGTCATTCCAATTCTGGTATATATCGGAGTATGGGGAGCAACTTTATCCTCGGCGCTGGGCGGAATATTAGGCGGACCTAGAATTTTGCAGGCCATGTCTGCAGATAAGTTAACGCCTAAGTTATTTGCAAAAGGAGTAGGTCAAAATAATGAACCACGTAATGCTTTAATCTTAACTGTAATTATTGCTGAGGCTGGTATTTTAATTGGAGATTTGAACGTGATTGCGGAAGTCGTTTCCATGTTTTACCTGGCAGCTTACGGATTCATTAATTTATCTTTCTTTCTAGAGAGTTGGGCAAGTTCAGATTTTAAACCAACATTTAGAGTCAGTAAGTGGTTTGGCTTATTAGGGTTCATAGCCACGTTTGTAATCATGTCGCAATTGAATTTTATAGCCATGGTTGCCGCCTTTATTATTATTGGCGGAATTTATTTCTGGCTCTCACGTAAGCAAATTGCTTTAGGTACTGGCGATATTTGGCAATCTGTTTGGGCAACAATTGTGAAAAAGGGGTTGAAGCGAATGGAGGCGGGTAAAGACCACAAGCGAAATTGGAAACCAAATACGTTATTGTTTAGTACAGAAAGCAAGCAGCGCTCAAAAATGATTGAGTTTAGCAAGGCGGTTTCGGGTCAGGGCGGAATTATTACCAATTTTGACTTGTATGAGAATCCTGAAGCACCTGTACTGTTTCCAAAAAGTAAAGAAACCGTTCAAGATGAGGAGCTAGAGAAATACGGAATTTTTGGACGGAAACTAGAAGTCCAAAATATATTTAAGGGTATTGAAAGTATTGCCTGTACATTTGGGTTTTCAGGAATTGAGCCCAATACCGTTTTAATGGACTGGCCTGGACAAACCAAAGACCCTATTTGGTTTAAAGACATGACTGAGAAACTCATCTCGCTTGATTATAATGTCCTTTATTTGGATTATGATGAGCGCTGGGGTTTCCGTAAAAAAGAAAAAATTGATTTATGGTGGAGAGGGGTTGGTAATAACGCCGAGTTAATGTTATCGCTTGCTAAATTTATAACGAGTTCCCCGGATTGGTCACAAGCCAACATTCGAATTTTACTGGCGAATGATACAAATGTCGACTTTAAAGTGGTTGAAAACCGCATTCGAGCAGTAGTGGAGCAATTTAGAGTGAAGGCTGAAATTAAGGTGATCAATAATGAGGTAGATCGTAAACCAATTTATGATTTAATGAAAATGCATTCGAGCGAAGCCGATTTGGTTTTTGTTGGAATTCCAGAAATATTGCCAAATGAACGCCAAGAATTTGTAGAACGCACAAATAACTTAGTTGGAGTTATAGGCACTACATTGTTGGTGAAAGCTTCATCCCAATTTGAAGAGACGGATTTAAAACTGGAGCAAATAGCGCTTAAACATGAACCTTTAAAGGTTGAACAAACTGAATTGGTTGAACTAGTTGCAAGTCCAGATCAAAACTTGCATGTTTCATTAATGGATTTAGATGGGCAAATGGATGGTTTAGTTAATAAGCTGGTCCAAAACGGCATTCAACCAATCGAAAGTTATCATCACGCCATTTTCTCTAAAGTCACAAGCCGCATGGACTCTTATTTATTGGGTGTCTCAGAGGATCAAACCACCAAGGAAATTCAAGCGTCTTTACAAAATGTGTTGAAAGAGGTGAAGGAGTTTTATGCTGACGCCCTTAAAAATGAACTGCCGAATATCTACGAACAGCTGGATCGAGCAGTAAAGGCTTATTTTTCTGCTAAAGAAGAACTCATTACCTATTTACCGAAAAAAATTACAATAGATGTCGTGCTTAATGACGAATTAAGTGCGCCAGATCATCTTCCACGAAAAATTAAATACCGTGACTCTATTAGAAGAGTATGGTATGCCAAAGGCATGAAAGATGATTTTTCAAGCCTTTTAGAATTTGGCTATCAAAATCTAATTTTATTGCATCAAAGCAAAAACATATTGCACGAAGTGGTTTGGAAATTGCTCATAAATATTGACCAAAATGGCGTTGATGCTGATGTGATAATCGCCTTTAAAGATGAATTAGATAAAGCTTTACAGCTGGTGGATGATGAGGCATTAAACTTGGCGTCCAACCTTTACAAGAGTTTCCGTAATAATGAAAGACTTGAATTAAATAAATTATCCAATAGTTTATTAAAAAAACGCTATAACCAAGATTTATTGGTGAGTTATAATGGCCTCCCAACTAAAGAATTTCAAACCATTCGTAAGGGAACAACATCCTTTCCAAGTTACTGGTACCGTAATTTAATTTTATTCACCTATCATTTAGAGGCGGATATATATATGATTGCTTATACCGCCAAGGTTCAGAAGTTGACAGGTGAAATATCAAACCACATTCATGAGAATTATTTGAGCAAAATTAATGACAACATAAGTGGTTTAGATACACAACTCAACCATCTTTTAGAAAAGATTGATAACGATCAAGAAAAAGATATTTTGGGCAGTGCCATTAGAATTGAAGAAGAATTGTTTTTCAACTCAGAATTTGTGATTTCCAACTTAATGTCAAGCATTAATGAAATGAACAGTGCTGTTCCTGATGAAATTGAATTAATGACAGCAAAGTCGATTAATGGAATTCGAGAAGCACAAGGAGATCAAATAATAACGGAAAAAATAGCATTGAATGATATCACTGAATATATTGTTCGTTCAAATTTTGTTGATCCGCTACATGAGCATATTCAGGTTTTTTATGGGCAACTAAAACGTTTGACTGGTAAGCTAATCACGACGTCTATCCTAGTTCAAAAGGGGGTGGACGCTTATGCTGCAAATGGTAAACTAAATGTTTTAAAGGACTTAATCGAATCTGCTAAAACAGAGATAGCCGCAGCCAAGTCTGATTTTGACGCAGCTCAAGAAGGATTCGAATCTGAATTAAAAGACCGTCAAGAAATGTTGCGCAAGGAATTGGACGTCAACCAAATTATTGAACAGGTTGAAAAGTTAAGACAATACGTGAAGCAACAAAAACGCCGAAACGTTATTCTTGATAAATTCCAAAAGGTCAATAAAAACGCCTCTAAAAAAGTAAATAGTTTGGTGGAATATCTCGCTCAAAAACAGCAAGATTTTACCGCTAGTGAATATAAAGAGAAGTATACTACTTTAGTTAGTGAGCAAGGCCTTTTAGCTGAGTTTGTTGATTCCATAGGGCCACGTGTAGACATTCCGTTCTTCTATCAACAGTTATTTACGGGAACTCATTATTCTGACAGTAAGACGATTGATAACCGCCGTTCAGAAATTGAGCGCATTAAAGCAGCAATAAATAGAATTGATCAAGGTAAAACAGGCGCCATTGCTATTTTAGGTGGAGCAGCAAGTGGTAAAACTTATTTGGCAACTCACATTTCAAGTCATGTACTTTCTGGTAGTATTTATAAAATATTACCGCCGGTCAATCGCACATGGACCAAGGATGATTTAACAAGGGCAATGCAGCGGGCTACAGGAATAAATGAGCCGCTTCAAAAGCTCATGAATAAACTACCATCAAAGTCAAGTATCATTTTTGAAGATATTGAGCAATGGTGGCTAAAGGCAGAAAAAGGAGAGTTTATTCTGAATGAATTGACAAAGTTGATTAATAAGTTTGGCGGCAAGCATTATTTTGTGTTGACTTCAAATATTCATGCATATGGATTAATTTGCCAATCGACAACCATTCAGAACGCCATTATTCAATCAGTTGTTCTAGCGCCGTTAAACGTAAATCAAATTAAAGATGCCATCTGGTCTAGGCATCAAACTGGCGGACTGCATATTCGACTGGATAATGAAAAAGAACATCATATTTCGGTCAATAAATTAAATAAATATTTAGGGCGTTATCATACTACCAGTGGCGGAAAAATTGGTTTGGCACTGCAGCAATGGATTAATGCAATTGTTGAGCGTGATGAAAATCATTTGGTAATTAAAATACCAGAATTGCATGAAATACCATCCATTGAAAATGTAGAATGGAAAAATTTAATTTTCCAACTCTTTATCCATTGTAACCTTTCAAGAGAAGAGTTGTATCGCATTTACGGAGAAGATAATAAGAACTGGATTAATAGATTGATTCAATCCATGCAAAACGCTGGATTAGTAGAGCAAAACGAAAGAGGTGAATTCCTTTTGAATAAATTAACAAAACCTTATATAGAAAATTGGTTGAATGAAGTTGGATTCATTAAATAATAGCGTAAATAAAGTTGTGCCGACCTTTGACGTAGATCAATGGGTTGGTTCTGGATTGGGCGTAAGAATGGTCTTTGCACTAATTGCCGTCGCAGCTGTTCTATTTGGATTTTTTTACCTGTTTAAGAAATATATGCTCCCGCTTTTGAATTCCAGTAAAGCAATTAAAAAGGCTAAATTATTGACATTTCGTATAGAGGTTGTCGTGTGGCTTTTATTTGCTTTAATCGCTATTACGCAACTTTTTACAGCAAACATTTGGATCACTGCAGGTCTGCTTGTGGTTGTAGGGTTGGTTGGACTTAATTTTTGGAGAGATTTTTTCCCAGGCTTACTTTTACGAGTCTCAAATAAGTTTAAAATTAAAGATTTAGTCCGCTATCAAGACCATTCGGGGAAGTTGGAAAAAATGGGTGTAACAAGCGTTCATTTAAAAACAGACGACGAAGAATTGATCTACATTCCATATAGAAAAGTTACTGCAGATGTTTTTGTGAAAAGACAGGCTAAAGGTAAGTTAATGTCCTCAAAAATAATTTTGCAAATTGGTGCAAAAGATCCCAACTTTGTGATTGATAGCTTGGCGGAATGGATTCATCAATGTCCTTGGGCTATCCCACAATCATCAAATAACGCCTCCATTCATCCAGGAGGTTTGTTACATGTTACGGTCTATGCAATTGATAGTGTTTCGCTTGGTAAGGTAGAACGCTTTATTCAAAAGAAAGTCCGCGGATAGTTCTGAAAATCAATACTTTCCTTATTTTTTATTAAGGAATTGACGAACCACTTTGTTCACATTCTAAATTTTATTTTTAATTTGTAAGCTAATAAAAGACTTCGCGTCTTTATTTTAGATTTTACAGCAAAACCCATAATAATTTAGCATTAGATGGACAAAATTGTCATAATAGGAAATGGAATTTCTGGGGTCACTGCGGCGCGGCATATTCGAAAGAATAGCGACAATGAGATTTTAATTATTTCTGCAGAGACTGAGCATTTTTTTTCAAGAACAGCACTCATGTATGTATACATGGGACATATGCGATTTCAGGATATTAAACCATATGAAGATTGGTTTTGGGAAAAGAACAGAATTGATTTGAAATTTGACCGTGTAGAGGACATCAAGACAGATGTTAAAGAATTGGTCATGAAAAGTGGTTCATCAATTACATACGATAAATTGATTTTAGCTGTGGGATCTAAACCAAATAAATTTGGATGGCCAGGGCAAGACTTATTGGGTGTGCAAGGTTTATATTCATTTCAAGATGTAGAAAGTATTGAGGAAAATTCAAAAAACGCCAAACGTGCTGTAATCGTTGGGGGTGGATTAATTGGAGTAGAATTAGCAGAAATGATGCTCTACAGAGGAATTGCTGTTACCTTTTTAGTGCGCGAGAGTAAATTTTGGGGCAATGTGCTGCCAGAGCAAGAAGGACAACTTATTTCTAAACACATTAAAAAACATCATGTCGATTTGCGATTTAATACAGAGTTAGATGAAATAATTGCGGATGAAAATGGGCGTGCAAAAGCGGTGAAAACCAAAGACGGTGAAATAATCGACTGTCAAATTGTGGGTTTAACCGCCGGGGTTTCCCCTAACGTCGCGTTTTTAAAAAATACCAATATTGAAATAGAACGCGGGATCAAAATCAACAAGTTTTTAGAAACGAATATAGAAGATGTTTATGCTATTGGCGATTGCGCTCAATTTGACCAAGGCGTGAACGGTAGACGGAATATTGAACAGGTTTGGTATACAGGTCGAATTATGGGTGAAACGGTGGCACAAACCGTAACGGGTAATAAATTAGCCTACAACCCCGGGCCATGGTTTAATTCCGCTAAGTTTTTCGATATTGAATATCAAACTTATGGATGGGTTTTCGCAAATATGCAGGAAGAAGAGGCCGATTTCTATTGGGAACATCCAAAAGGTGAAATTTGCATACATGTCGTTTGGGACAAAGATACGGGCCTATTTAAAGGTTTAAACGTCTTTGGAATCCGTATGCGTCACGATTTGTTTGATAAATGGTTGCGCGACGGAGCAGGGGTTGATGAAGTTATGGCGAATTTATCAACAGCGAATTTTGATCCAGAATTTTACAGTCATTATGAAAAAGAAATCGTAGATCAATTCAATAAAGAAACAGGAAGAAATGTAGAGTTGAAGTCGAAGAAGTGGTGGAGAAACTTAATAGGTAGCTAATTTTATGAAGAATTTGAAATATACCGGAATGGTCATTTTCCTAATTGGGCTGGCTATTTTCACGACCACACCATTTTTAGGCAATGTCAAAATGACGGAAGCCATTATGATCGAGAGTCTGAATGAGCAGGAATTAATAAACTTAGAAGTTCCACTCAAAGAGCAATTAGTGGACAAAGAATTTTCAACTACTTATGGCTTTTCTCGCGCATTTATAGCGATTTATAATGCTAAAAATGATGAACTCAAAGCCAACGAGGAGTGGAGCATGGTCATGTGGACCAAACCAGGTACGGTAGCGTTAAACCTCTCTCGAGCGTCTAATGACGGCGTCGTTACTCAAAATAAATGGCTCTTCTTTTTTCTCACTTTTGGCTTAGGCATAATAGGACCATTGTTTTACATTATTGTTGATCTAAAACTAAAAGGTCCTCCCGGTATTAAAAATGATGGTATTTATCATGACAGAGCAACAAACAGAGGTTGGATTGGTGTTTTAACCGGCGTTTGGTTGGTAACCTTCTATATATTGCTTTATTTCCATCCTTATATCATGTCGGATGCAATCAGTCTTACAGATCCGGTAAAAGGGTTGTTTAAAGAAGGAGCTATGGCTTCGCAATGGTTTTTATATGGATTATTGTACTGCATTTCCATGCTTGTTATGGGCGTTCGAATGTATATTAAATACCGTCATAATAAATATCAAATTGTGAGAACAACAAGTGTTTTGTTCTTTCAAGTAATATTTGCGTTTTTATTGGTTGAGATTCTACCATTATTTGGATTACCTGGTAGAGATTTGAAAAATGCCATGCCCTTGGACTATACCTTCCTATATAAATATAATATCCAGGAATTGTTAGAAGCTGGTCAATTTGGTATGTTCTTAATTATTTGGGGATTTGTTTTGTCCATAATTGTGGTGCCAACACTTGTTTATTTTTACGGAAAACGTTGGTACTGTTCATGGGTTTGTGGATGTGGAGGCTTGGCGGAGACATTAGGCGATCCCTACAGACAATTATCAAATAAGAAAATGTGGGCTTGGAAATTAGAGCGTTGGTTGATTCATGGGGTTTTAGTTTTTGCGGCAATTCTAACAGTGTTTGTAGGTATACATACGTTTACATCCTTAAATGGAGTGAATGATGGAGAAGGAATATCCACCATAATTGGAATTTCAGCCTTTGATGTGAGAGATTGGTATGGATTTATGGTTGGAGCTGTATTCGCAGGAGTCATAGGAACAGGGTTCTATCCAATTTTCGGAAACAGAACTTGGTGCCGTTTCGGTTGTCCGTTGGCGGCTTATATGGGTCTAGTGCAACGATTTAAATCCCGATTCAGAATTACAACAAATGGGGGACAATGTATCTCATGTGGAAACTGTTCTACTTATTGTGAGCAAGGAATTGATGTTCGGGCCTATGCCCAGAAAGGACAAAATATTGTTCGTTCCTCCTGCGTAGGCTGTGGTGTTTGTTCTGCAGTATGTCCACGCGGCGTTTTAAAATTAGAAAATGGCCCCGAAGCTGGACGTTTCGGAAATGAAGGACCAATTGTTTTAGGAAATGATGGGTTTCAATTAAATCAATAGGTATATTTACTCCCATAAAACCACATTATTAACTTGAAAAAGCACGCTAAAATTGTCGTAATCATTCCAGCAGACAATGAAGAAGGATCTATCGGAAAAGTAGTGTCTGAATTACCGTCTGATATCGTATCCGATATTATTGTGTGCAATAATGGCTCTACTGATGATACTGAAAAAGTTGCACAAGCCGCAGGAGCTATTGTCGTTAGCGAACCAAAGCCTGGTTATGGCTGGGCCTGCCTAAAAGGAATGGCGTACGCGGCACAAATGGACGTTAAACCAGATATTATTGTCTTTATTGATGGTGATTATTCAGATTATCCCGCCGAACTATCTAATGTCGTAGCTCCAATTTTAGAAGAGGATATTGACCTTGTGATCGGTTCAAGAGCATTGGGCGCAAAAGAAAAAGGTTCAATGACTGTTCCGCAAAGATTTGGAAATTGGCTTGCCACTCGGCTCATGCGTTTATTTTACCGTGTGCGATATACAGATTTAGGTCCTTTCCGCGCCATTAAGTACGATAAACTTTTGGCTTTAAAAATGGCAGATAAAACTTATGGTTGGACAATCGAGATGCAACTTAAGGCTGCAAAACAAAAAATGACGCATACCGAAGTTCCTGTCAATTATAAAAAACGCATTGGTGAATCTAAAGTTTCAGGTACGATAAAAGGTACTATAATGGCGGGATTCAAAATTATCTTTGCCATTTTTAAATATCGGTTTTAGTTAAAATCTATACTTTCTTATACACCAATAATAACTGCCCTTAATCTCCACCACTGCAATCGCTATAGCGCGAAAACTTCGCGTGATATTGGCAGTAACACTTCCACAGCTCAACACTAATTGTAGCCTGCTAGATACTCTCGACTCATGACGAAAGACTAATTCAAAACAAGTTTTCAACAATCATAAAATCTATCCATAAAAAAAGTATCTTTGGTTTTCATTCAAACTAGAGGCGATAAATGGGTAAAATAATTGCAATAACAAATCAAAAAGGAGGAGTAGGTAAAACCACTACGGCGATCAACTTGGGCGCTAGTTTTGGTGTATTGGAGTATAAGACACTGATTATTGATGCAGACCCCCAAGCAAATGCAACTTCTGGCGTTGGTTTTGACCCGCGTAATGTGAAGCGAAGTATTTATGATTGTTTGGTGAATGAAGCAGAGGCAAAGGATTTAATTTTGGAGACGGAAAACCCGAATTTGGATATTATACCTGCGCATATTGATTTAGTTGGGGCGGAATTGGAAATGATTAACATGCCAAACCGTGAGCATAAACTAAAGCAAGCCTTACAAGCTATTAAAGATGATTACGATTTTATTCTAATCGATTGCTCGCCTTCATTAGGTTTAATAACTGTGAACTCATTAACTGCAGCTGATTCGGTAATTATTCCCGTACAGTGCGAATATTTTGCGCTTGAAGGATTGGGTAAACTATTAAATACAATTAAAATTGTTCAAACACGCCTGAATCCGGAACTGGATATCGAAGGCATTGTTTTAACAATGTATGATACACGTTTACGCTTGGCCAACCAAGTTGTGGATGAAGTGAAAACACATTTCCAAGAATTGGTATTTAATACCATCATTCATAGAAATACGCGTTTAGGAGAAGCGCCGAGTTTCGGTGAAACCATTATCATGCATGATGCGACGTGTAAAGGAGCAATAAACTATTTGAATTTTGCGCGGGAGGTATTGCAAAAGAATGACCTCACTAAAATGAAGAATAAAGATAAACAGCTTATATAAGGTTGAATAATGACGAAGAAAAGGGCTTTAGGAAAAGGATTAAGTGCATTATTAGAAAATGCTAGTACTGACATCACCACAAAAAATATCGGGGTTGAAGGGAAAACTGTAGGTTCTATTTCATCTATTGGAATTGAACAAATCGAGGCGAATCCATTTAATCCACGAACAAATTTTGAGGAAGTGCAGCTTGCTGAATTGAAAGATTCTATTGCTGTGCATGGAATAATACAACCGTTGACGGTTCGCAAATTAGGCCGAGATCGTTACCAACTTATTTCTGGAGAGCGTCGTTTTAGAGCGTCGCAATTAGCGGGCTTGACTGAAGTACCTTGCTACATTAGAATTGCTAATGACCAAACTATGCTTGAAATGGCATTGGTTGAGAATATTCAACGTGTCGATTTAAACGCGATTGAGGTTGGGCTTTCCTATCAACGATTAATTGATGAATGCAATTTTACACAGGAACAATTGAGTAAAAAAATAGGTAAAAGTCGTTCAAACATTACCAACTTTTTGCGTCTATTAAAACTACCGGCTCCCATTCAAATAGGGATTAGAGAAGGTTTGCTTTCAATGGGGCATGCGCGAGCCATAGTTTCTGCAGGAGATGAAGATGCGCAGATTGAAATTTTCAAAAAAATAATTGAGCAAGGCCTTTCGGTAAGAGAAGTGGAAGCGTTGGTGAAAGGAAAAAAAGACACAGGAAGTGCTTTAACAACTCCGAAAATTACAGGGAATACAGGTCTTTCATTAACTGCTGAGAAATTTCAAAGCAATCTTTCTAAAAAGCTGGACACTAAAGTTCAAATCTCTGCAAACAATAAAGGCAAGGGTAAAATCGTTATTAATTTTGGATCGGAAAAACAACTCGATCAAATAATAGATTTTATAGATAAACTCAATGCTTAAATCAGCCGCTTTATTGGTACTAATTATGGTCTCCTTTTCAGGTTGGACTCAAATTGATACGTTATCGGATGATTCAGGGGTGAATGCAGCAACTGAATCGGGTTATACGCATTTCACAAAGCGCGCTGCAATTTGGTCAGCAATAGTTCCTGGGGCAGGTCAAATCTATAATGAATTTGGTTATCGTAAAATTCCACAAAAAAAACACCGTGCATGGTGGAAAGTCCCAATTATTTATGGCGGTTTAGGCGCTTGTGGTTATTACTTCTATCAAAACAATAAATTCGCTTATCTCACCAAAAAGGAATTTTTATTTCGCGAAGAAAATAACGGTACCGTGCTTGATCAACGATTTATTGATTATCCTGTTGTGGATAGTGACACAACCAACCGCGTATTTACGCTAATCAATGGTTATTCTTCAGATGGTACAGATTATCTAGGCTTTGATCAATATGCGAATAGACGTGATTTATTTTTGTTTGGCTTTGTAGGGGTTTGGGCGCTAAATATAATTGAAGCATACGTTGATGCTCATTTCGTCACTTTTGATGTTTCTGAGGATCTTTCCTTATCTATTACACCTACAATTTTTGCGAATCGGGAACCAGGCTTAAGTCTGATCTTTGATTTTAATTGATTTATATAAGAGGTATATTTCAATAAACTTTGAGTCCGCCAGAGTCGTAATCTACTGCATCAAACTTCTAAGCTCTAATAGCGCAGTGATCTAACATCCAACATCTAATCTCTAACCTCTAAAAAAACGCAGCAATTTAACACTTAGCCTCTATTATCTAATCAACAACTGGCTTTACCCAAATCGAATCATTCGCAACTTCGCTGGCATAAAATTCACGAGTATCGAAAAATTCATGGAGTGATAATATTTGATCTTTTTTGTAGCGGTCTACTTTCACGAAATAGGGTTTGAGCATATCCGCTAATGCAGTATAATCAATCCAGAATAGTTCTGTTTTCCCAACCTCATTTCCATTATCATCTTTTCGCATAATAATTGGGGCAACGGCCGCTATCTTTTTGTCCAATACGTTTCCGTTATCGTCTAAAATCCACTTTTCTTTAATTTTATAGGCTAAGATGTCTGAGTCGTGGTACCAAAAAAAATCATCAGGAGGATAGACAACTTCATAAAAACCTGTCTTTTCATTTATTATTATTGAGTCTTCGCCTGGATACAACCAACTCTGCAAAGGCATGGCGTAAGGATCAACATAAACATGACCTAAAAATCCAAATGCTTCTATGTTATCTTTAAAAACTGGATCTGTTTCAAAAGTACCATCTGGTGATGAACCAAATTTGCTTGGCAATATAGGATAAATTAAAAATCCGTCGTCACGATTATTCGCCCATTCGGGGTCGAAAGGGGAATAGAAGGTTAGTTCTCCTTTGAAAAAATTGTGCATAATGATAGTCCAAAGGTTCCATTTAATAGAAGCTTTGTGGAGTTCAAAAAGTTCGGGTTTTACCCGGAAGTTCATATAGTCGTAGCCCGGTCTCTTCTCGTTGTATGGTGAGAAAATTGGTGAGTTAATTTTTTGATCTAATTCAATAATACTCCAGACGTCTTTGCTCCAGTTTCTTTTCTTTTTTTGTTCATACAGTTTTGTTATTGATTTACCCTTGAGGGTAATGAATGATTCAGTTGTGGAATTATTCGCGGCGGCAGTAAAACTGAAACAAACGGTGCATAATACTGGAACTAGGAGCTTAATCATATTTTCGGTTTATTAATTGAGAATATCATTATAACAATTATATTCTGATAAGTAACAGGTTTTGAGCTAAATATGAAAAATAATTCCAATTATTGAGAGCTGAAAATAAAAAAATATGAATAGAGTTAGACAATGAAGTTGAGGTTTATAGCAAAAAGAGCGGATTTAGTGGCCTTGGTTCAAAAATGGGTTCAAGTATAGGATCAGGCGTAAATAAAGTTATAAGTTCCTTATATTCGTGCAAAAACAACATGAACTTAGCATCTATAAAAGCCCGTCTCGAAGAACAATCCATTCATTTTAGTAATGATCGAATATTTGATCATGAGAGTGTGATTGGTTATGAAAAAAAGTTCCGTTGGGCATGGATGGCAACGCAATTGAATACGTTTATTGTTGTATCTGATTACGGCGATCAAGAAGTAACTGTGAGTGATATTGAAGCCCATCTCAGTTCATCCTTTGATTATGCTAAGGCAAATTATAACGGTTGGCCGCGTGGATTGCAATCGGGTTTGGGGGTAATTACTGTTTTACTTTCAACAAGTATAAGCCAAGAAGCTATTGATTATTGTAAGCAATTAAAATCTGGTAAAAAATGGGCGGGGTTTACAATTCCTGTTGTAATTAATACGCAATCCAATACTTTATATGCCTTCGATAAAAAACCAATGTGGGGCAGAATTTATTATCCGCATTTTGAGAAGTTAATTCATGGTTTGAAGTAGTATACAAAATCTTGTGCGAACTAACGTGCAGCTTTTAAACATTTATTCACTTTTCTTTCGTGGCGTGCTCTTTCGTCTGGCGTTGTGCTTGGAGCGGTTAATAATTCTTTACAGTGATTTTCAATGGTATCCATTCGTGCCAAAATCAAGTCAATTTGTGCATCATCATCTGTTTCCATTATTGCTGTGTTCACTGAGTCATTCCTAACAACACAGTCGCAAAATTCCCATTGTTCTCCGTAAAGTTTTTCTATCTGAGTTGTTAACGCAGCATCTTCATCAATATATCCAGCCGAATCAACAGCTACTGTGTCAATTGGATTGATATTCGTGGTATCAATACCCAATCTGGTATCAATTTTTAAGGTGTCAATAACTAAATCTACGTCAGTCGGACCATCTCCGTTACAAGATGAAACAGTCACAATAAATGTGCATAGGATAAGATAAATGGTCAGTCGCATAGCTTGTTGAATTATAAGATTCAGTTTACCAAAGATAATAAACTGCAAAAAATAACGTAAATTATGGTATAAAACTTGCACATCTATTGATATGAAAACGATTTTTAGCTGCTATATCATGCTTTTAAGCCTGGGAATTTTCGGTCAAATCGAAAATTCCCCTACCGATAGTTTAAAAAACTACGAAGGGGAAGTTGTGAATGTTTATACTAAAGAATACCTCAATAAGTATAACCGCATGAAGCGAATGGTGGTGAAGGTATATCCGTATGCGCTGCATGCGGCGGATGTCATTGATGAAATTGATGAAAATGCAGAAGCAATCAAACGCCGAGGAAAAAAGAATCGCTTCTTTAAAAAAGCATATAAAAAATTAAAACAGGATTTTAAATATTTTATTCTTGATTTATATACCTCTGAAGGGGTGATGCTAATGAAACTCATCCACCGTGAAACAGGAATGACGGTTTATGACATTTCGCATAAATATAGAGGAAAGCAAAAAGCGCAAGTGTTTAATATGATGGCCAAAATTTGGGATCAAGATCTGCATGTCGAATTTCAGCCCAAAGAGGGGGACGATAAAATTGTAGAACAGGTTATAGCTGATATCCAGTCTGGTTTGGTGCCGTTTGACAATGAAATTGTAAAAATAGGTAAATTGACTTATCGCGATAAAAAGCAAAAGGATAAAGAATCAAAAAAGAAAAATAAAAAGAATAAAAAGGAATACGAAAAAAAGAGAAAAAAGCGGATTAAAGAAAAAATGAAGCTGGCAAAAAAGAAAAAAAGATCGAGCTGATTTATTTCGAACCACTAAAAAATCGCAGTAATTTGTTATGAGTTATGGCTGTTTCTCCTCACTTTCTGCAAATTGAAAATGTTAATAACAATCTATTTCTGAATCAAAAGGCCACAATATTCTACTATATTTGTTTTATTTATGTGCGGTTATTTGATTCCTTATCGAGGGGATGATTAAAAATTATTTTTTTAGTGAAAACAATATTTGATTACGTTTGTTTAAAGGGATATGGGAGTTTACTCAATAAAAGACCTTGAAAATTTTACACAGATTAAAGCGCACACCCTCAGAATTTGGGAACAGCGCTATAATTTGCTGGAACCTGAACGCACAGAAACGAACATCCGTTTATATTCTGATCAAGATCTCAAAAAAATTCTGAACATTAATCTGCTTTACTCTAACGGATTCAAAATTTCAAAAATTGCTAAATTGAATGAAACGGAGATTTTTCGTTTAGCGAATGAAATTTTAGTGGTACCTGAAGGGGAAGAAGTTTCAATTGTCGATCGATTTGTCAATCGCATTATGCGATATGATGAGGTGGGTATGAATGAAGAACTGGAGAAGATGTGCAACGGCAATGGATTGGAGTTCGTTTTTGGAAACCTCATTGTTCCCGTACTTGAAAAAGTAGGGGAGTTATGGCAAGTTGATGCAATTTCAGCGGCACATGAACATTTTTTCTCAAATATTTTACGTTGCTTTATTATTCGAAACACCGAGCTTTCGGTGGACCCGAAAACATCAAAAGGAACGGTAATCCTGTTTTTAAAAGATGATGAACATCATGATTTAGGCTTACTCTATTATAATTACTATTTAAGACTGAAGGGGTATCATACGATTTATCTCGGTCAATCTTTGCCAACCAAAGATTTCGTGAAAATTATTAGAGAGTTTAAACCAGATTATGTTTTTACAAGTCTCATCAACATTTTAAGTGAAAAGCAATTTCATCAGTTTTTTGATGATATTGCTTCTTGCTTGCCATTAGACCAACTATTTGTTGGTGGGTATCAATTAAAAATATTTGAAGAAAAAGTACCAGAAAAGGTAAATATCATCTATAAGGTGGATGCCATTAATCTTGATTAAATAGTCTAAAACAGTTATTTCTAGAATTTATACCTACTTTTAATAAAAAAAATCCATATGTTTTAAAAGCGCCGTATCCTATTGATTACGGCGTTTTTTGTTTGTTGAAGCTTATTTTGTTTATCTTTTATTGAAAAAAGTTAAACAAAACATTGGAGAATTAGAATTTATCTCTACTTTTGTTTAACAAAAATAATTAAACACTAAACAAAATGACTGCAACAGATTTTCAAGCACAAATAGTCAACCTAAATGATTACATTAATGGTTTCGCTATGAAGTATACACGTAACCGTGATAACGCAATGGATTTAGCTCAAGAAACAATTCTAAGAGCATTTCTAAATCATGAAAAATTTAGAACAAATACGAACCTCAAAGGTTGGTTAAAAATCATGATGCGTAATATCTTTATTAATGGTGTACGTAAAAAATCCAATCAAATGATTCACTGTGATTCTGACAGTTATCGCATGCAAGTTGGAGAAAGTGATGAGTTCACGCCAATTGATCAAATGATGGAGGGACAAATAATTACTGAAATTCAAGCATTAAATGATGACTTAAGAAAACCTTTTGAGTTTCATTTGGAAGGATATAAGTATAAAGAAATTGCGGAGCAACTTGAAATTCCGATTGGTACAGTAAAAAGTCGCGTATTTCAAGCACGTAAAAAATTAGCGAAACGCGTAAAAAGATGAATAAAATTTCAATCATAGGGGCAGGTTTTTCTGGGCTATATGCTGCATGTTATCTCTCAAAAAGAGGATATTCGGTTGATGTCTATGAAAAAAATGAATCGGCCGGAGGTCGCTCTCGTGTTTTTACACAAGATGGGTTTAAATTCGATATGGGGCCATCTTGGTATTGGATGCCAGAATTGATTGATGATTTATTTAAAGAATTGGGCGAGGACCGTAAAGATTATTTTCATCTGAACAGACTTGATCCTTCTTATAAAGTGTTTTGGAAAGATACCGAACCTACTGATATTCCAACAAGTAGAGAGGATCTTTTTAAATTGTTCGACACCTTTGAAACCAATGGAGGTAAGAAATTAGAACAGTTTTTAAAAGACGCACAAGATAAATATGAAATCGCTGTTCCTGAATTTTTAGAAAAACCAGGACTGAAGTTAAAAGAAGTCATTAATTTTTCTGTGCTTAAAAAGGCGCTTAAAATGGATGTCTTTAAGTCGGTAGATAAAGATGTTTCAAAACGATTTACATCTGATAAAGCGAAAGGCATATTGAATTTTCCAGTTTTGTTTTTGGGTGAAATGCCAAATCGAATTCCATCACTTTATACATTGATGAATTATGCCGATATGGGATTGGGTACTTGGTATCCTACCGGTGGAATGGGCGAGTTAGCAAAAGCACTTCAAAAAGTTGCCGAAAAAAACGGGGCAACATTTCATTTTAATACACCAATAACGGCCTTTGAGTGTGAAGACAATAAAATACTTCGCCTAAAATCGAATGATAAAAGTTTTGATGCGGAGCAAGTTATAGCTGGGGCTGATTATAATTTTGTCGAACAACATCTAATTCCTGAAAAATTTCGTAGATATAGTAAAAGCTATTGGAATAAAAGAAGATTAGCGCCGAGTTGTTTAATTTATTATATTGGTATCAACAAAAGAATTGAAGGTTTAGAACACCACAATTTATTTTTTGATGAAGACTTGGTAGCGCATGGCAAGGAAATATACGATCACCCAAAATGGCCGGAAAAACCGTTGTTTTATGCTTGCGTCCCTTCCAAAACAGAAGATGACGTGGCGCCCGATAATTGTGAAAACATATTTTTATTAATTCCAATAGCACCGGGACTTAATGATACGGATGAAATGAGAGCACATTATTTTGACTTAACAATAAAAAGGCTAGAAAAACAGACAAAAACCACCATAAGTGAACACGTAATTTATAAAAGAGATTATTGCATTAAGGATTTTGTTTCGGATTATAACTCTTACAAAGGAAATGCATACGGTTTGGCCAATACATTGAAACAAACGGCAAATTTAAAACCAAAAATCACTTCAAAATTAACGAATTTGCTTTTTTGCGGTCAACTCACCGTTCCTGGACCAGGTATTCCACCTGCACTCATTTCAGGTAAAATTGTTGCTAAACATTTAGCCGACAAATTAAAATAGAGTTTAACGAACAAAATGAGTACCGACTTGTTTGGATAAAATAAGTCTAACGAGAAAATTGAGCATGAAAAAATTATTTGACGATTATTCAGAAGAAGCTTCTATTGCTGTCACTAAGTTGTACAGCACTTCTTTCTATAAGGGCGTCAGCTTCTTAGATAAAAAAATAAGGAATGATGTGCATGCCATCTATGGCTTCGTGCGCTTTGCAGATGAAATTGTCGATTCGTTTCACGGGTTTGATAAAGAAGAGTTATTGGCCGAATTTAAAACAGAAACATATAAATCGATTGAGAGAAAAATTTCATTGAACCCCATTTTAAACTCTTTTCAAAAGGCAGTTAATAAGTATGAAATTGACCTAGATTTGGTCGAAGCTTTTTTCCATAGTATGGAAATGGATTTGAACCCGATTGAGTATGACGAAATGAAATACAACGAGTACATATTTGGTTCGGCGGAGGTCGTTGGCTTAATGTGTTTAAAAGTATTCGTTTATGGTGATAAACAAGAGAATGATAAATTAGTGCCATATGCCAGGAAATTAGGATCCGCATTCCAAAAAATTAACTTTTTACGAGATCTAAAGGATGATTTAAAGGACTTGGGACGTCTCTATTTTCCCCATATTGGTGATAATGGAATTTCTAATGCCGATAAATTACAAATTGAATTAGAAATTGAAGAAGAGTTTAAGGAAGCATACATTGGAATTAAAATGTTACCCAAATCATCCCGATTAGGGGTTTATGTGAGTTACGTTTATTATACGAAACTGCTAGCTAAGATTAAGCGCAAAACAATTAATGACCTCATGAGCGAGCGGATTCGAATTTCGGATGAGAAAAAAATGATGCTTTTTTTCCAATCTTATCTCCGCAATTCAGTGAATAGCTTAAAATAAATCAATTGAACCTGGAATGAAGCTAATTCTATCTTTGGCATTTTTCATGATGAATTTGGCCGGACAGGCAGATGTAATGACATTGCGCAGATTATTCGCAAAAGCCAATATTGATCTAGCTTCCAATGAAAAATTAATTGAATTAACAAAGCATGCCGATTTAAAAAAGCAACCGTTGTTATATGCCTATCATGCAGCCGGAATTATTAGCATGGCAAATCACGTTTATTGGCCTGGAAAAAAATACAGTTATTTTAATGAAGGCAAGGAAAAGTTGGAACGGGCAGTTAATTTTGCGCCAATGAATGTAGAAATTCGCTTTATTCGATTCTCAATTCAAAAAGGATCACCCTTCTTTTTGGGATATTATAATGAAATGGAAGAAGATCAACAGTTTATCTTATCACATTTGGATACAACTGATTGGACTAAGGCATATCAACAAGAAGTAAAGGACTTTTTAAATAGTTAAGTAATGGAACAAGTAATTCTTGTAGATACAGAGGACAATCCAATTGGATTAATGGAGAAAATGGAAGCGCATGAAAAAGGGCTCTTGCATAGAGCCTTTTCTGTGTTTATTTTCAATGATAAAAAAGAATTGCTTTTACAGCAACGCGCTTCGCATAAATATCATTCGGGTGGATTATGGACTAATACGTGCTGCAGTCACCCAAGGGATGGGGAAGGTTTGGTAGATGCAGGAACAAGAAGATTACAAGAAGAGATGGGCTTTGAATGCGAAATTAAACCAATTTTAAGTTTCATCTATAAAGCCGAGCTGGACAACGAATTAACCGAACACGAATTTGATCACGTTTTAATTGGAAAATTTAATGCCGCTCCAAAACCGAATCCTGACGAAGTTTCAGATTGGAAATTTGTCGATTTAAAAGTCCTGGCCGAAGATCTAAAGCAAAATCCAGATCAATATACGATTTGGTTTCAAAAAATATTTGAAAAAACTATTAACCACTTTTTAAACGAATTCTATTGACAATCCAAGCAAAATATGATGCTGTAGTAATTGGGGCCGGTCTTGGCGGAATTGCAGTATCATTACGACTAAAAAAAATGGGGCTTTCTGTCCTTGTTATTGAGAAAAATCCGCGACACGGTGGAAAACTAGAAGAATGGGAGTGGGAAGGGTATAGATGGGATAGAGGTCCATCCCTCTTCACTTTGCCTGAACAAGTAGACGAATTATTTGAATTGTATGGCAAAAATCCGCGTGACTTTTTTCAATACAAAAGAATTGATAATTGCTGCCACTATTATTTCAATGATGGTACTGACTTTCTATTTAGAGCAGATGAAGAAGTTCGAAATGAAGACTTTATCAAACACTTTTATGAAAGAGAAGGGCAAGCAGCGATTAATTATTTAAAGAAAGCTGAAAAAACATACAATGCAATTGGCGGATTATTCATTGATAACCCGAAATATGGATTCAAGAATATTTTTGATAAAGCCTTGCTCAAACGTTATCCGCTTTTGATGTCTAAAATGGTAAGAGGATCACTGAATGATCTTAATTCGGATCAATTTGAGAACCCTAACCTCGTGCAGTTATTTGATCGGTACGCTACTTATAATGGCTCTGACCCTTTCCGAACAAGCGGTTTGTATAGCATGATTTCACATTTAGAAAGCAATAACGGAACATTTTTTCCGAATAAAGGTATGCGTTCAATTGCCGACTCACTTTATGATTTAGCGGTTGAACAAGGCGTAGACTTTTGTTTTAAGCAAACCGCTACGGTCGAGCAACTCAAAAAGGGCTACCAAGTCAATTTGAAAGAACAGAGCATAATCGCCAATCGATTAGTTTCTGCGATTGACTGTGTGAACTTCTATAAGCACGTAATTAAAGATGAACGTTTGGAAAAAAAATATGGGGCTAAGGAACGTTCAAGTTCTGCTATCATTTTTTATTGGGCAGTCGATAAAGTCATTCCTGAATTGCAGCTTCATAATATTTTCTTTTCACCAAGTTATCAAAAAGAATATCATTCACTTTTCCGAATAAGAGAAACCCATGCCACGCCGTCTGTTTACGTTCATGTTAGTTCAGTCGTCAATAGTGGAGACGCGCCCGAAGGCGGGCAAAATTGGTTTATAATGATCAATGCGCCGGCAGATGTGAAGCCGGGTGAGGAACAATTAAAAAAATTGCGGCAACTCATTTATAAACTGTTTCAAGAAAAATTAGGAGTGGATGTTTCTCAATCGGTGCGTTATGAAAAAATATGGGATGCAGATGGCATTGCTGAGGAAACAGGTGCTTATGGAGGGGCTTTATATGGCGCTTCTTCCAACGCTAAATTAGCAGCTATAACGCGACACGGAAATACTTCTAAAAAGTATAAAAATCTTTATTTCGTAGGAGGTACCGTTCATCCGGGCGGTGGATTACCATTGGTTTTAAAGTCCTCAAAAATAGTGGCAAATATTATTAAAAAAGAAAAGTGAACACAAAAATAACTCGATATTTCCCCGCAGCATTGGTAATTTTTCATGTGATTGGTTTTGTGCTATTCACACAGTCAGATTCTGCTTCAGATTTGACATGGTTGAACCTAATGCTTTGCGGAACATTGGTGTTTTTGGCTGAAAGTAATCTAAAGAAAGCTGCGCTCGTTTTCTCAATTATTGCGGTTGGTGGATTTTTAATTGAATTGATTGGAACCAAAACGGGATTTTTATTCGGTGAATACGCCTATGGTGAAGTATTAGGCTGGAAACTATTTGGCGTTTCTCTAATCATAGGAGTAAACTGGTTTGCAATAGTATTAGCGGCTTCAAATGTTGCGCGATTGGTCAAGGCTCCAATTGTCATCCAAGCTTTGCTAGCAGGTCTGTTTTGCGTTGTTTTAGACTTCGCAATTGAACCTGTTGCAATTAAATATGGCTTCTGGAAGTGGTTGGGCGGAGAAATACCAATTTTTAATTACATCACTTGGTTTGGATTCGCGGTATTATTCGCCTATATTTATGTAAAAAACAGTCGTGTCGTTAATAAAACAGCAATTTGGTTGTTCGGCATTTGGCTCTTGTTTTTCATAGCGCTAAATTTTATTTAGGCAAGAGAAGGTTAGGAGCTGTTGTCAAGGTTTGAATGCCGCGCTTATTTAAAAGCAATTTGGAAATCCAAATATCAAATTCGAAATATTAGAAAAGCACGAATGACTAGCGACTTGCTACTAACGACTAATAACTAAAAAAAAGTAAATGACCTACCTATATCTCCTCATTCTTTGCCTTACAGTTCTTTTTCCAATTTTGTTAAGTTTTGACAAGAAGGTGGCGTTTTATAAAACTTGGAAATATTTGGTTTTTGGCTTTTTATTGGTAGGTATTCCTTTTATTATTTGGGACATTCTGTTTACGGAGTTTGAGATTTGGCGATTTAATCCAGATTATTTGACGGGCATTAATCTGTATAATTTGCCTATCGAAGAAGTCCTATTTTTTGTTGCTGTGCCGTTTGCATGTACATTCATTTATGCCTGTGTTAAAGCTTATTTTCCAACGTTACGGCTTACAGGATTCAATCGTGTGTTTTATGCCTTGCTCGTAATTTACGCAATCACTGTAATGGTCTTTGGTTTTGGTGGATATTATTCTACTATCGCTGGTTTGTTAGCAATTGCAACTATTCCAATTTTGAAAAAAATAAAAGTGAAATTGCGATTTTTACCATTGGCCTTTTTAATAGCTCTAGTCCCTTTTTTTATAGTGAATGGAGTTTTAACCGGCACTGGTTTAGATAAGCCAATTGTTTGGTACAATGATGCCGAAAATGCAGGGATACGGTTTTTCACAATTCCAATAGATGATGCCGTGTATGCTTGGACTCTATTAGCTGGAAATATTGCGACTTATCAATATTTCATGGATAAAGACGCGAAGAAAAAACCGAAAAGGAAAAAGCGCAAGAAATAAGACTGATTTCCGTTTACTGTTTGAAATGATTTTTGCTTTGGCGTTCCCAATCGGCAATCATTAATTTCATAGCACTTTCAGCTGCACTTTCAAGTAACCAAGAGTTAGATCCACTTTCATGTTTTTAGTCTCTTCAGCCTTCTTTTTTGAACGAAGTAAACAAGAATCAAACTTAATAAAATGAGAGGATATATGATACAGAACAATAACAGATTTACCTCATAATATGAGAGACCTAAAAGATTCGCCAGATTAATAACAAAATCGGTGCAGTATGTATAAATAGCGTCAATCATTGGCGGCCTTTTTTAACCGTTTTATTTCTGATTGAATGCGCAGCGATTTCACGAATAGCCACCACATGACTAATGGAATTAAAAACAAAAACATGAAGACATTCATAAAGTTATAGGCCGTAGTTGCATCTAAAAGATGAATGATTCCATAATATGCCTTATCAGTTGTTGGAAACCAACCTGAATCAATTCGCACATGATTCGCCTTGCAAAAATCAGTGTTATAGTGACAGGTCCACGTACATTTTTCTTTTAAGGAAAGCCGTGAATTAATTGCGGTTTGTCCATTAAATACATGGGGAGGTTCGGTAATGATTGCACGCGAAATTTCATTCACCGTAATCATGAGTATAATTGGCAATGCCAAAATCAACAGATATTTCGCCCAAGTTTTAATAATCGCTTTCGCTATAAGAATTGAAAATATGTCATTATTGAACAATCGCCAAGGTGAAATTTCCCTCAAGTTCACGTATTAGTATGTTAGTATTCTTTTTTAATTAGTCGAATGGTTTGTCATTCAGTTTTTTATGGGAGCGCGGAATTTCTAGTTTATTCAGATTATTAACACATTA
The DNA here is from genome assembly GCA_905478225.1 of uncultured Crocinitomix sp. Taxonomy (GTDB): domain Bacteria; phylum Bacteroidota; class Bacteroidia; order Flavobacteriales_D; family Crocinitomicaceae; genus Crocinitomix. The sequence goes on from CAJQHR010000040.1 coordinate 119,797, forward strand.
CTAAACCAAAATTGTAAATTATAATAGTAGATGGAAGTGTAAGCTTCCCCAAATTAGAACCATCTATTCTTCTAAAACTTTAATATAGTTATTGTTTTTAATTCTTCTGAGACTAGACTCAGAAGAATTAATTTTGGCATACTCAATAGGTGACATTTTTTC
>CAJQHR010000041.1 GCA_905478225.1 uncultured Crocinitomix sp.
TATTTGCAGAATTATTTGAATGAATTTTGCTACAAACTTAACCGCAGATACTTTGGAGAAAGGCTCTTCGATAGATTAACATTAGCCGTGGCTAAATCATACTGGTAAGAAAGCGACGAATCAATTATTCATTAAAGAATGGAGTGCTTACACCAACTCCTTAAACTTCCTTTTACTTTTTCTAATTCTACAAGAAACTACTTTGTACTCTGGACAAAGCGCCTCGGTACAATGTTCATCTGAAGTAATGATGTTCAGCATTACTTCTGGGAAGTGGAACGTAGAACTTAAAATTCCAGGTTTCATTTCGTCCGTAATGTCCGCTTCAATATCTACCTTGCCACGCGGTGATTCAACACAAACCATATCGCCTTGTGCAATCCCATTTGCCGCGGCATCATCTGGGTGGATTAGTAGCACATCTTTTGTCAAAATATCAACATTTCCTGTTCTCCGTGTCATGGCACCACAATTATAATGCTCTAATTCACGATTGGTCGTAATAATGTATGGGAATACGTCGCTGTGTTTAGCCGTTTCACGCGACTCCAAATAAGGAAAGAAAGAGAAGGCTCCTTTTCCACGTTTGAACGATTCTGTATGCAATAATTGCGTATCAGTTCCGTCAGCGGCAACTGGCCATTGTTTACCATTGTCTCCTAATTCATCCCAAACTACACCTCTAAAGAAAGGTACAATTTGTGAGATTTCTTCTAACATCCCCGCAGCTGTATAGTCTGCTTGTTTATAGCCCATACGGTTCATCACGTCAATGATAATTTGCCCGTCGGGTTTAGTTCCTTCTAATGGTTCAACAACTTTCTGTACACGTTGAATTCTTCTTTCACCATTTGTAAATGTTCCTTCTTTTTCTAAAAACGAAGCACCTGGTAAAATTACGGTAGCATGTTTTGCTGTTTCCGTCATGAATAATTCCTGAACAACTAACATTTCAAGATTATCCATTGCTTTTATGACCTTATTTGTATTCGGATCGGTTTGAACAACATCCTCACCAATAATCCATAATGATTTCAAATCTCCCTGAATGGCAGCATCAAACATTTCTGGAATTTTTAAGCCGATTTCAGAAGGTACTTTGTCAGAGCCATAAAATAATTTATATTTCTCGTGCATTGCTGGGTCAGTGACATCCATATAACCTGCTCCTTGATGCGGCTGTGCTCCCATATCTGCAGCACCTTGTACGTTATTCTGTCCACGTAAAGGGTTAACTCCAGCACCAGGTTTACCAATATTTCCGGTAATCATGGCTAAATCAGCAATCAATTGTACGGTAAAGGTTCCTTGATAATGCTCCGTTACACCTAAACCATGAAATTCCATAGCGGCTTTTGAATTGGCATAGGCAATACTTGCCTCTTTCACCAAGTCTTTATCAACTCCTGTGATTGCTGCCATTTCATCCATGTCGATTTTCATAATCTCGTCACGCATTTCTTCGTAGCCTTCACATCTACTTTCAATAAAGTCTTGATCCGCCAAACCTTCTGTAATGATATAATACAACATCATGTTTAATAAGGCGACATTTGTTCCCGGTTTTAATTGGAGATGATATGTAGCATATTTCGCCAATTCTATTCGTCTAGGATCAACCACAATACTGGTGACACCTTTCATGAATTTTTGTTTAATTTTTGCTCCGGTCACTGGATGTGCCGCTGTTGGATTTGCTCCAATTACAAGGATGCAATCGGTGAATTCTAAATCTTCAATTGAATTGGTTGCCGCTCCAGTACCAAAGGCACGTTGCATTCCTAATGCAGTAGGCGAGTGGCATACTCTTGCGCAACAATCAATATTATTCGTACCTACAATGGCACGCATTAATTTTTGCATTAAGTAATTTTCCTCATTCGGCGTTCTTGCAGATGAAATTCCCGCAATTGCATTCGGACCATGGTCGCGAATAATACGTTTGTATTCATCTGTGATATAAGTGTAGGCTTCATCCCATGAAACTTCTTCAAATTCGCCATTACTTTTTTTAATCATTGGCGAACGTAAACGCTCAGCATGGTTGTAGAATTTGAAAGCATAACGTCCTTTTAAGCAGGTATGCCCTCCGTTTGCTTGGGCATCAAATGGTGCTTGGATCGATAAAATCTCTCCATTTCTTGTCGATACATCTAAATTACAACCTACACCGCAATAGGTGCACACGGTTCGAGTAACCTCTGCTGTTTTTATTGATTTTGATTGGAAAACATCAGAAATAGCACTCGTTGGACAAGCCTGTGCACATGCACCACAGCTAACACAATCCGAGTCCATAAATGTTTCATTCGCACCTTTTACAATATGACTGTCAAAGCCTCTGCCTGCCATGCTTAAAACAAATTCTCCTTGTACTTCGTCACAGGCGCGTACGCATCTATAGCAGTTAATACATTTTGAAAAATCTGATGTCATATAGGGGTGAGACAAATCTTTTGTTTTGTCTAAATGGTTGTCGCCATCATCATAACGCACTTCCCTAATGCCAACTTGAGCTGCAACATCTTGCAGTTCGCAATTTCCATTTACCTCACACGTCAAACAATCCAATGGATGGTCTGTTAACACCAACTCAATAATGTTTTTACGCAAACGTTGCACATTATCTGACTCTGGATAAATGTATTGACCCTCACCAATAGGAGTATGGCATGATGCCATTGCTTTCGTCTTTCCGTCCTGATCGAAAGCTACATCTACACTACAGACCCGGCATGAGCCAAAGGCTTCAAGGTTTGGCGCGTCGCAAAGTGTCGGAACCTTTTCAGAATGGTGTCGCTTTAAAAAATTTAAAATCGATTCACCTTCTTCAATTTCAAAAGGGTTGTTGTTTATATAGGCTATTTTCATGTTTGCGTTGTTTTGAGAACAGAATTAAGTATTGTTTGAATAATTTTAATTGGTTTTGTAGAAGGCTTTAAGTTCTTCATCAAAGTACATAAGTGCATTTTGTACCGGTAACGGAATTCCTCCACCATGTGCGCATAATGAACCAACTTGCAGCGTATGCAAAAGGTCGTTTAATAGTTCGCGATCAATTTTCGATTCACCGTTTGCTGCATTTTTAAACATTTCATGGCCACGCTTCGTTCCAAGGCGACATGGAAAACATTTGCCACAACTCTCGAAGGAAGCAAAATCAAATAAATGCTCGATAAACTTCACCATTGGAAAGGTTTCCGGAACACTTATTACTCCGGCATGGCCTAATAAGAATCCTTCCGCTGCAAATGATTCAAAATCAATGGTTAACGAATCAATTTTATGTGTTGGAACTAGGCCTCCTAAAGGACCGCCAATTTGCATGGCTTTAACGGGTTCCTTAAAACCACCACCCAAATCATTCACTAATGTAGAAAGCGGAGTTCCCATTTCAACCTCATAAATACCTGGTTTATTAAAAAAACTATCTAGGCAAACCAGTTTTGTTCCGCTCGATTTGGCAGTACCAATGTTCTTATAATGTTCACCGCCGTTTGCTAGAATATAGTGAACGGCCGCTAAGGTTTCAACGTTGTTCACTATGGTTGGTTTATTGAATAGGCCTTGTTGCGTAGGGTAGGGAGGTCGTGTTCGAACTTCTGGACGTTGTCCTTCAATTGAATTGATTAATGCGGTCTCCTCTCCACAAATATAAGCCCCTTGCGCTCTTATAATTTTAAAATTAAAGTTGAAGCCATATCCTAAAATGTTTTCTCCCAAAAGGTCGTTCGCTTTTAGTTGATTAATAGCTTCTTGAATAATATCGCTTGAATCAGGATACTCTGCTCTGATATATAAGATACCATAATCAGCTCCTGTAATATATCCTGCAACCATCATTCCGAATAACACAGAGTGTGGCTGTTTTTCTAATAGATAGCGATCTGAATATGCGCCCGGATCGCCTTCATCTGCATTGCAAATAATGAATTTTTGATCTGATTCAACGCCGCGGCATGATTCTAATTTGAATCCCATAGGGAATCCTGCGCCACCTCTTCCTCTTATGTTTGAGGTTTTAATTTCTTCTAAAGCTTTAGTCGGATCTTCTTTAAGAACGGTTTTTAACAATTCATAATAGGCATCAAACCCAACAAAAGGTTTGGTTAATACGGTTGCTCCGCTAGCAACTGCTATATAATCATCATTTGAAATACCATTATCTTGAACAATTGTAGCGATTTCTTCGTTTGACTTGGCAGAGTAGTTTTTTCCGTTTAAATGAAATGCCCCGTTTTCATGGCAACGTCCTAAACAGGTAATGTGCCCAATTTCGTTTGCTGAAAAGTGTTTTTCGAGTGATTCTGAAACAGCATCTTGTTTGCCACTGCATAAACAAGCGGTACCGTTGCAGACATACGCTTTTTTGTTTTGGTTTTCGGGCTTCATGAAGTCATAGAAAGTCACCGCACCATAGGTGGTTGATTTTCCAACTAAAAACTCCTCTGCAATTCGCTCTAAATCCTTCGCAGAAGGGGTTCCTGTTTGGCCTGATGCTATTCCTAATTCTTCAAATAAGTTGGTTTCAAGTCCTTTTCTTCCGGACAATTCACTTAAATTCTTGGACATATATAGATTTCTTTTGGTCTAAATTTAATAAAAAAGATCATGAATCAATCGTATATGGGAGTCAATTATTAAGGTTAATAATGTTAGAATGAACATTGAATTTTTCAACGATTTGTTAAATTGCGCGTTTATAAACAAATTCTTAACACCATGAATCGTACGGATATCGACGCTTTTATTAGAAAGAATATTGGTGCAATTACACTGATAGGAGGGGTTTTGGGACTTGTTCCTATTCTCATGATGTACATGTCTTTTGAGTATGACGGTCTTATGGGAGGATTATTTCCGTGGATAACGGCTGTAAAACCTTTTGTTTCTTTCGAATTTGCTGCATTTGATTATTTGGGAGGGTTTTATTTTCTAGGCGGACTTGGTTATTCATTGCTTCCTATTGTATTTTGCGGAATTATGATCGCGGGATATTTTTCTTTGAAAAATAAAACACCATTGTCTTATCGATTAATTCGTTTTGCATTTTCAGTAATTTTTATTTCAGAATTGATTGGTATTCTTTGGATGATTTCAGCAGTAATTAGAGGAGACGACTTCTTTTGGCCAATATTGTCCCGACCATTGGGAATAGTATTTAATATTGCGTGGGCATACGTATCGTTTACTATTCTTCGGTCCAATTTAGAACCTGAAGATGAGTTCGGTAGCATTCCTTCTCCAAATAACAGCCAATTAGCAGAGGTTCCTAAGGGAACACGATTTGTACATCATCTTTTAGATTCATTTTTATATTTAGGGATTTGTAGTGGTATAGTTGTTTATTTTGCAGATTCCTATATTTATCAAATACAATACAATGCTAGTATGAGTCTGGGTTTTATCCTGGTTGCATTAATCGCGCGACTCATGTATTCTCCCATTTTTGAAACATTATTTGGGGCTACTCCGGGTAAATTTTTAACCGGCTCCAAAGTCGTGAATGAAAATGGTGAGAAAATTACTTTTAATCAAAGTTTGGCAAGAACATTTGGCAGAATGGTGCCTTTTGAACCCTTTTCTTTTTTAGGTAAGAACAAAGGATGGCATGATGCATGGTGAAAAACAAAAGTAGTTTCTAGTGAAGAGACCACGGGGTTTGGGAGTGACGAGGTGATAGATGATTTTCAGAACGACTTTTAACCTGAATTCTATTATTCCGTTCGCTCATAGTTCATTTCAGTTTTCTTAGGCAAGGAATGGGTTTGTCTTACTTCGTCGAAACTACGTGAAGACATGAAGGAGTATTCACTTCGAAAATCCATAACGAAGTATTAGTAAAATGAAATCCATCCGGTAGGAAAAACATTAAAATGGTCATTTTTTATCCAAAATCTCACCATTTTCGAGATTTTTGTGGAAATTGTGAATTACTGAACTCAGGTTTTTAGTAATTCGCCATTTTAACCATTAAAAATTCAAAATACTTTCTCACCTGTGAATTGCTGCACGAATGGTTATTAATAATCATGGCATAAGCTAATTTTTTTCCTGTTTTGGTGTCCACATAACCGGCGTACGATTTACAACGCGTCATTGTACCACTTTTACCAAAAACACGCCCTGCAGCTGTAGTTCCTTTGCACATTCCACTCATTGTTCCACGTTTACCAGCTAACGCCAAACTCGCTCTAAACTTATCGGCTGATTTTGTTTTGTGCATATAAGTTAATAGGTTGGTTAAGAACTTGGCCGAAACGGCATTTGAGCGAGATAACCCACTTCCATCAGTCATAAAAAGTCCACTTCCTACTTTTGATCTCCAATAGTTCATGCAGAACAAGGCGCCATTATGTGTACTTCCATAACCTGATTTTTTATAGGATATTTCGCATAGAATATGTTCTGCAAATAAATTCACACTTTTTTGGTTCACATGATTCATTATAGAAGCAACTGTGGGAGAGTAGTGGGTGTGGATGACATGCAATTCTGGTTTTGTAAAAGGTTTTTCCTTATTCAATTCGCGCATTGTTGTTGGCGCGTATTTAGTTGGTATTCCAGACTCCGTCAAGGCCTGGTTAAACTCAATGGCTGATATGTGCTCCGGATCAGGGATACTTGCTTTAACAATAAAGCTCTCTCGCCCTTTTGGAATTGAACCTTGCACAAACCAATCTAAAGAATAGGGCGCGCCGTACACATAAGCATTGTCTTTCTTTGAATCTGCCGATTTAACGGAATTGGTCACAGTTAATCCTGGTACATAAGGTTCGATACAGATAATTGAGGTCGTATCTCCAGCATTTGCGCCAGTAGCAAATTCTAAACGGCACATATTGTCAAAAATGGTAAGTCCAGATGGTCCTGCGCCATAGTAATTCCCTAAATCACCCCACACCCAACCAGATGGAACACCGTTATAGCTATATTTTGAAGCATCTGCAATGATACGTCCATTAATACCAACAATTCCAAAACTCTTAATAGAGTCAGCCCATTCGAATAAAAAATCACGCGCATGCCCTTCTTTATTGTAGTATTTTGATCCTAAAGTAGGATCTCCGCCTCCAATTATATAGAGGTCTCCGTTCAAAACACCAGAAATGGTGTCAATTTCACCAGAATACATCAATTTTGTTTTATAGCGATAGCCACGACCCAAATATTGCGTAGCTGTTGCTGTGGTCACCAATTTCATTGTGGAAGCACTAGGAATGCTCATTTTTCCGTTATAATCCGCCACAACAGTGTTTGTTGCCATATCTTTCACATAAAAACTAAAGGCTGCAGATTGCAAGGCGTCTTTTTTCATCATTATCTCTGCATAGTTTTGTATAGTATTGTTTGGTTTAACAGGTTCTGCAGTGCCTTGTGAAAAAGAAAAGTAGTTTGCTGTTATTAAAAATATGAAAACGAATATATTTTGCATTTGATATTGTTCTGTTTTGATTCCGCTATATTTGCGAAACTAAATTAATTACTTTGTGCGGTATAATAGGCATCTGGGCTAAAAATAATATTGGAAAAGAGACAATTCCTCTCCTCCCGCAAGCATTGTCAACCCATAAACACCGTGGCCCTGATCATCAAGATTGCAAATTATATTCCAAATGTGGACTCGGGCATACACGGCTGTCAGTTATTGATACGGATGCCCGGTCAAATCAACCCTTTGTTTCTGATGATGGTCGCTTTACTTTAGTTTTTAATGGTGAAATCTATAATTACCAAGAGTTAATGGAGGGTTTATTGACAAAAGGTTTGAATTTGGTTACACTTTCGGATACTGAGGTATTGTTTTATTTGCTGATTAACGAAGGTGAAGCTGCATTAAAAAAGTTAAATGGTTTTTTCGCTTTGGCATTTTATGATAAGCAGAAAGAAACGGTGCTGCTAGCAAGAGAAAAAATGGGAATTAAACCCCTGTATATTTATGAGGATTCTAATCAGGATGCTTTTTAAGTGGTGGTTTAGACTCGTCGATTATTGCGGCACTTGCCATAAAAAACAATCCGAAACTCAAGACTTTTTCAATCGGTTTTGATCATAATTATTTTAGTGAATCTAATTATGCAGATGAAGTGGCTCAATTTATTGGTAGTAATCATTTTAAGTATATTCTAACTCAGGAAGATTTCAAGAAAAATTTTAGTTCTTTTTTACACGCGATTGATGAACCTTATGCTGACTCGTCTGCCTTTGCAGTTTACCTACTCTCAAAGTATGTGAAAGAAGATGTTACGGTTGCCTTGAGTGGGGATGGAGCAGATGAAGTTTTTGGAGGCTATCGCAAGTATTTTGCGGACTTCAAAATCCGTAAAATGAAAGGCAGTAAAAAAGCCTTGTTAAAATTAACCGCCGCGGGTTTAAAATCATTCCGTTCTAACCGTTCTGATCGGTGGGGAGAACTGAACCGAAAAGTGCAAAAATTAAACAAAGGTTTATTGCTTGATCACCAATCAAGATATATTAAATGGTGTCAGTTTATTGAGGAGGATGGGCGTGAAAAATTACTGCTCCATAATTTTGAATCGATTGCCCCTTCTTTTAATGATTTTGATTGGGAGGATTTAATTAGCATGGCTAATAGTTTGGAGTTCCGCACCCCATTTTTAGATACAAAGGTGGTTGATTTTGCGAATAGTTTACCCGCCTCCTACAAAATTGATGAAAATGGAGGAAAACGGATTTTGAAAGATGCGTTTAAGGAAATTTTGCCAACATCTGTGCTTAATCGTTCAAAAAAGGGTTTTGAAATCCCTATAAAACAACGGCTGAACGACGAAATAGATAAAATTTTAAATGGTCCGCTTTTTACAAATGGTTACCTTAAAAATCAAGATCTATTTAAACCCGAATACATTAATAATTTACGATTGGAATGGAATCAGCCAAATTTTGGGGACAAAACCTATATGGTCTGGGCGTTAATCGTTTTTCAGTATTGGTGGAACCGTAACCATGCTTCTGCTTAAAATTTGCTAATTTTGCCCTGCTAACAGGACTATGACTTAAGCTAATTAATTAGAATAGAGGCTACGAATGATTAAAGTATTACGGATAATTAACCGCTTCAATTTAGGTGGTCATACTTACAATGCTATGTTTTTATCTGCTTTTTTAGGAAATGATTTTGAAACGAAGCTATGCGGCGGTCAGCACGAGAAACACGAGGGCGATTCGCTATTCATTCCTTTACAATACGGATTAGAACCTCAAATCATTGACGTTTTAGAGCGTAACGTTAACTTTTCAAACGACCGTAAAGCGTTAAAAGCAATTAGAAGAATCATTCTTGAATATAAACCTGACGTGGTACATACTCATGCCTCAAAGGCAGGTGCTTTGGGTCGATACGCGGCTTATAAAGAGAAAGTTCCTGTAATTGTACATACTTTTTATGGTCATGTTTTCCACTCTTATTTTGGGAAATTAAAAACAGTGCTTATGCGAGGGTTGAACGGTTTTTGGCCAAAAAGTCTGACGCAATAATTGCTATTTCACCAATCCAAAAAGGGGAATTAGTAAATAAGTATAAAATAACTTCAGATGAAAAGGTGCGGGTGATTCCATTAGGATTCGATTTGGATCGATTCCAAGTAAATAAAGAAGAAAAGCGTTCAAAGTTTCGTGCCGATTATAATGTGGCTGAAAATGAGATTGCGATTATAGGACGTTTGGCGCCCATTAAAAATAACAGTGGATTTCTCGATTCTATGTAGAAGGTAGCAGAATTAACACATAAAAACATTACTATTTTTGTGGTTGGAGATGGTGTATTGCGCCAAGAAATTGAGACGAAAGCCAATCGGATTGCTAAAAAAAACAAGAATATCAGATTCATTTTCACCTCTTGGATAAAAGATGTGGATCGAATTTTACCGGGAATGGATATTGTGGCTTTAAGCTCGCTTAATGAGGGAACGCCTGTTAGCTTAATAGAAGCGCAAGCTGCTGGAATTCCAGTTATTTCAACCAACGTTGGTGGAGTGAAAGACGTCTTGTTGGAGAATGTGACAGGTTTAATAGTTGAAGAATTTGAGGTTGATACATACGCAAATGGTGTACTCGATTTGGTAGAAAATGAAGAAAAACGTGAAAAAATGTCACAAAATGGTTGGAATCACGTAAGAAATAAGTTCCACTACAAACGTCTTTGTTCAGACGTGGAAAAATTGTATGTGGAATTATTCAATAAAAAGAAGAAAAATGAGGCGTGATAGGCGAATAAAATTCTGTGTTTTACTAGTGACAGCTGTAGTTTTACAAAGTTGTGGCATTAATAGCAATTTGATGCTAAAGACAGATAAAGAATACGTTTTTGCAGAAATTGATAGCATGAATTCTTCAAAAGAAGAATATCGATTGGATGTAAATGATATCTTACAATTCCGTTTTTTCACCAACAATGGACAAAGAGTTTTAGATATTTCTGCTTCTTCTGAACCAGGGCAACAAAATCAACTTTTTAATCCGAATAACTCTTTAAATTATGTCATTCAAAAAGATTCACTCGTAAATATTCCTGCATTAGGTGAAGTGAGTTTGGTGGGCATGTCCATTCGAGAAGCCGAAGTTTATTTAGAGGAAGCTTATTCAGGTCTATATGTCAATCCATTCATTCAAATTTCAGTAACCAATAGAAGGGTTATTGTTTTTCCTGGAAATGGCGGAGATGCAAGCGTTTTATACTTAGCAAATAATAACACGACCTTATTAGAAGCAATTGCCTTAGCAGGTGGAGTAACTGAACGGGGGAGAGCATCTAGAATTAAACTCATTCGAAAAGATGAAGAAGGAAAGCGCCAAGTGTATATGATCGACCTTTCTATAATTGAAGGATTGGAGTACACGGACATTTTAGTGCAAGCCAATGATTATATATATGTAGAGCCGGTTCCAGAAATTGGACGAGAACTCCTAAAAGAAGTTACACCAATTGTTTCACTCATATCAAGTGCGGCAATTGTAATTTCTGTCATTTCTAAACTATAATTCAATTTTTTGAGCGATAAAGCATCACATAACAAAGCGAATCGGTTTACGATTAATAAGGATTTCGACCCTGATATTTTATTGGTGGTGGTAAAAAAGTATTGGTTAGTTTTTCCAATTCTTTTAATGATAGCTTTATCTGCGGGTTACCTTTATTTGCGTTATACTAAACCTGTGTATGCCTCTAGTGCAGTGGTTCAGCGTAGTTCGCTAGATGAAGGGAAACGAATTTTGGATATTGAGAGTTTTGAGAATGAAGGAAGTCTTTCTGAGGATGTAGAGCTTTTAAAATCAACATTTTTATTGGAAAAGGCCCTTAAAAATTTAAATCTTAACATTTCTTATTATTCTGAAGGAGAAATATTGAGCTCAAAGAAAGTAGCTAAGCTCTTTGTATTGTTAAATGGGGTAGATCTTAAGCGCAATGGTTATGGCTAAGGCTATGGTGAATATTATGAATAAAAGGGAAGTCAAAAGAAGGGGATAAGGAATTGGTTTAAAAAGAAATGACGATAGAAAAATTTGATATTGAGGGATTGCTGCTAATCAGTCCGAAAGTTTTTAAAGATGATCGAGGGCATTTTTTCGAATCATTTAATCAATCCGCTTTTGAAAAAGCAGTTGGTGCTTCTGTCTCTTTCTGTCAAGACAATGAGTCCTTCTCTCATAAAAACGTATTGAGAGGGTTACATTTTCAAAAACCACCCTTTGCACAAGGTAAATTAGTTCGGGTCACAAATGGCGCCGTAATAGATGTGGCGGTTGATTTAAGGTCAAATTCAGCTACCTATGGTCAATATCAAAAAGTAATGTTGTCGGCGGATAACAAAAAACAATTTTGGATGCCCGCTGGATTTGCGCACGGCTTTATTACGTTAACGGATAATACGGTTTTCAACTATAGGTGCACAAACTACTACGATAAAGCGAGTGAAGGCGGTTTAAATTGGAATGATCCTGTGCTCAATATTGATTGGGAAAATGACGACACGCCTATTTTATCTGAAAAGGATTCGGTAGACATTGATTTCACGCAACTTAAATCTCCCTTTTAAGCGCCAATTTGGAAACGATTAACTCCATATTGCACATTTTAGGTTTCTTCGGTGGCCCCTTTTTCCTGTCATTAGTCATTAATACCTTTTTTTTTTACGATTTGCACGAACATTAGGCATACGGAATAAAAATCAATTAGAAATTAAATGGAGTAACATTTCAAAACCCTCATTAGGCGGAATTAGTTTTTACATTTCTTACTTGATGAGCTTCATGTTTTATGCCATTATTTTTGGTGAACAAGATGTTTTTCATAACGAAGCGCTGTTAGGTTTTTTCCTTAGTATATTCTTGGCGTTTATTCTCGGATTAGCTTATGATGCTTATGATACACATCCTATTCTTAAATTATTAGCTCAAATTTTGTGCGGTGTTTTATTGGTCTTAACAGGGAATGAAATTCAACTCTTTCCATGGCCTGTTTTAAATGCAGGGATGACCATTTTTTGGGTGGCCGCCATCATGAATTCTATTAATATGCTCGATAATATGGATGGCATAGCTAAAATTGGGTCATTTTCATAATCTTAACCATGTTGGGCATTTCAGTGCCTTTCACTTTCTAAATAATGTCGATTTTTTCTTTCTTATTGCGATACTCGGCTCCTTAGTTAGCTTTTTAATTTTCAATTGGAATCCCTCTAAAATGTTTATGGGAGATACAGGGTCGCAGTTTTTAGGAATGTTCTTGGCGTACTATTCCATTAAATTATTGTGGAACAATGGAATTGAAGATAATAAATACTCGATTTTTGTAAACCTAACGTTGGTCTTGGTGACTTTTTGTATTCCAATTTTAGATACTACTTTTGTGACAATCAGGCGGCTCATACGAGGTCAATCACCACTATTTGGTGGAAAAGATCACACCACGCATACTTTGTTTTATAAAGGATTGAATGATCGGCAAGTGGCTTATGTATTTTTAATTCTTGGTTTTGTGTCTTGCTTATTGGCTTTAAACATTGCCAAGTTTATTCCTTATGATTCGTTAGTCCTCGTTTTATTCTGGATCTTTTTTATGTTTTTATTGCTCACTGTATTCAAGTTAATTCCAAAAGATCAACCTGCAAAAGAAATAGAGAATGGGGTAAATCAAACCGCTAAGCGGCTGTCGGAAGATGCTTAAATTATAATCCAAAAATCAGGCTAAGATTTGCTGAAGAATTCCTAACTTCAAGTGCTGAAATTGGCACACATATTATATCAAATGGCAGAAAATCCATCACAGGAAGACTTTATAGAAATTTACGGCGCAAGAGTTCACAATTTAAAAAACATTGATCTTAAAATTCCGCGTAATAAACTGGTGGTTTTCACAGGTTTAAGTGGTAGTGGTAAGTCTTCGTTGGCATTTGATACCATTTTTGCGGAAGGACAACGCCGTTACTTAGAAACTTTCTCAGCGTATGCCCGTCAGTTTTTAGGTGGATTAGAACGCCCAGATGTAGATGAAATTTTAGGTTTGAGTCCCGTAATTTCGATTGAACAAAAAACGGTCAATCGAAGTCCGCGATCAACTGTTGGAACAGTAACGGAGGTTTACGATTTCATGCGGTTGTTCTTTGCCCGTTGTGGGGATGCTTATTCTTACAACACAGGCGAAAAAATGGTGAAATACACCGATCAGCAAATTATTGAGTTGATTATCGAACGTTTTAATAATGATAAGATTGTGGTGCTCGCACCAAAGGTTAAAGGGCGTAAAGGGCATTACCGTGAATTGTTTGAGCAAATTAGTAAGCTTGGTTTTCAAAAGGTACGCATTGATGGTGAAATTAAAGACATTACGCCAGGTATGCGGGTTGATCGTTATAAGATTCATGACATTGAAATTGTAATTGACCGCATTGCTGTCACATCTGCCCATGGAAATAGAGTGGCGGAGGCCGTCCAGACTGGACTGAAATATGGACAAGATGTACTTTTTGTTCAAAATCACGATACGGGGGAAACAACCCAATTTAGTCGATTTTTAATGTGTCCAACCACAGGCATTTCGTATGCTGAACCTGAACCAAATTTATTTTCTTTTAATTCACCTTACGGCGCTTGTCACAAATGCAATGGCTTAGGTGTGGTTTCTGAAATTGATCTAAATAAGGTCATTCCCGATCCAAAAAAATCGGTTAAAGCAGGTGGGATTGAGCCCTTAGGAAAACTTAAAAAGAACTGGATCTCAAATAAATTAGAAACTATTTTAGATGCCTTTGGTTACAGTGTTTCTGACCCAATTGTTAACATTCCAGAGGAGGTTATCAATAAAATGTTGTATGGTTTTGAACAAGTGATTAGTATTGATGATGTCAATCAAAATTTTTCTTTCGAAGGCATTGCGAACTTCTTAAGCAGGCATTATGAAGATGCTCCGACTCCCGCTTCTCGCAGATGGTTAGAGAATTTTATGAATAAAATCACTTGCGATTCATGCAATGGTTCACGTTTAAAAGAAGAGGCAGCTTATTTTAAAATTAACGAGAAAAACATTGGTGAATTAGCAGGTTCAGATTTGTCTGAGCTGCAAACTTGGTTCATAGACCTCAATAATCATTTAACGGAAAAGCAAAAGAAAATTGGGCGAGAAATTTTGAAGGAAATTAACAATCGCATTCGGTTTTTAATGGATGTGGGCTTACATTATTTAACCTTGAATCGTTCGTCCGCCAGCTTGTCTGGTGGTGAAGCACAACGGATTCGTTTGGCCACTCAAATTGGATCAGAATTGGTGAATGTACTTTATATATTGGACGAACCCAGCATAGGCTTGCATCAACGTGATAATGACCGGCTCATCAATTCTTTGAAAAGATTGAGAGATGGCGGAAATTCAGTAATTGTGGTGGAACATGATAAGGAAATGATGGAATCATCAGACTTTATTGTAGACATTGGTCCAAAAGCGGGTGTTCATGGAGGACGAATTGTAGTGGCGAGCACTTTGGAGGAAATAAAAGCCGGGGAAAGTACGACCGCCGACTACCTAAAGGGTGAAATGAAAATTGAGATCCCAAAAAAACGTAGAAAAGGAAATGGAAAGTTTTTAGAATTAATTGGGGCGACTGGTCACAATTTAAAATCGGTGAATTTAAAGGTTCCATTAGGCAAGTTTGTTTGCTTTACAGGCGTTTCAGGGAGTGGTAAATCATCCTTGATTAATCAAACATTATATCCTGTGCTCAACGCTCATATTTACCGTGGTGTTAAAAAGCCGTTACCGTATAAGTCTATTAAAGGCCTAGAACATTTAGATAAGGTCATTGATATCGATCAATCTCCAATTGGTCGTACACCACGTTCTAACCCAGCTACGTATACTGGATTATTTACTGAGGTGCGTACATTATTCGCAAATATCAATGAGTCAAAAATACGAGGTTATAAACCCGGGCGTTTCAGTTTCAACGTAAAAGGAGGAAGATGTGAAACGTGTCGTGGAGGCGGCTTACGCGTGATTGAAATGAATTTTTTACCAGATGTTTATGTGGAGTGCGAAGAATGCCAAGGTAAACGCTATAATCGTGAAACGCTTGAGGTGCGTTATAAAGGTAAAAATATCAATGATGTTTTAGAAATGACAATTGAAGATGCCGCCGGATTCTTTGAAAATATTCCAAAAATCAAACGGAAATTGGATACGCTGAACTCTGTTGGTTTGGGCTATATTCGTTTGGGGCAGCCGTCTACTACCATTTCTGGTGGAGAGGCGCAACGTGTAAAGTTGGCAACAGAATTATCGAAAAAAGGGACTGGAAAAACCATTTACATTCTTGACGAACCTTCAACTGGTTTGCATTTTGACGATATTAAAATGTTGTTGAATGTATTGCAAAGGTTGACAGATGATGGCAATACGGTTTTAGTAATTGAGCACAATTTAGACATTGTTAAAGTTGCCGACCACGTGATTGATATTGGACCTGACGGAGGTCAGAACGGGGGTGAAATTGTTGGTCAAGGAACACCTGAGCAGTTTGTAAAGAAGTATAAAACTGAAACTTCGCGCTATTTAGCGAAGGAACTTTGATTTACTTAAAGTGATTATCAATTTTCAATGCGTTGTCTTGCTTTGTCGAATCATGCAATTCTAAATTCGTAAAGTGTAATTGGCTATAATCAGCGTCTCGGTTTAAAGATCATTTTAAATCAGTGTTATCAGCGTGCTATTGACTTAAGCCTATCAAGAACTAATATCTAAATCATATTATCCATTCATGAATAAACTCTCGTTTTTTTCAATTTCCCTTTCCGATATTTTTCAGTCCCAACTACCTCTCCATCCGGACGATAAAAGATCCAATCTCCATGCTTGAGTCCATATTTCCATCCTCCCTCAAACTTCACCATTGGTTTTGATCCTGTAATGCAAATACCCTGCACATCCCTAACTGTATAGTAAGCTAATTCGACTCCATGCTTTTTTTTGTAGATATAATCGCAAGACCATAAGTATTGATTATCACTAGAATAATCGTTACTGGAATTATGGTCATTGTCAAAATAATGAGCTGAATAAATGGTGTCTGCCTGAGTTGAATCATTTTCAATGTTGTAAAAGGCTAGTGAACAATCCTGGTCAGCTAACCAAACGGAATCTACCTGTGAAGGTTCTCCAGTCTTAGAGACAATCGAACGAGTAGCGTCCGTTTTATGCTAATACATGCAAACATCAGGATTTCGATAACTCATCATATAAACTTGCCCATTTTCACCGCAACTCGAGAAAGCTAGTAGGTAATAGGCATATTGTTCTTTTTGAATTATTGTTATTCTGTAATCCGCAGGCACACAATTATCCTCATGATCAACCGTAAAGACCTGAATAGATGTTGAAATGTTCGAAATGGAATCAAATGCAATAATCGCACGACTTTTATAGCACGGGGATTCGAGTTTAAGAATAGGACTGTCGGTTTTTTGTGAATAAACCACTGGTTCTCCAATGATAAAGGAAATTAAGACTAAAAAGAGATGACTTTTAAGCATAGTCCTTTAACGCAAAGTATTACATTATATTCTAACCTCTAACCTCTAACCTCTAACCTCTAACCTCTAACCTCTAACCTTACAGTTTCACCACCTTCTCGGTATAAACATTTCCATATTCGTTCGAAAGCTTAATAACATAAACACCCGCAGAGAATCCCGTTGCATCAATTGTGGCTTTTCCAGAATTCTCGCTAGAAGAATAAACCATTTCACCTGAAACATCATAAATTTCAATTGAATAAGGCTCATTTAAGCTAGTTAATACATTAAACTCATCTTGGATCGGGTTAGGGTAAATTAACCATTCTCGATCGCCCAAATCAGGATCAGTACTTTTGTTTGGATCACTCAAACCATCAAACATTGGAAAGATGATTTGAGAAGGCAGCTCGGGGCTGAAATAAACCTCTTGGTGAGCGACACGTGGTGAATAAACTGTTCCTTCATACGTATAAGTTTGTCCGTCGTCTGGGGTGCGTCTGAAAAAATCTCCGTGCTCAATTGGTACATTGGCATTGGATTGGTAACGCGGCCAATTACTACTGCTGATTAAGACTTTAACTTGGTGATCATGTCCAAAAGTGTAGGCAATAGGTAAAAGGTTGAATTCGTATTCATAAACTTCCCCGGCTTCAATATTTGAATAAGAAATATCAATGTCCTCAGCTCCAGTAGAGAGTTGTTTTGAATAATCTCGTGCTCTAGCGTTCACAGCACCTTCAACCACAAATAACTCTCTGCCGTCAGGATAAACGTCCAGGATTCGTACAAAAAAGTCGGTATCTGTAGGACCTTCTGGTCCTGAAAGTGGAGTGGAAGAGGCATATATTTTTGCCTTAGGAATTCCAATGATGCTCAATGAATCTTTGATTGCGCCTGACATGAAGCTAATCACACCATCACGATCCATGGTTACCGCTGCAAAGCTTGAATCAGTATAGTCAAGCGGACCAGCGCTGACACGATCACCTTCTGGAGTTGGTATGGCTAAGTTTCCGCCGCCAATTGTGTAAATCGGATCGTCTGGATCATGATTATAACCGACTTGTTCTTCCGTGACAATCGGTGCAATGGTATCAATCGATCCGTCTGCATGCAAAAACATGGGGTAGCAGCGCCATCCTTGCTTTAAAGGGAATTCATCCGCTGAGCTCCAATAATTTCCTGCTTTGGCATTTGCCGCAATTCCGTCTCCAACTGGACCGGGAACGTAATACCTAATATTTGGAACGTCTTCAAAATTTACAGGTTCTGAAACGGGCTCTGTAACTGGAGAAGTGCCTGCTTGCTGATTGGTCGTATCTGCAGGAAGGTCAATCACAAGTGGTGTGATGGCTCCATCATTATTTAATTCAATTGAAATTCCAGAGATTGGACCAAACCCGCCCAAATAATTGATAAACTCTGAATATGAAATATATGAATCTTTTGATGGAATGCGAATGGAAGATGTTCCTACGCTTTGCCAAACATTACTTTCAGGAATGAATACCTTTGGTTCGCCCAAATAATTATCGGCGTTATAGTTTAATAAATAACGAAACCAATCCACGAGATCACCTTCAACCAATTCGGTGAGGTTTGCATCCTCAACCTCAGTATTCACCAACTTAATGTCTTTGACAGAAGCCGGGTAAACTATGTCGCCCACGGCGTCTGAAGAAATGGTAGCGTGTGTCCAAGGACCAATGATCATTTTTTGATTCGATTGGGTGGACTCACTCGTATTTGTCATGATATGGTTATACGTTTCAAGCTGCCCGTCAATAAAAATATCCCACCAACCAGTGAGGTGATACATGGGCAATTCCATATTTGTATAACGGTTTATAGTGCCGTCGGGATCGGATTCTCCATCTTGGTCAATTGGCGCCCAATTGGCATTGGCGTCTGTTCTATACGCAAAGTTGGGATACATTCCTGTATAACCGTTATAGTCTTTCACGGTGGTGATATAATCCACGGCAGTTGAAATTACACTGTCTCCGCTCATATTTCCATAATCGAATATGGAGTGGATATTGTTTTGAATATCCATATCACTTGGATCAATATCGACATTGTCTTGCAATTGGCCTGTAAGCCATCCTTGCACTAAAGCTTGACGAAATACACCATTGTGTTGTAAAACGCAGTTAAAGTGCTCATTTGTAGCCACAATAGGCACCATTCCTTTTAATCCGTCTTGTGTGACGTCATTTTTAAAAGCTGCACCTGCTTGATATTGTGTATTTCCCAAAGCAGATGCTCCAAACATGACAATGGAGCCGTTGTATATAGGATCATTGGTTTCCGCTATACCATCTCCATCAAGATCGTACATTTTATATAAACTATCTTTTAAAAAGTCAATTGAGAATCGCCCATCTTGATGGTATAAGCCGTTTTTGGGGTCGCTAATATCGGTTATATCAAGTGGATGTGTTTCTACGGGGTGATAAACGCTTTTATCCCAAGCATCACTATACATGGGTAAATAAACACCTTCTGATTCGTACCTTCCGCGCATATCTTGCAAGGCGTAGGCGTACCCTAAAACATTTAAATAGACTCCAAATCCGTCGTAGCTGCCTTTTCCATAAGGCGTTCGCGTAAATACCATTGGTAATTTGAACGGATTTTCATTGGCCTCATTTCCGGTTGAATCGTAAACAAATAGTTGGGTTCCTTTTGGTATAATTTGGATGATATAAGTGCTGTCATCAAAGTCTATCGCAGTTGTAATGGAGTCAGAAATTATGGGTAAATAAATGTCCGTCGCCAACTTTGTACCGTCAGGCATAGTGGCGTATACAGTCGTAATTGTGGTGAATTCCGAAATTGTATCTAACTGTCCGTTATTATTCGATTGAGAAAAAGTTAGAGAAGCGCAAAAGAGAGTGCAGGCAAGTAGAATTATTTTCATAGGCTTTCGTGTGACTCCTAAGTTAATAAAAGTCTAGTAATTTTGTGGATTTATGAGATACTAAGTGTAGACATTTTTAAAATAAGCAAGGATATCCTTACCTTACTCAAACTGTTCAAGCAAAAGTGGAATAATAATTTTGTCAAATGCAATTGTCAAAACAAGAAAAAAGAACGAGATAAAAGAAGGGGGAATTGCAACAATCTGTTTAGTTTTGTCAACCTACAAATAGATCAATTCATAGAAGATTCATAATTCAAAAGTGAAAAATCACCTCAGCTGAGTGAGACAATTGATGAATAAAGACAATTCGGCCTCGTTAATATTTTTTCTCACTTTTTCTTTCGATCAATTGTTGTTCAGTAAATCAACTATTGATTGATGCCCCTTTTCTTTTGCAAGATCAAACGGTAGAAGTCCATTTGTATTTGATTTATTTTTGTCAGCCCCAAGCGTTAGTAAAAGACTCACGATCTCTAAATACCCATTTTTTGCCGCGGCGTGCATTGGAGTTGTGCCTTCTTCATCAGTTTCGTTCACATCACTTCCGCTATTAATGGCCTCTTTAACTCTTGGTATCATCCCTGTTTCACAAGCATAGGTTAAAGGTGATATTTTTTTAAAACTCGACATAGAAGCAAATGGAGATTCATATGAATCGTTTTGTGTGTTAAGTGCAGCTGCGGCCGCCAAAAGTTCTTGGTCTTTTTCCAAGACTTTTTTTTCAGAGGGAGATAGTTTTACTTTTTTATTCTTTTTTCTGCTAAATAATCCCATAGTATTGGTTTTAAAATTGCTCATATTTCAAACGCCTCAAAAATATCTTTGAACCACTTCAGATATTTTAGTCTTTAATATTATCATTATTCTGCTCGCTTTCAAAAGATCTTCGAAACTATTTCTTATTAAAAAAGAACGTTGTCTTTTCCAATTCAGAATCCACCTGAATTAAATAGTTACCGCTTTGAAGTCTTTCAGTATTTACTAAACCGCTAGTGGTTTGGCCCTTTTCAACTAATGCGCCTGAAATCGAAAAAATCCTATAGTCAAAAGATTGCATTGAAAATTGCAAATAGGTTTCACTTGGATTAGGGTAGAAGTTAATGCGTTTACGCTCAATTTTCGGTAAATTAAAAACCCCTTCAATAACGACATTAATGTATTGTGTTCCGCTTGCAGGTCCCATTGCTAAATTATGGTAATCCACCTGAACGGAGTCAACAAATTCGGTTAATGGATTGCAAAGTACTTGGTAACGCTCACCAGGGAAGATCCAAAGCGTATCGCTTTCCTCAGCGGCCGGTAATGGTCGCCCATCTGATGAAATAATGGTGGCATTTAATTCGGGCGGAAACGTATATTTATTGGCATAATTACCAATACTGATTAGGCGTAACAGGATTTTGGTTTCAATTCCTTCGTGTACATTTATTCCGTCTATCTCTTCGTGCTGAAAGTCTTGACCTCCGTTGACTAGGAAGTATTGCGGGTCATAAATTTTTGGAATATTATCCATCATTCCATCCTCGTGTTCATGATTGATAATGGTGTCGTTATGCCAAATGGTATCAATTTCTGACGTTAACCAATGGTATTCCTTATCAAATGCATATCCACCGTCCCAAGTAACGTATGGATCCTCAGCGTCAATGACAATTATACCGTACATACCGCCTTGCACATGAACGGGCGATAGCACATGACAATGATAGAGGTAGGTACCTGGGTGCGGCGCCTTGAAATAATAATAACCGGAAGAATCATGCTCAACTTCAAAGGAAAGTGAAGGAACGCCGTCGTTTTGTTGATTCACATCTAACCCATGTAAATGGATGGTATGTGGCGCGCCTTGTGAAAGGTTGTAAAGTCGGAGTTTAACGCTGTCGCCAGTTGTTGCGCGCAAGGTTGGACTAGGAATTCTAACAGAAGAACCAATACTTTCTGTAAAGCCCATTAGTCTTACTTCATATCCGTCAACAGCAATATAAGTTCCTGAATTCCGCGCAATTATTACCCAACTTTCATCAATTTGTGTGTAACCCGCATTGCTGCAGGTCAGGACTATTAAGAAAATGAATAGCGCTTTCATTATTCTACAATATCAATTATGTGAAACATTCCATTTGCATAAATTCCATTTCCAGAAGTTGCTACCAAGTTATGGTCATGTACCGGGTATTTACCAATTTTATCTGGCACAAGATAAACGAGAATGGTTTCCATTTCTTGCACAGGAAAAGTGTCTTTTATGCGATGGATATGGCCAGGGTTTGCTGAAGAATAAGTAATTGTTGCGTGATAACCGTGAAAATGTATAGAGTGGGTCATTTGTCCTGTATTCGCTATGCAAACAACTAATGTGTCGCCAACATTTCCTGTAATTCGCGAAAGTGGATCGTCCTGTGTTTCTGGATTGCTTAAGCCGTTAATGGTAAAGTAAAGTGGTGCATAATCCTCAATTGGACCGTAAACTCCCTCTGTGGTGGCCACATTCCAAGTTTTATCATGTTCTTTCATGTTCCAATAAAATAAAGGGTGTTCTGTATTGCCTACCATTATTGTTCCGGCTGCGCCTAACGATTTAAAATGGGGATAATTGTAATCGTCATAATAAATATAAGCGCCGTAATTTTCGAAAGGAACGTCAACTGTAATAAAATCTCCTGGTGCAATAGTGTAAGGTCCACCTGGTACCGTAACATTTTTAATGTTAAAGCCGTGCATCAAGCTATCGTTATTGTGAATGGTAAAAGCAATGGTGTCGCCAATAGAAACGGTTAAAATTGCATTTAACGTTTCAAACTCTGTACTCGGATTGAACGCTGTGTAAGGAATTTCAGGGCTATCTACGATATTTGAAACTCCGTTGTTAATCCACAACTCTTGTTCAATAATTGTTGCGCGTGAAGTCATTATGAAGCAAACTCCAATTAGAATTAAACAAAATCTCATAAGGTTAGGTTGAAATTCTTAGACTACTGAATGATAATTTTTTCAGTCTTTATAACTTGTCCACTGTCTTGAAAACTAAGGAAATATAAGCCTGAATTTAAATCGCTCGTTTGAATTGTAATATTTTCATGTGGTCCAACATATCCATTTGAAATCACTTGACCTGAAAGATTTAGAACAGCAAAAGTTGCCATTTCGCCAGATTTATTTGAAACGAACATTTGATCATTTACTGGTGAGGTAACAGTTAATTTATCTGAAGTCAATGCTTCGTTAATGCTAGCGTTATCCAATGCTGTCAAAATAATCGTTAACGTATCCGTATCATCAGGGAATGCTTGATCCCAAATGACGAATTCATAAGTTCCAACTCCGGCAACATCAGCAAACGCATTCACACGAATAAAAGCAGATTCGCTTCCAGGATCTACAGCTATCATTGTTCCTGCAGTTTCACCTTCAGTATAACAAACCGTATAATCACAAATTGAGAAATCCCAAGTTTCTGGTTGGTCGAATGTGATCATTTCCCATTCAAAAACAACTGACTCATCACTCGAGTTTAAAATTTTGCTTTCACCGTTTTCAAATTCATTAAGAGTAATTTCTTTTTCAACCAAATCTCCAGATACGAAACTAAAGTTTTGAGAGATTCCGGAGAAAGGAATAAGAGTTGCTGCGAATAAAAAAGTAAAAAGTGTTTTCATGTCGTTCTTTAATTTGATACAATATACGAATAATTGTCCACACAAATAATTTTAGATATGTAGACAAATGGAATCCTATTAAGGTCACGCTTTCAATGACTTGCTCAGCTAGACTTGCAGGATGAATTACACTATTTTTATGGGATATATATTTTACGAATATCAATCGTCTTTTCATTATTCCAACACCGCCCAATATAAATCCCGCGTTTTAGGTTTGGTAAGGGAATACTTTTATCACTTTCAGCGCTAAGTTGATTAGTTAGTATTAATTGTCCCATTTGGTTGTGAAATTCGAAATAGGCAACTTCTTTGCTAGGATTCTTTAAAATGAGGCTTTTACTATTCAACAGAATTATAAAAGAAGGCGAACCAACTAAAGGTAACTCTTGAGTAATTGAAAAAGCCGGGGTGGAAATCATTGTAATGTCCAATGTATTAGAATTGTCAGGCAATAATTCATCCCAAACTTTGATTTGATAAAATCCCGTATCAACCGTTGGGGCGTCTAAGTTTACAGTTAGATAAGCATCAATGGACTCAGCAGCGGCAGGATACATAGTGCCGCTCATTTCTCCCATTGTATAACAATAGGGGAGATCGCAGATAGAAAAGTGCCAACTTTCTGGATGATCAAATGTGATCATTTCCCATTTATAAACAACGGAGGTGGCACTTAAATTTTCAATTTTGGTATGTGCCCATGAATAGTCGTTTATTTCAAATTGTTCCACTAGCGAATCTCCGTTCGTAAAAACAAAGTTCTGCGCCGAAACCTGAATGGTAGCACATATAATTAAAAATGTAAAAATGTATCGCAACAAGCTGTTAGTTTTAGTTAAAAATACGAAAATTGCAGCAGTCTTAACAGCTATTAAGTTTGAATAGCACCAACATTATAGCGCTTATCGGTTTTATGATGATTTGCCATTTCAACGCCCATAGAAATTACTTTTCGAGTTTCTAGCGGATCAATAATGGCATCTACCCATAGTCTTGCCGCCGAGTAATAAGGCGAAATTTGGGCGTCATATCGCGCCTTAATTTTATCGTAAATTTCTTTTTGTTTGCTTTCATCCACTTCTTCTCCACTGCGTTTTAATGAAGCAACTTCAATTTGTGCTAAAGTTTTAGCAGCTGAGGCGCCACTCATCACAGCCAATTCAGCCGTTGGCCATGAAACAATTAATCGTGGATCATACGCTTTTCCGCACATAGCGTAATTACCTGCGCCGTAAGAATTTCCTAAAATCACTGTGAATTTTGGTACCACAGAATTTGACATGGCGCTTACCATTTTTGCGCCGTTCTTTATAATGCCTGCATGTTCCGATTTAGATCCAACCATAAAGCCACTCACATCTTGTAAAAATACGAGCGGAATGTTTTTCTGATTGCAAACCATGATAAAACGAGCTGCTTTATCAGCGGTATCAGTATATATGACACCACCAAATTGCATTTCACCTTTGGCGTTTTTCACTACTTCGCGCTGATTTGCGATAATTCCAACACTCCATCCATCAATACGCGCATAACCGGTTAGAATTGTTTTTCCGTAGTCTTTTTTATATTCTGTAAATTCTGAATTATCAACGAGACGTTTTACAATTTGACGCATGTCATATGGTTTTGCCCGGTTTTCTGGGAAAATGCCATAAATTTCTCGTTCATTCAGTTTAGGTGGTACGGCTTCAATTCTATCAAATCCTGCTTTGTCTTTTTTACCGATTTTACTCATTAAATCACGAATAGTTTTCAAACATTCTTCGTCATTTTCCGATTTGTAATCACAAACGCCGCTTAATTCAGTATGTGTTGTCGCTCCACCAAGTGTTTCATTATCGATTGTTTCACCTATGGCTGCTTTAACCAGGTATGATCCCGCAAGAAAAATAGTCCCTGTTTTATTAACGATTAATGATTCGTCAGACATGATGGGCAAATAGGCTCCGCCCGCTACACAACTTCCCATAACCGCTGCAATTTGGGTTATTCCTTGTGAGGACATAACGGCATTATTCCTAAATATTCGTCCAAAATGTTCTTTGTCAGGAAAGATTTCGTCCTGTAAAGGAAGAAAAACGCCTGCACTGTCCACCAAATAAATAATTGGAAGGTGATTATCCATGGCAATTTCTTGAGCGCGCAAATTCTTTTTACCTGTAATAGGAAACCAGGCTCCTGCTTTTACTGTTGCATCATTGGCTACAATTATGCATTGTCTGCCAGAAACGTATCCGATTTTAATAACCACACCACCAGAAGGGCATCCGCCATATTCTTCATACATGCCTTCTCCTACAAAAGCTCCAATTTCAATTGTTTCTGAGTTGGGGTCGATTAGCATTTCGATTCTTTCGCGGGCCGTTAGCTTGCCTTTGGCATGATGCTTTTCAATACGCTTTTTTCCACCGCCTAAGTAGACTTCCTCTAGCTTTCTCTCCATATCAGAGATTTGCATGCGCATTGTATCTTCATTTTTATTGAACTCTAGCTCTTTTTTACTCACCGCCATGAAAAAGTATATTTAACGTGATTTTCGTCTCCAAATATACAACATTGTTCATACAATATTGTTCATTTTACATAGGATTAAGCTAGCTTTGTTAATTCTTTTGAAATTGAGAATAAATACTTCATTAAATGAATCAACGATCAATAGTAAACAATTTTAACCTCAGGGTATACGGATTATTAATTCATAACAATGCTGTATTAGTAACAGATGAGCAACGTGGCGGATTTCCTATGACTAAGTTTCCTGGCGGAGGATTAGAGAAGGGGGAGGGTTTGTCAGCTTGTTTGAAACGTGAGTTTATTGAAGAATTGAATATAGAAATTGATCTTAATACATTCTATTACGTCAATGATTTTTTGCAAGTCTCTGTCTTTAATCCTAAAGATCAGTTGTTGAGTTTTTATTATTTGGTATCTACAAATCAACTAGATGCGATTAAGATTGCCGCAACCAAAAGAGATTTAAAGGACGGCGAGCAAGACTTTCGCTGGGTTAAATTGTCTGAGCTTTCTTCTAATCAATTCACTTTCCCAGTTGATAAGGTGGTTTGTGATATGCTAAAACCGGTTTAAGTCAAGCCAGATTCATTGCTTTTTCTTCAATATGTCAGTTTAGATAAACGTTTCGCTTAAGTGAAAATAACTTAAGAGTTGTTTTAATGATAAGGCAGCAGGTCATTGAGATTCTCGTCTTGCTTTACCGAAGCTTCAGGAAGAAAATGAAATGTCGAATTAAACTAAACGTCCGGAAAATCAAGCACAAAAAAAATCCTGCCTCGAATAAACGAGACAGGATCTTAGTACTTATATTTATTATTCAATACTATTGAACAACAATTTTAGTCATTTCTACTGTTTCGTTAACAGTCGTTTTGATGAAGTAAACACCTTCAGTAAGGTCAGCTACATTAATCTCATTGTAATGAGTTCCGATAGCTAAGTTTTGAGTTTCGATAGTTGAAACAACAGCACCTAACATGTTAATTACTTCAATTGATACTGAAGAAGCTTCTTGTAAGTCAACAGTTAAGTTAACAAATTCTGAAGCCGGGTTAGGGAAAGCAGTGATTGCAAATATATTTGCAGCAGCTTCTTCTAAACCAACAGTTCCAACTTCACCACTAGCAACATCACCTTTTCCAGCGTTGTTAATCGTACCAGAAGGCTCAACTAACATTGCAACAACGTGAATGTTGTTAAGATCCCATTCTGGATCAATATCAACATAGTAAGAATACCAGTAATTAACACCTGTAGACATAGTTGCAGGCAAAGATGCATCAACACCATTTAATTCATCATCACCTAATGCTCTTGCAACGTGATCATAAACCATATCAGCAGCAGGTACCGGATTCGGCTCAGCTTGCCAATCGTGTCCAGCTCCAGTAAGTGGGCTACCACCTGAGAAGTAATTTGCTTGAGCGTATCCAGAACTAGTTCCAGTTACACCATCTTCAGTTACTACACCAGCTAATCTCCAGTCTCCTGTTTGTTGAGAATCAAATTGGCAAAGAATTCTAATCTCTAATTGATCTCCGCTAATGTAACCATGTACATCAATAGCAGCAACTGGGGTTTCAGTTTCTCTTGTAGCGAATCCAACACCAGCATATGCAGCGTGATCACCTTCGATACGGTCAGCTACAGCATAAGGATATCCACCGAAACCTGGGAAAGATGCAGCACTTTGATCATCATAAGAAGTTACTTCCATTGGATCTGAATTGTGAACAGCAATTCCAATAAAGTTTGGCTCATCATCTTCTAATATAGCAAATTCAACAGTTCCGTAAGGACACCATCCACACCAAGTACCTGTTTTCTCTTCAAGTACTACGAATTTTTCTGCTTGTGCGAACGCTCCAGCAGATAAACCTAGAGCCAGAGCTCCTAAGATAAGTTTGTTTTTAGTCATAATTTTTATTTTTTATTTGGTTTGATAAATATACGCATATTTTTAAGCTGAGTTGTTTTAAAATAGGTTGGAAATGATTTTATTATTGAATTCCTAGTTTCCAATATTTCGTTTGTCTCTCCATTTATAATACGCTAAAAAAGGTGAGATTTAATATTCGCAAGAAATAACTAATAGTGTAGTTCCAAATCGAAAACTCCTTTTAAATAGGGCTTTACGAGCTTTTTTCTAGTAGCTGTTCTTGTTCATTGTTCCGGACAATTGATTCTTTCAACTCTTGGATTTTATACGATTCGCTTGAAATCAATTTTAACATATAATGGGAGTTTTTTTTTGTATTTCCTCCAGAATATTTAACGTTTTGATTCATCTAATTTCAGTTTTAATATCCTATAAATCAGTCAAGTCTATTTTTTACGTATTGTTCAATGCGCGATATAAATTGTTGTGGTGTGGCAGTTCGCCAGTCTACTTCTTCAAGTTCGCCGCCCATTAAGAAATAATAGTCCAAGTCATAGTTATTCAATTCATCTTGGACGTGGGGACGCAGATTAACTAATGCAATCCAACCATCTACATCTTCAACTTCATCTAACCATTCTTCATAATAATCCTCCTCGTTTCCATGGAAATTGAGCAGGTTTTCTGCAATTAAAACAAATTTGGAAATGCCATTTTCCATGAGTCCCTCCGCAATGTCTCGCTTAAATAGCATGATGTCGTTATTGATAACATCATTCCATTCACCAAACAATTCTATAATAGCGATACCGCTGTCATATTCGGCGTAAAGAATTTTAATGAACAAGCTGGGGGAGCCAATATTATCCCATTGCGGATGAATGCAAAAATTATAGATGGAATCGGTGAATTCAAATTCGCTATATATGCGTTCAAAGAAAGGAGACTGTATATCTTCAGATGCGATATAGAATCCTCTCCAGTTATAATATGGTTCAATAGTATGCACAGCGCAAAGTTAGGACTCCTTTTAACGATTTCAAAGAAGATTTAATTAACTTTGTTGGAATAATTATGATTATGAAAAAGAGAAGAATAAATTGGTCGGTAGTCTTATTAGCTTTATTTGTTGCAGGTTTAGCAAGTTGTTCTGCTGATAGAACCCGAGAAGAAAAGGTTTCGGCCATTATAGGTAAGATAGAGTCACCATTTTTCGTGATGAATATGACACCTGGAAATATTATTGAAAAATCAGGTGCAACGGATGGAGCATTGCCTTATACGTTAGAAATGTTATTGGGCTTTTTCATTGATGAAGAAATTACTGGACTTGATTACAGTGTACCAGTTCAAATAATCATGGGTAAAGGTGGAGGATATACTCCTAAATTTTACGGAATTTATAAATTAAAGGATGAAGTTGCTTTTAAGGAGTTACTAGAAACAGAGGCCAATGCTACTATAAGCGAGAAGGACGGATTTCAGTACGTATTAAAAGAAAGTGATAATTACGTCTTAGTTTGGGATGAAGATATTGCAATTGCAACAAGCATCCCTATGGACTTAGCATCTGTTTTTAGTGGAGGGTCAAAAGACGGTATGAAAACTGTGGATAAAACAATAGAGTTGATTAAAGCGGCTGAGGAAGGCGAGGTCAATGAGTTTTATCAAACGTTTTTAGAAAACACGTCTGATATCGCAATCCGTTTTGAGGGAGAGCCATTTTATAGCTACGCTGAAGAAATGTCTATGGGCATGAGTGATGACTTGAATGAAAACAAGGATTTGATTGAAGGTGTGAATTGTGATATGTTTATCAACTTTACCAATGGTAGTGTTGATATGAAATGGGTTGGTGATTTATCTACGAAATTGTTGGAAAAAATTGATTTCATGGGAGATGGTCCAGTAAATTCTGAATTATTTTCTTTTGGAAATTCTGAAAACCCAATGTTTACTTTAGCCTATAATGTTGACTTAAAGAAAGGACTTGATTTTTCAAAAGACAAAATGTCTGATCGCGAATACAATGATCTCGAAGAGGAGTTAAACGAGATGGGTGTCAGTTTAGAAAATGCAAAGACTGGTTTAACTGGAGATATTCTTTTTATCGTTGATCATTTTGAAATGAAGACCACAATCAATGATTGGGGATATGGTGATCCTTATGAAAGTAAAGAGGCTATGCCTATTTTTGGCCTAGTTTTAGGAATTGATGACATTGGTGCTTTATCTGAATTGGTAGCAGCAAGCGATTCTATTGGTGACGGAATTCTTCAAAAAGGCGAAGCGTTTATCGTAATTTCAGATGATATATTGTTTTCTACTAACGATAGCTTATGGGCTGTTAAAGTGAAGAATGGAACAACAAGTAAAGTTCCAAATTATGATGGTGTATTATCTTCAGAGCCGTTTGGAATGTTCCTTGATTTTGCAGCAATGGCGGGAATGGATGATTTGGATGATGCCGAGGTTCTTATTAACCAACTTCAATCTTTAGAAGGAATTGGTGATATGAACGAGATGAACATTTCGTTAATAATGAAGGATAATACTAGAAATGCTTTGCGCATTTTAACCGAAACAATAGGCGGTATGACTGAAGAAGAAGGAAGCGGCGAGGAGTATGATCGATTAAGAGAAGAGTTACAAGAAGCTGCGGCAGAAACTGAGAATAGAGAAGGTTAGTAGTATAAAGGCTTAACTAAATAA
The DNA here is from genome assembly GCA_905478225.1 of uncultured Crocinitomix sp. Taxonomy (GTDB): domain Bacteria; phylum Bacteroidota; class Bacteroidia; order Flavobacteriales_D; family Crocinitomicaceae; genus Crocinitomix. Next base: position 30,719 of record CAJQHR010000041.1, read on the forward strand.
AAAAAACCGCCGTACATTGAGGTTCTCAAATGCACGACGGTTTTTTTGTATTCGCTTTTTCAATTATAAAAAAGCAGCTATGAAAAAAAAATTAGTTAATTGAAATTGTTTTTACCTTTTCGTCTGGTTTTTCTTTTTTGCCAATTTTCACTTCTAAAATTCCATCATGATATTGAGCTGAAACCCCTTCTTTATCAATGTTTTTAGGCAGTGTAAAGGATCTGTTGAATGAACTGAAGTTGAATTCACGTAAAGAGTACTTTTCATCAGACTTTTCGGTTTTAGCTTCTTTTTCAGCGGAAATGAATAGGCTATTCTTTTTTAAGTCAATCTTAAAATCTTCTTTCTTCATTCCCGGAGCCGCCAATTGAATTGTGAAATCTGTTTTATCCTCAAAAATATTTACTGAAGGAATATTTCTTGCATTTTGTCGGTGCATTGGCTCAAAAAATTTGTCGTCAAACAGGTTTGCCATCATATCTCCGAAAACTGGTAATTCTTGTCGTTTTTTAATTAGTGTCATTTTGTTAATTTTTTAAATGTTTACAAATCTTACAGGTCAAATAAAATACCAAGTTTAAAAACATATAAAAATAGCGTCAAAATGACAGTTTTTCTATTTCGTTAATGACAAAATGTCTCGATTAGGTGTTTTTTTGAATTATTGTCATTAAGTTAAAATATTAAAAATTCAATTTTTTTTAAAATAGTGAATAAAAATAGGGGGTTGTTAATAAAAAAAGTACTTTTTTGTCGTAGCACCCCCATTAAATGAGCTACATTTGGCAAAAAAATATATTTTACTATGTCTAGTTCAAGAAAAAGTGCCCTTGATGAAGTTTTAAGCCGAGAAGCTAATCACATTGAAACTGGTGCAAGACGTGTTTCCGAATATTTTGGAGAAAACACCTTTCATTTAGATAAAATGCGTGAGTGTTTAACAGAAGACGCTTACAAGGTCGTTAAATCTGCAATCGAGTTAGGTACGCATGTAGATCGTTTGCATGCTGATCAAATTGCTACAGCAATGAAAGATTGGGCAATTTCTAAGGGAGCAACGCATTATACACACTGGTTTCAGCCTTTGACAGGGTCAACTGCGGAAAAGCATGATGGCTTTTTTAAGCCAATTGGGCCGGGCAAGGCAATTGAGCGTTTTGAAGGTGATTTATTAGTACAACAAGAACCAGATGCTTCATCTTTCCCGAATGGTGGTATTCGAAATACATTTGAAGCAAGGGGATACACGGCATGGGATCCAACTTCACCAGCCTTTGTAATGGGGAAAACTTTATGTATTCCTACCGTATTTATTGCCTATACTGGAGAAGCGTTAGATTTTAAAATGCCGTTATTAAAGGCATTAGATAAAGTAGAGAATGCAGCAAGAGAGGTTTGTCAATATTTTGATAAGAACGTTTCAAATGTAGGGGCAACTTTGGGTTGGGAGCAAGAATATTTTTTGGTAGATACTGCTTTATTTAATGCAAGGCCAGATTTAATGATGACTGGGCGTGCAGTGTTTGGACATGCACCTGCAAAAGGCCAGCAATTAGATGATCACTATTTTGGTTCTATTCCGGATCGTGTAACTGCGTTTATGCGTGATTTTGAATATGAATCGCATCTATTAGGAATTCCTGTAGCAACAAGACATAATGAAGTAGCACCAAATCAATTTGAGTGCGCACCAATGTTTGAAGAAGTAAACATTGCAAATGATCACAACCTATTATTAATGGATGTGATGGAGAAAACGGCATCAAAACATAATTTTAGAGTTTTATTGCACGAAAAACCATTTGCAGGAATTAACGGTTCAGGAAAACACAATAACTGGTCAATGGCAACGGATACTGGAGTAAATCTTTTACAGCCGGGTAAAAACCCTAAGTCCAACATGCAGTTTTTAACATTTTTCGTGAATACGATCATGGCTATCCATGATAACGCAGATTTGTTAAGAGCATCAATCGCATCAGCAGGAAATGATCACCGCCTGGGAGCTAATGAAGCACCACCAGCAATTATTTCTGTATTTATTGGTTCGCAATTAACAAAAATGTTAGACGATATGGAAGAAAGCATCTTGGCGGGCAAATTAACGCCTGAGGCGAAGACTGAATTGAAATTGAATATTGGTAAAATTCCGCAAATTTTATTAGACAATACGGATCGTAATAGAACATCACCATTCGCCTTTACAGGGAATAAGTTTGAGTTTAGAGCCGTAGGTTCTACTGCCAATTGCGCACAAGCCATGACTGTGCTTAATACGATTATTGCAAATCAATTAATTGAATTCAAAAAAGAGGTAGATCAGCGAATTTCAGGAGGCGATAAGAAGGATGAGGCGATTTTACGTGAATTACAAAAATTGATCACGGCGTCTAAAAAGATTAGGTTTGAAGGAAATGGATACGGAGAAAAATGGGTAGAGGAAGCAGCGAAAAGAGGACTTTCGAACTTAAAAGATACGCCACGAGCGTTGGATGTTTATGCTAAAGCTGAAGTAAAGGACCTTTTCAATAAACTGGGTATTTTAAGCCCCGTTGAATTAGAGGCGCGTCATGAAATTGAATTGGAAAACTATATTTTAAAAATTCAAATTGAAGCAAGGATTTTAGGTGATATTGCTAAAAACCACATAATGCCTGCAGCCATTGAGTACCAAAATATTTTAATAAACAATGCGAAAGGATTAATTGATGTGCTTGGAGCTAAAGATGGAAAAGAAGCGGCAAGAACTCAAATTAACTTCATTAAGTCAATTTCTAAGCATGTCAATGCAATGAACGACAAAGTGAATTTAATGATTGATGAGCGCAAGAAGGCAAATGTAATGGAAGATACACGTGAAAAGGCCTATGCTTATTGCGATAATGTAAAATCAATGTTTGACAATATTCGATATCATGCAGATAAATTAGAGATTATGGTTGATGATGAAATTTGGCCATTACCAAAATTGCGTGAGTTATTGTTTACGAAATAGATCAATTAATTAAGTGAATCAAAATCCCTGTCCGCATTATGTGGACAGGGATTTTTTCATTATACCTATTGCTTAACAATTTTAATCCGTTCTAAGATTTCTCCATTGCGCAAGCAAACAAAATAAACACCTGGTCCAAATTGACTGGCGTCAATGACTTTTGTGTCGTAGAGTTTAATGATTTCTTCAGCCAAAACAGTTCGTCCAGTAGCGTCCTCAATTGCCATATAAACGTCACCCAAGCATTTTTTTTCTAAAAACACGGAGAATTCATTTTTTACAGGGTTAGGGTAGACGTCTGCTATGATGCAGATGTCTTCATTGTCGCTTTTTGTGGAGTCAACAGCAACGCGTAATTCTGCAAAACCTGCGCAATCCCCACCATAATTGTCAACAACAGTAATTAAAAGATGTTTTGCCTTAATTCCTTCCAAGTCCGCTATCACATCTCCTTGATAATTGTTGACGCCGGTAGCTTTTGGAAAAATTTCTTGTCCATATTCTGTCCAGTTAATACCGTCTATCGAGTAATCAATAATGACGTTTTGAGCGCCGTTTGAAAGCAGGTCTGGATCATTGATGTTCCAAATTTTTAATTCGCTTAGTTCGTATAGCGCCCCAAAATCATAAGAAATCCAATGGCTTTCTCCTCTGATTTCGTTAGGGTTTTCGCTCGTTTCGCAAGAAATCCAACCATCAAACCAAGACGTGTTATGTCTATCGGGGTAGCATTGACCAAATGAAAGATTCGCTAAAAATAAAAATGCTGAAAGGTATATTAGTTTTTTCATAGCTTACATATTCATAAATCCAATTGGAGGTGTATCGGTTGATAATCCCCCTAAGTCGTGGAAATTAACAAGATTAGGGAAGATCGTGCCTAAATCTCCAGGTTCAACGCCGTACCATAAAGCTAACTCAGCGAACATGGAATCCACGGCAGTAGTTGGCACCATAATTCCTCCGTTTAAATAATTTGGCCCATCAATTTGAAGGGTAGGGTATGTTCCGTAAATTTGATTCCCGTTTACGTTTCCGCCCATTACAATTGAGTTACCACCCCATCCGTGATCACTACCGTTTCCGTTTGAGAGTAATTTTCGAGCAAACTCTGATCCTACAAATGTGGTCACATCATCAAAAACGCTTAATTCATTTAAAACATCTTTAAATTCAACTAGTGCATTGTTTACTACGCTCAGTTTTTCCGCTTGCTCAGTAATTAACGCATCATGATGGTCCCATCCGCCGTAACGAACAAAAAAGATTTGACGTTCAAACCCTAGTGCTTCTCTCGCAGCAATTGTTTTTGCAATGACCTTTAGTTCTTGCGAAAGTCGATCTGCTGAAAACACAGTCGTAAATTCTGGGACTAGATCCAAAGCCTCTTTGAACTCAGCGCCAGCCTCAATTGACCCGTGCAGTACATTGGCATAGGTGTTTTGAAATGGATCGCCAAAATTATAATTCAAAATGCTGTCAACAGCCGCACGTCGATCTTGATTGTGGCCCCAATCTGCATAATAATTTATCGGTAATGTTGGGCCATTATTATTCATTGAAAACGGCGTTGTATTTAATCCGTTTTGAAAAATATTTGTTCCAGATAAGGAAACGTTCATTGATATTTTGTCATTCGTATTGGTCGATCCTAATAAATCTGCCATATAGCCTCCCCAACCTTTAGTCACGCGCTCATGTGCTCGGGCAGATTGCCAATGTTTGTATTGATCGAGATGCGAAAAAAGACCAATTGGAATTTGCGCATCTCCGCTGTAGTAGCTCTCGACTGTAGTGGGTTCAACTAACGTTCCAATATTTGACATAAAGGCCAAATCGCCGTCGTTAAACATGTCGCGAACGTCTGGTAAATTGGGGTTTAACCCATAGTCACCTGAGCCAATTGATAAAAGGTCTGCTTGGTCTAATGATAGGTTTGATCGTGTGTCAAAATAATGCCCATACTCGGTTGGTGTGTTCGGAACAAGCATATTGTACGAATCATTTCCACCATGCAGAAAAACACATACAATGGCTTTATAGTTGCCAAATGGCGGAGGGGGAGGTGAACTCATGATTGAGTTCATGCTTTTGAATTTAGCCAATGAAGACAAGGGGGATGCAAAGCCTAAGGCAGAGGCAACACTTAATTGTCTTAAGAACTTTCTTCTTGATTCTTCAAAATTATTATCCATAAATTAAGTGTGCTTATTTTAAAATATTGTAATCTGGGCTGATTAAGATTAAGTAACTAGCCAATTGAATTCGTTCCGCTAACCCAATAACCGTGGGAGGATATTCGAGTAAAGTTTCTTTTATAATCCCCCTGGTTCTTTCACTTAACTGACCATGGCAAAGGAATAAGTCTAATTGATCGAGCAAAGCGTCAGCATCTTTGGCGTATTCATAAAGTCGCGACATATTTGTGCTCACCACATTGTCATTTTCCTCAGGTACGTCACTAGTTGAGCAAGCCAATAAATATTCATACTCTACCCAATAATACACCCAATTGCAATAATTAATACCCGTTCTTGAATTATGAATTTCAAATACAGGAGCTACTAATCCAGCTTCAGAAATTTCTCCGTTCGGGCTATAGCCGGGACTGAAAAAATTGAAAACGGTAGGAGAATGTAAAGGATGTTGATCCACGTCATTATTATAACTATAAGAAAGGTTCCAAAAACGATCTTCGTAAGGTGAAAATCCACCAAAATGGCGAGCTACTGTCGTATAGCGGAGGATGGGTTCTCGTAATTTACCTTGTGAGGCGTCACTGATCCATTCGCATGATCTGGCTTCGGAGTGAAGTAAGATTGATTTTAGTACCGCTTTTAAATCGCCTCGTACACCTGCACCGTTGTCTGCAAATATTGCAGAAATATCAGCTACATATTCTGGAGTTGGATTCGATTTAACGAAATGTTGAATTAGTCTTTTGGAAACAAAGGGTGCGACATTTTGATGATTGAACAAGTGATCTAAAGCATCAGAAACATCTTCATCACCCGTTTGTCCTTCTGGAATGGTATAGCCATTAAGTAAATGTTTTTCGCCTGGTTCGTGCCATTCATCCCACATTTTCATGGGGATTGTTACATCAGCAATGTAAATGCTATTCGCGAATGTGGCTTCACTTGTATCAATTCTCCCTCCAATTCCGAAACCAGTGAAAACTTTGGCAAATTCCTTAATGTCTTCATTGTTATAGGTTGGAATGGGGTTGCCATCCGTGTCCAACTGATAGGTTCCGTCTTGATTCAGTTCATAAAGTCCAATGCTGAAAAGTTGCATAATTTCACGAGCATAATTTTCATCTGGATTCGTGTTGTTTACCGTGTCTGTTTTCGCATTTCGCAAATGGCTGAGATAAGTGCCCATGGCAACGTTTCTAGACACGTCATCCATAATGTCTCTATAGTTCCCGAATGAATTTTCAATGAGGATATCATAATATACGCCAAGCGCCTCTCCATAACTGGCCAGGGTTGATTCAGCAGAAATAACTAGAATTTCGCTTAAGGCATAAGCCATTCTTTGTCGAAATAAATCTTCTCCTTTAATTGTGTTTTCCCACCAAGCATAATCAAGATGTACCCAATTTGGTCGAGTAGTAAAATCCAACGAATCTCCACCTTCAGCCAAGAAAGTTTCGAAAGTAGTTTGAAAAATTTCGTTGATAGCAGGAGTTAGATAGTTGGCCTGAATAGCGAATTGTTCATCCATCCATTTTTCAATGCCAATTTCCGCTACATATTCGGTCAAAGGCGGGTCTGCTCCAAAAGTAGCTTGTGAGAGGAAACGAACAGCTTCCATTTGTTTGGCTTCCAACCCAGCGCCGTTAATGGTTTTGTCGCCGGTAGCGGTATATGTGCCATCATATAGTTTGGCATCACTACTGGAGCTAACAGTAACGCCTTGCGAATGGCCACCACCAATATATTGTTGTTCTTGATTGAAGGCTGACTGACATAAAATAAATGTCGCAGCGAAAAGTAGTTTTTTAACCATATTTAAAGCCCTTCGAGTATTCACCCCAATTTACAAAAAAATAGCTTAGGGTGTTTTGATTGCTATACTTTTTTTCAATCAAACTGGTGGTAATTCGGTTAAATCATTGGTTCTAAATCGATTTAGCAATATGCTGATTAATGTCATGTTTTTTATGTTCAAACTCACCAAAAAATGAACCTAATTTGGAGATATTTGAAGTGTAATTAAGAGATATGCTAACAGAAAAAGATTTAACAACGATCACTGATCGCAAAGCCATGATAAAAAAGTCGAAATCGCGAGGGCTTAAAATGAATAAGCAGATTTGGAATTTGTCCTACGAGGCACAATTGAAAGATTTGCAAGCTGAATTGGTGAATTTGCAGCAATGGATTGCGAAGAACAAAAAAAGAGTCGCCGTTATACTCGAAGGTAGATATGCCGCCGGAAAAAGGGGGTCTATTAAGCGATTTTTCGAACATCTTAATCCTAGATCAATGCGGGTTGTTGCGCTTACAAAGCCAACTGACGTTGAGAAAGGGCAATGGTATTTTAGAAGATACATTAAGGAGCTTCCAAACCCAGGTGAAATTGTATTCTTTGATAGAAGTTGGCACAATAGGGCGGTTTTTGAGCCTGCAATGGGATTTTATACCATTGATCAGTACAATAATTTCATGCGTCACATTAATCCATTTGAGAAAATGATTACAGAGTCTGGAATTACGCTGATAAAACTTTATTTCTCTATTACAAAACAAGAACAAGCGAAACGATTTAAGGAAATTGCCGAAAGTCCGCTTAAAAAATGGAAAATTACCCCGGTTGATTTAAAGGCACAGGAACTTTGGAACGGTTATACCAAGTATAAAAAAGCAATGTTTCGTAAAACAAATACGAAAAATGCCCCTTGGAAAGTGATTGATGCCAACTGCAAAACAACGGCAAGAATTGAGGCAATCGAACATATTTTAGAATGTACAAAAGAAGATGTTTGACCTATAATTCCGTCATTAAGACTTTGTAAAGCGACACCATTGCGGCGAGATCATATTTATGCACAGTTTCGTCGGGAGAGTGAACATTATCTTCTGGCGCACCAATAAAACACCAATCGAAAGGGAGGTCGCTTTTTTGCAAAGCCGTACCATCACTGCCACCTGCGCTTTCAACTTCGAGCTGAAAGGCAATGTGGTTTTTTTGAGCAATTTCAATAATCCGGTTTAAATATGAACGCCGCGGTATTCCTATGTCGCGCATGGAAATAGCTACGCCTTTGCCATGGGTTACGCCGTCTGTCACCCAAGTGATGTCAGCAATTAGTGCTTGTCGAATTTGATAGTGATCATACAAATAGCGACCTAAAAAGCCAACAGATCCGCCACCGTGTTCCTCATAGGTTGAGAAAACTATGGCGCCATTTTCTAATGTACTAGCCACTTCAAGCGCTACCCAAACACCGAGTCTATTGTCCATGTAGGGTGATTTTATAAAATCTTCCGTTTGTCTGAAGTTGGGCTTAAATGTAAGGTTGGTTCCGCGGTCAATCGTCCGATCGCTCACGCATTGTAAAAAATTGGTTCCGTTTTCTTGCTCAATGATCATGAGTTCTGTTTCAATTTCTCCTTGGCTGTCTGATCCCACTAACTCCATTCCATCAATTGTGCGTGGACCACCAATTTTTATCAGGTTATTATTATAGCCAACAGTAAAACCAATTGAATCGATATGTGCAAAAATGGCGGTTGTCGGTTTTCCAAAAACAAGAATAATGGCATCTTGAAATCCATCCCCACATAGAATAGTGGGTTGTACTTTATAATTCGGTAATTCACTTTTGATCTGGTCTAAAATGAATCGGGTTACTTTGCTTTCGTCTCCGCTTGCGCCTCTAACGGCTATTAATTGTTCCAATAACTGCATATAAATGTCTGTGTTTTTTAACTTGTTTTAATGTGTTTAATTTGCACGTTTGGGTAGGGTTCAAAACTGGTGTAAACGTTGTCCAAATTTGATCTTTTAACATGGAAGCTAATCGTGGGATGGTTGTGTTCAAATCCTTGATTTACGATCTGTCCTTTTAGTTTATTCAGCACGCTCATCACGTTTCCAGTATCTTGCTGATCGTGTGTGATTAGAAAGTGAGCGCTAATAAATCGTGTTTTTAAATTAGCTTGTTCCAGCGACTCCTTAGCGGCAGATTTATAGGCCATAATTAAACCGCCAACACCCAAATTCGTTCCGCCGTAATAGCGAACAACTGCAATGAGTATATTTGTAACCTCAAAGGAGAGGATTTGTCCAAAAATTGGTTTGCCTGCAGAGTTGTTTGGCTCGCCATCATCTGAGTAGCGATCCGTATAGTTTTCGGCACCGAACCGCCAAGCAAAGCATACATGGCAAGCTTGGTGATGCTCTTTTCTAAACCGGTCAATGTGATTTTTAGCGTCTGCTTTATTGGTACACGGAATGGCGAAGGCTAAAAACTTAGAGCCTTTATCTTTATAAAACCCTTCGCTAGTTTGGTCTAATATTAAATATGCATCTTTATCAGAAGTCACGGCGCTAAGATAATGGTAATTTATTTCATTAATCGCGCCTTGGCGATAACAATTTCTTGAATGGCTTTGCCGTCAATTTTACATTCTAACCAAGAAATAATATCGAGGTAGAGGAAAGATCTTTTTTCAAAGGGATGATCTTCCAATTGTTTTAGTTTGCCATGTAGTAATTGAAATGCGTCTTTCAATTCATGTGGGTAAATGGTGCTTAAACTTCTAATAAATACTATAATTTCTGCTTGGACGAGGTGCATATCATCCATTTTTAATAAAAACTTAAACGTATTTCGGATCAAGGCTTCAATTTGCTCGTCTTTACCGAGTTCATAATGCGAGATAAGGCTTAGAATTCGGGCATAACACATCAAATCTTGGCGCATTCCTAGTTCTTTGTTCTCTACAATTTTATCTAAATATTTGATACAATTCTCATGGTCGTCAGCTCCAAAATGCATGCAGGCAAATTTGTAGTAAAAAAGCATAATATGGTGGGCGTCAATTTTTAATTCATAATAATTTAAATGAGCCTCAATTTCAGTAATAATTTCAATTCCAGCAGAGTAGGTGCCGTTTAGAAAGTGCAAATTTAGTTCATTATAGCGCAAATAGAGGAATCGCAATAGTTTCGTATTGCCGTTATGCTTAAAATTATCTTGCGCCAGTGCGTTTTTAAACGTGTGAAGTACCTGCTTAAATTTTGATGCGTAACGCAGGTAAAAAAGGGAATCAAGCAAATAGTTATTTCCTTTTAAAAAGAACACGGGGTAGGTTTGGATCATTTTTGGATTTGAAACAAAAAGGTCCGTCCATTTATAGGCATTTTTAAAGCTTCCTTTAAAGTCTTGAATGATAAAACTGTACCACATTTGCGCCATGTAGAGATAGAGTTTTTCTTTAAATCCCAGTTGAGAAAGATCAAACGGGGGAATATGATAGAAAAAGTAAGTTTTTGTCCGTTCGTAATCATCTTCGTTTTTAGCATAGCCATTCTTTAACAAAAAACTGTAAAGTTGGAGCGATAAGTTGGACAACTTACTGGCTAAAACGTTTTTGATTCCTAATTCCTTCGTGAGTATTGCTAAATTGTCTGCTCTTGAGCTTAGACTGCGCGTAATGTATTGCGTTTCAATTATTTTTTCGAATTCTACAATTTCAAAAGCGATATTATTCTCCTGGCTTTCTAAGGCCATATTTTTTGCTTTTTCCAATACTTTTAAACTTTGTTGATAAAGTCCTTTGTTGTAGAGGATGGTTGCAAAATCGAGCTGTTCGCGAATTATAATTTGTGTGGTTTGTTGTTGCGGTGTCAGCCTCAGGCTTACCAGAATTTGACGATAAAGGTTGGCTTTAGTGTTTGACAGCTGCATTTTTTTAATTGGAGTCTTTTTGATTATTGCAGCTTCATCATACACTTTCATCTTATCCAATAAATTGAAAAGTGCCATAAAGTTGGCATTGGAATTCCCGTCTAAACGCCCAGAAAAGAGCTTGAATTGCCTCTTTTCCGACTTGGTTAAAGACCGAATAAGTATGAATAAATTATTTTTTTGATCAATAGCCATTTATCACTTTTCAAATGAACACATGGGTCAAATGTTGCAAATAAAATTCGATATTTGGACAGAATAATTCAAAAACTAATGATCCAAGCATTAAAACATAAGCAATAGATGATGTAAACACGGTTCGAACTATTTTTTTGTTGTTGGGAATTGTATATATAGTTGTCATTAAGTCCGTTTAAATAAAAGGTTTTATTAGATGTTTATTTCGTTGGGCATTGTAGTATATTTAGAATAGAGTCGTGCAATCGAAAATGCAATACTATCTTTGTTTTGAATAAAAAATGAACAATTATGAAGGTTAAATTAGGAGTTTTTGCAGAGGGACAAATGTCCAATGAGATGTTGAATGAGGCGAAGCAAATGTTAAAGGATATGGCCTTAAAATATAAATGTCGTTTTGAACTCAAAAGTGAAACAAACACTGAAGAGAAAAAATCATCCATGAGTGGATATGCCAAATCAAAATTTAAGTCAAAATTCAGCGACAAAACTGGATCAAATAACGGAGATTTTTATTTGAGCTTTGGTGGCGAAATTGAAATGGAATAAAGCACACGTGTAAACTTCTTTTTACTGAGGAATTAATTTAACATTTTGAAATTAATTCTTTAAATTTGTTCTGGATGATTTCTCTCCCCAAGCAAATACTAATTCTATTGGCTTTGCTGAATGAGGAAAGGATGGGTCTCTCCGTGACGAGCCTATTTTATTAATCATTTAAAATCATTAAAAAATGGAAACAGTTCAAAAATTATCATCTGAAGAATTAATTCAGTTGGAAGATAAGCATGGTGCGCAAAATTATCACCCATTACCTGTAGTACTTAAACGTGGAGAAGGAGTTCATGTTTGGGATGTAGAGGGGAAACAATATTACGATTTCTTGTCTGCTTATTCGGCAGTTAATCAAGGTCATTGTCATCCAAAAATTGTGGATGCCATGATGGAACAATCAAAAACACTTACGTTAACGTCACGTGCTTTCCACAATGATGTTTTAGGAGTTTACGAAAAATATGTAACTGATTATTTTGGGTTTGACAAAGTCTTACCAATGAATACTGGAGCGGAAGCTGTCGAAACAGCAATTAAATTGTGCAGAAAGTGGGCTTACGAAGTAAAGGGTATTGAAGAAAATAAAGCAAAAATAATTGTTTGCGAAAACAATTTCCACGGGAGAACAACAACTATTATATCATTTTCAAATGATGAAGATGCAAGAAGAAACTTTGGGCCATATACGGCTGGATTTGTAAAGATACCTTATAACGATATTGATGCATTGGAAGAAGCATTGGCTCAAGATGATATTGCTGGTTTTCTAGTAGAACCAATTCAGGGAGAAGCTGGAGTTTTTGTACCAGATGAGGGTTATTTGACAGAGGCTAAAGCATTATGTGAAGCAAGTGGTGTGCTTTTCATTGCGGATGAAGTGCAAACAGGTATTGCAAGAACCGGCAGTTTGTTGGCTGTTTGTGGAAATTGCACCTGCCAAAATGGATGTGAAAAGCAAAGCACATATAATGCACCGGACATTTTGATTTTAGGTAAGGCCCTTTCGGGAGGAGCGTATCCAGTTTCTGCTGTATTAGCAAATAATGAAATAATGAATGTCATAAAACCTGGTCAGCATGGATCTACATTCGGAGGAAACCCTGTTGCTGCGAAAGTAGCAATTGCAGCCTTAGATGTTGTGCAGGATGAAAAACTTGCTGTAAAAGCCAGAGAATTAGGAAACCTATTTAGAGCGGAAGTTCAAAAGCTTGTGAACAAGTACGACCTACTAAATTTGGTAAGAGGAAAAGGCTTGTTGAACGCCATGGTTATTAATGACACTGAGGATAGCTCTACCGCATGGGATATTTGCATGAAATTACGTGATAATGGTATGCTTGCTAAACCAACCCATGGTAATATTATTCGTTTTGCGCCTCCATTAGTCATGACGACAGAGCAATTATTGGATTGTGTTTCAATTATTGATAAAACCTTAGCTGAGTTTTAGGCGAACTACATAGATTTATTGAACCGTCAAGTTGTACATTTTGAAAGCATCTATGTATAACTAGACGGTTTTTTTATTCCACAATAATATGTTCCAATAACTCCACATTTACCAAGTTATCCGAATCAATTTCGGTGAGTTTAACCTTTACGGTTTGATTGATTAGATTGGGGTTGAATGGAATTTTAACTTTGACATAATTCTCAGTAAAACCGTTCATTACATCTCCATTTTCTTCCCCTTCAAATAAAACACTTTTTGATTTCCCGATTTGCGTTTCATAAAATGCACGGCGTTTTTTATCGGATAAAATCTGCATTTGTTTGCTGCGTTCTCTTCTAATATGAATTGGAACAGCATCTGCCATTTTTTTAGCAGTTGTGTTAGCTCTTTCAGAATAGGTAAAAACATGCAAGTATGAAATATCGAGGTCTTTCAATAAATTAACGGTCGTCATAAATTCTTGCTCCGTTTCTCCAGGGAAACCTACAATAACATCAACACCAATGCAGGCGTTCGGCATTAACTCCTTTATTTTTGCTAACCGCTCAACATATAAACCGCTCAAATACTTGCGGCGCATAGCTTTTAATAAAGTATCAGACCCGGATTGAAGCGGAATATGAAAATGGGGAACGAAACGTTTTGATTGTGCAACGAATTCAATGATTTCATTACTTAAGAGGTTGGGTTCAATTGAAGAGATTCGAAAACGCTCTATTCCTTCAACGGCATCTAAAGCCTGAACTAATTCAAAAAAGTTTTCTGATTCACCCTGACCAAAATCACCTATGTTAACGCCAGTTAGCACAACCTCTTTAATAGCAGTTTGCGCAATTTTTTCAGCTTCGGAAACGGTTTCTTTTAAGCTGGCGTTTCTGCTTTTTCCTCTTGCCAACGGAATGGTACAAAACGTGCAAAAATAATCACAACCATCTTGTACTTTGAGGAACGAGCGGGTGCGATCTCCCATGCTAAATGATGGCACAAAGTTTTTTGTCTCCTTAATTTTAACCGCCTCAACTTTAGCAATTTCGTTTTTTTCTAATTCATTGACATGGGCCAATATATTAAACTTCTCGTTGGCGCCCAACACTAAATCAACGCCTGGAATTTTACTAATTTCGGTGGGTTTTAATTGGGCATAACAGCCAATCATTGTTACAAAAGCTTGTGGGTTTATTTTTAAGGCACGTTTAACGACTTGGCGGCATTTTTTATCCGCGTTTTCTGTTACTGAACACGTGTTAATTACAAAAATGTCGGGTGTATCGGTGAAATCAACCTTTGCATAACCTTCACTTTCGAAATTACGCGAAATGGTTGATGTTTCCGAAAAATTCAGCTTACATCCCAAGGTGTAAAAGGCTACTTTCTTGTATTGATTCATAATGCGGTGCAAAGATAAATATTATTCCATTCATCTTTACGCAAAATTGCGCCATGGTCGATCTCTTATTTAAGATTTGTTAAATTATGCTTGGTTCTGGAAGTATTATAGATGCAGCGTATTTGCCAAAGAATTGAAGTTTTAGCCGAAGTCCATCTTAAATTTCTGATTTTTAAGATATGGATAGCTAAACTTGATACCAACTAACTAATCCAAATATTTGCAAGGATTATTACCCTGAAGCTGGATATTTAATTATCTTTAACTTGTGGCGCAAACCTAAGAACTTTAGCTCATTTATTTAAAAGTCGAGTTTAGGTTAAAAGTCAACATACACCAACCTTAAGAAAAAAACAAAGAATGAATAAGATTTTAGACAATAGAGAGCGGGCAAAGAATACCATAATTGCTTTTTGGGTAATGTTAGGCGTTTATGTAATTATTTTAGTTTCAGACTTTATGGAGTATCGTCTCTTAACTGGTGATTGGATGACATTAGTTCGAGATGCTGACGCCAACGATACACGACAAGTTGCTGTAGCCTTAATAGCTATGGTGTTCCAAATTGTACTTATCGTACTTTTCATTCAATGGTTTAGACGTGCTTATAATAATTTGCACAAGGCTGGAGAAAAAGGCTTAGTTGCCTCTGAGGGATGGGCAGCAGGTTATTGGTTTATTCCAATAGCGAATTGGTTTAAGCCTTACCAAATTATGAGAGATATTTGGAATCGTACGCAAAGCTACGTTGGTGGTGACGTAGATGAGTTAAGCGAAACATATGATGTAATTATAGATGGAGGAAGCGATCACGAAACAGCT
>CAJQHR010000042.1 GCA_905478225.1 uncultured Crocinitomix sp.
TGAAAATACAGTTTGTGGCTCAGTTACGCCGGCCTCAGTTCCAGCAACTTTTGCAGTGTATCCAGAAATAAAGTGGTACATAGCTTGTCCAGGAGTCAATTTAGATATTGGAGGTAAAACACCAAAAGCATCGGCAGTTAAAAAGAAAATATTTTTTGGAATTCCACCTTTCGAAGGAACCATAATATTATCAATATGATCAATTGGGTAAGATACTCTTGTGTTTTGCGTAATCTCGCAATCGTGATAGTCAGGAGTTGAAGTATCTTCAATAAAGCCAATATTCTCTAATATTGCTCCAAACTTAATTGCTCTATAAATCTGTGGTTCTTTTGCTTCCGATAAATCAATTGTTTTTGCGTAACATCCGCCTTCAAAGTTAAACACGCCGTTCTCGGACCAACCGTGCTCATCATCTCCAATTAATCTTCTGTTTTCATCCGACGATAAGGTCGTTTTTCCAGTTCCTGATAAACCAAAGAATACCGCAGCATCTCCAGTTTGACCTACATTGGCAGAACAGTGCATTGAAAGCACATCTTTCTCATGAGGTAAAACAAAGTTTAATACTGAGAAAATTCCTTTTTTAATTTCGCCTGTATATCCTGTTCCACCAATAATAATCATTTTATCAGTGAAGTTGATAATTGCAAAATTATGTTGTCTAGTCCCATCTATAATTGGGTCAGCCATGAAGTCAGGTGCGCATACAATATGCCAGTCTGGTGTAAAGTTTTGTACCTCTTCTGCTGTAGGTCTTAAAAACATATTATAAGCAAACATGTTTGACCAAGGCTTCTCGGTTGCAACACGAATGTTTAATCTGTAATCGTCGTCTGCACAGGCATACGCATCTCTTACATAAAGATCTCTTCCATTTAAATAAGCTTTCATTCGATTGTATAACGCGTCAAATTCATCTGCGTTAAATCGCTTATTAATATCTCCCCACCACACTGCATCTTCAGTCTTTGAATCGCTTACAATAAATCGATCTTGTGGAGATCGTCCTGTAAACTCACCAGTTTCAATCGCTATTGCTCCAGTATCTGTTAAAATACCTTCACCTTGCACAATTGTTTCCTCCACTAATTCCGGCGGAGTTAGATTCCAGAAGCAATTTCCAAGATGTGTTAATCCGATTGGTTCTAATGATGCATTTTCTGCTCTTGTTCCGTAATTATTCATTCGGTTATATTTTTTCCGATTTAGAATAACAAAAATACACTATAATAGTGGTAAGCCAAAGAAAAAATGGCAGACTTATGAAGATGTTATCAACGGTTTAAGTGATTTGTAGAGGTTTTTTTTTGTTAGAAAATAAATCTTAGTGTCAAAATGACACTATATTTTAATCCCTTTCTTTATGGGAAAATTGGTTCTGTTTTAGGTTCAGGTTTTGATTTTAAAGTGAATCCTTTGGGTAGAATCTTGTATTGGTTTTATGCCATTTTATCAGTGGCAATAAAAAGACGTTAAATCCCCTCTATTCTTGGAATTTGCGTAATTGATGAAATAGTGGTTTATACGGAGTCGACTGTATGTCAAGTTCAATGTTCTAGAAATGAGTGTGAATTTGTGTGAAAACAGCTTTAACTTTCTAACTTTTCACCGCAAAATTTGCAATGCACGGCGTCCTTATCATGTCCTTCTTTTGAGCAACTTTCGCAAGCTTTTGTTGAGATGTTTGCGTCCTCGTCATTTTTGTCAACTTTAATCAATTCACTTGTTACAATACCGGTAGGCACGGCAATTATGGCATAACCCATAATCATTACAATTGACGCTATGAATTGACCGAGTTCCGTAACGGGGTATATGTCACCATAGCCAACTGTGGTAAGTGTAACAACCGCCCAATAAATACTTCGAGGAATGCTCGTAAAACCATCCTCTGGAGTTTCAACCAAATACATGACTGTACCTAAAATAATAACCACAGTAAAAATGGCGCCAAGAAATACGATAATCTTTCTTTTTGAAGCAACTAGCGCTATGGAAAGCGTTTTCGCCTCTTTTAAATATTTCCCTAATTTTAAAATTCTGAAAACTCTCAGCAGTCTTAACGATCGAATAACAGTTAGTGAACTCGCGTTTGTTCCAAGCGGAAATAGACCAATATAGGTTGGAATTATTGATAATAAATCAATAATTCCGTAAAAGGAAAAAATGTACGAAAAAGGCTTTCGAATACTAATGATTCGAAGAATATATTCAATTGAGAAGAGGATCGTGAAGCACCACTCAATCACAGTGAAAAATGCGCCATAATTATCGTTGTATTCAGGAACACTTTCTAGCATTACTATTACTACACTTAGTAAAATCGCACCAAGTAAAATAATATCGAACAATTTTCCAGAAACAGTGTCAGCCTCAAAAATAACCTCGTGCAGTTTTTTTTGCCAAGGTCTTAAGGAGCGTAAATTTTGTTCGTTTTTACTCATTTAAACAGGGTAAATTTCCAGTTTATTGTCTTTATTTAACTGCATTTTTATAATCGATTGAAAATCTCGATTGGGCTCTTGCTTTGTCAAAAACTTTTTAAAATTTCCTACATTTCGCTTAAGCATATATCTGTGAATATAGCCATATCCTTCATATTGCCCTTCTTTTATTGACACGAAACTGTATTCATTCGACTTTCGCCCTTTGTCAATAATCAAAAAACTTTCTCCTTTAAAATTTAGGTTTTCTGTGAGTTCGTCTACTTTTTTATTGTAAGATTCGGCTGTTTCTTCCCCAATACACGCGCCCTCACATTTTTTTATCGAATGGTAGAAACATGCGCCTGTTGATTTATGTAAATGACACATTTTTTGACATAGACGAAATTCATCCATCCAAAATTCAAGGTACTTTTTTGCACTTTGCAAAGATGTAAAGGTTACCAAAGGTTTTTCTGTGAGCGTATTTTTTTTGACGTGTAAATTATGGTAGCCGTTTTGGTCGGTGTGCAGAAATAATCCGTGAGAAAACGTTGTTGTTTTTTGCGCGCGATTGTAAACGGGTTGGTGCATTTTTATCTCTTCAGATTCTCGTAGTAATGCAATTAATTCGCTTCCGGTTAAAAAGTGATCAATTGTGGCTATGCGCTCGCGCATTTCTATTGCCTTGGGCGTTTTTGTGTTTTTAAAATGTTGTTCAATCCGTTTTTTAACATGAATGCTTTTACCAATATAAATCAAACTATTATCTGAATCGTAGAACTTATAAACTCCAATTTTATTTGGAATTTCGTCTAAAGCGTTAATGTCTAAATTAGGATGTAGTACCGCCGGATCAATCTCCCTTTTTATGAAGGTGATCATGTTGCCTTTGGCTTTTTCATAAAGAATGGCAAATAATTTAGCCGTTGCCCGAGTGTCGTCTATCGCACGGTGATGATTGCCTAAATCAATGTTTAAATCGCGGGTAATGTTCTTTAATCCATATGAGTCATGACCAGGCAATAGAATTCGTGCGGATTGAATGGTGCACATGTGATCCAATCGGTAATCATACCCTAGGCGTCTATATTCCCTGCGCATTACGCCATAGTCAAAACTTACATTGTGTGCAACAAAAATGGTGTCCTTGGTAAACTCAACAATATCCTTGGCGACTTCATAAAACTTTGGAGCTTTATAAACATCAGGGTCTGTGATCCCGGTTAATCTTGATATAAAAGGAGAGATTTTTTGTTCTGGATTCACAAATGTGTGGTAGGTATCCAGTTCATTTTTTCCGTCATGAAGAATAATCGCAATTTCAATTATTTTGAAATTTTTTGGCTTATCTCCAGTGGTTTCTATGTCTACTATTGCAAAAGTCAGATACTTGTTTTATGCGGCACAAAGCTATTTATTTTCAATTAAACCCTCTATAAATTGGTAGTTTTTTTCATTATTGAGGCCACCAGAACCGCTGTGCTTAAAAACTAGGTTTCCATTGTTGTCTATTATGCAGAGCGTAGGGTAGGTATCGATATTAAAAAAACGCGGATATTGTGGCGTAGAATAAAGAAAGTCGTAAGATTCATTTAACCCAGATCCCTGAATGGTTTTTTTCGATTCTTCACTCACGGATAAAATATGAATTTTGTCGCCATACTTTTCCTTCAAATCTTTTAGCTCACCGAGTTCCGCGCGGCACGGGGGACACCAAGTTCCCCAAAAAGAGAGCAGGATAGGACGATCTAAAAGTTGGCCGAGGATTTTTGGTTGCCCATCAAGTTCAAAAATTTCCCAATTGCTGACTTCGATTGGAATCTCTTGAGCAACCTGTTCTTCAAAAACCATGTCCGACATAAATATACTCTGGAACCAACCTTGAAAACTAACCCGCCAACTTGGTACTAGTAAAATTATTACAATTATGATGAGCAATACAGTGGAGCTGTGCTTCCAAATTTTTTTCATGTACTTAATAAATATTGAAGAGAAACCACATTAGCAATCCCTGTACTCACCTTCATTATGAATTTGATCCTCGCAAGTGTTTTGTCCATTCACTGCATACAGTGCCTCACCGTTTATATCACGTGCCGTAAAATGACATTTGTCGCAAGTGCTAGTACTAACCCAATGAAAATAATTCCTACTATCATTAACTTTATCATTTCTATCGTTTTCCTTTTGATACGGAAACGAATAATTGATGATAATATTTTTTGAGCCATAACTAAACACGATTATCTTAAAGGCTTAAATCCGGAAATTCCTCCCAAAGGCTATCAAATTCTTTATTGAATTCGCGCAATACTTTGCTTGAATCTGTGATTAAAATATTTTCGTGATTATAACGCTCGGCGCTTCTTGTCCAATTATAACTTCCAGTTAATGTAATGTCACTATCAAACAATGCAAATTTATGGTGCATATGGTTGCGTGTCATGTCCACTCGAATTGGAACACCAGCGCGGTGTAGTTGTTCAATGTCTGAACCTTTGTCAAACATTTTATCATTATCTGTAATAATTCTTACACTAACGCCTTGCTTACTTTTTGAAATCAGTTCTTCCGAAATTCTGTCGTCACTAATGGTGAATAGGCAAATTCTAATTTTATTATTAGCATGACGAATATTATGAATAATGGCTTGCAAGCACTCTTCGCCAGGCGAGAAGTAGACGCTTTCCTGCTGCACTTCAACCTTATTAGCGGAGAGTATCAGTTTGTTCACCTTTTCAGTCCAAACTAAAACCTCCATATAATTTTCGGCGTTAATTTAATCCCTGGCTATTTTAAAAAGCTCACTTCTTAGTAAATCACTCACTCTTTTGTCAGGAGATAATGATTTTAACGAAGCTTTTATCTGATTCTTTTCTGCTTTAGTTAAAAAATTATCCTCAGCCGAATCATCAATTAATGCAATTACTTCTTCTTTTAAATTCATTTATTATTGTCTTTGGTGAAATGACTCAATTTTTTGTCAATTAAATCTATTCTACGATAAATGCTGTCAATCTTATCATGCAAATTGCTAATATCATTAGAATCTACCGCGGGCAGTTCAAATCCAGCAATTTTATTGACTGTTAGTTCGCCTTTTACGATATCATCTATTCCTAAATCGAAATAATTGGATATTTTGATAAGGGCCTCTAACTTAGGCTCGGCCCTTCCTTCTTCATACGCACCAATGCTCGATCTTTTCAAATCAAACAATTCTGCGAACTCAGTTTGATTCATGCTTTTGAAGAGCCTTAATTTCTTTATGTTTTTGGCAAGAATTGTTTTTTTCATAAAATAAAACCAATTTTTTTAGTAAATACCTAAAATTAATAGTATATTTACCAAAGATATTAAAATATCACTGTTGAAATGATAAAAAACAAAAGAGCGATAATCGCGATTAGCTCCAGACACATTTCAATAAATGACAACTAAACAGTAAATATAAGCAGATGAAATTAACAAAAAATAGACATTCGGCATTAAATTATTTTCCACCGTAATTTAAACTTGATTCTGAAAAGAAAAAATTGAAGAAATTGTATATATTTGGTTGAACAAAAAAAATGAAATTAATAGCAAGTAATTATGAGTCACTTTGATAAAGTAAAAGATTATCTTTTGGAATTAGATTATTCTATCGTTAAGGAAGATAGAGAGAATCAAGTTTTTATAATAGAGTCTTTAGAAGACGGCATCCAAAACGTTTTAATAGGAATTGCCGATCCAATTTTGATAATCGAACAATACCTTTTCGACCTAACAGCAAATGTTGGAGATGTGGCGAAACAGTTGTTGGTTAAAAACAGAGATATAGTGCACGGTGCATTTGTAATGGATGAAGAAGGAACAAAAGTGATCTTCAGAGATACCTTACAGGTAGAAAGTTTGGATTTAAATGAGTTAGAAGGAACTTTAACATCATTGAGTCTATTGTTAAGTGAGTATACAGATGAGATCATCAAATTCTCAAAAAATTAAGATTAAACATAAAGAATTAAAAAAAATAAAGAAATGAATATATTTAGAAGATTATTTAGAATTGGTTCAGCAGAAGCTAACTCCTTAGTTGACAAGCTGGAAGATCCAATTAAAATGACAGAACAAGGAATCCGAGACCTAAAAGGAGATTTAGGAAAAGCATTGGAAGCATTGGCAGAAGTTAAAGCTTTAGCAATTAGATCTAGAAATGATGCGGATGCAGATTCTGAAAAAGCAAAAAGTTACGAGAAGAAAGCAATTCTTTTATTGAAACGTGCTGAAAAGGGTGAGATTACAATGGAGGAAGCAGATCGTTTGGCAAGTGAGTGCTTAGTGCAAAAAGAATCGCACACAGCAAATGCTGCAACAAACAGAAAAAACCAAGTTAAATTTGAAGCCAATGTGAACAAATTGGACGCAAACATCAAAAGGTTACGTTCAAACGTTAAGAAATACGAAGTTGAATTGAAAACATTAAAAGCGAGAGCTAAAGTGTCTAAAGCAACTAAGAATATTAACAAACAATTGGCTGATATTGATTCTACTAGTACTGTTTCTATGTTAGAAAGAATGAAAGAGAAAGTAGATCAAGAAGAGGCATTGGCAGAATCATATGCCGAAATCGCTGGAGAAAACACTTCAATTGATCAAGAAATTGATAATGCATTGGAATCAGGTTCAGCTGAAGTAAAAGCTTCAGATAGCCTTGCAGCCTTGAAAGCGAAAATGGGAATGGGCGGAGACGCATAATTCCAACGATTTTCTCTCCCAAAGAGAACCTATAGTATTCGGCTGTCTCAACTTCTTTTTTGAGTACCAAAATTGATGCGAGACAGCCCTTTTTTTTCCATACCTAAACCTACAATGAACGAATTTATTCACTACATATTCAGTCCTGCAAACGTCATTCCGACAGCGATTCTTCCCTTTTGTGTTTTATATTGGTTGATCGTTATTATCGGAGTCATTGATTTGGATATGGTTGAAAAACTCAATCCGTTTATGAATGAGAAAGAGTTAGATACACTCATCATGTCGCATTATCAAAACGAGGCGCAAACGTTAACTACTGGCGCTGAGGCAAATTTATTAAAACTAAAAGAGCTTATTTCTGTTATTACAGGGGAAGAGGTTGCGCGTTGGTCGGCAATTAAAGAGGAATTTGTGGAAATGCAAAAACTGAAAGGTTATGGCGACACGAGTGGAGAAATGATTCAGGTCATCCGTAAGATGGGGGATATTAATAAATCATTGACAAATCTTGGGAAAGATGAAATAAGTGATGATCATATTGTTGAGTTAAAATCCATAACCGAGGGAGTGCGCGCAATTTCTAAAGTGATGATTGAAAATAGGAAAAGTAAAGGCAATTCAAAAGAGGAAGAGTAACCAACTAGCAATAGACGACATATATAAGAGAATAAGTACAACTGCGTTAATCGATCAAATGATAAATAAAATAAAAATCAATCTTAAAATAAGTTTGCTGCTCAGTATCTTTTTTATTACAACTCATTTTTCCTTTTCACAAGTAAGTACCGGCACAATTGACTTAACAGTGGATACATTTAAGGAGTTTGAAGTGTTTGGCGATACCTTAGATGATTACTCCGTTTATTTTACAGGTGAAAATCATACCTATGCGACGTACAACACTGAATTGCAGCTAAAATTGCTTAAATATTTGCATCAAGAACAAAATGTAAAGCATTTCATTTTTGAGCAAAGTCCAGGTTTGAGTTATATCATAAATAAGATTGTACTCGACGATAAAACCACTCATCTCCATTATTTACGCGACATGTTTTTCGATCCGTTTTATGAGATGGTGAAAGACTTGCGTAAATACAATGATACCTTGCCGCAAGAAAATAAAATTCAAGTACATGGAATTGACATTGAGCGTTTTCCAAGTTTCTCTATGTATGCTTTAAATGAAATGGTGGACACACTGGATAAAAGTATTCAAGGCGGCGAAGTATTTGAACAAATTAAAGCATTAGCCTCATCTGATTATAAAGATGCTGGTCCGGCCGCCTTTTATTCTGATCCTGAAATAACTGGTTTTGGTTTTGGTCAAGTCAGTGCTTGGGAGTCTCTAGAATCTATTATTAATGGAGCCAATGAGAATCTTGATTCATTAGTCACTGTTTTAGGAGCAGACAGCACGAGTTTTTATTCAATTATTGAAAGTTTAGAGATTGGACACGAATGGTATACTACCGAGGAAAACGGAGATGTAAAGTCACCAATTATTCGCGAACGTTTTATGGCTGAGGAATTTGAACGTGTTTATAGACAAGATATGGAGTCCAAGTACTATGGCCAATTCGGAAGATGCCATTTACACAAGGATCAAGATGCGGGACGTTGTTATGACTATTATATGAATTCAATTGCGAATCGAATTAATGACATACATCCTTCATTAAAAAATCAAGTTTTAGTCATCCCAATTTTCTACGGTGGATTAAGAGATTTTGATCGAGACGTGATTAATAGCCTAGATTTGGAGGAGCGTTTTACAAATACAAATGAATCTTTTATAATTGATTTAGCTTACAAGAATGGTGACCACTCCATAGTTGGATTTTATAATCGTTTACCATTTGTAATTATTTGTAATGGCAGTAAAGATGAGGTGGATTATTACAGCTATGATTGGGATAGTAATTTGGAGGAGTTTCATTTAGGAGTCGCTTATGGATCTACTTTTTTTAATAAAATGTCCAAATTGAATAATGTATTGGATAACGAGGGATTTGGCACCTTTAATACCCAAATGCGCACATATGTAGCACATTTTGATTACTTCCGGCCGGGTGAATCAGGTCTTTCTTATACCTATACTTATTATCCAGAGATTTCAAACGGCGATAAATTCGATTTTAGAGGTTATAAAATTGGAATGGGGTCAGGTTATCCTGTTGGTGGTAGATTCGTTTTGGCAGTTTTCGGATTAAACATGGCCTATGGTCAAATGAAATTGGTTGAGACACAAGAATCAACCGCACCGCCCAACATCATTCAAATTGATGATTTAAATCAAACCGTTTATAAAAATGACATTTTCACGCTTGATCCAAATTTGCAATTGCGCCTCACGCTGCCATTAATAAGCTTAAACGCCCAGGTGGGTTATGCGCTCGATATTTCAGGAAAATATTGGAAATTAGACGGTAAAGCGAAAAACTTTACAAAAACGAGCTTTAGTGCGCCTTATTTTCAAGTGGGCGCTAGTCTGAATTTGAAGACCTATTAATTTATGGCCTTGTTTTGTTTTTTTTTATTTATTGCGAATCAGTATAAGGATACCTACTCATCATAAATTGGTATGAAAGCATGCGAAGTTTTAGACTCAGATAAAGAAGATTTTTCAATACTTACAGCGCGTCAAAAATATGCGCTTACCATCTTTGCTTTGCTTGATGCCGTTTCAATTTTAAGAGCTTATCCAGAAATTAGTTCCATTTTTGAATATGGTCCAGAATTGCATGGGCTGTGGTTAATTCGACTGATTATCATTGCGTCATTCGCATTTTCGGCTGTCTTTTTTATGCTGCGCAGAAAAGAGGCCCTTGTTCTCTATTACATTCAATTTCCACTCCGCCTGCTTTTTATGATGCTCTCCTTCGGTTTTATAATTGAATTATTCGGAGGTGTTTTTGGTTCTCCTGCATGTGACTACGTCAACTAAAAGAGAACTAGTTTAATAAAACCCTAGTATACACTTTTAATATGAAAAAGACCAAAGAGATAGAAAAGTATTTGAGATGGAAGTTTAAGTTAAGAGTTTTGAAGTTTGT
>CAJQHR010000043.1 GCA_905478225.1 uncultured Crocinitomix sp.
GAATGATTAAGAAAAATCAGTTGATTGGTCAAGATAAAACTGTGTTTAAATCGTTCATGTCATTGGCCGCTTAGAATTAAAAAATAATTGTACTTTTAAATTCTTGTCTAGCAGATGCGACAGAACCAATTCTATTCAAAGTTAAGATACTTATCTTCGGAATCATAAATCAAAAGATATGTTCAAACATCACCGTTTTCCAGAATCGATCATTTTACAAGCCGTTTATTTCAAATTTAGATTTGCCTTGAACTACAGAGATGTGGAAGAATTTATGGAAATTAGTGCAGATACATTATCATGATGGCTAAGTTCTCTATCAAGGACGACCCTGAAATCCTACTTGAGGTGCTGCACTAAGCCAAGGAACTTGAATTAGACTAGCTACTTGATTAACCACATTTATCAATCGATATAATTCGATTCTTCCATTGTTAACTTTATTCCAGCATTTTTACAAGCCTTCTTTATGCATGAATGATAAGGTGCAAGATTATTATCATTTTCTAATTTATTCGAAAAGAAAACTAGCTCTCTAATTCCTAGTTCTTTTAGTTGATTTGAGACTAATTCCGAATGCATGTCAACTTCTTCATCTTTTAGCAAATGATCGTAATAGTTAATTTTGTGCTGTGTCAGGATTACCCCGTACTTACCCGAGAGAATGAACATTTGGATATTATTGGCTTGTGCTTCTTTATGAACGTTCGAAATTCGCTCGCTTTTGTATAGTTTAATTGCAGAGATGCTTCTATTCGCGCTATTTTTCTCGGCAGAACAGTATGTACAATAGGCTAACATTAGGGATTAGGTTGTATTATTGTCAAAATAGCATATAACGGTTCTCAGCTAAGAAGTCATATGGACTTTTACTAAGAATATTTTCTAAAGATAAGAATGATAGTTATGTTGCATCTAAATTAGCTAAAATAATTATTTAGCTTCATGTAATTATTCAAATTAATGTAAACCATCTTGTAGGGCGAAAATCTAATCTATTGTTTAATCAGTTGAATTGACCTATTTCTATTTTCTGTTGTGATTTCAAGAAAATATATTCCATCTGCAAATTCGCTAAAATCGACTTGAACCTAATTAATACCTTTATTTGAGACCAGTACTTTGCCATCATTGCGAAAAAGGCAGTACACAAACCCTCCCTCAAGTGAAATTGTAACCACGGATGAAGTCGGATTACGATAAACCGTGAGTTCGGTGGTTTGTTGCGGCAAGAAAAACAACAGCATCCGCAAAGGCACCGTCTCCCAAATTTTCTAAGAGCATAAATTTTTCTGTTGCCGGATTTGTATATAAAACATCTAAATCGCCATCCTCATCAATATAAATGGCCTCCATTGCGTCCAAGGCATATGCATCAGTTGTTATGATTACAGGATTAGCATAGGTTCCTCCTAAATTTTCGCAATAAATAATGGAAGATGAGATGTTATCAAAAATGAAAAGATCCTTATCGAAATCGCCGTTTACATTAAAATTTATGTGATGGCGAAAACTATAACTCAAATCGGACAAAACCGTTGTTAATGTGAACCCTCCAACGCCATCATTTAATGCCACAATTATGTCTGAATAATCTTTACAAAAAGAGACGTCTGGATAACCATCATTATTAATGTCTTCCACTTCAATACTTCCAGTAACGCTTGGTGAATCATAAATGATAGTTTCAGTAAAAACATTATCTCCATCATTTGTGAAAAGGGAAACGAACCCTAAACTTGGGCGAACAGAGATTATATCGAGATCCATATCAATATCTGCAATTTTATGATCGTTATAATTAATTCCATATTCGGTGAGTGAAACGAGGAATGCAAAACTATTATCGCCATTATTTGTGATAATGCGGGGTCCTTTAAAAACGCTGGAGGTTAAGTTATCATAATGACCGCCATTGTCAGTGTCATCTATCAGAAGATTAAAATGTATTTCAGGATACCAGGCAAGTGGTTTTTCCTCCGTGAATTGGCAGGTAGCAACATTGGTTAATCCCAGAGAGAGGATTAGTAATGAAGTGATTTTCATAAGTTGAGTAATTTTGATGCTACTTAAATGTACGAAACTTCTAGGAGTTATTCTTTAGAAAAATTGGATACTGATTCTAACTTAATCCTCTCTGAATTTCCACCCCAGAAAAAGCAACTATTATAAACTGAATTATTATCACGGCAATTACGTGTAGTTTACTCAATAATAAGATTATAATTCAGAATGTTAACGAATAAACAATGGAAGAAGACAGCCCCCAAAACCTATGGGTTTCAGGCACGCGGTTAAGCGAAGGAATCTACTTCAATAAAGTAACATGCCCCTTGCGGTAGTAGCGATCGTCAGAAATTGTGTCTCCGAATGAAATTGACCAAACGTAAACCCCGTCTGCAACGATTTTTCCGCCGTAAGTTCCATCCCAGCCGTTATTCATATCAAACGTTTCGTAAAGTAATTCTCCCCAACGATCAAATATTTTCATATTGAAATCAAAAGGATCGACTCTTGAAGTGAATACAGGAATAAAGCCATCATTTGTTCCTGAACCGTCAGGTGTAAATGCATTTGGAATATAGAAGATAAGAAGATCTTCGAAAGCCACTTGGCCATATGCTGTATCCGCACAGCCAAATTCATTCTCTACAATTAACATTACCTCATATAAGCCGTCTATTGTTTCAGGATATTCATGAGAAGGTTCAAATTCATTTGAATTCGGACTTGAATCTCCAAAACTCCACGTATACGTTATCGCATCATGCGAAGTATTCACGAATGAAACCTCTGTGTTTGTAATGTTAATGACATCAGGGAAAGTACTAAAAGAAGCTTCAGGAAAAGGAATAGATGTGATGTAGTCAAACATTGTTGATGAAGCTGTGCAACCATTAGAAGTCACTGTTAGCGTCACATCAAATGTTCCATTTGGATAATCGTGATATACATCTCCACAACCTGTTTCAATTGTTCCATCTCCAAACTCCCACAAACAATCATCACCAGTTGGGGCAGATAGATTCGTGAATGCCACCCCAAGTGGTTCACAACCTGCAACCTGACTTGCAACGAATGCTACTTCAGGGTAAGCATTTACAACGATAGTTACAGTGTCTGTAACAGGGGTGCAAGTTCCGTTTGAAACCGTCCAAATAAAGTTATATGTTCCTATTGAAAGACCGGATGCTATAGTACCAGGATCGGTAATATCATCAAAAGTCGCTACCGTTGGTCCAGAGAAATGTGTCCAAGCTCCAGTTGAAGTTCCGACCGGTATATTACCTGTTAATGTTGTTGCTACGGTATCACATAATTGTTGATCAACCCCTGCCATACTCACAGGTATATCATAAACGTTTATCATCACTGTATCAGTAGCAGGTGGACATGTTCCGTTACTCACCGTCCATATCAAAGAATAAGTTCCTTCTTCTAAATCGTTTACATTGGTTAATGCATCTGTTGGATCGTCAAAAGTAGCTACGCCTGGTCCAGACTCCATAGTCCATAATCCAGTTGCAGTTCCGGCTGGTGCATTACCGGCTAAAGCCGCACTAGATTCATCACAAAGGTCTTGATCCACATCAGCATCACTTACTGGCTCGTCGTATACATTTATAATCAGTGTATCTGAATCATCTGGACATGTCCCGTTACTCACAGTCCAAATTAAAGAATAAGTACCTTCTACTAAATCTGAAACCGGTGTAATCGGATTAGTTGGATCAGAGAAAGTTGGAACCGAAGGCCCGTAATCCATGGACCACATTCCGGATGACGTACCGACAGCAATATTTCCATTCATATTGGCAGTATAATCATTACACAAATCTTGATCGGGTCCTGCACTACTATTTGGCATATTATAGACACTAACAAGCATTGTATCAGTTTCTGGTGGACAGGTTCCATTGGTAACCTCCCATACAAATTCGTAGGTACCTTCAATTAAATCGTAAACTTCAGTAAGTGCAAGACTTGAATCTGCAAAAGTAACGGCACCAGGCCCACTCGCCATAGTCCACTCACCTGCTCCAAATTCTAACAGCTCACTCCCTTCGAAGGTTGTGGCATTTGTATCACACAATTCTTGATCAGGACCTGCATCACTTTCTGAAAATTCGTGTACGGTAACTTTTACTGAATCATAATTTTCACAGCCATCTAATCGGGTTCCTGTTAGATTGTAAGTCATTGTTTCTAATGGTGTAAAGGCAACACTATCGGTAAGTCCTCCATCCCACGTATAAAATCCGTCTGGACCGGCGCCAGTTCCGTAAAGCAGAACTTCTTCACCGTTACACACTTCAAGATCAGGTCCACCATCAATTACAAATTCAAACGTAAACCCTGCATAAAATGCACCAGCAGCTGCATACCCGTTTACGGATACAAAACCTGCAGACATTGCCGCAGTTGATGAAATTGCAATATCGCCAGATACGTCAAGCTTGTAGGTTTCCCAGTCAGGTAAACCTAAAGCAGGCTTCGGCCCATCTGCACCACCTAATGGCACACCATTAACGGTAACCGTTGCGCCAGTAGCCGTAACAATATATAGAATTCCGTCAAAAATTGTTCCGCCAATTTCATTGATATCTGGAATAGCATCAATTGAACTGGTTAAATAACATTCGAGTGGTGGAATATAGTTAAACTCACTTGTTGCCGAACTTGTATTTGCCGCCGTACATTGATAAACATAGGCTGGAACATTGGTGGTGATGGCCATATTATTATGCAAACCATCATCATAATAACTCGAAGGAACCAAATAATACTCGCCTTCGTCTATGGTTGCTACGGGAGCCGCAATATCATTTAAATAAATTGATGTTCCGTCGGTTACAGCAACAACAATTGGACGTTCCATAATATCTCCACCTTCTCCTTCTACGACAACGTGCTCAGTTCCTAAGAGGTTAATAGGAACAATTTGTACCATTCCTCCATCTTGAAATCCTTCAAAATGAATTGATCCCATGTAATTACCCGTATTAACCACAATAGGATTGTTAGATGTAATATGGGCTCCAATGAAACCTGCCATATTTGTTGGAGTCGTACTTGAATAACCAGTGAACACAAAGCAATCTCCTTTGTTCATAAAGATGGTTAATGCATCTGCAAAAATTCCTCCACCAAGTCGCTCAAAGACAACACCTGGATTGTAATCATTTACAGTAACGGTAGTACCATCTTCAGTTGCCATGATTGACGTACAGAAATTTCGGTTTGTATTATTAACGACTTGCGGCATACTTCCCGCATAAAATTCGTAACCCAAACCGGCTCTCCCTTTACATGCGATTGAAGTGGCTTGATAGGGTGCTTTAATTCGAACATTGCAATAAAAATCTGAAGGAGCACTGGCAATAAAGCCACTTGCGTTAATAACAGCTCCGCAACTGTCTTTAGGAACGGCAACATCCGTTCCTGGAAATTGACCAGAACCAATAAAAATATTTGCAGGTGAATCTTTTGAAATAATCGCATCAGCAATGAAATTATCTGCTCCGTCTACCAATGTTACGGTGAAAGGTACTACCTCAGGTGTACTTAGATAAACGTATTGTTCGGCTATTTGGGCATTCTGCCTACTGTGGATCGGCGGACAATAATGTATAGAATCTAATTGAGCCATGCTCAAATCAGATATCATTATCAAAATTAAAACGGCGGTCAATTTAATAATTGCACCCACTTCACTAATTTTGGTCGAACAACGCAGCATTCCGCTAATAGTACCCATAATAGTTAGTTATCTTCAAATATACCTATATAAACGTTTCAAAACACTTACAGTTGTCTTTTTGTTTAGAATTATTCTAATTAATTTTAAATGATTTTAGATGCAACCATTAAAAATACCCTGTTCGTTCTAGGATCAGAGTTCGGAGCTTTATAAAAAAAATATAAATCGATTAAAATTTCACATCTTTTTAAGCAAAAATTAAAAATTTGTGCTGCATTTTGAGTTTTAAAAGGAAATGAATTATTCCATTATATCAAAAAACTGAAAAACATCAAGATCAGCTCCTTTTTGGACTAGAAATTGACATTTGTTTTACCAACGAATAATGTCGTTTATGACTGTAAAGAGCATTAGACCCAGTACTAGTACTATACCCACAATTTGAACGACCATTTTAACTCGGTAAGAAAGTTCGCGTCCGATAATTGTTTCAGCCATAATAATCACAATTTGTCCACCATCAAGGGCAGGAATTGGAATTAAGTTAGTAATGGCGAGAATAAGAGATATTAATGCCGTTATTTTCCAAAAACGGATGGCTTCAAATTCAGATCCGTAAATCTTTGCAATTCCAATTGGTCCAGTCACTGATTTTCTAAAATCGATTTTACCTGTAAATAAAGCCGCTAAACCAGCAATATTAACATTTAACATATCTATACTTTCTTTATAACCGTATGCCATAGCACTTCCCACGCCATAAGCCTCAGTTTCCTTTACCGGAAACAATGATGAAAAGCCTAAAAATCGTGTTGAATCTACAAAACAAGTGATGATTTTCAATTGATTATTTCGCATTACTTCAATGTTCACCGTATCCCCATCAACAAGGTTAAACATGATGTTTTTCACATCCCCAAAAGCAGCCACTTCGAACTTGTCGACAGCGGTGATTCTATCGCCAATTAAAACACCAGCGTCTTTGGCTGGAGAACTTTCTGTAAAGCCATTTACAACGGCCTCAAAATTGGATTCAGAGTACAGTAAAATATCCCGATTTTTATAAGTTGGCGGAATAACGACCTCCACTGTTTTGCCACCACGATCAATAGTTAGTGCTGTTTCTGAAAAAATATTTTTATTGTATGAATCTTGAACACGAATAACCTCTTTACCGTTGAGATGCGTGACTCTATCGCCTGTTTGTAAGCCGAAAGCTTCCCCCTCCTCGTAGACATACATTCCTTCAGTCAATTCAGATGCAGGAATATATTCTTTTTCACCATAATAAAGGACACAAGTAAAAATGATTAAGCCAACAATCAAATTTACGATAACACCTCCCAATAATACTATAATTCTTTTCCATGCAGCGAAAGATCTAAACTCATCTGGCTTCGGTTCTTCCTTCATCTGATCTTTGTCCAGCGACTCGTCAATCATTCCAGCAATTTTTACATAGCCACCGATTGGCAGCCAACCGATTGAATATTCGGTATCGCCTTTGGTAAACTTAAATAGCTTAAAGTCGAAAATATCCATGAAAATCACGAACTTTTCAACACGCATCCCAAAGATACGTGCAGCTAGAAAGTGACCTAATTCGTGCAGGAATACAAGTAGACCTAGCCCTAGAATTAATTGGATTATCATTAACATATAAGAAATATTATCAAATTAAAACCTACAAAGTTAAACTAATTTTAAGTAAAAACAGAGAAAGCACCGAGATTCTTTTGCGGGCAAAATTTTGCTCTCAACCCTTTGATTTAAGCACGTATCAGCGAATCAAAAATGGATATTAAGATGCGTATTACAATTGGAATCATCAACTTTCTCAAATTCCCCATCAATTTGCTCTATTTCCTCAAATAATCGGTTAATTCAACATTTCCTTATCCATTTGTTAAAGTTCTGTTATTGATCTGTTATAGGTTTATTATTGTTGAAAATGGAGACAAATACTTTTTTACTATTACAAAAAAAGGGTTATGCGATTCGTTTTCTTTGTTTTATCATCACTTATTAATCACCTGAACAACAATCAATAGCTTGCACGCTAGTAATTGAATCAATTTGCGCAACTACAATAGAATCCGCTCTTTCCAACGCTTCGTTATTCGGCTCGTTTGAATTAGAGTCGCAAGCGGAAAGTAAAACCAAAAATATGATAGGCAGGGAGGCTTTCATGGAATTAAGTTAAGCATTTGTTTTAACTTTGTTTCACTATGGCAAAAAAAGGCGTGCATAAAAACGGTAAAAATAAAAAGCTGCATAGCAAACTCATTAAGCAGAAAAAAACCAAAGAACAAAGCGCGAAGGAATTGCGAAAAAAACGTTTGAAGGATGTTTTTTTAAAGAGTACTGAAGATAGCACGGCTTAATTTTATTATCTTGACAAAAATGAAACTTACATTTCTCAATACAATTTTAAAAAGGATCGGATTCTCTTTTGCTACTGCTGCACTAATCGTTGTTATCGGTTATTTTGTGTACGGCGATTGGTTTATTGAATTACCTACTATTTTAACCGTTGGCGTAGTGGTTTACATTCCTGTAACCTTGTTTTATGCCATAGTTACTACTTTTTTTACAGATGAAAAAACGGTAGATAATGAAGACGTTATAGATCAATAAACTTATGCTTTGGATTATAATTATTGCTATTTTAATTTATGTCATCTTTGCTCCGGGGACGAAAACAAGAGCAGAAAAGCGGAAACAGGCAATTGATCAGGAGCAGGGAATAATCGACACGTATAATGATGAATTACAAGATTTAGATGAATAATGCCACTCATAGATTATTGAAAATTCCATTATCTTTAACACACTGATTTTCTAATCCGAATGAAACTCCTACCCGCTCTTTTTTTTCTGCTTATTGCGTTCCATAGTTTGGGACAAAAGAAAGGGCAATTTGAACCCATTCCACACAATAATTATTTGGGCTTTCATTTTGATGATGACTTTTTATTTGTTGGTAATCGGGATGAACAATACACGGGAGGTATGGAGTTTGAGTACACACGTAAATCTCAAAAAATAACTGAAAAACGATCACTTATCAATCCTTTTAGTGACTGTCAGCGTTATTGGAATTATTCTTTTGGGGCATATCTTTACACGCCCTACAATGTTTCAGATTCATTGATTATATTAAATGATAGGCCGTTTAGCTCATACATTTTTGGGACATTTGGATATACAGCGTATGATAAAAATTATCAAAAAAAATTAATGACTGCTGTATATTTTGGATTTATGGGATCTGAGTTACCCGGCAGAATTCAAGATAGTATCCACACAATTGGAGAAAGTCCTCCAACTTATGGATGGGGTAACAGACTCGCCGAAAGTGAAGTGTTCACCCCAAATCTTACAATTAACTATCAATCGAATATTTGGCTTGTTGGCAGGTTGCAATCTACTCTATATAGGTGGATCCAAGTTGGGAGTGTTTTTGAATTGAACGCCGGGTTATTTAGAAATAATTTTTCGGGAGGAGTGAAAATTTCTGGATTCAATCACAAACCGAAAGGAACTTCCAAATATGGCTTTAATCCGACTCTTGTTGAAAAATATAGAAAACACAAAGAAAAAAAAATAAAACTCACGACTTATTTTTCACCAAAAGTTGAAGTTGTTTTTCACAATACAACGCTGCAAAGTCTGCCGTGGATTTACAGTCCTTACTCAATTGAAAGTCATAGTATAAATCGACATGTTGTAGCAATAGAGTGTGGCTTCAATCTCAATTATAATCATTTTCAGCTCAGCTACATCTTTCAAGCACGATCAAGGGAGTTTAAAAAATACCCAGGTAATTGGCATACTTGGGCCGGAATTACCTTGGGTATTAGTTTTTAATGAAAACTGTTTTTTGAGAAAACGTTTAATTAGTTAACGGGCGCTTTAATTTCATCCGTTGGCAATATTTCAAATTCAATATTATCTGCGTGTTGTTTGACCTGATCAACGTAGTCAAGTATATCTAAATCATCCTCCTCATAATACCAAGTGCATTTAATTTTGGTTTTATCTGTTTCTTGCAATCGCTTAAAGGCATTAAATATTTTTAAAACCATGCTTGAACTTGAAGAGTTTAAATAGCGAAAACTTACTACAACAAAGGTTTCTTTTTTTGGATTACGATAATAATCTGAAAGCCAATCGATAATATTAAAGTAGAATGAGGCTGCATCTTCCGGCATTGAAATACCGCCGAATAAGAAATTTCCGTCACTCTTTAATTTGAAGTAGGGTGTTTTCTCAGAAGCATTTAATATTAAATTATTCATAATCATAGAGTTTTTTGATTCTAAGTAAAGTATCATTTCGCAAATCCCATGATTACTATTAGCGTGCCTTTTAAATTTCAAACCTTTAGCTGGGGTTTAAAATTTGAAAAACTGGCCTCTTTTAATTGGAATCTATAAAGTCAGTATTTATACTTACAATCGTTTATTAGTGGTATAGTAATGCACAAAAGTTATGTCCCAAATTCGAATTTTTGGGTAGAAATACACTCGTTTTTAGACCAAAATTTACACACAGGGGATGAATGAAGGTTTTATCGAGATGAATAATTGCAGATTATCTCAATACGTTTTATACGATTTAAACTTCCTTTTAAATAGAATAAAACCGCCTAACCCAATGACGCTGATGTAATTCATCAATAATCCTTCCTTTCAAATTTGAAGAAATTGAATTCAAAAGGCTAAAAAAATAAACTAGTATTAAAATACCAGTGAATGCCCAAGGAAAACAAAGATATAGACCAAAATTGCCTCCCCGATTACAACGCCTAACATTAAAAATCGAAAAGGCATTTTTACAATTCCTGCAATATAACAGATTAAATCGGTTGGAACCAATGGAAAAAATGACCACACCATAACAATTAACGTCGACAGCGGTGAATTAAGTCGTTGTTTCCATTTTTCCATTTTTTTAGGGTACTTCGAACTCAATTTCTCGCTAAAACCGAGTAAATCTGAAAAATAATAGAGCGCAGTTGTAGTAATTATAATTCCAAACATAGAAATCGTAAATACAAGCCAAGGGTCGTCTTTAAAGAGTAGCACTCCTAAAAGCACAAACGGAGTGCTTGGAAGTAGAAAAAACCCTCTAAAAACTGAAATTAGAATATATACTGTGAGGATTCCTGAACTGAATTGATTAAAATACAATTGCAGGTTTTCAGGGTCAAAGAAATCAGGGTTAAAAATAAAAAGCGCGACCAAAGTTAGGACACAAACTGCCCAAAAACCATAGATTATTTTTTTAAAAAGTGTCAAGGTGAATCTTAAGAATTAGACGGTTTCCCAAATGGCGATAATTTTGCTATGCAAACTTAATCAAGATCTTTTATCATGTCTAACCTGCAGCGAGATAATGATCCAAAAATAAACTGCCTTCTACTACAAGAAAGTGGAGCGTAATTGAGGTTGCGGTTTCGTAACCATATTCGTCTTCCCCTATTTCCTCCGCATAAAATTGCAGGTATTCTTTCCCATCCACCATTACCGATTCTAAATCACTATGTTGCGTTTCATCCATTTTACGCATTACATACAACTCGTTTAACATAAAAAATAGCGCTTCAAAATCGGTTATTTCTGGTGTACAACACATCTGAAGTTTCGCTTCATCTTTTGATTTTACCGCGGCTTTAAATTCTTGCCAACTTGATTCTCCATAGTCTTCAACCAGATCAATTGGTTCTGTTTCACTAATTGCTTCTTCAGAATCAGGTTCTTCGGTGGAACTGCTAGCTGCACAACTCATAAAAATGCCCATTACAAAGAGCATTAGCATCCATTCAATTCCTCTGTTTAATCCTTTATTATTTTTCATTTTATTGTTTTAATGATTCAATAACAGAAATACGTACTTTTTTCTTTTTAAGACGGGTATTGGTTGTTAAACGAATTGCCTCATTTGCCTTGCTTGCTGCTACGGCAACAAAAGCGCAATCTGTTTTCAGTTCAATAATTCCGACCTCATCTTTGCCTAATTTAGCTTGTTTAAAAAACAATCCCGCTATATCGCCCTTAGAAATTTTGTCTTTTCGTCCTCCAGAAATAAAAAGTGTTTTCCATTTTGATGGAGATGGTAAATCTGCCGAACCGAATTGCATAGGTTCTGAGCGTGGTATGAAATCGGGCCATTTTTCTGTTTTACTCTTTAGGACATAAGCTGTTCCTGAAGCGTGCATTCGCGCAGTACGTCCATTTCTGTGCGTAAACTCTTCTTCCCTATGCGGTAATTGAAAATGGAGTATGAAGTTCAAATCTGGAATATCAATTCCTCTTGAAGCCAAGTCTGTTGCCACCAAAAGTTGGTGTGTTCCGTTTCTAAATTGAATTAACGCTCTTTCTCTATCGCGTTGTTCCATCCCTCCATGAAAACAGCCGTGACTTATACTACGGGAACGTAATAAATCAATTACTTGAGCAATAGTTTCCTTAAAATTACAAAAGATAATTCCAGGGTGATTCCCAACATGACAGAGCAATTGAATTAAAGAATCATCTTTATCCTTTGTTGGCGATTCGATCAATTTAATTTCTAGTTGCTGCTTTTCTTCCGTTAAAAAATTCACCTCAACCGGCGATTCAAACTCAACAAAATCAGGAATTTCAACACCATATGTGGCAGAGGTTAAAATTTTTGTTTTAACTGCTGGCAAAGCCTCTAAAATTTCAATCATTTCATCATCAAAGCCGATTTCGAGTGACTTGTCAAATTCGTCTAGCACCAATGTTTTAATTTCGGACAAGTCAAAAGTTTCGCGATACATATGAGAAGCTATTCTACCTGGGGTTCCTACCAATATGGCTGGTGGATGATTTAAATCAAATTTATCCTTAGATCCTGATCGACCGCCATAAAAAGCATTTGCCTTATAACCTGAACCCATTTCACGGATAACCTGTTCAATTTGAATCGCTAATTCGCGAGAAGGCACAATAATTAAAGCTTGAATTTTTAGAAGATCCGGATTTAATTCGGCAATGATTGGGAGTAAAAAGGCCAAAGTTTTACCCGTTCCAGTGGGCGAAAGCAATAGTATTTCAGAATCTGACAGAATCGCATCCTTTGCTGCCACTTGCATTGGATTTAGTTCCTCAATACGCAATTTGCTTAAAATTTCTTCCTCGGTTTTTAACACTCCCATGCGGCAAAGTTAACCTTATAGGTGGAAATGCATTAAAATTAACGGGGCAAATAAACCTGAAATTCATGCTTTAATAATGGCAGTCAGCCCACCCATAAAAAAAAGCAATTGATACGATAATATTGTTCAGTCATAGAATCGTATTTACTTTTTGCCTATATAATTGTGATTAAACCATTTATATCATGAATTTTTTAGTATATTTCACGATTTATAAGAGTAGAATAAATTATGTCAGAAAAAATAAAATATCAGCTAGAAATAGAAGTCAAATCATCTACAAAAGTTTTGTACAATATGATTAGTACTCCAAGCGGATTAAGTGAGTGGTTTTCGGATGATGTGAACATAAAAAATGATGTTTTCACGTTCCTTTGGGACGGAAGTGAAGAGGAAGCTAAGCTATTGGCGAAGCGGAAAGGAGAATCCATTAAATTCCAGTGGATGGAAGATTTTGAAGAGGGAGAAAAAACGTATTTTGAATTGCTAATTAAAGTAGATGAATTAACAAATGATGTTGCTTTAATAATTACTGATTTTGCTGATGACGAGGACGAAAGAGAAGAGGGAGAATTATTATGGACTAATCAAATCGAAACGCTTAAAAAAACAATCGGATCATAAAATTTCCAGTCGCTAGGATACGATTTTATAAATCCATTCGTTCCTGAAATGTAAACCATTTTTAAATGAATCATTTTAGTATGATTTGTAAAAATAAGAAATGATTAGAAGCGAATTTCCAATGCTTAATATTTTTATTAGAGGATGAAAAAATTAAATATTTTCATCATTAGGTCGTTTGTAGGTCCTTTCATGATCACCTTCTTTATTGCCATGTTCTTTTTGATCATGCAATTTTTTTGGAAATATGTAGATGATCTAATGGGGAAAGGGTTAGAAATATCCGTTTTACTAGAACTCCTGTTTTATGTCTCAGCAACTTTAATTCCACTCGCACTTCCATTGGCAGTGCTTTTTTCATCCATCATGACTTTTGGAAACTTATCTGAAAAGAATGAACTAACAGCGCTGAAATCATCTGGATTATCATTATTTCGAGTGATGCGCCCCATGTTAATATTCATAATTGCATTAAGTGGGGCAGCTTTTTACTTCTCTAATTATGTCCTACCAATTGCCAACTTAAAGTGGCGCACAATTATCTATAATATCCAGCAGAAAAAACCAACATTTGGAATAACTGAAGGCATCTTTTATAGTGATATTGATGGTTTTGACATAAAAGTTGAAGAGAAAAATGACAATACAGGTGAATTAATCGACGTTTTAATATACGAAGACGGTCAAAATGGACAGGGCAAAACAATTATCGCTGAAAGGGGCGAAATGCTGAAGTCTGCAGATTCTGACGACACAACAGTTACCACAAATTTCTTAATGTTGAAACTCATCAATGGCTCCATGCACGAGCAAATAGGTCCAACAGTAAAGAATGCAAATGGAGCGCCTTATAATAAGTCATTTTTCAGTGAAGCAATCATTAAATTTGATTTGAGCGGATTTGATATGCAGGAAGAAAGTGAGGATCTATTTAAGCGCGACTTTGAAATGATGAATTACGTTCAACTCGGTATCGCTTTAGATTCATTAGAAAGAATAAACGATACACTGGCTGTGCAGTTTGAGCAAAATATCCTGCGCCAAATCACGATCGTTAATCCTGATTTATCAAAAAGGAATTTAGAACTTGATACAGCTGAAATCATTTTAGAAGAGTCTATGTCAAAAATTGATACGCTCATTCTACTTAGCGATTTAAAACAAATGGAATACACATCAGCTTTAACCGCCGCCCAAAATAAAATTCGCGCCACCAAAGACCTCATCTATACACAAACTATTATACGACGAGGCAGAGATCGCTCCCTTCGGGATTACAAGGCTGCATGGCATAAAAAATTCACCTTGTCTTTTGCTATTCTGGTACTCTTCTTTATTGGTGCTCCCTTAGGCGCCATAATTCGGAAAGGCGGACTCGGAGCGCCACTCGTTTTTGCAACCTTGTTTTTCCTGCTCTATTATGTACTCATGATTTCAGGTGAAAACATTGTTGAATCTGGTCTAGTAACGGTGTGGAAAGGAATGTGGCTAAGTGCCTTCATTTTAACTCCAATTGGTATATTTTTAACCTATAAAGCGGCAAATGACTCTGCTTTATTTGATCGAGATGTCTACAAGAAATATTTCCGTAAATTAATTGGAAAAGAAAACGACTGATAAGGGATTTGAGCCAAAATAAATAGTAACTTTCGAGTGTCTAATCTATTAAAGTCGACTGTTGCAGAAATGAAAGTTTTACAACTTAGCAATAAACCTCCGCAACCTATCACAGATGGTGGTTGCATTGCAATTAATAATATTGCAACTGGCTTACTTGACAAAAATATTGACCTAAAAATTCTCACTGTCGCTACGCAAAAACATCCTTTTAGCGAAGATAATTTTACAAGTGAATTTAAAGAACGAACTAAAATTGAAGGTGTTTTCGCGGACACCAGAGTGAATATAATTGATGCCTTTTCTGCACTAGTAACATCAGATTCCTATAATGTAAG
This sequence comes from uncultured Crocinitomix sp., assembly GCA_905478225.1. Lineage (GTDB taxonomy): Bacteria > Bacteroidota > Bacteroidia > Flavobacteriales_D > Crocinitomicaceae > Crocinitomix. The sequence goes on from CAJQHR010000043.1 coordinate 15,467, forward strand.
TCGCTTTTTTTCGCCTGATTTTAATAAACGCCTCATAGAATTACTTGAAACGGGCGAATTTGAAATCGTACATTTGGAAAGTCTTTTCATGACGCCATACATTCATACGATTAGGAAATATAGTTCGGCAAAAATTGTGCTCCGCAGTCATAATTTGGAACATTTGATTTGGGACCGACTCGCAAATTCAACAGCAAACACAGCAAAACGCTTATATCTAAAGCATCTTGCATCAAAATTAAAGAAATACGAATATCAAACCATTAATGATGTGGATGCGATTGCCGCAATAAGCTTTGAAGACACCTCTCGGTATGAAATTCTTAATTGTAGGCCTCCTTTAAAAACCATTCCATTTGGAATTGATTTAGACAAATATCCGTTCGAAAAAAATGAAAAGTCAATTCCGAATTCAATTTTCCACATTGGTTCCATGGATTGGGAACCGAATAAAGAAGCCATTAATTGGTTGTTAGATGATATCTGGCCGCAACTAGAACAATTGGATGTGAGTTTACATTTGGCGGGTAGAAAAATGCCCGGCTATGTGAGTCAACAAGCGAGTGAAAAATTAATTGTTCATGGAGAAGTTGAAAGCGCCGTGCAATTTATGGCCGCTCATGAAATCATGATCGCTCCCCTACTTTCGGGAAGCGGTATGCGTGTAAAAATTATCGAAGCTATGGGGATGGGCAAGGCGGTTATTACAACTAAAATTGGTGCTGAGGGAATATTTTATAAGCAAGGTGATAATATTATAATTGCCGATACTGCGGAGGATATTGTAACCGCGATTAAAGATTTAATTGACAATCCTTCAGAAATTAAGCGTATTGGAGATAATGCAAGAAAATTGATCGAATCCCATTACGACAATAATAAAATCATAGATAACCTCGTTGCTTTTTACCAAACACTTTTAAGCTAACTCATTCTATCGCCTAAATGAAAATAGTTGTTCTCTTATCTCGCTTTCCTTACCCTCTTGAAAAAGGAGATAAATTGAGAGCATACCATCAGATTAAGGAACTTACTAAACGCCACGAAGTAATATTGTGTTCATTAACAGATACGAAGATTGAACAAGCATGGGTTAAAGAGTTGCAAAACTGTTGCACCGAATTGCATATTTTCAAACTCAAAAAGCCGCTGATATATTGGAATGCGCTTAAACAAGTCTTGACAAATAAACCATACCAAATGGGCTATTTTTTCCAGCGTAGCATTCAACAAAAAATTGGGAGAATTATCAAAAATGCGCAACCTGATCACATCTATTGTCAATTAGTAAGAACGACTGAATATGTAAAAAACATTCATGACATTCCTAAAACGTTGGACTACATGGATGCCTTAAGCAAAGGCATGCACCGTCGTGCAGAAATCACTACCGGAATTAAGAAAAAACTATTTTTGATCGAAGGCAAAAGATTGGCCGAATATGAAAATCGAATTTTTGATTACTTCAACCATCATACTATTATATCTGAGCAAGATAAGGCTTTAATAAATCATCCTCAAAAAGATCAAATTAAGGTAATAGAGAACGGTATTTCTGCTGAATTTAGCAATTACGACAAAGCTGTTGAAAGAAGTTTCGACATTGTATTTACGGGTAATATGAATTATCCGCCGAATGTGGAGTGTGCTGAATATATTGTCAACGAAATTTATCCAATTCTAAAAAAAAGTAGACCAGAAACTCGAATTCTACTCTCGGGTGCTAGTCCTCATCAAAGAGTTAGTGCCCTGGCATTGGATGATAAAATTGTTGTCACAGGTTGGGTTGAGGATATTCGTGACAGTTATGCGCAAGGTAAATTATTCTTGGCACCACTATTTATTGGCACCGGGCTGCAAAACAAATTGCTCGAAGCTATGGCTATGGGATTGCCAGCAATTACAACTCCACTTGCAAATAATGCGCTAAAAGCTGTTCATGGCGATTCCGTAATTATTGCCAATAAAGCAGATGATTTTGCCTCGGCGGTAATTGATCTTTTAGACAATACCGAAAAGTGGAATTTGATTTCAAAAAATGGACAAGAACTTGTGAATTCAACTTTTGATTGGGCAAAATCTGTTGAAAAGTTGGAAACATTAATGCAAAGCAAATTAACAAAGGCGGATTAACGACTCGATAGACAGCATTACCTACCCTGTTATTAGAGCTTGATGCACCATGCTAATCAAACGATTCCATCTCTCCACATCCGCAACTATCTAAGGCTTCTTTTCTTATAATTGCAATTGTTGATGTAATTGAATTGTCTCAATTAATTTTTGCTTTTTTTTATTTTCCATATTTTTCGTTTTTCTGAATTTTAAGCCGCGGAATTCCTGAAAGACATAGACACAAGGCATTTTTGATTTTTTGCTGAAAGCCACAAAATTGAAAATCTCATTTCAGCTTTAAGTCTTTGGATGGAAGGAGTATTTTCGCTACAAATTCAGATAAACGAAAAATAAGGAGAGTTCAGCTTAATAATTGAAGCGCTTCAAAGTAAAGACGGATAGGCTAAAAGACAGACTAGCCGCGCATAAGATTCAATTCTTCAAATTATAAATCTTTAATGACTGGATAGACCACAAAATTAGTTAGAGCACTTTAATTCGAATCCCATACTTTCACCGCACAACAGCTAATTATCGACAACTGTGTAAAGGCATTCAAATGAATAAAATTGGGATCACTACTTTAATGCCATTTAAATGTTGGTGAACGGCATAATAAACGTTAATTTTGCACTTTTAATTTTGATTATGAGTTTTAAGCTAGATAAAATCGAGGATGCCATTGCTGACATTAAAGCAGGGAAAATTATTATTGTTGTTGATGATGAGGATCGTGAGAACGAAGGTGATTTTATTGCGGCAGCCGAAATGGTAACACCTGACATGATTAATTTCATGGCGACTAATGGACGTGGGCTAATTTGTGCTCCTCTAACGGAAGGTCGTTGTAAGACGCTTGAGTTAAATATGATGGTGAACAATAACACCGTTTTGCATAACACGCAGTTCACTGTTTCTGTCGATTTAATAGGTCAAGGGTGTACAACTGGTATTTCAACTCATGATCGCTCAAAAACAATCAAAGCCTTAACAGAACCAGACACTTTATCTGTTCATTTAGGTCGCCCAGGACATATTTTCCCGCTAAAGGCTAAAACTGGTGGTGTTTTGCGCCGCGCCGGTCACACCGAAGCGGCTATTGATTTGGCACGTTTAGCTGGTTTAGAACCTGCGGGAATTTTGGTTGAAATATTAAACGAGGATGGATCAATGGCGCGATTACCGCAATTGATTGAAGTAGGCAAAAAGTTTGATCTCAAAATTATTTCAATCGCCCATATGATTGCTTATAGAATGAAGCATGAATCGCTCATTGAGCGTTCTGTTGAAGTTGATTTTAACACAGTATGGGGCAATTTTAAATTAGTAGCGTACAAACAAACCACTACTGATGACGAACATTTGGCGATTTACAAAGGTGATTGGGAAATCGGCGACGAAGTATTGGTGCGTGTCGAATCTTCATCTTTTACACATAATTTATTAGATGCTATTCGCTCTGATAAACAATCGCAATTGAGTGCCGCACTTAAAATGATTGAAGAAAATGGACGTGGCGCTTTAGT
>CAJQHR010000044.1 GCA_905478225.1 uncultured Crocinitomix sp.
TCGAGGTCCCGAGCGGATTCGAACCGCTGTAGATGGTTTTGCAGACCACTGCCTAGCCGCTCGGCCACAGGACCCTTTTTGTAAGGACGCAAAGATATAGAATTAAATTTAAATCTTAATCAATAAACTGAAAAAGAAAAATGGGTCTATCCCTCAATGACAACAGCAACTTCTTTTACCACTCCTTGAATAGGTGGGTTGAGTTTACGTACTTTGATTGATGAGCTGATTAATGTTTCAAACTCTGCTTTAAAGCGTGTTAGAATTCTATAAGCCACATGCTCAATTAGTTTCGAACGAATAGCCATTTCTTCTACCACAATATTTCGTACAGCAACATAATCAATTGTATCAATTAATTTATCGCTTTGAGCGGATTTTGTAAAGTCGGTTGTTAAAATGACATCAACAATATATTTACCGCCCAATACAGCTTCTTCGCCCATACATCCATGATAAGCATAGAGTTCGATTCCTGTAACTTCTATGAGGTTTTTCATTGTTGTGCGGCTGCTTTTAATGCGTTTACTTTTGCTAATCCTTCTTCCATTCTTGAAAGAACCAACGATTTACCTAGGGTAGCGCAAATTTCAAACATGGATGGTCCCATTCCTTTTCCAGTAATAAGTAATCTAAACCCTGGTCCAACTTTTCCAAAGCCGTATTCCTTTTTTGCTAAATAAGCAGAGAATACAGTTTCAATGTTTTCAGTTGTAAAATCTGAAATGGTGTTCAGTTCTGAAATCAGCTCTTGCATAATTTCAGGCGTCTCCTCTTTCCATTTTTTACGAACGGTTTTTTCGTCGTATTCAGTGATTTCAGTTGAGAAGAAATAACTTCCATCAGATACTATGTCCTTAATAAATGTTGCGCGCTCTTTCATTAGCCCACAAACGTTGGCTAAATAATCGGTTGAATAATCTCCTGTAACTATACCATCCGCAATAATCATTTCTGCCAAGCCTTGGTTTGAAGTGGCACGCAAATACTGTTGGTTAAACCATTTTGTTTTATCGGGATCAAATCTTGCTCCTGATTTACCAACACGCTCTAAAGAGAATAAATTGACTAATTCGTCTAAAGAAAAGATTTCCTGATTGTCGCCAGGATTCCATCCTAATAAGGCAAGCATATTCATGAATGCATCTTTGAAATAACCATCTTCTTTATAGCCGTTATACTTTTCTCCGTCTGCTGTAATCCAATCAATAGGAAAAACAGGAAAGCCGAGTTTATCGCCATCTCTTTTGCTTAGTTTCCCTTTCCCATCAGGTCTTAAGATAAGTGGTAAGTGCGCGAATTTTGGACGTTCCCATCCAAAAGAATCATATAGTAAAACATGAAGTGGGGCAGATGGTAACCATTCTTCACCGCGAATAACGTGTGTGATTTCCATTAAATGATCATCAACAATACTTGCTAAATGATAGGTGGGCATACCTGTTTCTTTAAATAAAACCTTATCATCTAAGTTGTTTGTATTGACAGATACCCAACCTCTAATTTCGTCTTCTAATTTAATATCCACATTTCGTGGCATTTTCATTCGAATGGTATATGGGTCGCCGTTGGCTAACCTTTTTTCAACCTCTTCTTTCGATAACGAAATGGAGTTTTTCATGGATGAGCGGGTCACACCATTGTATTGCCAATTTGCTAAGCCCATTGTTTTGGCTTGCTCGCGCATGTTCTCTAAATCTTCTGACGTATCAAATGCCAAGTATGCATGACCAGACGCGACCAATTGATCTGCATAAGGACGGTACAAATCCATACGGTCCGACTGTACATAAGGTCCTTTGTCTCCGCCATAACCAGCACCTTCAGTTGGTTCAATACCACACCACTTTAAAGATTCAATGATATAGTCCTGCGCACCTGGCACAAAGCGTTTTTCATCCGTATCTTCAATACGTAATATAAAATCTCCACCATTTTTTTTGGAGAATAAATAGTTATATAATGCTGTTCTTACACCACCCATGTGTAATGGACCCGTTGGGCTTGGTGCAAATCGTACTCTTACTTTACTCATGATCTTTACTGTTTAAGTAGGCGCAAAGATACATTTTTGCTGAGAAATACGTTATAAAGGCTTAGGACTTTACTATGCGACTATTTTTCTTACTTATGTGTTTGGGAGTAAACACTCATCTAAGTGCCAAATCAGTAGGGTGGAAATATCATGATTTTATAAGGAAAGCGGATGCACTAATTTATCAGGAAGATAAGGTGAATTTTGATAGTGCTTTTTATTATTATGATCAGGCATTGCTGCTGGGCACTGAGCGATATGAAGATGACCTTTATTTTGTCGCTCATGCAATTTGGTATGGCGATTATGAACGTGCAAAACGTTATTTGTTGGGAGGGGCAGCTAAGGAGTTAACGTGGAAGGAGGGCAAGCTGTCAATGGTTTTTGCAAAATGGTAGCTATGGAGAGATGAGGTCCGCTTAAATAAATACCTCAATCATAAATCTAGAATTGTAGACGTTTGTTCTAAAACTGAATTTAACATGGTTTATGATTCAGTATCAAGACCCGCATTAAATAAAGAGGTATTAAAAATACTTAACGACGCAGATCGAATAAATAATAAAAGTAGGGAGCGCCTAGCTGAAGATTTGATTGAACGGGATTATGACGTCTATTGCCTCATGTATAGGGTTGTGGTATGGGTTGAACGAATTCCTAAGGTGGAGGAAGTTGGTATTAGAGGACATAGAATAATAGATCGCATTATTAAACGGTGTTCTGCAATACAGATTTTAAGACTTCTTCCGTTTCTGTTGGACGCAATACATGATGGAACATATTTGTATAATGAAAGTTTGGCTGAGGCCATTAATCATTGTGCGGTTTATGATGGAGAATTTATAGTGTTAAAGCGGGGCAATTTTATAGTGGAGAAAGACACACTTTACGGTGCTGAAAAATGGGGCAATTATTCCTATTTGGGTTTTGATTATTCCCGGAATAAATTGGACTTTGTGAAAGAAAATTACGTTCAACCATTAAGACATGTTGATATCACAATTGATCAGGTAAATATTATTCGGGATACACTGTGCTTAGATTCCATCCAGGCATATTTAGAATCAAATAGGATAAAGCAATTAAAGCCCTATTTGTTTGAAGAAAATTTGGACTCTCTAAATGGCAATAAATAGAGGCTTGTGACCAATAGTTAAAGAAACGTTAATAAAGTGAACTAATTAGCATGATTGTTGTACTATCACAAGTAAATATGTACCTTAGACAGTTAGATAAAAACGTAATAAATTGAATAAGTTTCAAAAAGTCATAAATCAGATAGAGCTTTTTATAAAGAAGTACTATAAAAACCAGATATTAAAAGGGGGAATTCTCTTTTTAGGATTGTTGTTGTTAAGTTACTTGGCGGTTACAGGTTTAGAGTATATCGGCCACTTTGGTTCGGGAGTTAGGTTGGCGCTATTGATTGGCTTTATTGGGATTAATGTGTTCTTGCTGATTCGTTTTTTAATTGTTCCCTTATTGAAACTAAATAAGTTGGGGAAACATCTTACGTTAATGGATGCGTCTGATATGATTGGGAAGATTTTCCCGGATGTTGGCGATAAACTAAAGAACACACTTCAATTAAATAATGACAAAGCAGCAGAGACCAATCTTGAATTAGTGAATGCGAGTATCGAGCAACGGTCGGGCAATTTATCTGTTGTCCCTTTTTCTACAGGGATTGATCTTACAGAGAATAGACAATATTTAAAGTACTTACTTCCTGTTATATTACTCTTTGTTTTGATTGCTGTTGTCAGTCCCAATTGGTTTTTTGACGGCTCCAAAAGGGTGTTAAATTTCTCAACTGAATACGTTGAACCAGCGCCATTTGATTTTCTTTTAGAAAGCGAATCGGAGGCTATTGAAGGTGAAAACTACACCTTGAAAATTAAACTGAAGGGAGTTGAAATTCCAAATGAAGTAAAGGTATACACCAATAATGGAAACTATAATTTAAAGCAAACATCTAACGTTACGTTTGAACATGAGTTCGTAAACCTTTCAAAAGAACTTAGTTTTTATTGCGTTGCAAATGGTTTTGAATCAGAAAAATTTGAAGTTGACATGCTTCACAAACCAGTTATTGATGACCTAAGCTTAAGCGTAGTTTACCCAAAGCATACGGGCCGATCGCCTGAAGAATTTCAGAATACTGGAGAGCTGAATGTTCCGGAGGGCTCTATTATTGAGTGGAATATTGGCGCAACTAATATGAGTGAGATGGATGTGGTGTTTAGCGATACTACAATAATATTAAACATCTCAATATCAAATAGATACAAGTTTAAAAAGCAATTCTTTGAGTCCACACATTCTTTGTTAGCCCTAAGTTCAGAGGATATTCAATATGCTGATTCTATTTTTTATAAAATTGGAGTAGTTAAGGATGAGTATCCGAGTATTTCAATTAATGAAGAGGTAGATTCTACGAACAGCATGAAACGTTTTATTGAAGGACGCATAAGTGATGATTATGGGTTTAGAGGGTTAGGTGTTCGTGTTACAGTAACTGGAAAAGACACTTCTTATTCGGTTTCAAAACCAATAGGTTTACGCACAAATGCAACAAATCAACTTTTTTCTTTTGTGATGGACGTGTCTCAATACGGTTTAAAACCTGGGGATAAATTAGACTATATTTTTACGGTAACGGATAATGACGAATTGAATGGATATAAATCTATGTCATCTAGTCGTAAGTTTTATGCGGTGCCGGAATTGGACGAATTAGAGAATCAATTAGGAGAGAAGGATGATAAGTTAAAGGACGATATGGATGAGGCCGCCAAGGCCGCTAAGGAGCTTAGAGAAGAGATAAAGGAGATTAAGAGCGAATTGGTCAACAAACCAAATTTAGATTGGAAGGACAAACAAAGTCTTGAAAATTTAATGGAAATGCAAAAACAATTGGATGAAAAGATTAAAGACATGCAAAAGGATTTTGAAGAGAATAAAACCGAGAAAGAAAACTTTTTAGAGAATTCGGAAGAGTTAAAAAAGAAGCAGGAAGAGCTTCAAAAATTGATGGAGGAATTAATGGACGAAGAGCTCATGGAATTATTTGAAGAGCTTCAGAAGTTGATGGATGAGATGAATAAGGAGGGGTTGGTTGAGAATTTGGAGGAGATGGAACAAAATGCCGAGGTTATGGAGGAGGAACTTGATCGTACGTTGGAATTGTTCAAGAACATGGAACTTGATCAAAAGCTTGAGAATTTGGAAGAGCAGTTAAAAGAATTAGCAGAGGAACAGGAAGACCTAAAAGAGAAGAGTGAAAACAAAGAAATGTCTGAAGAGGAGTTATCCAAAGAGCAGGAGAAGTTAAACGAGAAGTTTGATGAGATTCAAAAAGATATTGATGAAATAGAAGAGAAAAATGAAGAGTTAGAGTCTCCTCGTGAGATGGTCTTTAATGAGGAAATGGAAGAGCAAATCGATAGCGAGATGCAAGACTCCAAAGAAAGTTTGGATAACGGTAAGCAAAAACAATCTGAAAAGAGTCAGGGTAAGGCAGCTGAAATGATGAAGCAAATGGCAGATGATGTTGCTGCAATGAAACAGGCCGGGCAAGAACAACAAGCAAAGGAAGATATGGACGCGTTGCGTTTTCTATTAGAAAACCTGATCAATCTTTCATATTCGCAAGAGGAGTTAATGAATACGTATGGTAAGGTGAGAACGGACGACCCTTATTATTTGGAAATTAATCGCGAACAATTAGAGATTGGTAAATCAACTGTTATCGTAAATGATTCTTTAATTGCTTTAAGTAAACGGGTGGTTGAATTGTCTTCCATGATTAATGAGGAGCTGAATGAATTGTCATATAACCTTGATAAATCAATGGTGTTTTCTGAGGAACGTAAAACGGGTGATTTAATGCAACATCAGCAGTATAGTATGACGAGTTATAATAATTTGGCATTAATGCTGTCAGAGGTGTTGGATCAAATGCAGCAGCAACAAAAGGATGCTAAACCCGGGGCTGGATCTTGTGATAATCCTGGAGGGTCTGGAGGAGGAAAAGGGAATAAGCCTATGACTATGGAAGAGATGAAGAAGGCATTAAGTGAGCAAATTGGCAAAATGAAGGGTGGTAAAAAACCAGGAGGGGAAGAAGGAAAAGGCGAAAAAGGTGAAGGTAAGGGTGAAACTCCAGGCGGAACCGGAGGTCAAATTCCGCGATTATCTTCAAAGGAAATAGCAAAGATGGCTGCTGAGCAAGGACGTTTGCGAGAGGGGCTCAAGGAGTTGAAACAGCAATTAAATAAGGATGGTAGTGGAGCAGGTAATGGATTGGATAAGTTAATTGATCAATTAGATAAACTCCAAACAGATTTAATTAATGGAAACATTGGAAGTGATTTTGTGAAGCGCCAAGAAGATATTTACACACGATTGTTAGAAAGTGAGAAAGCTATGCGAGAACGGGGCTTTAGTGAAGAACGTGAAGCAAAAGAAGGAAAAAATGATGAGGATGGTAACCTTAAAGAATTTACAGAGTATAATAAAAAGAAAGACGCCGAGATTGAGTTTTTACGCTCGCTACCGGTAGGTCTCCAAGTTTATTATAAAGGCTTGGTAAACGAGTATTTTAATTCTGTAAACAACTAATGAATGCATAGTATTGAAATAGGGTCGGACTTAAAGTTCATGACGGAAGTGGAGCTTTTAATCGACACGGTGTGTGAGGATCTTAAGTTAAATGAAGACCATTACGGCAACATTTTAATTGCGGTTACAGAGGCGGTTAATAATGCCATTGTACACGGGAATCATAACGACGAAGACAAGAAGGTTAAAGTTGTGGTGGCAAAAGATGAAGAGAAGGTCATGTTTACGGTGGCTGATGAAGGGAAAGGGTTTGACTTTAATAATCTGCCAGACCCAACCGCGCCAGAGAATATTGAAAAACCAGATGGACGTGGCATTTTTCTAATGAAGAACTTATCAGATGAGGTTGACTTCGAGTTGAATGGTTCAAAAGTTAGTATTACCTTTGTATCCGAGAATGGATAAAGAGATCTTATATAATTTTATAGATGTAGAAATTCCGGACTTCAATCCGGAATTTTTTAGTTTATGGGTGAATGGTATTATTGTTGACCATAAGTTTGAATTAGGAGAGCTGTCTTATGTGTTTTGTTCAGATGAGTATTTATTGCAAATGAACAAGGAGCATTTAAATCACGACTACTATACCGATATTATCACGTTTAATTATAACTTAGATTTTAGTTTAAGTGGCGATCTGTTTATTAGTTATGATCGAATAATTGATAATGCGGATACATTAGGTGTGTCTATCTTTGATGAATTGTGTCGCGTAATGATTCATGGTGTTTTGCATTTGATTGGTTATAATGATAAGACGGATAAGGGCCAATTAGAGATGACGCGATTAGAAGAGGAATGTTTAGTTAAAAGAAAAAGTTTCACGTGAAACATTATATAAATTGTTCCACGTGAAACATTGAAGATATGTTACCAGAATACGATATTATAGTTGTTGGGGGGGGGCATGCTGGATGCGAGGCCGCGTATTCATCTGCAAAGATGGGTTCAAAAGTATTATTGGTTACCATGAATTTGGCAACCATTGCTCAGATGTCATGCAACCCTGCAATGGGCGGTGTGGCCAAAGGTCAAATTGTTCGAGAGATTGATGCGCTTGGTGGTGGGTCGGGAATAATCACGGATAAGTCGGCCATCCAATTCAAGATGCTGAACCTTTCAAAGGGTCCTGCAATGTGGTCGCCCAGAACACAAAATGATAGAATGCGTTTTGCTGAAGAATGGCGAATGTTATTAGAGCGAACGGATAATGTTGACTTTTGGCAAGACATGGTTAATGGTTTAATTGTGGAAGAGGGGAAGTTGAAAGGTGTCACTACTGCAATGGGTCAAAAGATATTTTCTAAGTCAGTTGTGTTAACAAACGGAACCTTTTTAAACGGGTTGATTCATCTTGGAGAAAAGAATTTTAAAGGTGGACGATCTGGCGAAGGTGCCAGTTATGGTATTACCGAACAGCTGGTTGATTTAGGTTTTGAGTCGGGTAGAATGAAAACGGGTACACCGCCGCGTGTGGATGGCCGTTCATTAGACTACACTAATATGGAGGAACAACCGGGAGATGAAAAACCTTTGAAGTTTTCTTATTCTGACGAAACGAAGGCGCTTCCAAAACAAAGAAGTTGCTATATCACCTACACGAATCAAACCACACATGATATTCTAAAAACTGGTTTTGACAGAAGCCCTATGTTCAATGGAGCAATTGGCGGAGTTGGCCCACGTTATTGTCCTTCTATAGAAGATAAGATTAATCGATTTGCTGAACGCGATCGCCATCAGATCTTTGTAGAACCTGAGGGTTGGAATACAATAGAAATTTATGTGAATGGATTCAGCACTTCGCTACCTGAAGAGGTTCAGTTGGAAGCCATGAAAACTATTCCAGGTTTTGAAAACGTGAGAATGTTTCGTCCTGGTTATGCAATCGAATATGATTACTTTCCACCAACACAATTGAAACATACGCTAGAAACGAAATTGATAGACAACTTGTATTTTGCTGGTCAAATTAATGGAACAACGGGGTATGAAGAGGCAGCTTCGCAAGGATTAATGGCAGGAATAAATGCACACAACAAATTAACGAATAAACCAGAGTTTATCTTGGGTCGTTCTGAAGCTTATATTGGTGTATTGGTAGACGACTTGATTACAAAAGGAACGGAAGAACCTTATCGCATGTTTACATCAAGAGCCGAGTATCGCATCTTGCTCCGTCAAGACAATGCGGATTTAAGACTTACGAAAATGGGTCATGAAATTGGTTTAGCCGGAGATGAACGTTTGAAAAGAGTAGAGGATAAAATTGAAAAGACAGAGGCGATTAAAAAGTTATTGGGAAAGGCGAGTGTAGCTCCTGATGAAATCAATAAATATTTAGTGTCGTTAAAATCATCACCTATTAAACAAAAGGTGAAGGCGAATACAATATTAAGACGTCCGCACATTTCATTAGAAGGGTTAAGAAATTGTTCTGAGTTTTTGAATGATAAGTTAAATGAGATTTGTGATTTAGATAGTGATGCTTTAGTGCAAGCTGAGGTTCAAATTAAATATGAAGGATACATTACACGTGAAGAGGAGATGGCCAACAAAATGGATCGTTTGGAAAATGTAAAGATTCCACCTGATACAGATTATTCTTTATTGTCGTCCCTTTCGGCGGAGGCGGTTGAAAAATTGACGGAAATAAAACCGGTTACAATTGGTCAAGCTGGTCGAATTAGTGGGGTGTCACCTTCTGATGTTTCTATTTTACTTGTTTATTTAGGAAGATAAATTATGAATGATATTAAGAATTGCCCCATTTGTGATCAAACTGAATTCACACCGCATTTAAAAGCTGTTGACTATACCGTTTCTAAGGATACCTTTTCAATTGTCACGTGTAATAACTGTGGATTTCATTTTACGAATCCTATTCCTACCTTAGATAAGATTGGTGAATACTATAAAGCAGAATCTTATGTTTCGCATTCATCAACTAATAAAGGATTGATCAATAAACTTTATCAAAGGGTTCGTAAGTATACGCTCAAACAAAAAGTAAAACTGGTAAAAAGAGTGAGTAAGGGCAACAATACCGCAGATATTGGTGCAGGAACTGGTCACTTTTTAAACGCTTGTCAAGAAGCAGGCTTTAATGCCTTAGGTTTAGAACCAGATGCAGATGCTAGAGCTTTCGCTGAAAAAACATTCAAAGCCAACATTCAATCCCTGGATGAACTTCATGATTTGCCAAACGAATCGAGAGATGTAATTACCATGTGGCATGTTTTAGAACATGTTTATGAGCTCCGAAAGGATTTAGATAAGATTACTAAAATTCTAAAACCAGACGGTAGATTAATAGTGGCGGTTCCAAATATGAGTTCATTTGATGCAAAACATTATCAAGAATTTTGGGCAGCATATGATTTACCGATTCATCTTTACCATTTCGTTCCGGATGACATTAAGCGATTATTTGATCACTATGAAATGGAGTTGGAAGAAATGTTACCCATGAAATTTGACGCATATTATGTTTCCATGTTAAGTGAAAAATATAAAGGCGGAAATAATGTCAAAGCATTTTTTAATGGATGGCGCTCTAATATGAAGGCGAAGAACGGATCCTACTCTTCACAGATCTATATTTTGAAGAAAAAAGGTCATTAGAGCGCATTTAAGCGCATTTCTATTCTTTTATTATACAATCTATATACGTATACTGAGTTCGTGGACCAGGCGCGGCGTGTTTTTAGTACACTTTTTTGAATTTAATGCGTTGTAAGTCAGAACTATAAGGGTTGTTTAAGTGCTTTTTTGAAATTTTTTTATTTAAAACTAAAGCGAAGCGCCCTCAGTAAGTTTTCTAAGCCTGTCGAATGATTAGAATTCATTTTCCGAATTTATTTATAACGTATTGAATTACGTCCTGCCATGGAGGTTGTTTGAAGGATACTAGTGGATTAATTCGTGTTTGGAAAAAAAGTTTTTGAATTTCGTGTTTTCTCAAATCTTAAGTTGATGCTTCTCCTTGAAAAGTTAATATGGCTGGATCTGATATTTTACTAGAATGTTTACTTTTTTATATGATGCTCCTTCTATGGCCCCATTCATCTCGTTACCAATGGATTTTACTTGACTATTATCATATTTGGTTTTTTAACTTGAGCAAAACTTTGTATGTAAATGAAACAAAAAATCAAAGGCGCGAGCAGCTTTTCTTTGGAGATTAATATTGTTCGTTCATCACCCTCGGATGTAATAACGTAAGACCTAAGTAATCCGCTAAGCACCAAGCGCACATTAGAATTGATTGTACCTTGCCATACTAAAACCTGATTAGCCTCAATGTTTTTGATTTCAGACAGAAAGCAAAAGATTGACTTCATTTTCCTCTAAAAATGGAAACATCAGCCTTATTTCATCTGACGTTGAATTCATTTCATTCTTTTATTAATTATTCCCAAACGCTTGTGTAAATGTAGCCATTTATTCTGTCGCCGTGTAACGCTGATATTATTTTGTGATAGCTGTAGTTTTTTACTTTACAGGATCATAGTTTTCATACATTGAAAATTGACTTATCAAGGAAGCTTATAAGTCAACTAATTTAGATTATTATCTGCGGAGAAATAAAGGTTATTTGTCCACTGGTAATTACAGCTAAAATCTGGCTAAAGACTATAGTCGTTATTCCTTTTTTTTCAAAAACCGAAGTAATGCAAAGGATTTATATGTGTGTAACCCAAAAATATTGATAAGAATATCAAATAGTTGGGCTAATGAAACGAGATAAATATAAGAATTAATTCTGTTAAGAATCTAGCTGAGGTTATGAGCAAAATCGTTAAATTTGACGATTGGTTGAACTGCAGTAATTGTAAATGATTTATGAACAAAATAAATACACGTAGAAAATTTATAGTACCCGTGATGTTAATTCTGTCAAGTGCTATAATGGCAATGGCATGGCTTGGGCATTTGTATTTCAAAGAAGATTTAAGTTTTTTGGCGGCAGCTATGCTAGCTTGGCTACTTGTTCTGCCGGAATATTTACTTAATGTTGCGGCAATTCGGTGGGGTGTTGGTATTTATCAACCGAGTGAAATGGCCGCAATGAACCTTTCCTCGGGTATTGTTTTCATTGCGTTAGTTTCGCATTTCGTTTTGGGAGAAGAATTAAGCGCTCAAAAGTATATTGGATTTGGACTGATGATTATTGCAATGATTTTAATTTCAGGGTCTAGGTCTATTAAAGCCAAAAATCAAAAGGACTTGTAGATATGGAGTTATACCTAGTTCCCGTAATGCTTTTTGCATCAAGTATTCTTATGGCTTTTGCTTGGCTTGGGCATATAAAATTCAGACACAAACGCTTTTTTACAGCACTCATATTCAGCTGGTTGTTAGTTCTGCCAGAGTATTTACTTAATGTTTCAGCAATTCGCTGGGGGTTTGGAACTTTCGAGCCAAGCGAGATGGCTGCCATTAACTTGTGCACTGGAGTAGTTTGTATTGCCTTGGTTTCAAAAATGTTTCTAGGCGAGACGTTGAATCCCCGAAAAATTTTTGGTTTTATTCTAATGGCAATCAGTGTTGTGCTTGTTGTGCTTTAGAAAATTGATTTCTTTTGAGAGCATTTTTTGTGACTTTACCCTTGTCAAACTGTTCATAACCATGACTAAAAAGAGGAATAATGATCTTCAAGCTAGCCCATCAGGATAAATAAATTCTTCATTAAAATCACTCATTTCGTTTGGCTTTAGATAGAAATCTCGGCTTCTGTTTCTTCTTTCTAAACATAAAATATACGAAGATGCAGCCGATAATTATTCCCAAATAAAGCAGATATCTCATTATTCTGAACCTTGGTTCGCATGTGTATTCTAGAGATCTTAGATCAAAGACATTTAATTAAACTAAAAACAATGAAAAAAAGAAGAAAGCAACACCTGTTGCAAAGATTAAATTTATGACTTAATTTTGACTATCTCTGGTAAACATTAATTTGAAGACTTACAATAAAAACCTAGTATACACTTTTAATATGAAAAAGACCAAAGAGATAGAAAAGTATTTGAGATGGAAGGTTAAGTTAAGAGCGCTTACGTATATAAAACGTTTTGGTGTTGGTAGTGATTATAAACCTTAAAACTAATTCATTTAATGTACTTTTGCTCCCATGAAGTTTGAATACCAAATTGAAGAGAAAGATTACCTCGATTTTCAATTGTACACCGCCTCGAAATCTCCACGGTTTGAGAAAAAGCAAAGTAATGGGCGTTACTTTATCACTATTTGCTCATTGATTTTAGCCTGTTATTTCATTTATGCCAAAGATTGGGGATTGGCAGCCTATTTTGGTTTGACAACTGCCGTATTTTTTCTTTTTTATCCCTGGTATTTCAAGTGGAGACAAAAGGTGCATTATACCAAATACATCCGCCGTAACTACAAAAATCTATTCGGAAGATCAGAAGAAATAGAGATTAAAGGGAATACAATTCACATGGTTAACTCGACTGGTGCAGGTCAAATTAAAGCCTCAGAATTAAAAAAGGTTATTGAGACACAGAACCACTTTTTTATTCAAATGAAGACGGACGCCTCGTTAATAATTCCAATTCATGATTTGAATAATGTTGGCATTTTGCGCAAAGAAATTCATGCTATGAAAATTCCGGTTGAAAAAGATTTAGATTGGAAATGGTAAGTTGAATGCGCTAAGCTATCCTGGTTCAAAGCCTAAATTAAAGTCATCTGTCAAGGTTAATTTTCCATTGAGTTTTTGACCTGTTCCAGCACGATAAAACCCTTTAATGACTCCTGTTTTCTTTTTTGAAATTAAATCCAACGTTTGTTTATATGTTAATTTTTTACCCATCATTACAAAAGGAATCAAGAAATCGCAGCCTGTTTTGTGATTTGAGCAGCCATAAGCCTTTTTACCCTTCATTAATGAACCAATGCCACATTTAGGACAATTGATGTCTGCTAAGGCCTTCTTTTGGGCTTTCACTTTAGGTTTTTCCTTTGCTTTGGTTTCATCATGGAAAGCAATTGTTTTATCTTTTGCTTGCATTACCTCATTGGTGAGATCAACCACCATTTGAATGAGTTCTTTGCGAAATTTCTTCACGTCGTATTCGCCGTTTTCAATCAAACGCAATTTATGTTCCCATTGGCCTGTAAGTTCGGCCGACTTTAAAAGGTCGGATTGAATAACATCTATGAGTCCCACTCCAGTAACCGTGGCGTGAATATTCTTTTTTTTCTTTTCAAGATATTTTCTTCTAAAAAGTGTTTCAATGATATTGGCGCGCGTAGATGGCCGTCCAATTCCATTTTCCTTCATGGCTTCACGCAGCTCTTCATCATCTACATTTTTTCCTGCAGACTCCATGGCGCGTAAAAGTGTTGCTTCCGTAAAATATTTGGGAGGCCGTGTTTCTTTTGCTTGAATTTCTGGTTCGTGAGGACCATGTTCACCCTCTTCAAATGTAGGCATGATGTTTTCCTCTTCCTTAGACTTGGATGAGGAGGGCTTCTCATTCGCAAAAACTTCACGCCATCCCGGCTTCAAAATTTGTTTACCCGTTGCTTTAAATTCGACTTTCTCAACATTTCCAATTACCGTTGTGTTTGAGACAATACAATCCGGATAAAAGGCGGCAATAAAGCGTTTGGTGATTACCGCATATATTTTTTGTTCATCAGGATTAATGCCTGAAGGTTTAATTCCGGTGGGAATGATGGCGTGGTGATCTGTTACTTTATTGTCATTAAAAACCTTTTTAGATTTTGGAATAGGTTTATCCAAAAGCGGGGCGGTTAGTTGTGAATAGAAATTTAAACCTTGTAAAATTTTAGGCACTTTCGGGTGGATATCTTCCGAAAGGAAAGTCGTATCAACACGTGGATAGGTCACTAGTTTTTTCTCATATAAACCTTGCACCAACTTTAACGTTTGATCGGCTGAATAAGCAAAACGGGTATTCCCTTCAACTTGTAATGACGTTAAGTCAAATAAGCGAGGGGGAGATTCTTTTCCTTCTTTTTTTGTGTATTCTTTAATATGAAAGTCTTTTCCTTTTACATATTCAACGGCTTTTTCAGATTTTTCTTTCTCGGTTAATTTACCGATAGTAGAAGAGAATAGCACGCCTCTATAGTTGGTTTTTAGCTCCCAATATTTTGAGGGTTTAAAGGCTTCAATTGTTTTTTGGCGCTCCACAATCATAGCTAAAGTTGGCGTTTGCACGCGACCAATTGAAAGTACTTGTTTGTTTTGTCCGTACTTAAGCGTGTAAAGGCGAGTGGCATTCATCCCTAGAAGCCAATCACCAACTGCACGGGAACTCCCGGCGGCATATAGGTTTAAAAAATCTTTGCCATCTTTTAGGTTTCCAAAACCTTCGCGAATAGCCTCTTCCGTCAAGGAAGAAATCCAGAGGCGCTTAATGGGTTTCGTGTTTTTAGCCTTTAGTAAAACCCATTGTTGAATGAGTTCTCCCTCTTGGCCAGCATCACCGCAGTTGATCACTTCGTCGCAGCGTCGCACTAAACTTTCAATGACTCTGAATTGCTTTTGAGCGCTTGAACTCTCTGTCAACTTAATTCCAAATGTGGACGGAATCATGGGCAGGGTTGCTAAATTCCACCATTTCCACATGCCTGTATAATCGTGTGGCTCCTTTAAAGTACACAAATGACCATAGGTCCATGAAACCCAATACCCGTTGCCTTCGAAATAGCCGTCCTTTTTAAGGTTGGCTCCTAAAATTGACGCAATTTCTCGCGCAACACTTGGTTTCTCGGCAACACAAAGTTTCATATATTAAGAAGTGACTTTTTTAAGGTTTTGTGAATTTATATACTTTAAAAGCATGCTTATTTTTTTCATCTATGGCATGCTCCATTATACATTCTTTGTTCCAATTTTCTTCATTTATTTCTGGAAAAAACGTGTCACCCTCAAAGCTGTGATCAATATAAGTAACATACATTTCATCAAGCAAATTATTTTCCATACAGTAGGCATAAATCTGCCCACCACCAATTATAAAAAGATCTCTTTCTTCAGCTGTTGGGGCATGACTTTTATAATGATCTAAGGCCGCCTCAACGGAATTGAATACAACACAATCAGGATGCGAAAACGTTTTACTTCTCGTGATTACAACATTAATTCTGTTATATAAGGGCCGATACTTTAATGGAATTGAATCCCAGTTACGGCGCCCCATAACAACAATATGCCCTTTTGTACTTTGCGTAAAAAAACGCATATCTGCAGGCAAATGCCAAATTAAATCATTGTCTTTACCAATGACGTCATTCTTTGCTTTAGCTACAATAAGTTTAACTTTCATATCAATAATCAATTAAACTGAAACAACACCCTTAATTAAAGGATGATATTCATAATTCACCAATTCAAAGTCTTCAAATGTAAAATCGAAAATTGATTTAATGTTAGGGTTCATTTTCATGGTCGGCAGTGGCTTAGGCTTTCTGCTTAATTGCAAATCTACCTGTTCACGCAAATTATTATAAACATGCACATCACCAAAAGAGTGAATAAAATCACCGGGTTCTAAATCACAAACTTGGGCCACCATCATGGTGAGTAAGGCATAAGAAGCTATGTTAAAAGGAACACCCAAAAACACATCAGCGCTACGTTGGTATAATTGACAAGATAGTTTTCCATCAACCACGTAAAATTGAAAAAAGGCATGACAAGGGGGTAAGGCGGCTTTGTTGTTGGCAATGTTTTCATCAAAAGAAACAGAACTGTCAGGCATAACGCTTGGGTTCCATGCAGAAATCATAATACGTCTGCTGTCTGGATTGTTCTTTATTTGATCAATTGCGTTTTGTAATTGATCAATCCCTTCATTATTCCAATTACGCCATTGTGCACCGTAAACGGGCCCTAAGTCGCCATCTTCGTTCGCCCATGCGTCCCAAATTTTCACGCCATGGTCTTGCAAATATTTAATGTTGGTGTCTCCTTTGATAAACCACAAAAGTTCATGGATAATTGATTTTAAATGTAGCTTTTTAGTGGTCACCATTGGTAAACCTTTTGATAAATCAAAACGCATTTGATGTCCAAAGATAGCCTTGGTTCCAGTGCCCGTTCGGTCACCCTTTTCAATCCCTGTGTCCTTTATAAGTTGGAGTAAATCCAAGTAGTTTTGCATGTCGAAAAAATTAGCTGCATAAAGTTATATGTTTAGCACATCATTGTGGCATAGAATATGCAATAAAAATTAAACAATGCGCCTGTATTTATTAACAATAGTTGCGAAAGCGTTGCAGGCCAGTTACATTTGTGAGGATTAGGGAATTTTAACTCCCTTTTTTGTTAAAGTATTAAATTATGAGCGGAAGTTGGATTGCGTTAATGTTCTTGTTTATAAACATCAGTGTGAATGCGCAAGATTTGCCAAAAGATTGTTTTGGCAAGTATGGTGGTGAAATGCCAAGCTATTTGGTGGAAGTTGATGGGGCATCTATCCAAATTGATAAACACGACGTTTTTATTACAATAAGTGAAGATGAGGTGGTGTATGTTGGTGGCAACTTGGAATTAACAGGAACTTACACAGTCTTTAAGCAAAGCAAGCACGAATATGTTATAAAGTCCTCATTAAGCAACGGAAAGTCGTTGAGCTATGAGCTAAGTTTTATTTGGGACAATAAGAAAGATAAGATTTACATCACACCAAAAAATGGACAGTCTGAAGCAGAGTTAGATAGGCTAGACGACTAGCGCTTCAAACCATATGTTTCGATCTGTAGAATCACCTCTTTTTTGCTGCCAGTTCATTTTCGTCGCGCTGATAGTAATGGCTATCATTGCTCCTCAAGCTTGGGGGCTAAAAAATTAATTTAATTTTTAATAGAAGTTAATGATGATTTTTAGCACTAATCTTTATACTCGTTTCGAGCATACCGCTCCTCAATTTCACGAATGTGCTTTTCCTTTTTGACTTGACGCAATTTAATGGAAGATTTTGTGAAATAAGTATGTTGGTTCAAGAACTTAATCTGAATCTCGTCCCATAAACGATCACTGTTTAATTTGCCATGCTCCCGCAACTCGCGTCGCAAGTAATCTGCAATTACATGGAAATCATCACGGCCTAAATAATCTAAATCTGCATCACACATAATTTGTTCTAGGTGTGTCTTAGGGCTTTGCGGAATTTCGGTTGATTTAATTAAGCCATCAATAACTACGAGCTGCGCATCTGTATACCCATATTTTGGTAGTATTTCACGCGCCATTCTTATTCCAATGTCCTCGTTTTTATCATATTGCTCTACAAAACCAGCGTCATGGTATGTTGCCGCCGACTTTAAAAGGAAAAGATCTTCATCCGTAATTCCTTCCATTATGGCTAAACGCTCCACGGCTTGTGTCACATCAATGGTATGATTAATACTATGATAAAGCAATTTTGGAGATAAGGCTTCTTCCAGTATTTTCATGATATGACGCTCCGCCTTCATGTAGTTAATGGAACTGTAAAGGTGCAAATCAACAATTTTCCAAAAATCCTCATTTGGAACAAGGCCTTCATGGTCTATTGAAAGTTCAGGCTTAATGCCTTTCACGTAGAACATGTCTAGCATTCCTTTATGTTTCGTCTGAATTTTACCACGGTAAACACAATCAAAATAAGGGGCAATAAATTCATAGGTGTTTCCAGAAACATTTACGGTTCCAGGCTGACCATGCATCTCCATTCGCTGCGCTTGATTAACGGTTGACCCCCAGATATCGTAAGCAAAACGTTTGAGTCCAATCACACCAGCAATTACCTCACCAGTATTAATCCCAATTCTAATTTTCCAAGCTTGTTCACCCCGTTTTTTAGCTGCCTCAGAAAAATTAATCATGAAGTTCTTAATTTCTAAAGCGGCCAAGGTGACTTCAATGGCATTACTTTTATTTCGAATTGGAACACCGCCCGCGCACATGTAGGAATCGCCAATGGTCTTAATCTTTTCAAGGTCGTATTTTTCAATAATTTCATCAAAAGCCGAGAAATAATCATCTAACTGTTGCACCAGTTCTTGCGGTTTCATGCCCTCC
The DNA here is from genome assembly GCA_905478225.1 of uncultured Crocinitomix sp. Classification (GTDB taxonomy): domain Bacteria; phylum Bacteroidota; class Bacteroidia; order Flavobacteriales_D; family Crocinitomicaceae; genus Crocinitomix. The sequence goes on from CAJQHR010000044.1 coordinate 18,723, forward strand.
GCAATTTTTGAGAAGCCTACAAAATCTGTAAAGAGGACGGAAACATTTTTATAATAACGCGCTTTGGATCTTCCTTTGTTTTTAAGCTCCTCGGCGGTTCCAACAGGTAAAATATTTAAGAGCAGTTGTTCAACCTTTTCTTTCTCTTTTTCAAGCAATTCATTCTGATGCTCAATTTTTGCTTTTTGAATTTCTACCTTTTGTTTCTGATCCTGAATCTTTTTACTTTGTTTCGTTACTTGGCGGGTACGTTTTACAACCTCAATTTCTAAGCGTACTTTTTGGCGTCTAATTTTGTCAATTCTTCTTCTATAAAAGAACAAACCAAGTGCTATAAGTAAGATAGCAACAACAATTCTAAACCACCAAGTTAACCAAAATGGGGGGGTGATGTTTATGGTAATGGTTGTTGGTTCAGTGGATTCAAGCCCGTCTGCACTAATGGCATAAACCTCCAGTAGGTAGGCGCCATGATCAATGTTCATATACGTCACCTTATTTTCTTGATCGAGGTAACTAAACTCGGCCTCGTGTCCTTCTAGGCGGTATTTATAGCGGTTTTGCTCAGGGTTTGAGTAATTTGTAGCCGCAAACTGGAAGGTGAGGTCGTTTTGATCATAGTTAAGCTCTAAAACGTCTGAAACCAGAATGTTTTCTGCAATAACTGTTCGGCTTTTGCTGTTTTTAGCCGAAAGGGTTATTTCTGAGATGATTGCTTGGGGCGGATTCGGATTGATAGTAATCGCCTCAGGATCGAAGATATTATATCCTTTAATTCCTCCAAAGTAGAGCAGCCCTTTTGATGTTTTTAGATAGGCACCCGTATTAAATTCATTACTTTGTAAACCGTCTTTAACGCTATAGGTAGTAAAACGCTCTGTTTTAGGGTTAAATTTGGAGATTCCCTTATTTGTACTGGCCCAAATAAAGCCGGCATCATCTTGCAGCAATCCATAAATTACATTGTTCGACAATCCTTCTGATTCGGTGTAGTTTTTAGTTTCTCTTGTTACGAGATCCAGTTTTTTAATTCCTTCACCGTAAGTTCCCAACCACATACTGCCCGGCTCTGTTTGTAACAAGCATGTTATGTGCGCGTTTGATTCGTCATGGTCTTTAATATTACAATATTCAAAATCAAAACTGTTTTCTGAATTTTCATGAATGGCATACAGGCCTTTATTGCTTGTAACTACCCAGGTTTGATCAGAAAGGTCTTTATAGACGACCTTTACAGATCCTTCACCTAATCCATTTCCGCTGGCATAAAAACCAAACTCTTTGGTTGATTTATCTATTATAGTTAACCCTTCCCTTGAGGCAAGCCATAAGCGATTAGAATCTGCCGGAATGATTGCATAAACTCGGACGTCACGGCTGATATCATCTGGCAAAAAATCAATTGGTGTAAGTTTGCTTTTAAAGGTTCTAGAATCTAGAATGTTGAGCATATAAACGCCATCATCATACCCCAACCAAATTTTATCGTCACTCTCCACATAAATAGAAAGTAAGTGGTGCGCGGTATTAATATCACGTACAATATGGTAATACTTTTGTTTTTCGTAGTTGTAAACCGTTAAATCTTTTTTGGTTCCAATGTAGGTGTTGCCAACGTTGTCTTCGGCAAAAGACCAAACGCTATAATCAATTAATCCTTTGCTGGGGTCGTTGTTTAATGAAATGGTGGTAAAGCCTTGCTTATATTTATCGAATTTCGAGACTCCTTGTTCTGTTCCGATCCAAAACACTCCAGATTCATCTTCGTAAATACATGAAATGTCATTGTCCGCGATAGATGAATTGTCTAGTGCGTTGTTTTGATATTGTGAAATAACTTGACGACCATCTTCTGTTTGTTGAATTAAAAATAATCCTGCTGCCCCGGTTCCAACCCACGTGGTGTTTTCGTCCTCAATATAAACACAATTAATACTGCCGTAGCGTATATCTGTGTATTCGGTATAAACCTGCAGACGCTTATCAGTATCTATCGAGAAGAGTCCTTTTTGAGTTAACACCATTAGGCCTCCTCCGGCGGTGTTGTAAAAACCATTAACTGGGGCAATTGTAAAAATGGAATTATAATCAATTGACTTAAATTTCCCATAAGGATATTCAGAATAATAGGTTTCGCCAGATTCTGTTCCAACCCATAGCTGGTCTTTGTCATCAATATATATTGCGCTTAATTCTGAATTCCCTTTTACCGACGTAATGGATTCAATTTTTTTAGATTTTAAGTTAATAATATTGATTCCATTTTTTTCAGTCAACGCCCATAACCTGCCGTCCTTGTCAAAGGTAAGTGCTGTAAATATGTATCCATTTAAATTCGGAAATGTGGGCCGACTAATACGTTCGACAGTATAATCTTTCGGTTTCATTTTACCAATACCGCGATTGGTACCAAACCATAAATCGCCCTGCGCATCCTTGTCTAAAAAGTGGATGTAGTTATTGGGGATTGAATTCGCATTAACAGGGTTGTTTTTGAATGTTTTAAAGGAATAACCGTCATACCGATTGATGCCATCTTGTGTAGATATCCAAATAAACCCGTATTTGTCTTGAACAATTCCTGTAACGGAACTTTGAGATAAACCATCATCTAATGAATAGGAGTCAAACTTAATGGTTTTTTGCTGCCCGTAAGTGCCTACCGATATAAGAAGTAACAGTAAAAGTGGAGACAGTTTTTTTATCATTGGGTTTAAATTCTTACGCCTATTACTAAAATATCATCCACTTGCTCATAAGATCCTTGCCATTCAAACTTGGTTTTTTGTAAATATTTTTTTTGTTGAGCCATTTCTTCTTTGTGGATAGATAAAAGGTGTTGACGGAATCGGTTGTAAAGGAATTTTTTTCCACGTTCACCACCAAATTGGTCCGCATATCCATCACTAAATAAATAGATTACATCTCCTTTTTGAAGCTGTACTTTATGTTGGTTATACTTTTTAGTTCCGGGTTCAAATGAACCAATTGCAAATTTATCTGCTTTTATAATCATGAACTCTTCATCACGGATGATATAGAGCGGGTTATTTGCTCCGGCAAAATAGAGTTCCATTTTTTCAAAATCAATAGAGCAAAGGGAAATGTCCATTCCATCTCTAATTTGATTTTCCTCTCTACTTTTATTCAATGATTCATTCACGAATTTGTTGAGGTGGTCTAATATTTCAGCTGGTTGCGTGGCGCTGTATTCGCGAATAGACGTATTTAATCCATTTGCACCTACCAAACTAATAAACGCACCAGGCACACCATGACCGGTACAATCTACTGCTGCAAAAAAGTTTGATTTCTCCGTTTTTTCAAACCAATAAAAATCCCCCGAAACAATGTCTTTCGGGTTGTATAATACGAATGAGTCAGGGCAAATTGAATTGATGACTTCTTTAGGGGGTAAGATGGAGTTTTGAAGACGTTTTGCATAACGGATACTTGCTGTTACGGCCTTGTATAAATCTTCTAATTTTAAACGCTGACGCTCATTCTCGTCACGTTGCCTCACAACCTCTTCTGTTCGTTCTTTTACCTTTTGCTCTAAGATCCGTTCTGTTTCGGCTAATTCGTCACGCATTTTTAAGAGTGCGTGTCCAAGCACATCCTCATTGCTCAATGGTTGGTACGGTGATTTAAAATTACTTTGTCCCACTTCTTCAGCAAAATGCGTGGTTTTTGTCATCCCATCTACCAAGTCCACCACGGCTGAGGACATGTCACCAATTTCGTCATTTCTGATTTCAATTTTTTGTTTGGGAAAAATTCCTTTACCAAGAGACAATAGTACCTCTCTTAAATTGTTAACAGGTTTTACAATTGTATTGGTTGTTAATCCAGCAATAAAAAGCGCAAATATGATTAATGCTCCACCTAACCACCAGTAGATTCGGAGGGCCTGGAATTTTGTTCTAGATTCAACAGAAGATGAACGTACTAACGCCAATGCATCTTCTTGTTTGCTGACAACACTCCCTTCTAAAAAGTCTAGATTTTTGAACAAATCTGTCATATCTTCACCCACACCATTTTGATCTATCAATGAGCGCGCAAAGAAAACGTTAATGGCATCATCATAACTACTAATATTTGGCAAATAATTCATCATTTGCTCGTAGTTTTCAAATAAGGTAACGTATTGATCTTTTAAAAAAGTGAACAATTCAAGATCTTGCGGATCTGTCCACTTCGTTGAAATGGTTTCAAGATTATTGAGCTTTTCTGGAATGTCTTTATTAATGATTTCTTTGAAGCGCATTTTATGATCCACGTCGTTGCGACTTTGATCGTTTACCCATTGCGCTGCCAACTGCCTAGATTCTATAGTTATGGTTTTTAGACCAATAACATATTCTTTTGATGGCGTAAGTACGTTAATAAGTTGATTAGAGGTTTTGTCGTTTTCTTGAAACGTTTCAATACCATTATTTACAGCCAAAAAAATGGCGCCAAACACCACAATTATAAATACAATAAGCACACCGAAACCGACCCCAATTTTTTTTCCTATTGTAAATCTAAAGTTCATAGTTCTGGTAGCACTGGAATTGTTTAGTTAAGGGTTCTCTAAATCGTAAAGTATTTTTTTAAAGTTTTCAGCTTTTTCTATGTCTATTAATGTTTGCGTATACACGCGCAATAATTGTCTTACATTTTCAATGTCATCTGGATGTGTTGTATGGCGATCTAAATAACCTCTTAAATTGCGGAGATCAAACATTTTTTGGTATTTGAGGTATAATTCATTATTGTTAAGTCCGTAATAACATCCCATCAAGGCCTCCGCCACAGCAATATTATTGGTGTCAAGTAGCTCTGCACGGTGTAAATATGGCAAGGCTTTTAAAAACGCTGCCTCTGATTTTTTTTGATTAAGAATCAGTTGTTCAAGTGTTGTTTCAGGTTCAATTGTTGTCACATGATCAACACCAATGTTGTAATAGACAATTCCAATGTTGAAATTCGCTTTAAAGTCAAGGCTGTCTAGGGCAATTACTTTTAATGAATATTCAATTGCTTTTTTCCTTAACTCATTTTTCTTCTTTGTCTCAACAACATCCACTTTTTTAAGATATTCCGCGCCAATTGCGTTATAATAGCTTATGTTTTGTGCTCTAAAATCGTGATTAGGATCAACTAATTTTTTGTGTTGTCTGACATAAATGTCATAGGATTCTTCAGATTTTTCAAAGTCGCCATCTTCAAGCAATAAGGTTACCGCATCATTATAATAACGCACCAAGGTGTTTCGTAAATACTCATTTATTTTTGCTGTATAAAGCCCAGTGCTATCAATTTTTTTGGCTAGAACAAAGGATTCTAATGCAATCTCTCTATAATAAATCTGATCACCACTAGAAATATTGCGGTATATAATACCACGAAGTTGCCAAGTTTGTGAATCAAATCGCTCCACGGAGTTAATCGCTGAATCAATTGCAACTCTTGCTTGTTCATAATCCTTTGCCTTGTAGAAATCATAGGCTTGTCCTGTCCAAGACTGAGCGAATGAATGAGAAGCAGTGAGCATCACGACAAAAATCGATATGTAACGGATTAACTTCATTTCACAACATTTGCAGCCAAGTTCGATAACTTCTCTGCGATTACTAATTTATGCTTTTTTGCGCTAGTTTTGTTTATTTCGTATTTTTGTTGATTTCCTTCAACTATAAAATTAATAACTGATCCCCTGCTTAACCCACTTTGTGCCTCCGAAACTAGGAGCGTATTTTCTTTAATTGTGGTTTGTACTATTGTTTTTAAATAGTTTGAATTTTCAGGACTTACATATAGAATGTGAGCCTCGTTAATTTCTTTCGTTGATTTGTAATTTTTAACAACAATTTTTTGACTTCCAATTGATTTGCCCGAGTACTTTTTATTTAACTCCGTGTAAACTCCAGAGGTTTCTCCAAATACACCAATCACAAATTCGCCACTCCTTTTTCCTTGCGGCCATTCAACAAGTGTGGCAAAAGTGTAAATATATAAGGCTCTTACAACCGAACGCGTATCTGTCATCTGCGAAGGACTGGGTGCATTGCTGCGCAATCCCATCAGAACTATAATTGTTATCAGTATGTAAGCGACTCTTTTCAAAAAATTTGTCTAAATCATTTGATGCATTACCAAAAGCGTGCCAATTAAACTTCTGTCCCACCAGGATTTGCATTCTGAAGTGTTTCCAGATCCCTATCAAATAAATAGAGTCCTGCCTTGTCGCTTCCAATCATTTTAAGCTTGTCTAGAATGTTTCTGGCGAGTGCTTCTTCCTCTAATTGCTCTGCCACAAACCATTGCATAAAGTTATGTGTTGAATAATCCTTCTCTTCTAAACAGACAAATACAATTTCATTAATCATATTCGTCACTTTTATTTCATGTTCTAACAATAATGTAAAAATGTCAGTCAATGAATTAAATTCTTGCCGTGGAACCTCTATAGATGGAATCAATGCTCTGCCTCCTCGCTCATTTATGAATCGAACCAGCTTTAGCATGTGTTCTCTTTCTTCGTCAGAATGCAAATACAAAAAATCCGCCGTTCCGTTAATCCCTGATGATTCGGCCCAAGAAGCCATAGCCAAATAGAGTTGAGAAGAAACCGCTTCTGCCACTATTTGTTTGTTCAATATTTCCTCTATTCTTTTATTCAATTTTCCTTTATTTTATGTGATCAAATTGACCTAAGCGATAAAAATAATCTAAAAAAGACAAACAAAATCTGTTTGCAGATAAATAATTCATAATTTTATTCGGAATTTAAAGAGATGCATGAGCAAGAAGAAGACTAAAAGCAAACAAAAATTTAATAAACAATTACGACAAGATATTCTTGCAATTTTTATTGAGAACCCAAAGACCGGACTAAATTATAAACAAGTTTGTGGTTTTCTGGAGATCCGAGATAAGGCGCTAAGAAAACTAGTGTTTGAAGTATTAGCAGAATTAAGTAATCAAGGAATACTCAAAGAAACCGAGCGGGGTAAATTCAAAATGAGTCAGAACCGCCATGTAATTACGGGCAAACTAGATATTGCCAAACGTGGTGTAGGTTATATCATAACAGATGAATTGGAAGACGATTTAGTGGTTCCAACTAAATTTATGAGCCAAGTGGTTCATGGAGATACGGTTCGCGCGGAAGTGCTTCCTTCAAAGGGTGGAAGAAAGTCTGAAGGGCGAATTGTTGAGGTGATTGATAGAGATGAACGACGATTCGTAGGAACTATAGATATCCAAAGGAAGTATGCTTTCTTAAGCCCTGATGATCCAAAAATTAGTGTAGATATTTTCATACCAAAAGGCAAAACAAAAAATGCCGAAACTGGAGACAAAGTAATCGGGAAAATTACGGACTGGCCGAGTTCGGCTAAAAATCCTGTTGGTGAAATAACACAGGTACTTGGTTCAACCGAATCTAATGACGTGCAAATGATGTCAATTTTAGCAGCATCTGGAATAAATATGTCTTTTCCAGATGAGGTTACGAATGAGTCAAATCAAGTAAATATTACACTTGATCCTCAAGAAATTGGTAAACGCACTGACTTTCGAGATGTTTTAACCTTCACGATTGACCCTGTTGATGCGAAGGATTTTGATGATGCCATTTCGGCAGAACTTTTAGAAAATGGAAATGTAAAATTGGGCGTGCATATTGCAGATGTTGCACATTATGTGAAGCCTGGTAGTGCACTCGATAAAGAGGCCATTGAACGTGGAAATTCGGTTTATTTAGTTGATCGGGTTATTCCAATGTTGCCGGAACATCTTTCAAACGGTGTCTGTTCTTTACGACCGAATGAAGAAAAGTTTACTTTTTCTGCCGTTTTTGAATTAACAAAAGAGGCTGAGGTAGTGAATGAATGGTTTGGTAAAACAGTGATTTGTTCTGACCGAAGGTTTACTTATGAAGAGGCGCAAGATGTAATTGAAACGGGTAAAGGAGATCATGCAGAAGAGATTCTTATTATTGATAAAATTGCTAAAAAATTACGTCATGATCGACTTTCAAAAGGAGGGCTTGAGATTGTAAGTTCTGAAATTCGGTTTGAGTTGGATGATATTGGCACGCCCATTGCTGTTTATAAAAAAACAAGTAAAGACGCCAATAAATTAATTGAGGAATATATGCTTTTGGCAAATAAAAGCGTAGGTTGTTTTGTTGGTAACACAAAACGGAAAACAAAAATTCCGCTGATTTATAGAGTGCATGATAAACCTGACCGTGAAAAAGTGGAGCAATTTCGCGTATTCGTTTCAAAATTTGGGCAAGATTTTTCCTTTAAAAATGACCGCGATATTTCATTAAAAATGAACACTCTTTTTGCTGAGATGAAAGATGATGGGAATTTTAATATGATTCAACAGATGGCGATAAAATCAATGGCCAAGGCAATATATGATACGGAAAACATAGGTCATTACGGACTAGGATTTGAATATTATGCCCACTTTACATCACCCATTCGGCGTTATGCTGATTTAATGGTCCACCGTATTTTACATAATGTGCTCCGAAAAGAATCTATGCGTTTTTCAGGATTAGATGAAATGGCAGATCATATCTCTAAGACAGAGCGCCGTGCTGTAGATGCCGAAAGAGCGTCTAAGAAATATTTCCAGGCGCAATATTTAAAAGATAAAATTGGAGAAAGATTCCGCGGTTTTGTCACTGGAATTACTGAGTGGGGAATGTATGTTGAAATGTATGAAAACCACTGCGAAGGAATGATTCCACTTAAAAGCATGAGACATGACCGCTTCGTTTTTGATGAAAAAGAGTACGTGATTATTGGTCAACGAACAGGAGAATCATATACCGTTGGTGATAATGTTGATGTTATTCTTTCGCGCGTAAGCTTAGTCAAGAAACAAATAGATCTTGAACTAGTGGATTAAACGGGCCTAGTCTTTTTTCTTTTTAAACAATTTTGATGGCAAAGAATAGTTGTATTGAATCACGTAATTATGCGTGATGTTTTGTTGGTTACCGTGATCTAATTCGTAAATATACTTGATCCCAAGCTCATGTCTTTTAGGCAAATCAAAATCAAGCCCAACGTAAATTCTATAAGCGTCTAAGCCGTTAACTCCTGCCGGTTGTATAGACTTAAATAATTCATAACCAACAAATGGCATTACACGTTTAAAATCCGAGTTCTTATACTTTAAATCAAATTTCCAACGGAACGTACTGCGGATGTTTGGATAGATCACGTCGTTGATGACACCCACTCTATCAAAAGCCAATTGATAACGTGCTCTTGTTTTAAAACGCAAGCCTGTTTTCGCAATTTTATGCGTATAATCGGCGTTTAGACAAATTCTATTTTCTCCTGCAAAATAACCCTCTCTATCTTTACGTGAATAACGATAGCTCGTGCCTATTGATAGGTTTTTGACCAATTCATAATCAACCGAAAGTTCGTTATAATACGTTCGTAAAGTCGAAGCGTTCTTATAGAATCGGGCTTGTGTTTCATATTTCAATGAGACCTTGTCGCCTATATTTGCCTTGAGGCCCAAACCAGTCCATAATTGCGCATCTTGATTTTGGCTAAAGCCAAATATGCTAATGAACAAAGTACTTAAGAGTAAACGTCTCATTAATTAAGTATTATAAGGTTCTCAACTCCAACAGTTTGATTTTTTTCTGTAATTTCTACTGTTGATGATCTAACTTCTAATCCACCAGCACAAACAGCGCATTCAGAATAAACGAATACGGTATATTTTCCAGGGGTTAAATAATCAAATCTATAACTTCCATCAAAACTAGTTTTGAAATTATCGCTATATGTTTGTGTATCTTCTCCGTAAATGATAAATACATCAATGTCCATTGCGTTGTACTGAACAGAGGTTGTATCTCCGGATCCATTCACGTCAAACATGACAACTTTACCAGTAATTGATGAAGCACCTCCTTCACCTGGCTCTTTATTACAAGCGGTAATTAATAGAATTGAACAAGCGGTGGCAAAAAGAATAAGTGATTTCATTTGTTTTTTTTTCGTTGACGTGAAATTAATGATAAATTAATAATTTGCTAACATTTGACTAAGTTTTGCAACTATGGTTTAGTACTCTTACGTTAATAAGCGTATTTTTGATACAAATCAAACCAATTTTTCCCTTAAATGGAAACGGAATCAGAAGAGAAAACAACCGTAGACTTTAAGAAATTCAAAGGGCATCACCGTAAATTTCCTTGGGCGCTTATTATTCGAGTTTTTGTTGCATTAGTGAGTATTGCCATTATCTTTTTTTTGGTTCAATATTTAGATGATGTGCGCAAAAAGCAACAGGAGGAAAAACCTGAATTTGAAATAGAGTATGAGTTTTAGTATTGCACTTGTACCGTGCCTTGATACTTTCCAACTTCACCATCTTCGGTCGTTAACTCTACAACTATAAAGTAAGTGCCGGCTGTAACTTTCACACCTGCATGAGTATATCCGTCCCATGTTCCATTAATTCCGAAATAGCGGTAAATTATTTCTCCGTATCGATTTAAAATGGTGCAAGAAAGGGTGTCATATCCCACTGCGCGAATTGAAAACACATCATTTTGTCCATCACCATTTGGAGTAAAGATGTTAGGCACACCTACCGTGTTTTGAGCATAGCTGCCCAATGAAATAAACAAGATGAATGTTAATATGAATTTATAAATTTTCATTCGTAACCTCTAAGATATTAAAAATACGGCTGGTAGACGCTAAAACACTAGTCTTTTTTCAGCTCTAAACCATAATTTATACCCTTATCAGTTGCCGGAACTCCTTGGCCCATCCATGAAGGAATATCTGCACCAAGTAGATAATAGTCAAAAAACTGTCTCATACGGATGCTTAAATCTTTTCTGTTAGCCGTTTTCATAAGGTTGTGTTGGTCGCCATTATAGTTCAATAACCATACGGGTTGATTCAATCTGCGCAGCCCCATATACAATTCAATTCCTTGATACCATGGTACTGCACCGTCTCCATCATTATGCATAATTAACAAAGGCGTTTGCACGTTTGGTAAACCAAAAATCGGAGAGTTTTCAATATAGAGTTCAGGGTTTTCCCAAATGGTAGCGCCTATTCGGCTTTGTGTCCGCTCATATTGGAACATTCGACTTAATCCTGAGCCCCAGCGAACCCCCCCATAAGCAGAGAACATATTACTCACAGGTGCGCCAGCCATGGCTGCTTTATATTTATTGGTCATTGTTACCAATTGGGCGGTTTGGTACCCGCCCCAACTTTGACCTTGCAGTCCCATTCGTGTGCTGTCAATCCAACTGTGTTTTCGGCTTAAATAATCGGTGCCGCTTACGATACAATCATAGGCAGATTGCGCTGGGTGACCAGCGGTATATTCAATGTCCGGAATAAATATAATGTATCCATTACTTACATATTCTGTTGGGTAAACAATGGACGCTGTTGGTTTAGGGGTGTAATGTGTATGAATTGTTTGGGTGTAGTTTTCATAAAAGTAGGCGATCATTGGGTATGATTTTGTTGAATCAAAATCTTCGGGTTTATATAGCAATCCTCTTAGTTCTCTGCCCTCAAAAGAAGTCCATTCAACCATCTCTACGGTGCCCCAATTATATTCCTCTTGTTGTGGATTAACTGTGGTTAATTTTTTAGGTGTTGCAAAGTCAATCGAGGCGCTTTCTAATTCAGGATAGTCCGTAAAATTCATTCTTCTGAACAAGATTTGATTTGATTCCTTGGCTTTAGATAAAAATGTAAAACGGTGGTTGGTCGTAATTAATTCAGTAAACTCAGGTGTGCCATTGGTAGTGAAAACGTTGTAATAAGTTTCGTTTTTGGTTTCAAAGTTTATGCTTTTTATCAGATTTTCAGATATGGTTGTATAAGTGCTGTCCTTATCTAATCGAGAGTAGCGGTATTTATTTGCCCCGTCGGCACCGCGGTTGTTGGAAACGCTAAAAGTTTTAGTAGGATCCGAGGGGCATAAGGCCCAAATATCATTTCTTGAATTAACCAGAAAGTACTCAACACCGTTAATTTTTGTCCAGCCGTTCGACCCTTCTGAATTTGGAATGTGGGGACTCCCATTTATGTCAGAAGCGAAGAGATCATCTATGTTAGCAGTTAAGTTCTTATCAATATTTTCATTAAGAATTTTCATATTCCAAGTTGAATCTGGTCCATTATACCAAACATAATATGCCCCTGAAGGGGAAAGGCTCGTGGCATAAGCCTGCCCATTTTGAATGAGTGAACGTTCTCCTGTTTCTAAATTCGTTAAATACACGTCATTTTTCCAAGGGAATGCCCAAGTTGCAGATTTTTGATAAGGTTTTTGAGAATAAGAAAGCGCAAGCATGCTGTTTGAATGATCAACAGTTCGAAGTCGATTAATATCTTCATCTGCGACTTGTACAAGGTTTTTTGTTTCAAAGTGGTACACTGCTCTATAGTTCCTTTTATCGTCGCTTTTTCTCTGTTTTAGCTGTTGTGGCTGAATTCTTAGATCAAACCCACTCCAAACATCTACTTTTGCTTTTTCAGTCTCCAATAGTGTGTCTTCAGCTTCTTGAGTTACAATTGCATTGGTACCTACAAATAAGCGCTCTCCGTTTCTTGAAAAGTACGGATTACAGAATTCTGAAATGGTATAATTGTCAGGCATACCAGTCGTGTTTGAATCTATAATAACATTGGCCCTATCCATGCTGCTTTTCCAATAGCTTAATTCAAATGTTTTCCGCTTATTTGTATCCGAAGAGTTTAAAAAAACAAGTTGTTCATTTTCATAATCAAATGTGAGTTTTGTAATTTTTAGTTGATTTGAGAGCAGGGTATTGCTTTCCATTTTTGTTAAATCAAATGCGTGAATGCTCAACGTGTCTTCATCCCCTTTTAAGCTAGTGACATATATTAATTGGTCACCTTTTTCGCTTATTTCATAAACAGTCACACAGTTTATGGTGGCAGTTTGACCAGTGCTTGCATTAATTAAATGCAGTGTTTCTCCGCTTGTTTTAGTTTTTATCGCGCACTTTTTCTTTTTCTTATGCTTGCACTTTTTTTTGCTGCACTCTGGCCGTTCATCCTTTTGCGAAAGGTAAGCCAGCCAAACACCTTTTTTGGCGAGCTTATAGGATTTAATGTTTGGGATAAGTTCAAGTGAATCGGTTGCAGGATAATAAATAGCCAATGTATCTATTGGAAACTTATCGTCTTTGACTTTGTCTAGTTTGAGTGAGCGGATGGTATCTTTTTCTGGCTTAATTAAAAAGGTTACGAATGCTTCATCTTGACTGATTTGAGCAGCAGCACCTCTTTCAAAACTGCGTTTTTTAGTGCCATCAATGCATTCAATAAACAAATTACCATCTCCCGCTAATGGGTTTATTTCATAGGTGATTAATTGGCCAGAGTTAGATTGACTAATAGCAGAAAGACTGTTCCATTCGTCGTAAACGGTATGGTCAATTTTCTTTTTAGATTCTTGAGCGTATGTAAAAGTAGAGAGTAGTGTTAAAAGGGCAAGCGTAGTTTTTTTCATGGTATAGTTAGTTGGGCTGTTTCGATTGATTTCCAGCTACTTTAAAGTCTATTTTATAATAGAATACGGGTAAAAAACCAAGTTGATAACGTTCTGCTGTTAAAGAAGGTGAATTAGGGGTGTAAGTGAGGGCAAGTATATTTTGTGTGTTTAATAAATTCACGAAATCTAAGCCAAACTCATGAGTTACTTTTTTGGCGTTATAGGTATAGTTTACCTTTGTGTCAAACCTGAAATAGTCTCTAAATCTTTTATCGTTATAACCTTCATCAAAATATATAATTTCTTTTAATGAATCGGTCATTGTGAGGTTAACATTTCCGTAACGCATTCCTCCAGCGTAGGTTACCTTCACACCAATAGCAAATGTGTTTTTTTTCTGTTTACCAATTTTAAATTCTTTCCCGGCTAAGCCATTAAAGATGTAGTTACCGTTAAAGTTTGTACTGCGTTGTACCCCATCACTTCCAACATACTGCGAGTTGTATAAGCTCGCCGTCGTCATAAAGAAAAAGCTGTTATCAAAGTACTTTTGAATTGTTAATTCAACCCCCATGTTTGTTCCTGTTCCAGTATTTTCTAAGGTGTCTGGAAAGAAACGGGCAAAACCGCTTCCTTGATTTAACAATGAGAATGATGAAGGGTCGGACTCAACAGGAACATTATAAAGTGATTGGTAGTAGAGCTCTGTTTTAAACAACATGGATTTTTTAAATTGAGTGGAATAACTCAAAACCGTATGAATACTTCTGGTAAAATCTATTCCTAAATTATGGGGTTCAGTATTACCAGCTAATTGATAGGCGTATATGTACAAAGGGTGAATTTGTGAGTGCATTCCTGCACCAATTGCAATTACGCTTTTTTCTGTTGCGGCGTATTTAAGCCCAAAACGGGGCTCAATAGGTGAGATGGAATTACTCATTGTAAAATACTGACTGTGTATTCCAGTATTCATGGTCAATTTTTTATTGATTTTAAACTTCCATTGTATAAATGGTTGAACTAAAAACTCAGGGTTCGACTGTTTAGAATTCCAACGGTAATAATAATTAGAAATCGAATCTGTTATATCTGTGCGAATTGAGTCTACTAAATTGAAATGATAGGCGTCAATATTTATTCCGTATTTGATTACGGTCTTTGAATTTATTTTTTGATTTATACTGGCGTAAGCTGATGCTGTGCCAATGTCAAATAAATATCCCATCATATTGAATGGATCGGCTTCATAGTTCCACTGGTTATCGGCATTTAATGAGCGCAAAATATAACGGTGATCAGTTAACTGTCCTTGTCTCGAATAAGAAAGGGATGTTTTTAGAAAGAGTTTTTTGCTGATTGATTTTTTATAAGTAATACCTCCTACGGCCATTTTCGAGCCGAAGTATTGATCTCGATCTTGCTCACCATAAGCGTCCTGTGCAGGTTCAACTTGGTCTGAGATTAGGATATCAATAGAGCTTGTTCCACCCATTCCCCATAAAGAGAGTTGCCCTCCTTTTTTCAACGGAAAGTTGAATTTAAAAGCGCCGTCTCCATATGATGGAACAGCATCTGTACCATACTGTATGCCAACCTTATCCATTAAGGTAAGCGTTGAATAGCGCCCCATTACTAAGTAACTTGCCTTGGTTTTTTTAGATAAGGGGCCTTCAAATAAAACCTCAGTTCCTAAAAACCCGAATTGTCCTGTAAACTCGTGGTTTTGGTTGTTTCCACTTCGCAATCTCAAGTCAAACACACCAGATGTACTATTTCCATATTCCGCGGGAAAGGCGCTCATGAAAAAGTCTGAATTATCTAAAAACTTATTATTTAAAATTGAAACGGGCCCACCAGTTGATCCTGCTACGGCAAAATGATTTGGATTTGGAATCGAAACTCCTTCAATTCTGTAAACAATGCCAAGGGGTGAATTTCCTCTAATCACTAAGTCATTTCTGGAATCATCTGTGCCTGTCGCTCCGGCATAATTAGCCATCATTCTGGCTGGGTCGCCCCTGCTTCCTGCATAACGATTTGTTTCTTCTACCGAAAAAGATTGTGCACTAACGGTGGCCATTTTATTTAAAATCTCGCCCTTTTTTCTACCAGTTACAATCACTTCCTCTCCAGTTATTCCTTCTTCTTCTATGTCAATGGTTAAAATAAGCTCTTTGCCAGATGTGAGGGTTACTGCCATTTCTCGGGTAGCATATCCCAAAGAGGTAATTTCTAAAATATGTTTACCAATTGGAACGTTGGCTAATGTAAAGTCTCCATTATCGTCGCAAACCGCACCATAAGTGGTAGAGGCGATGCTCGTAATTTTGATTTTGGAACCAACTAGTGCGTATTTGGATTCAGAGTCGACTACTTTCCCTCGAATGTTTTGCGTGATATCTTGCGCATGAGACGCACTTGAAAAGACGAGCAAAAGAGCAATCAGCCAAATAGATTTCATAAAGGAAGGTTTAAATTATCCAAAGTGAATGTAAGGATTATAAACTGAAATCCTTAGTTAAGGCTTAGTTTTTCGATCTCCAAAGGTGATCCCAAGGAGAACTTCGTGAGTGCCTGAGCTGTAATTTTTTAAATCTGTAGTTGTTATATCATAGGCGTAACCTATAGATAATGTTTCGTGGTATTTAAACCCAACCATTGCTGTAACAGCGTCTCGAGATCGAATTCCTAAACCGGCCCACAGCATTTTTTTGTATGTTGCTCTAACGTTTAAATCTAATTTTGGTGGAGCAGGCAATCCTAGCTTTAATAATACACTTGGTTGCAATTCCCAATTCTCATTTAATTCCAAATTATATCCGCCGTGGAAGTAATAATGGTCTTCTAAATAACTTTCAGACCCTACTTGGGTAGATAAAAAGGATAGTCTATCGTGAAAAATTTGTTCAATTGACGCTCCGAAATACCAATCATCATGGTAAAGGTATATTCCAAATTTACCATCTGGATCAAATGATTTTAACAGCCCGTTTGAGAAATAAAAATCATCTGCATGATAAGCAGTAACTTTATCCGCATCAAGAATCCACTGGTTAAATCCTAAGGATAATCCAAAAGAGAGCTGTATGGTTTCTGTCAGTCTAAAATTATAGGCCATTGACGCTTGAAAGCCTAGTCGACGAGTAGGACCAACAACATCTGTATATAGGCATCCGCCCAAGGCTAAATTTTCTTTTTTAAGCGGTCCGTTGGCTGATAATGTAAATGTTCGAGGAGCATCTGTAATTCCAATCCATTGGTAGCGATTATTTGAAACGGCCTCCCAATTATCTTGCGCTCCTGCGTAGGCAGGATTAAATGCATATTGGTTGAACATGTACTGCGTAAATTGCGGTAGTTGTTGTGCTTTTGCAAATCCGCATATAAATAATGCGGCTATAAGTGTGTATGTCTTTTTTAGCTTCATTATTAATCTACCACATTACAGTTAAAGGTCCAGTTATCGGATCAGGAAAATCTTCATGATCTATATCAATCACGAAATAGTAGGTTCCGGCAGGTAGTCTTTTGCCATCTTCTGTTGTTCCAGCCCAGTCGTCATTATAGGTTTCATCACTTTCATAAAGTAAATCTCCCCAACGGTTATAAATGTTTATCTTAATGGATACTCCAGGATATTGATCAATAAAGTCAAGAATCCACGTATCGTTTTTTCCATCAGAACCTGGTGTTATTCCATCTGGTATAACAATTTCAGGAAATACTTCAACGTAAACGGAATCTATACCGGTGCATCCGTTAGAATCTGTTGCGGTTACAAAATACCATGTTGACATTTCAGGTGTAATTACGGAAGGGTTGTCAATAAATGGATCGTTTAAATATATTGTTGGATCCCATTCTACCGAATTGTCAATGTCTGTTGTTGGCGACCCTCCGATTGTACCTGTTTGTGTATCGTACAGTTCAATGTCTGGCCCTGCATCAACAATTACAGGAGGAGCGGTGGTTACTACAACCGTGTCATAATCTGTACAACCCATGTACATAGCTTCTAAAATATAGTAACCATCTCCCGTTACATTATCAGGTAAAACAAGTACACTCGAATCGGAAAGTACGTTTCCTAGGGTATCAAACCAAGTATAAGTGGCTCCATCTACTATGTTTGATGGTCCAAATAGTACAATTTCAGTGTTATTGCAAATCAGCGTATCTAATCCAGCATCAGCAATGATGCTGATAAGTGTGTCGACAGTTAAGGTGTCTCTATAAATACAGCCGCTACCATCTGTTATCGTAATATAATAAGTCATTGGCAATAATCCACTAGGATCTTCTACAATAGAGGTATCTAGTAGTGTTTCTGAAACCCATTCATAGGCATAATCAGGAGTTCCGCCAGTCACTGTTATAAAAATTGCTCCATCAGCCGCATCTTGGCATGTGGCGTCTAGGATACTATCAAGATTCATGACTAGTTCTTCCGGCTCAATTAATGTCGCGGTTTGGGTAACTTCACATCCATTTGCATCTGTCATGGTAATTGTAAATGTTCCTGCGCACAAGCCAGTTGCAATAGGTGTAGTTTGAGCGGCTGGGTCGTCCCAAGAATAGTCAAATGGCAATGTGCCACCAATTGGATTCGCCACAATTATTCCATCACAGTCGCCAAAGCAAGATGGGTCTATAAGGAAGAGTGGATTAACAAGAATGGTGTCCGGCTCGGTAATGCTTGTGCCTTGATAGAAAATACAACCTGCAGCATCTGTCACCTCTAAGATATAATCGCCAGCACATAAATCGTTAATAAGCGGAGTGGTCACTCCAAGTGGAGTCCCAAGTTCGTCTAACCATTCATATGTAAATGCTGGATTTCCACCCGTCAAGCTTAGGGTGTCAATTGTACCATTGCAATTTCCGTTACAATCAACATCTGTTGTTACAAGTTCAATAACTGCTGCTGATAGGTTATTGAGTGTGTAAGTAAAGTCAATTGAACAACCGTTATCGTCCGTAATAGTGAGCACATATATTCCTGCATCTAAACCAGATATTGCTGGTGTAATTGCTCCTGTGTCCCAAGAGTATGTGTGTGGTAATATTCCACCTGAAGACATGACGTTAATTGATCCGTCTGATAATCCACAAGCCGGATTAGAAATGATTGCTTCAGCATCAATTGGGCTAGGGTCAAACATTTCTACTTCAATGGTCGTGATACATCCAATGGCATCAGTTATTTCTACATAATAACTGCCTGCACATAAATCGTTTAACGTATTTAAGGTTGATCCATCATGGAGCCATAGATAGGTATAAGGAGCGGTTCCTCCAACACCATTCACCAATACTGAGCCGTCGCAAGATTCTGCACATGTTATCGCATTGACAATTACGTCGCCTGTGAGCCCTTCGCTATTTTCTATTGCAAATGCTTGAATGACAGAGCATCCACTTTCATCTGTGATTTCTACTTCATATATGCCTGAGCAAAGTTCTGTTAATGATAAGTCGGGAGCACCTGTATTCCATAATACAGTTAAGGGGCCAGTTCCGCCCATTAAAGTAAGATCGATTGCCCCGTTACATAATCCGCAATCGGTTGGTGTAATTACGGCGGTTGCAATTATTTCTGCTGGATCAACCAAAGAAGTATCTTCAAATGTCACACAACCTAAGCCGTCTGTTACTTCAATAATATAGTCATTTGCACATAGACCTGTAGGATCTTCAGCAATAATGCCATCTGGGTTCCATGCATAGGTAAATGGAGGGTTGTCGCCTGTTGCTGTTATCGCGATACTTCCGTCACAAGATCCAAAGCATGTTGGATGATTGATCTCGTCAAAGACTACATCTGGTCCACCAATATCACTTATTGTAGCCATAAGCGTTTCGCTGCATCCATTTGCATCCGTCACTGTTACAAAGTAAATACCCGAGAAGACATCTAATAGGGTCATGTCAATTTCACCTGGCAATGGAACCATTCCTGCATCAAACCATTGATAGGTAAATGGTGGATTACCCCCACTTGCAAATACCGTTGCGTTTCCGTCTGATAAAGTACATGTGGCATCATTTGAGAACACACTACCAATAATCTCGGGAAATCCATCAATAACTACTGGTACTAATCCCGTTGAACATCCATTTTCATCTGTTACTTCAACCGTATAGTTTCCTTCGCATAAATCTACTACCGAAGGTCCTGTTCCACCAACCACTGGAACACCCCCAATTGTTAGCCATTCGTATGCATATGCTGGGGTTCCACCCGCAACGACAATGTCTCCGGTTCCATCACAGAACTCGAAACAACTAGCATCTGTTGTTGTCAGGGTAAATGTTAGTTCTATCGGCTCTGTTATTATTACGGTAGATGAGACTAAACTACAGCCATTCGCATCTGTAATCACAGCATAATAACTACCAGGGCATAATCCTGTTGGTACGGGGCCGGTTATTCCAATAAGAGCATCAGTGATAGCATCATACCATACTACTACATACGGCGCAACACCTCCGCCAACTGCGACTGTTGCTGTACCATCACATAGTCCAAAACATGTCACATCTGTACTTGTTATCGGTGCGGTAATTGCAATTGGTTCACTTATAGTAACTGGTTCAGGTAATGTCACCACGCACCCGTTTGCATCTGTTACTTCAACGTTATAATTACCCGGGCAAATTCCTGCCAATAACGGTGATGTTTCTCCTAACATGAGAACGCCATCCATATACCATTGGAAGGTAAAACCACCTGCACCGCCTGATGCATTGGCTAAGATGGAGCCGTTACAGTATCCGTTACAAGTAACATTTGTTGGGTCAACTGTTAGAAGAATTGGATCAGGATCCGTTAAGTTAAAGTCAAAAGTCCTCTCGCAGCCGCCTCCATCAGTAATGGTTACAGACCAAGTTCCTGGCCCAAGGTCTAACGCTTCATTGGTTCCGTCACCATTTGGTGGAATTGGGGACCATGAATAGGTGTATCCAGCCCCAGAACCTCCTGTTGGAAATACAGTAATTGTTCCATTTGAATCGCCGGAACAAGTAATAGGAGTGATTATTTCATTCGCAAAAACATCAGGTGGACTGCCAATAACAACACTTTCTATTGTGACACAGCCGGCACCATTGATCACTTCAACAAAATATTCTCCTGGACAAAGGTCAGTGATAATAGATGTAGTTATTCCCGTAGTAAGTCCAGTGATAGCATCATACCATTCTTGTGTGCAAGGTTCATCACTGCACACGTATGAAGCCTCAGCAGTTCCGTCGCAAAGATCAAAACAAGTAGCGTCTGTTGAGGTTACAGTGACGTCTTCACCTGAAACATCTGAAATCGCAAATACTTCTGTAATTGTACAGCCATTTGCATCTGTAATTAATACAGATACTACGCCGGGACAAAGACCAGTTGCATTGTTGGTGCCATCACCACCAAGTGGATCAGGAGTCCAATCATAAGTATAAGGTTCTAATCCGCCTTCAATATTTACGGTGGCAGATCCATTACATAAACCACAAGTCGCGTTGTTTGAGAATGTTGACGTAGCAACTATTTCTGGTGATTCGGCCAGGTTAAATGTGGTATCTATTGAACAACCTAGAGCATCTGTTATTGTCAAGGTGATAGGTCCTGCACATAAATCAAGGGCAGCAATTCCTGTTTGACCATCAGACCAATTTAATGTATATGGTGCTGTTCCCCCAAACGGATCCACAGTAACTGAACCTGTGCATTCTCCAAAGCAGACGACATCTGTTAAGTCCGTCATGTTTGCGAATATTGGATCGTTATCAATTATATCGAAAGAAATAGTTGTGTCACAGACTCCCGCATCTGATATGGTAACGGTCCAAGTGCCCTCACAGAGGAAATTTGCTGTTGGTGTAACCTGAACCAGTGGATCATCCCATTCGTAAGTGTATGGCGGGTTATTACCGTCCAAAACGACTACAGTTGCTGTTCCATCACAATCTCCAGCACATGAAATGTTTGTTTGACTCGTGACTACTATCCATGGAGAAGAAGGAGATGTCATGTCTATAGGTCCAAATGTTTGAACACACCCACTTAAATCAGTAATCTCTAAATTGTAAGTTCCAGTACAAAGGTTTTCCAAAGAATCATTGGTTTGACCGATAATTGGCAATCCAAATTCATCCAACCATTGGAAGAAATAGACGCCATCTCCACCGCCAGGTACAACCCAAATTAATCCGTCACAATCCCCGTAACATGAGATTGTTTCAGTATTGATTATTGCGGTAATTTCTGGCGCATCATCAACTGGAATACAGGAACTCGTTACTGTACATCCATTATCATCTGTCACAACACACTCATACGATCCAGGAGGTAAATCTGTCGCTAAAGGATCTGTTTGACCAATTGGTAAACCGGTAGCACAATCAAACCATTCGTAAGTATAAGGAGGTGTTCCGCCGCTTGCAATAACACTTGCCGTTCCATCTGTATCTCCAAAACATGAAATACCGGCGGATGATTCGGCATCAATTACAACTCCAGGTTCTTCCGTAATAGTGGTTGTAAATGTATCAACACATCCAGCAGCATCTGTTACCACAACTTCCCATGGTCCTGCGCACAAGCCTATGGCAGTTGGTGTTCCTTCTCCACCGCCTGGTAATGGTGCTCCCCAATCATATGTGTATAGAGGTGTTCCGCCCGACACAACTACCGAGGCTGTTCCGTCACAAAGTCCCTCGCAAGTTACATCCGTAGTTGTGATGTCGCCTATAATTTCTTCTGGCTCGTTTACGATAATAACTTCCGTAGTCACACAGCCTGAAGCATTTGTAAGAACCGCCAAGTATTCCCCAGCGCATAATCCGGTTGCTGGACTGCCAAAAATTCCTGTAGTTAATCCTGTAATATTATCAAACCACTCTAATACATATGGTCCGTCTATTTCTACAAAGGTTGCTATGGCTTCACCGTCGCATAATCCAAAACAACTTACATCTGCTGAATCTAAATCTAAAACTTCAAGTGCAATATCATCTATACTCACAACGATTGATTCGACACATCCAGCGGCATCTGTTATGGTGACGGTATATGTTCCTGAACAAAGTCCAGTTACAGATGGTGTGCCGTCTCCAGCGCCTGGATCAGGGTCCCAATCATATACAAATCCTCCTGCACCACCAGTTGCTGTAATTACTGCTTCACCGTCGCAGAGTGCGCACGTGGCATCAGTTGTTGAAACGATAGATGGAATTATTTCTGGAAATTCAATTATTTCTATATCGGCGGATTGTGCTGTACACCCATTGCCATCTGTTACGATACAATAATAGTCTCCTGCGCAAAGGTCAAAAATAGAGTCATTGTCTACATCCAAGGCTAGGTCAGAGGCCGCATCATACCACTCAAATGAATAGGGTGGTGTACCACCTGAAATGGTGACATGGGCTGACCCCGTGCAATCTCCAAAACAGGCGCCATCAATGAGTTCAATGTCAATGATTAGTTCTTCGGGCTCAACAAGAACAAATGTTACAGTTGTATCACATCCATTATTATCAGTAGCCACTGCGGTGTATGTTCCAGCGCACAACCCAACAGCTGTAAATGTTGTTTGTGCTAAAACGTCATCCCATAATATAGTATAAGGCGCAACCCCGCCACTAACGACTAAAACCGTCGCTGTTCCATCACAATCTCCAAAACAAAGGAAGTCTTCTTGACTTAAGGTCAAGACAAAATCTGTAGGTTCTGCAATGGTCACACTTGCTGTTGCAACACATCCATTATCATCTGTTACTGTTACCGTGTATGTGCCAGCGCAAAGATCACTTGCCAACAAGGTAGTTTGTGCTGCAGGGTCATCCCACAGGATCATATAGGGAGCAGTTCCACCAGTAATTACAACATCAGCAGATCCATCACAATCACCATTACACAGAACATCTGAAATAACATTAGCATCTAAAAGTAATTCAGGGGGGCTAGTAATATCAAATGACATTGTGGTGTCGCAACCTTCTGAGTCTGCTATGGTAACAGTCCAGGGTCCTTCTCCTAAACCTGAAACATTAGCTGTTCCCTCGCCAATTGGAGGTGTAGGCACCCAAGTAAAAGTATATCCGAATCCACTACCGCCACTATTTACTGTAATATCTATTGCTCCGTCGGTGTCTCCAAAGCAATCTAAATCTGTAATGACAAAATCTATATCGTATAGTTCGGGAGAATCTAATGTGATTGTGTTTTCTCCTGTACATCCGTTGCCATCAGTAACGGTAACGGTATAAGTGTCAGCGCACATATCCGAAGGTGAATCTGTAGCCCCGCCAGTTCCTGGCAATGGAGACCATGAATAAGTATAAGGGGGTGTTCCACCAGCTGCAACCGCAAGTGCGGTACCATCACATAAATCAATACAGGTAGGGTCAGTTCCGGTTACAGTTACTGTGACCTCACTAGGTTCTACAACTTCAACAATCATTGCTGCGGATACACATCCACTATCATCAGTTACAATAATTTGATATTCGCCCGTGCATAACCCACTAATTGAATCAGTTGCACCAACTCCTACTCCACCTGGGAAAGTAGTCCAATCATAAGTGTATGGCGGAGTGCCACCAGTAATATTAACTACTGCCGATCCATCACAAACATCAAAACATGAAGCACTGTAGACATCAACCGACATAATAAACGGCGGCGGTTCACTAATTGTAATTGTTGCGCTGGTTAATTCACAACCTGAAGCATCTGTTACGATCACAAAATAATCTCCTGCACAAAGTTCAGTTGCTGTCTGATCAGTTATCCCTGTAGTTAGCCCTGTTCCAGCATCAAACCATTCGTATGTATAGCCTGGGACCCCGCCAACAGGGTTAGCAGTTGCTTCTCCATCACAAATCCCGTTGCACGTTGCATCAACTATTCCGTCAATGGTGACAGTCATGACAGGCGGATCAATAATGGTTATAGTGGTGTCAAATTCACATCCGTCAGCGTCAGTAATTGTAAGAAGAATATCGCCTGAGCAAAACCCATCTCCAGGATTTGATGCTGCCCCGCTGGCTGGTGCTGGGACCCAATTAAAAGTAAAAGGCGCGCCATTTCCGCCTGAAGGATTAACAAGAATTATGGCGTTACAATCGCCATTGCATATTGGTGGTGTAATATCTGGGTTGGCAACAATTTGAATGGGTTCTGATATGACTACAGTATCTGTTAATGTACAACCGTTTTCATCACTTAAAATAATTGGATTGTCACCTACACAAAGCATTGTTGGAAATGCTGTTGTCTCACCACTTATTGGCCAAAAAATATCTAGGGCACCAGTTCCACCGCCAATGGCAGTAATAAACGCTTGTCCGTCGCATACGCCAGGACATGAGGTGTTAATTGTAACTGGCGGATCAAATGAAAGTTCACCTGGTTCAACAAGGTTGTCAATTGCCGTACAAATTTCGAATATACCAGGCCCTAATTCATTTGAAGAATCTATTACGGCAATATTATAGGTACCAGGACAGAGGTCTGAAAAGACGTTTGAAGAAACGAAAGGATCTCCAGGGCTAATTCGATATCCAAACGGACCAGGAGTGCCAGCAGCAATAATTGTAAACTCGCCATCACAAGAATCGAAACAAGAAATATCCGCTCCATTGTAGTCAGATGTGATTGTCACCTCTATTTCTAATGGGCCACCATCACACAATACGGTTACATCCCTTGTGAGGTCGTCTTCTTTTATGAATTTGTTTAAATCTTCTGGATTCACGGAGTCGCATAGAACATTATAAACTGCGGTTCCCCCAACGTTATCAGCTTTAGGGACATAAAAGTTTTCAAAAACGGATATATATGAGTCCGTAAAGTCCAAAGCTACATTCGAAATGCTCGCGTAAATAGCTCTTGTATGAACGGTGTAACCTCTTGATCTGAATGTGCCTTCATTAAAACAAACAGTATAGTTTTGACCGGTTTTAAGGTGCCCATCTAATCGCCACTCACCTTCGTCAAAGAAAATGTCTGTATTAAAATCATTTCCGTTTGTTTGAATCGTGGCGGGTAATGGATTTGGATTTTTAAAGATAAGTTTCCCGCCCAATTGGAACCCGGCTTTTGAGTAAATGGTTAAGTCACCACTCAAGGTTAAATTCATGTCTGACCCATGAAAAGAAATGTATTCATCAGACTCAATCAACATGGAATTTATTGAAACATTGCTCGTAAGATGTACCAATGAAAAATCGAAGATAAAAGAATGTGTATCAAAAATGACATCATCATGAACGCCAGGGACTGTTCCTGAAGGCGCGCCGCCCGAACTATTAGACCAATGATCTCCGTCGTTCCAATCACCGGATCCATTTACCCAATACATGTCACCTGAAAAAGCAACATTTGACCACAACGTAATTATGGCAAAGGTGAAAATGAATAATTTCGCGGGAACTGTTCTTGTCATAGTTTGCAAATTTGTGACTCCATTATTTTTAGCGGATAAGGAGTTTACTGTTTCGTAACGCGTATATAGTTAGACGTATATTAGCCTTTAAAGGTTGTTTTATTCAAATGTGGCGCAAGATGTTGTGCTCGAATTTCCATAGTTCGAACACGAATTAAATCCGCCAGTTAGTTCATGCGTATACCAAATGTTTTTATTGAGTTTGGATATTACAAAATCAAAAGAATATCCAACTGAAATGAAATTAAAAAGTTTTACCCGAGCTTGCGCCGTGATTGCATCTGTGCGCCTTAACCCAACTCCAAATGAAAATTTATTGTCGAGATTAAACAACCCACTTAGATGAAAATCAATAGGTGTGTTTTTAGTTTTCATAAAAAAGAAAGAAGGGACAAATACCCACTTTTTTTCCAATTTAATTTGTCTGCCGGCAGTTAAATAAAAATGACGTTGCAATTGCGATTCAGGACCTATTTCATCCAATCTGTTTCCAAAAAGGTTATGGACAGAAAAGCCGAAATATGTTTTTTTGTCCGCTAACCATAAACCGAGTCTTCCATCAGGAAAAATTAAAAATGATTGGCTTGAGGTCGGAATTGCGGGGTCATTAAACTCAGTAGTCAGCTCACTTGTTCCAAATGCAGCTTGTTTAATCCCTAATGACACTCCAATGGAAAGGCGCCAGTCTTTATTTATAGGTAAATGAAGGGCATATGCTAATTGTGCTTGTAGAAAAGAAAACGGACCAAATTTATCGCGATTGACCATAACGCCAATTCCACTTTTCGGCCCAAAAAGGTTTCTTTTTTTACGACTAAATGAAAGTGGGCCATGGGCATTTGCAAATCCGGTTTGCGGAGTGCCATCTATTCCCAACCATTGAAGTCGATATCCTGTTCTAATATCTATACATCTTTTTGTACCAGCGACCGCAGGGTTAAAATTGAACTGGTTGAACTGATATTGCGTATAATGTTCCGACTGTTGTCCGTGAACAACAAAAGCTGAAAGTGTCCAAATCGATATGAGAATTTTAAAATAGCGCAACGTTATCGTATTATATTTAAATAGCCCTTATATTCTGTAGCCTCTGCATTATTAAGTCTAACCACGTAATAATAGGTGGAAGTTGGCAAATCTTTTCCTTTAAAGGTGCCGTCCCACCATTGCTCTTCTTGTGTATAATTTACTGCATTAAATACAAGTTGGCCAGATCGGTCGTAGATGTTAACTTCCATGTTCGGAAACTTTTCACTATTCAGAATATGCCAACGGTCGTTTACATTATCGCCATTTGGAGAAAAAGCCGAGTAAATTGTAATGACGTCACCTACAAATACAGTAACACTGTCTGTTGCAAAGCATCCTTCGTTTTCCATGGTTAAATAGTAGGTTGTTGTTCCTGGAGGACTTGCCACCGTGCTTAATGTTGTGGTGTTGGTTAAACTTGAACCGGGCGCCCATGTTGGACTGCCAACGCCCGAACCTGTTAAATTCACCTGTTCGCCTTCTTGGATCACTTGATCGGGTCCAGCTTCGGCCTCAACGGGTATAATTTCTAAATTAAGAATGTTTGAACTTGCGGGTTTTTCACAAAAATCCCCACAGGTTATCGTAAGAGATAAAGCACCATCTTCTGTTAACCCACTTGTTGAAAACGTATTGAAAGGCGAAGAAAAAATAGAGGCTCCGTTATAAAACCACTCGTAATTTGCAGTATCACCACAATCGGTTATGATTACATCTATTGGTTGATTGAAATTTTGACAAATGCTCGTAGTTGAGGTTGAAATTGATACCGTTGGGTCAGGTGTTTCTGTAGCTGTACCAGAAATACTAATATCAAAATCACACTCTGATGGCGAAGTAACACCGACACTAGAACCGCTCACTTGCACATAATAGGTCGTGTTTGGATCTAAAACAATGATTTCAGTAATATCAAAATCAACTCCTGAATCGCCACAATTTGATAAAGGTGTAAAGGGTGTAACTCCGCATGCACCGCCTGTCTTATAAAAGAATGCTTGTAGATTTTGCCCAAATGTTGGATCTGGATTAAATACCAAGTTGGTGAAACTCACCGTGGCATTCCCGCCAACTGAATTTGTTGTAAAAATATACCAAACGGTGTTTTCTGAAGTGTAACAAAAATTATAATCAGAAGCTTGAGGGGTTGCGCCTGTTGTTGTGCCACTTAACGCAACTCCTGGGCACAAGCGTTCAGCGTTATCACACACGTCATTACTGGGCTGTAAAAACACAGCGTGAGACATAAATGCAATAATCATACAAACGTATTTGTTTACCATCATAGCTTTTTAAGGACAAGCGTAGCGCATAAATATACGTAAATAATACTTTGGAGTGAGCGGTGTTGCTGAAAAAGAAGTCTGAAATAGATAAGGGATTATATAAGGGCGACGAGAAGCGTGCATTGAAAGATTAAAAGAGACAAAATCTAAAAAATAAATGGGGTGATTTGCGATTTGTTTCGGTTATAACGCAATGAATTTATAGTATCTTAGTGCTTAAAATTGAAAAAAATGAGCATAGATAATTATAATTACACGGTTTCGGAGCGCTTCATGAATTATGCGAGAATAGATACTGAGGCGGACCCAAATTCGACAACATTTCCTTCAACAATGAAGCAAAAAGACTTGGGAAAGGTTTTGGTAAAAGAACTTCTTGAAATAGGAGTTTCGGATGCTGAAATGGACGAGTGGGGTTATGTTTATGCTACGATTCCAGCAACTAATGGTAGTGAAAATGTGCCAACGGTTTGTTTTTGTGCACACATGGATACAGCTCCTGATTGCAGTGGTAAGAATGTAAAACCGATCCTTCATAAAAATTATGATGGAAACCCAATTACTTTGCCGGATGACACTGCGCAGATTATTACAACAGATAAACACCCTTATTTGAAAGAGAAAATAGGGGATGATATTATTACGGCAAGCGGTTTAACTTTATTGGGATCAGATGATAAAGCTGGTGTAGCGTGTATTATGGATTATGCCAATTTTATGTTAAATAACCCAGGTTTTGAGCACGGTAAAATTCGTATTCTATTTACACCAGATGAAGAAGTAGGAAGGGGTGTCGATCATATTGATATGGATCGTTTAAATGCAGATTACGGGTATACTTTGGATGGCGGTGTTCTTGGCTCTATCGAGGATGAAAGTTTCTCGGCAGATGCCGTTACCATTACAATTCATGGAATAAGCGCTCACCCAGGCTATGCAAAAAATAAATTAACAAATGCGATAAAAGTGGCATCTGATTTTATTGATCAATTGCCAAAGGATTCTTGGTCGCCTGAAACAACTCAAGGCAGAGAAGGTTTCGTACATCCAACCTCAGTTTCGGGAATTATGGAAAAGGTGAAGGTTTCGTTTATTATTAGAGATCATATTACCGCCAAGTTAGCAGAATACGAAACACGATTGAAACAAATTTTAGATGATACAATCGCCAAATATCCAGGAGTAAATGCTGACTTTGAAGTAAAGGAACAGTATCGGAATATGAAGGAAATTATTAAAGATGTTCCTTTTGTGACTGATAACGCAATAGAAGCTATGAAAAGAGCTGGGATTGAACCAAGACCTGTAATTATTCGAGGTGGAACAGATGGGTCGCGACTTTCATTTATGGGCTTACCTTGTCCAAATCTTTTTACAGGTGAAATGGGAATTCATTCTAAGCATGAATATGTAAGTGTTCAGGATATGCAAAAGGCGGTAAAAACTATGGCGCACTTAACTGTGATTTGGCGAGAAAACGCCTAGTTCAAGTGACCGAATTAAAAAAACAAATTTGTTTCCTTTTTAATTGACCGTATCGCATTAATCAACGTTTCAATTTCGGCCGCACCATTATAGGCTTGAAAAGAAATGCGCAAATACGTATCTCCTGAAAAGGGGACTACGGGAATTTCTATTTTGTATTTAGCGTATAAAGCCTCCTTAAGCTCAAGTGGCCTTGTGGTCCGAATTGGAATGCTGCAAATTTGTCCCAAAAATTCGTCCTTAACAGGGCAAATGACATGGCTTTCTAATTCCTCAGCTACAATGGGGTAGTAATGTTGAAGTAAGTTGCGACATTCCTTTTTCCGATTTTCCCAATCATTTTCTTTTAAAAATTGGAGCGCGGCGGGTGTCGTTAAAAAAGCCGAGAAATCCCGAGTGCCTTGGTATTGATGATAATCTTGAAAACGCGACTCTGAAGGAAACTCGGCTTCATAGCCCCATGATATAATGAGCGGATCAATTTGGTCTTGTATTTGCTTGTTAACATATAAAAACGAACTGCCTTTTGGCGCTAACATCCATTTATGACAAGCTCCTGTATATACATCAGGATCAAGTGCTTTTAGGTCTAATGGAATGTGTGCGGGAACGTGTGCGCCATCTATTATGGTCATCAGGCCTAGCTCCTTAGCTCGCTCAATTATTTCCTTTACTGGAAATATTAAAGCCGTTGGACTGGTGATTTGAGAGATGAATATAGTTTTGGTTTTGGGACTTAATCCACTCCAGAATTCGCGTAATATTTCAGCTTTGTTTGTTAAAGGTAATGTGATTTTTTGATGAATATATTTGGCGCCAACTTTTCGGCAATAATAGTTCCAAGTGCGATCCATGGCCCCGTACTCTTGATCCGTCGTTAAAATTTCATCCCCGGCTTTTAAATCTAAACTTTTAATCACTGTGTTCATTGCCGTGGATGGATTGGTCGTGTAAATTAAATCTGCTTTATCGCAGTTTATATATTCGGCCAACGCCTGTTTTGAATCATCTAAAAATGAAACACCTGTTTTGGTAATAAATTGAATCGGTTCTTGCTCCAGTTTCATCTGCCATTTTTGATAATCTTCAAAAACAGGTTTAGGACAAGCGCCAAATGAGCCATGATTCAAGAATGTAATTTCGGGATTTAATAAAAATTGATCTTTCAGCATTTCTAGTTCAAGTTTATTTTGGAATCAAAGCTAATAAAAATCATTGGCTATTCCTGAACGGCGAATTTCTGAAAACGGGGCGCTTATTTTGCTAACTTTTTAATTCCCAAAAAGGTGATTCCTGCAAGTCCTGCAAATCCAAAAAGAATCAAAAGGTAGTATTTATTGACTTTATTCGTTTCTTTAACAACCTCTCTTTCTAAGACAGCTGAATCTTCTTTTTGCACTTATTCTTCCGCGATAACACTTTTGTCTAACGAATAATCTACTTCTGCTAAAAGTGCATCTGAGTCTAAATTGAATTCTGTCCAATTAATAATGTAGTTTTTCCAATTATTATTATCGATAATAGTTTTATAGGGTACACCAGTAACCTTGTGGTTGCTTCCATCTACAATTGCATCAGAAGTGGAAATGTCTTTATACTTCTTTCGCAGCTCAATCATTTCATAAATTTTTGGTGTTGTCAATGTCGAATCAGCACCATAATATAATTCGGCAATATTGTAAAAGGCCTTCGCATGCTCTATGGATAAGGAATTGGTATAACAATCGGCTAAATCAATCATTAAAGAGGCCATTATTTGATCTGGTCCAGGTGAAAATGGAAATCGTTCTCTAATTTGAATCTCGAGTTGTGCTCTAGTGGCGGAATCTTTTTTTTGCTCAAGAGATAGTTCTAAAACGGATGTAAAGTCTAAAAAATCAGGGTTTTTATCTGTTTCATTTTTGTTTCTAAAACCTGAATGTGTATCCATTCACTCCCCGCATGCGCATCTGGGTTAATTTCGATTCCGCGCTTTATATAAAACAAAGCACTATCTAATTCTCCATTTAGCTCATAAGCAGTGCCTAAATTTGCCGCTATTTGATATTCTTGGGGTAAACTCTTATTGAGTTCTTTTAGTATGGCGAGCGATTCATCTACTCTCCCAGTCTTCATCAAATAAACCGCATAATCTGACAGCATGTAGGCAGAATGGTATTTTTGAAAATCGGCCGCTAGCTTTGGGAGTTTAGATGCGATTAATTCTAAATTGAAGTTTTTGTTGAAATGCACAAAACCCTCGTCACCCCAGCTATGCATTTCCCCAACCTGATCAACGGTATGGTAATAGTTTATGCAGCCCAAGCTATTTTGAGCCCCAAATGCCATTATGAAAAAGAATATCGCAATGGATTGTTTCATGATAAATACTAACGCTTTTTCTTCAGACTTATTTTTCGGATAGAAAATTTGGTAAGGAATATATTCTATCACAAATAACTTGTCTTAAATTGAGTTATCTTTATTCGCTATTGATCCTTTTCCCATTTCAAGTGTTTTAGATGAAAACAATTTATTATGATAAAAAAATTAATTAGCCTAATCTGTATTATTATGACGAGCACAACATTTAGTCAAACTTCAATTCATGATTTTAAATTCAATTCTATTGATGGAGTTGAGCAATCGTTTTCAAGTTTTAAAGGGGAAAAAATATTGATTGTAAATACCGCCTCGGAATGTGGTTTTACACCACAATATCAAGAATTGCAAGCCCTACATCAATCTCACGGAGACAAACTTGTTATAATTGGCTTCCCAGCCAATAACTTTGGTGGACAAGAACCAGGAGATAATAGCGAGATCAAGGCATTTTGCCAAGTGAATTATGGAGTTACTTTTTTAATGGCTGAGAAAGTATCAGTAGCTGGGTCAGATATTCATGCCATTTTTAAATGGTTATGTGCGCAGTCTGGCGCCGAATTTGATGGCCCGATTCAGTGGAATTTCGAGAAATTTTTACTGGATGAAAAAGGTAAACTAATAAACCGTTATCGCAGTGGTGTCAAACCTAATTCTGAAAAGATCACGAGTTTGTTAAAATAGGGGGCAGAACATTGTCAAAATTTTGGTAAATTTGGAAGACTTTAAAATTTAACAATAAATATAATACTATATGAAACTTTTAGTTTGTATCAGCAAGTCTCCTGATACGACCAGTAAAATTGATTTTACTGACAACAATACAAAGTTTAACGAATCTGGCGTTCAGTATATCGTTAATCCTTATGATGAGTGGTATGCTTTGGTAAGGGCGTTAGAGTTGAAAGAACAAACTGGCGGAACGGTAACTACAATTACTGTCGGTGGCGCTGCAGATGACCCTGTGATCAGAAAAGCATTGGCAATTGGAGCAGATAATGCTGTAAGAGTTGATGCCGAAGCAGGAGATGCATATTATACGGCTTTCCAAATTGCAGAATATGCAAAGGCAAATCAATTTGATATCATTTTTACTGGTAAAGAAACAATAAACTATAACGGTTCTCAAGTTGGCGGAATGGTAGCAGAATTATTGGATCAACCTTTCGTAAGTTTGGCAACATCAATGGAAGTGAACAATAACGTTGCAGTAATCAACAAAGAAATGGTTGGCGGTGTCGAAGTGATTGAGTTAAACACTCCATTTGTAGTCAGTGCGGCGAAAGGAATGGCTGAACAACGCATTCCAAACATGAGAGGTATTATGGCGGCACGAACGAAACCTTTAGAGGTTGTTGCCCCTGTTGCTTGTGATCAAATGGTTTCCTTTGAAACCTATGAATTGCCTCCTGCAAAATCCGACTGTAAATATGTGGATGCAGAAAACATGGCCGAACTAGTTGATTTATTGCATAACGAAGCAAAAGTTATTTAAAAAGAAAAAAATGTCAGTATTAGTATATATAGATACCCTTAATGGTAAAATTGCGAAAAGCGCAATGGAAGCGGTTCAGTATGGGAGTAAGATTGGAACCACAACCGTAATAACTAACGGTTCTATTGGTGAAAGGTCCTTGGCAGAATTAGGCGCTGTTGGTGCATCAAAAGTTTTGGTGAACCGCGACTTGGCTTCAGATGATGCTGCTCAAACAGCGCGTTTAGTTAAAGCTGCTGCAGAATCGATAAACGCAGATACAATTGTTTTTTCGCAAGACTTAACTGGAAAAGCTGTTGCACCCCGTGTATCTGCTGCTCTAAAAGCCGGGTTGGCTTCTGGAGCAATTGCATTACCTGATAGTGATGGCACAATCAAGGTGAATGTGTTTTCTGGAAAAGCATTCGGAAAAGTTAAAGTGAATACAGCTAGCCGTGTAATTGCATTAACCCCTAACGCTGTTGGTGTTGAAGCTGGAAGCGGCACCGCAACTGTGGAAGAATTCTCTGCTGATTTAGGCAATAGTTCTTACACAATTAAAGAAGTTAAAAAGCAAGAAGGTGATATTTTATTACCAGAGGCAGAGCTAGTTGTTTCGGCTGGAAGAGGCTTAAAAGGACCTGAAAATTGGGGTATTGTTGAAGATTTGGCAAAATCTCTTGGCGCTGCAACAGCTTGTTCAAGACCTGTGGCTGATATTGGTTGGCGCCCTCATCATGAGCATGTAGGACAAACGGGTGTCGCTATTCGACCAAACTTATACATTGCAGCAGGTATTTCTGGTGCAATTCAACATTTAGCTGGAGTAAACGGAAGTAAGGTGATTGTTGTAATTAACACCGATCCAGAAGCGCCGTTTTTCAAAGCGGCTGATTATGGAATTGTTGGTGATGCATTTGAAGTTTTACCAAAACTAGCTGCCGAGATACAAAAATTGAAAGCACAAAATTAAAAACCTATAAGGGGTCGATTCGAAATTGGCCCCTTTTTCGTTTTATGGAAAAAATTGAGTTAAAAATTATTGGACTATCATACAGTGAAACACAATCAGGAGCATATGCTCTCGTGTTGGCTGAAAAAACGGGTTCACGTCGTTTACCAATAATTATTGGTGGCTTTGAAGCACAATCTATTGCAATTGAATTAGAGAAAATGAAACCTTCTCGGCCTTTAACGCATGACCTTTTCAAAACTTTTGTGGAGTCATTTAATGTTAAAATAAAAGAAGTCGTAATTTATAACTTAGTCGAAGGTGTTTTTTACGCTAAAATTATTTGTGACAAACAAGGTGAAATCATTGAAATTGATTCAAGAACGAGTGACGCTATTGCAATTGGCATTAGAGCATCAAGTCCTGTTTATACATTTGAACATATCTTAAGTTCTGCCGGAATTCAATTAGAAGATGAGGCAGAAGGCGAAACGGCTATTGAAAGTGCTGAAGCTGAAGAAGAACCCAAAGGAAATGAATTAGCAGCAGCAACTAAAGTTGAATTAGAGAGATTACTCCAAGAAGCTATTGACCATGAGGATTACGAGAGAGCATCCGAAATTCGGGATGAATTGAATAAAGGAAATTAAGCCAATGTTAAAATCTAAATCAATACTATTTGTGCTGGGACTTTGTCTCTTGTTTTTTTCATGTGGAAATGAAAAAGCAGATATTTTAGTAGGGAATTGGTTCGAGATTGATGCAACAAGTGGAGACACCAACCAATTGGCTTTTTTGTCCCAAGGTGAAGCCCAACAGTTTATTGTAACAGGTTGGTGTTCAGGAGAAATTAAAGGAGATTGGAAACACAAAGGTGATTCAATGACACTTTCTTTTGTTGAACCTAATGCATTTTCCGTTGACTCTATTTCCGTTGATAATATTGCTGATGGAGAATCAAACATTGATTTTTATGAAAATCACAGGGTGGTTGCTACCAATTCAGACGGTAAAATGGTACCCATGTTAAGATCCGATAAGGTATTTTTACAAACAGCAAATAACAGTCAATTGGTTTTTAAACTCAATGAACAAACACATAATTATACCCGAATTCAACCGGAAGTGAGAAGTCTTTCCTTTTGGTCTATACTAAGAGGAGCCTTAGGTATTACAGCATTAATTGTAATAACATTCTTATTCTCCAGCAATCGAAAAAGAATAGATTGGGCATTAGTGGTTAAAGGCACAGCCTTGCAAATCATTATTGCAATTCTTGTATTAAAGGTTCCATTTATTGAAGGTGTTTTTAAAGAAGTAAGTGCAGGTTTTGTGGCCTTAATTGGCTATACAGATGCGGGTGTAGATTTCCTTTTTGGACAAATGGGAATTGGCGAAGTGCAACCGCCACTTATTACGTTTGCTGTTAAAGTTTTGCCAACGATCATTTTCTTTTCAGCCCTAATGAGCGCCTTGTATTATATTGGCGTGCTCCAAAAAATAGTATTTGTTTTTGCTTGGGTCATGAAAAAGTTTATGCGTCTTTCTGGAGCAGAAAGTTTGGCGGCAGCAGGTAACGTTTTTCTAGGACAAACAGAGTCTCCTTTATTGGTTAAACCATATTTAATGGGAATGACTAAATCTGAAATGATGTGTTTAATGACGGGCGGGATGGCAACTATTGCGGGTGGCGTTTTGGCGGCATACGTTACTTTTTTAGGAGGAGATGACCCTGTTCAACAAGCGTTTTTTGCTAAACACCTTTTAACAGCCTCTATTATTTCAGCCCCAGCAGCAATTGTTGCGGCGAAAATTTTGATTCCGGAAACGGAAAAAATCAACGAAAATCTAAAAATAGAAAAACAAAAATTAGGAACAAATTTATTAGAAGCGATTTCAAATGGAACTTCTGATGGCTTGAAGTTGGCCGTAAATGTTGGAGCAATGCTAATTGTGTTTACTGCACTTATGGCATTGGGTAACGGAATCTTAGAATGGATGGGTGGTTGGTCAGGATTGAATGAGCTCATTGCGGAGACTACTCCGTATAAAGACGGACTTTCATTACAGTTTATCTTAGGTTATATTGGCGCACCGGTGGTTTGGTTAATCGGTGTTGACGGACCTGATATAGTTGCTGTGGGGGAATTGCTTGGTCAAAAAACAGTCTTAAACGAGTTTATCGCCTATCCCAGATTGGGTGAAATGAGGGAGGCGGGGGTGTTGTCTCAAAAATCAATTATCATTAGTACATATATGCTGTGTGGCTTTGCAAACTTCGCGTCCATAGGAATCCAAATTGGGGGCATTGGCTCTCTCGTTCCTTCGCGGAAAGGACTCTTGTCAAAACTGGGCATGCGGGCCCTCTTGGCTGGCACAATTGCTAGTTTAATGACTGCAGCAATTGTTGGAATGCTTTACTAAGTATCCACCTTTCCTTTAATCTTTAGAGAAAATTCTTCCAAACTCTATTCTTCAAATAGACCTGCGCTTTTTGTTTCGCTAGTAAAATTATTAATTGATCTGGCTTAAACCCCCCCAATCGGTATGGATGGATAATCAAATGATAGACAAAGGCTCGGTCTACTCTGCTTTTTGTCCCATTTAATACCCTTGTATTTATATTTGAACGAACTAGAATGTTCAAATTACAGCTTATTTAGTCGTTGAATATCGGCCATTAATAGGGTAAAAAACAGTATTCATATTAAATAGTAAGTGTTTCTACTTATCCGCGTTTTCGGACAATTCACCGAGAAATAGGGTGTTTAAGCGGATTTTTCCTATTTTTCGCTGAATTAACCAGATTGCGATAATATTAATTAATAACATGTTATGAGAAAAACGCTATTATTCTCATTGCTTACTTTTGTGCTGCTTTTTTCAGTTGGTGCAAACAGTTAAACAGTCGAACCGTTTTCGTTGAGGTCTTCAACGTCGGCAAAATGAAGTATTGATTTTGTTTCAAATGCGATACTTCAATGCGACGGAGTTGGAGGAGGGGGAGCCCTCAATTGTGCAGATTTAGATACACAATTACCACCAACTTTTGCTAGTTGGAGCCAGAATAATGATCACGCTGCTGAATATATCGATATTGATGGTGACCCAACAACATTTAGCTCAAGTTCAGATAGTTTGGATTTAGCAACATGTAGTAATGTTGTTTTTGCTGGTATCTATTGGGGCGGACGCGCTTCCACTGGCGACCTAGAGTTTGATGACAGAGGAGATATTAGGATAGACGCAAATGGTGATGGAAACACTGATGTCTCAGCAGATGTTATTATAGATGCTGCCGCTGCTGAAGGATTGGGAAATAGAGTTTATTACTGTTTTGCAGATAAAACTACGCTTGTTCAATCTAATCCATCACAGTCTTTATATACTGTTGCAGATATTTATGCAAGACTTGGAGGAACTAATCGCTGGGGTGGTTGGAACATAGTTGTCGTTTATGAAAATGATTTATTACCAATGCGTAACCTCAATGTTTTTGATGGTTTAGTAAACGCAAACAATACAGGGACTGAGGTAGAGGTTGGAATTTCAGGATTCTTAACACCAGCTTCTGGGCCAGTAACGTTTGAAGTTCGGGCACTGTAAGTACTTCGCAAGAACCATTAAAATACAATAACATTAGTATTGATGCGGACATTTTCACACCTGATAATGCTGCATTTGCTTATATAGGTAACTCGGCAACATCAGCTGACGTTAAGGTTGTGGTACTTCAGCTAAAATGGAACTGAATTCTTATTTTTCTAAGTGATATTTCAAGGCCTGA
>CAJQHR010000045.1 GCA_905478225.1 uncultured Crocinitomix sp.
TGCGTGTCTTACGTTTTAAGGTGCTGATTAAAGCACTTGTACTTTTCTTTTTTGCCATTACTGGATAATTTAAAGGTTTATAAATATAATAAAACCCTCTCTTATCTCATACTAATAAATAGTTCACTCTTTGCTGACGTTATACAATGGATTGACAGATCAAAGGAAGTTTTTTAAGTTTCAGTTTGCCGACGACTCTATTATCGATCTTGATGTGTCGTATCCTCTGGATATAATGTCGAAACCAAACTCTGTCATTGTTTTTAGTGATGGTAATATGTATTCAAAAAAATTGGCAGATTATGAGCGTCTACTTACTGAGAGCTTTTATCGCATTCACCATTCTATTATCGTAAATTTAAAATGGTTCAGCCATCTGAAAAAAATTGGAAACTTTGTCGTATTAAAGAATGGTAGCGAACTGCCCATTTCTCGTCGTAAAAAGTCAGACTTTAAAAAAGTGATGTTGCTGAGATAGAATGACATGAACTAGTTTCGTCGGTATAATAATTTGTTGAACTGATCTTTTTTATACCCCTTTTAAGGTATTTTATTCATTCATTTCCATCTTGTCACCCACGGCTCACCCTTCCTATTCCAAATTATTTATATTTGTTCTAAATAAGGGAATATGGAACTCCGTTTATGCGATTTGAAAGTGGAAAAAAAGGGTATAGTAAGATATATCCAAGAAAATCCAGTTTCTAGTAAATTGGCCGAGTTCGGTATATTACCCGGAACTACATTTTCAATTTTAAATAAGGCACCCTTTCATGGTCCTATTTTTATTTTAATAGAAAACAATCGCATTGCGCTCAGAAGAAAAGAGGCCGCCTTCATTATTGTTGAATGAGTTCGAATACACCCTTTAAAATAGCATTGGTTGGTAATCCCAACTTGGGTAAAACAACCTTGTTTAACCGGTTATGCGGATTGAATCAACGCACGGGAAACTATCCGGGGGTTACAATCGACAAAAAGAAAGGTTTTCTTAAATCAGGCGATAAAAATGTTGAGGTAATTGACCTGCCTGGTATCAATAGTCTTTTTCCCAGTTCTAAGGATGAAGAGTTAGTCGTAGATTATCTACTTAATACAGAAAATGCCGAGTATCCTAATAAAATTGTACTCATAGTTTCTGCGCTTAATCTAAAACGGAATCTTTATTTGTTCGAACAAATTCGCGATATAAATATTCCTATTGTATTGGCCATTAACATGGCTGATTTGGCAGAAAAGCGCGGTGTTTTTATTGCAGAAAAAGCGCTCGAAAAAGAACTGGGTGTTCCAGTTGTAAAGATCTCAGCCAAAAAAGGAACGGGCGTTGATGCGCTTATTGGGCGGTGTATGGAAACTTCTGTTATTGAAGAAAGAGCGCCTTCTTATATTGAAGAAGAGGAACTTGCGGTTTTAGAGAAATATTCGGCTAAAGAAGGCTTGGCAAATAATTACATTGGTTTATTGAAACTCACAACTGCCGCCAAAAGTGAAGCAACTCAAGAGTTTATCACGGAAAACAATCTGAACGTTCGCAAATGGAAAACGAATGCGTCAATTTTAAGATATAAACGCATCAATTCTTACCTGGATAAGGTGTTGACAGTGGATAAATCAAAAGCATCTGATTTCACCACTAAATTGGATCGTGTTTTATTGCATCCTGTTTTTGGATATGTTATTTTTATAGGTGTTTTATTGGTTATTTTTCAAGCTATATTTTGGCTGGCGGATTTCCCAATGGGATGGATTGAAACGGCGTTTGAGTGGTTACAAAGTGCCGCGAGTGCAGGATTGCCAGAAGGTTATTTCTCACGTTTAATTACAGAAGGACTTATTCCTGGAATTGGTGGGGTGGTTATTTTTGTGCCTCAAATCACGATTTTACTTTTCCTCTTTTCATTATTAGAAGAGAGTGGATATATGTCTCGAATTGTTTACCTCACCGATCGATTAATGCAAGGATTTGGTATGAGCGGAAAAAGTATTGTACCTATGATTTCTGGGCTAGCATGCGCTGTTCCGGCGATTATGGCGGCGCGAACAATTGAAAATAGTCGTGAGCGTTTGATTACGATTTTAGTAACGCCTTTACTCACTTGTGCGGCTAGAATTCCTGTATACGTTGTTGTAATTGCGCTTATTATTCCTGATGATGCCACCGTCTTTGGAATTTTTAACGCACAAGGTATTTCCTTGATGGGACTTTACTTATTGGGCGTAGTCATGACTTTTATTGTCGCATTTGTTTTAAAATATTTATTGAAACCGTCTTATAAAAGTTACCTTTTAATGGAGGTGCCGGAATATTTATTACCTGGAATGAAAAACGTTCTAATTCGTGTATGGACTAACGTAAAATCTTTCATTTGGAATGCGGGTAAAATTATTGTTGCAACTGCGGTTATTCTATTCGTTTTAGTGACGAATGGCGGTGACGATTTTAAAAATACTGAGCAATACATCACGGCGCAATATCCAACAGTGGCAGCGGATGAGAAGAATGATTTAATCGCGTCCTACCAAACTGAGAATTCGTATTTGGGTATGTTGGGGAAAACGATTGAACCTGCAATTGAACCCCTTGGTTATGATTGGAAAATCGGAATTGCCCTTATTTCTTCTTTGGCAGCTCGAGAGGTTTTTGTAGGTACTATTTCTGTGATTTATGCTGTGGGTTCTGAAGAGGAAATGAATGTGCGAGATCGGCTTAAAGCAGAAGTAAATCCACACACGGGAATGCCTGCTTTCGGACTGGCCACGAGCATTTCTCTTTTATTGTTTTACGCATTTTCTTTGCAGTGCATGAGTACGGTTGCCGTAACTTATAAAGAAACTAAATCGGTGAAGTGGACTGCAATTCAATTTGGCTATATGACTGTTTTGGCGTATTTTTCAGCTTTAATTGCTTATCAATTACTAAAATGACCTCCGACTTACAAGACATATTAGTTTACTCATTTTTTGCAGCAGCAATTGGATATTTTGCTTTCCGTTTCTACCGAAAGAACCTAAAAAAGAAACCAGTTGGTGGGGCATTGGATAAATCATGCAGCTCGGGTAATTGCGGTTGCGACTAAGGTTTATTAATTTCAATCATGTTCAAACATTTTGTTTTTAGTCTAGTACTTATTGTGTTTTCTTGTGCGCCTGAGGTGGATGAGGCTAATTCGAATACTGTCTTTTTTGAGGAAGATGTTTCAACTGTTTTTCTCGATTTAGTAGAAGTAATTCCTGAAGAGTATAGCAACTCATTAATAGAAAGAACTTATTATGAGTCTGGAAGGATCAAAAGCATGATAAATTATGGAGTCGATTCTTATGATTACTCATATATCGATTATCATGAAAATAGAGAAATTGCGCGAACAGGAAAACAGGGGGATAGTTGTGCCATAGGGACGACTTATGAATGGGTCTAATTTCTATTAAGGTAAAGCCCACGGTAAAGTCAATGTTAAATGGCATAACACCGCCATTATCGCCAAGTACGCCATGACCGAATGTACGACCAATAGAACGAATTTCAATCGGGTCGTTATTCACTGGTTTTAACGGAAAATCCTCAGGAGTGGCGTAACAATAAATGTCATAAGCTTCAATTGTATTATCATGCCCATCCACATCTAGCAGGTCGGCGCTGCAACCCAAAACTGGCTTATCATAAAAAATGAAAATGGACGGCAACACTTCATCTAATAATATTCCAGAAATAAAATGGCACCCTACGCGTTCACGATTGTTTATTTCAGGGTTCAACGCGAAATTTACAGCATTGATTTGATTAATGCTCATGGTTTCAATTGTCTTTCCTTCACAATCTAAATGCGATTCCGCTCCGTAAAACCCTCCAGGTCCAGAATTATGCGCCACCCTTTTCAAAATTAAAGGAATCGTTTCTTGAATGCTGTGTCCCATGTAAAACTGAATGTTATAATCTTCTTCAACTAGCGTGATTACGCCAACAGGATCCTCGGGATTAAGGTTCGGTAAATTCTCAAAATCAACCACCTGTGAAAACCCAATTACAGGGAGAAAACAAAGAATAAATTTAATGCATGGGGTCATGTCTTATAGGTTTAGCCAGACAATTCAAGGAGCCCTCAATCATTAACCATTTGCTCTACTTCGTTTGCCAATCCACCAATTAACGTTGGGTAATTGTTCTTAGTATCCTCGGCGGTAGCTTTATTTACGACCACATTTTTTAATGTCTTTATTGCTGAGGTCGTTAATGTTTACTCCGTTTTGAATTTTGTCTAAATTTTGCAAGATTAAATTCACGCTCGAATTATTGTCAATATAGTAACGTATATTATCTGTTTTTGTAACAATCGCATCTCCTGTACTCAATAAATTGAAAGTATC
This sequence comes from uncultured Crocinitomix sp., assembly GCA_905478225.1. GTDB lineage: Bacteria > Bacteroidota > Bacteroidia > Flavobacteriales_D > Crocinitomicaceae > Crocinitomix. The sequence goes on from CAJQHR010000045.1 coordinate 4,366, forward strand.
GTATGATTCTTGACTCACAACAATCAAATGTCTGTAATAGGTCACTTCGAGCTTGTCATCAGGAGCGCCCGAATTATAAATCACCTTTACTTTTTCATTGTCTTCTAACAGCCCTTCTGATATTTCAAATTCATCAATATCCTTGAAAGTGAAATTGCTACATGAACTCATAAAGAAAATGGCTGCAGGGATGACCCAATAGATTTTTCGCATCCTTTAGATTTTAATCAATACCCACAGAATAGAAATCCCTAAAGCGACACTAATGAGTATGTTGAGCACCCCAACCAAGAAAAGTCCATCACTAAATAGTCTAACGGTATCTAAACTAAAGGTAGAAAAGGTGGAGAATCCACCACAAAACCCAATAATTACAAAGTACTTTATCCAGTCATTTTCTAAGAGTCGGTCTTTAAAAATATAAAGCGTAACGCCGAGTATGATACAGGCCAATGTGTTTGCAATCAATGTCCCCAATGGGAATTTGCCATCTGCATAATAATGCAATGCCATTTTGCCTACCCCGAATCGTGCAATGCTACCTAATCCGCCTCCCACAAAAATTAATGCTATTAGTGCTGCGCTGCTCATGTCAGGTTTTTAAATTTATCGTTTTTAAAGGAGCAAGTTTTAGGCTTGTCCAATAAACGATTCCACCAATTATGGAACCAAGTATCGCTCCGCAAACCAAATCGGCTGGGTAATGAACGCCTAAATAAATCCGAGTATAAGAAACAATGGCAACCCATAAAAAGAGTAAGGACCATTTTTTATTGAATCGTCTTAAGTGTAGAAAGGAAAACAGAGCCATTGACATGGCATTTGTGGCATGAGAACTCACAAAACTAAAGGTGCCCCCTCGGTATTCTTCTCCGTTTGGTTTTATTACCGTATGCACTAAGTCTCCAATTTCTGTATTATGTGTGGGTCTATACCGTTGAAAAGCTTCTTTAAAAAACTCTACCGAAATACGGTCTGAAAGTAAGACGCATAAGCCAAGTCCGCCAATAATAATTAAAGTCAAGCGTATTTTTCCCTTTTTGTAAGCGTAGTAAAACACAAAACCAAAAACGGGAATCATGAGCACAATTGAACTTAACCACCACATGACCGGATCTAACCAATCAACGTGTAAACCGTTGAGGTATAAAAATAAATCGCGATCAAATTGCTCTAATTGCTCAATCATGAAACGAAAGTAGTGAAAAACTTTGGCTTAACTCTTATGTAACCCAACGCCTAATTTCACTATATTCATACATTAGAATTATCACCGCATGAAACATTTACTAATTTTATTTCTTCTTTTTGCGCAAGGATATTTGTTTGCAAATATGCGCGAGCCAGTTAATCACGGTACTGTTGGCGCAAGGCCATTCACAAGTGAGCATGTTGATATTTTGCATGAGGAATTGAATATTGTGATCGATTCTAATTTTCAAACAGCCAGTTTTGAAGTTATTTATTCTATTCAATCGGGTAAAGCGGGACAACAGATTCCGTTGCTTTTTTTTGCGTCTGAATACTTGGATGACTTTCAGGTTTTTTTGGATGGAAGAGGGATTCTTGACGTGGTTATTCCCTCTTATGATTGGGTGAGTTCCGATTCTTTATTTGGTGATTTCCCTTATTTTTTTGATAAGAATTCGGAGTATGCTGATCGGGTCGATTTTAATGATTCAAATGATTTTGAATCGTCCGTATCCCTGAGTGACTTAATCTATTTTGAGGTCGATCTTAGTGAAGGTAAACATGTTTTTAGAGTCACCTATACTGCTCATGTATGGGAAGATTTTTCGGGTCCAATTCGCGAATATGATTTCAGGTACTCATTGTCCCCAGCCAATTATTGGAAATCTTTTGGCGCCTTAGATTTGACAATTGATGCATCCGCATTTGATAAACCCATTGAAACGAATTTAGGAGCTGTAAAATCAGGAGATATTAATGGAGTAGGACATTGGTCATTTGAAGGAATTCCAGTGCCAGTCCTTGAGATTAATTACCATCCGGAAATTAACAGCACAGCACAATTTTTCTTGACTTTAGGAGGGCTGAATTTGGCTTTAATTATTGGTTTTGTTTTTGCAGTTCTTCACTTGATTTGGATCTATTTTTATCGCAAAAAGAACCCTAATGTTAAATATTCATACGTGGTGATTATTGGGGCATTACTAGTACCTCTAATTTTTATCGTGGTGTGGATTTTTAGTTTTGATTGGTTTGCCTATTTAATTGGGCCTGATGCCAGTGAAATAGCAGGTTATCGATTCTTTTCAGTTATTGGTTACCCAATTTTAGTTATACCTTATTGGATTATAGCTTGGGGGTTTGACAGAATGGATAAACGAAAATTACAGCAGAAATAATTCGCATTAAATAATAGATAAAGTATGAATAAATTGATTTTAGGAGTGTTGAGCGTGATGTTAATTACGGCATGTAAAAAGGATGATCCAGTTGATCCAGAAGAGAATCCTTTGAAATTGAAGTTTTCATTAGAATTTGATGAGACGTTGCCACGCTTAGGGAATTTTGGTGAAACTGTAGAGGTACCTCCAGGAAACCCAGCTCAAAGTCCAGAAATGAAGAAATGAGCATTCATTATATCGAACTTGCGGCATCAGCGTTAACGCCATTAACAGATGGCGCCATTGTTTACAAAGGTGCTGAAACAAATTTGGGCGGTGATGATGCTGATGATTTTGATCAGGTACCGACTGCGGGACATGGTGAAACGATTGTTTCCGTTGATTTGTCCACGCTTCCTCCAGGAACTTACAAGTGGGTTAGGGCTTCTTTAACTTATCAGCGTTACGAGATAGACTATAGATATAACAATCCACCGTATGCAGAGAATGTTGATTTGTCGGGGACAAGCGTCGTTTGTTGGATATAATACTTACATCACGTCAAATAAAGTAAAGGATTCGACGGTCTTAGTGAATGACGATAAGTTACAAGGCTATTGGGCTTTTGAGACTGGCGGAACAATCGGTGGTTTTACATTTGGTGATGTAATCCAAGGGGATGGAGCAGGTGTAACAGTTGTGAATCCAATCAGTGATACAAGTCCAATTCCACCGGGTTCATGCGTGGTCACTGGCGAACTTGAAACACCATTGATCATTACTGGAAACGAAACAGAAGATGTTGAAATCGTATTGGCATTTTCTATTAATAATTCCTTTGAATGGGAGGAAGTTATTGAAGATGGCAAATTTGAACCAGGCGAAGGAGAAACCGTTTCCGACATGGGATTGAGAGGGTTGCATCCACGAAGAAAATAAAAAAGCTCTTCGTTTTTATGGAATAATTCTTGTTGCTGCATCTTTATATTGAACCTTTTTTAGGTTCTCTTGTACAGCATTAAAACTTGTAATTATGATTTCTATTCCAGATCCGTGTAGTGAAGATTTTACTAAAATGACGCCAACTGAACGTGGTGCTTTTTGTTCTAAATGTCAAATCGATACGTTTGATTTTCGAAATGTGTCTAACAATGACATCAACAAGTTGATTTTACAGAATAAAGGCCAACACCTTTGTGGACAGTTTAAAAGCAGTCAAATAGATTCATTAAATCAAGGATTCATCAATTGGAAAAATCAAAAAAGACAAACCTTCAGAAGTAAATTCGTACTGGCATTGGTCATGGTTTTTGGTTTGGGATTATTCAGTTGTAATGTGCAGGAAGAAAAAGCAATTATAGCGCTTCAAGCTATTGAGATGTTTGGCAATCCAACGAATAAAGAGGAATACATAAACGCAGTGCAAAATGAGCAGGAGCTTGATCTTGTTGATTTTGTTCAGGACCTAGGAGTGATAGGTTGCGAAATTCCCTTACCTGGAATGGTTGCATTTGTGGGAGAGGAGACAACCCCAGAGGTGATTGTCCAAGAATACACAATAGATGGAATGGTGGACTATGGTATTGCGGGAGGTTTAAGCGCCGTGCATTATATGGATTACTTAGAGGATACTGTAAATGTTGAACTAGAAGAATCAATTCTTCCTAAAGTCATAGAGGTCGATCCGTATTATTTTGAAGCCACGGCATTCCCAAATCCAACTGCTTCTGATGCAACTTTGGCATTAGAAATTCATCAAACTGGACAGTTTGAAATATTATTATATGACATGTCAGGTAGAATGGTGCAGTCCATTTATTCTGGCGAATTAGTTGAAGGCCGTCAAAATTTCCAAGTTGAACTTTCCCAAGAAAATTCAGGAATGTATCTTGTAAAGGTTTTATCTGAGGGGCAAAATGAAACCCTCAAAATTCAAAAATTAAACTAATCAATTTAAAGTTCAAAATGAGGATATCCACTTAGTCGATAAAAGTCGTTGATTCAGCTAAGTATTGGGTTATAGACCAATTAATTGCAATTTATTCTTTAATTTAGAGGTATTGTAACAAAGCAATTCTATAATGCGAAGTTTAATACTTTTATTGGCAATTATCGGTTTTCAGAACGTTTGGTCGCAAGACTTAGCTGTTTCTGAAGAGATATTAAGTGAATTAACCACTGTTCAATTTGAGGCTGATACCAATCTGTATAGTTTCCGAGTTGCTTATCCCGCCAATTATGATTCCGAAAAAGAATACAAGTGTTTTCTTGGTTTATCTGGAGGAGGACAATCAATGAAGATTGTCAATTATTGCTATGCGGCATGGTTCAGAAGTGGATATTTTAAGGATTATATCACCGTTTTACCAGTTGTTGATCCTGCTGACGATACCACTAATTTTATGGATTACGGCTTGGAAAGAATTAAGGAAATATTAGATGTTGTGAATGAAAATTTTCGAGTAAAACCAGCATGGTTAATTGCAGGAACATCCAATGGAGGAGTGGCCGCTTTTAATTTTATTACCGCTTTCCCTGATCGTTTTGAAGGTCTTATTGTGGCGCCAGGTAAGCTATCAGAAGATGTCGAAATAACAGAGGCTTGGAGCCATTTAAAAGTGGTTGTAGCTTATGGTGATCAAGATTCGAAGAGTTGGATTAAGGCATCAAAAACAGTTGCAAAGCGTCTTAAAAAAGTAGTGAGTTCTGTTATGCTCATTCCGCTTAAAGGTCAAGGGCATATCTTACCTGTGACCTTTAATGTCGATAAAATGTATGACCCGTATTTTTTAGGCAAAAAGTATATTTGATAGCTCCTAAAGTTTCATTTTTCAATCTTTTTCTTGCAATTATCAACTATTGTGTTTAATATTGCGTCATCAATAGTTGATATATCAATTAAATGAAAAAAATAGAAGAAGTTATATTATTCCAAATTGAACAAGCGAGCAAGGCGTCTAAACATTATTCGCAACGTGAGTTTGATCGGTTAGGTATTTCTATAACTGTAGAACAGTGGATTTTATTAAAAATAATCTCTGAATCTATTGATTTAACTCAAAAGGACTTGGCATTTAAGTCCTCCCGTGATCCTGCCTCTATCACTAGAACATTAGATTTATTGCAAAAAAAGGAATTTGTTTCTCGAGAGAAAGTTCCGAACAATAGAAGGAGTTATTATATCTGTTTGACTAAAAAAGGGGAATCATTCATCAAAAAGCACATGGAGGTAGTTACCGCTCAACGTGAAAAAAGTGTTGAGGGATTAAACCAAAAAGAATTAGAATTGTTAAGCGATATGCTGAAACGAGTCCGTTTAAATATGGAATAAAAAAATTTGCACTTATAATTGATACATCAATAGTTGTTGTATCAAAAAATAAAGTTTATGAAAGCAACTCTTATTTTATTAAGTCGTTTAACAACTGCGCTTCAGAGTCATTGCCAAAACGACGTTTCAAAAAATGGTATTACTGTTTCTTGGAAATATAAAAACGAACGGATTCATTTTGAAATGGCTGCACCAACAAAGGGCTGGGTCAGCATAGGTTTTAATACCACGCAGACAATGACAGGCGCCTATTTGATAATGGGCAGAGTGCGAAACCAAAAGGCGGAGGTAGTAGAGCGTTATACTATTAGCTCGGGGAATTATAAATCGATTACAAAACTAGGAGGAACTGCGGAGGTTGAAGATCTAACTGGTTCAGAAACGGATGAGCAGACGACACTCCAATTTTCTATGCCTAATACTGCCAAAAGTAAATATGCCCGCAACCTTGCCAAGGGCACTGAATATATAATGACGCTCGCATTCAGTCGTGATGATGATTTTCAACATCATTCTATGATGCGTACAAGTATAAATGTTAAACTATAAATAAATCAAATATGAAAAAGTCAATTTTAGTACTGTTAATCGCAATGGCAGGTGTTGGAGCATCTGCCCAAGAAAACGAAGAAAAAGGAATTAAAACGCTCATCACGAATTTTGCAAAAGCCGCGGACAATAATAACGTCACTGAACTGGAAACATATTTAGACGAAAATTACAGAATTGTAATGAATCGCTTATTTGGAAGTGAAGCCGTAAGCGTAATTTCAAAAGCCGATTATTTGGCAAAAATTGAAAGCAAAGAATGGGGTGGTGATAAACGCAAAGTTGAAGTACATAGTGTAACTATTAATGGAAACACACCTTCTGCTCATGTAACATTAAAAGGCGAAAAAGCGACTTTTATTTCTTCATCCGTCTAATCTGGCTAAAACTCACGCCCAATTTCTTTTCTAAAATTCGGACTTGTTTCATTTCTTTAGACGTCACCAAGGCGATTGAAACTCCTTGTTTACCGGCACGCCCTGTTCTGCCACTTCGGTGTGTGTAATATTCGTCTGAACTGGCCATTTCGTAATGAACTACATAGGCTAAATCTGGAATATCAATTCCTCTGGCAACAATATCAGTGGCAACTAGCACTTGCAGGTTGTTTTTAGTGAAATTACGCATGGCTTTATCACGCTCCTTCTGCAATAGGTCTCCGTGAACAGTATCCGCAGAAACATTTTTAGCTTTGAGTTGTTTTACCAATGTTTTTGCCGTGTTTTTTGTTTTACAAAATACAATACCTTGGTTTTTTTGCTGTGTTTTAAGAAATTGAATTAAAATCGGCAATTTCTCTGGTACTTCACAAATCAAAAATTGATGATCCACATTTTTATTGACCCCACTTTTACCTTTAATAGCAATTCGTGCTGTTTGAGGTACAAGGTGTGTATTTATAATTTGATTCAAGGTGTGGGGCATAGTAGCGGAAAAAAGCCATTTATTTTCAACCCCCCGACAAAGACTAAGAATTTCATCCAATTCTTTTTTGAATCCCATGCTCAGCATTTCGTCTGCTTCGTCAAGAATAACGGTGTGCACCTGTGATAATTTTATGGCTTTGCGTTTAACCAAATCAAGCAATCTGCCTGGCGTGGCGACAATGATGTGAGTTGGGCGCTTTAATGCGCGTAACTGTTCGTCTAATCTAGCTCCTCCATAAACAGATTCCGTAAATACTTTTTCGGTGTATTTAGTGAATTTGAAAAGTTGTTTAGCAATTTGCTGGCCCAATTCACGAGTAGGGCATAAAATAAGCCCCTGAACTACCTTATTTTTTGTGTCAATTTTTTGCAATAACGGTAAGCCATAAGCGGCGGTTTTCCCAGTTCCTGTTTGTGCATTCGCAACCAACTCTACATGATCATTCAATAAAAGCGGAATCGCTTGTTCCTGAATTTCTGTAGGTGTAACAATCGAGAGTTCGGTCAATCCTTTGACTAAATCTTTGCGGATTCCGAGTTGAGTGAAATTGTTTGCCATGTTGCCTAATTTTTCGCAAAGTTACGGTAAATAAATCCATGTACATCAAATCGCAGTTAATGGTCAGTGAAAAAGGGAAAGTGAAGTAGGGTCAGCTGTTTGTAAAAACGTTAATTTAGACGGTTCAGAAAGGCCTAGAATAAAAAAGCGATTTAATTGACATTCTTTAATCAAATAGAAAAATTTGAAATTTCAACTCGAAATTTTGCCAAACCTAGCTAACTAGACATTAGTCGCATTGAGAAGCAGTTGAAAGAAAGATTACCCTTGAATCTAAACTTAACCAAAACAGAAGTTGTTCAATTTATTTACAAGCTTAGAAAAGACAGAACGAATATTACAACACTTTTTCAACCTCAATTTAGAGCGTTGTTGCATTTTATTTATCCACAGGATGGCTATGTGTACATTCAGCGTACACCGATAATTAATCTCCAATTTTATGATGATTTTATTCGTTTTTTGAACGTTAATTTTAAGGGTGAGTTAGAAGCGTATGTAATCAACTGTTTTAATCAAGAACATTATTTAAATCTTCATGCGCTGTTGTGTTATCAGCGCGTCTTAAACTCAGATTTATTGAAGATAATTACGGAAAGATTAAAGGAGAGGTTGAGTGCTTTTATTGAAACATTTAATTTGATTCCTGTTGATTACGAAACAAAGACCTTAGCAACTACCAATCCTTATTTTTATCGTTGCTTAAATCAAATCGGCCCCGAGCAGTTTGAGGCAGATATTATATTGCTCATAAATGCCGCGTTCTTGAAATGTGACGATAAAAGATGGAGTGCACGAATTTTTTTCGCTATCGGTATATTCCGTTCAGATTCATTCGAATTTACGTTTCATTTAGAAAAATGTGTGGATTATGAGAAGAGGGAGCCGGTTTGGGAAATTCGGTATCCTCCAGGCACCGCAATTGGGAGAGGCGGAACAACACATGATCCGCCTGAATCTGGCAAGCCCGTCAATGCTTCAACAAAAAAGAGAAGAGCAGATTTTCACACATTAATTGCTTTTGTAGGGATAGCCCTTACTTTGAGCACCATATTGATTAATTCTATGCCGCCTCCTAAATCTGATTTTGAAGTTAGAGCTGAGGAGATAAGCTCACAATTACCGCCGCTTGATAAATTGTATTTGAATCTCGATCAATCCGTTGTTGAAAAGATAGAATACTTAAACTCAGATAATTTGAGTATTATCCAGCAAGAGGATATTGAATTTAATATAGAAAACACGAATTTGCCAAGAAATCAAGGTTTTATTGATGAGCAAATAAACGTGGAGGTAAAAAACACAACAGATCGAGAATTGGTTTTGATTACGCAGCCTTTCGGAGGATTTAAGGTGGTGTATTACTTTGTTTCACCTCATGAATCCATCATTATTAGAACGCCGTTTATTAGTATCCGAGTTTACACTGGAACTTCACCACAAATGATAGAATATTTAAATGAAGAAGGGGAATCTGTTTCTCATTTCAGATTCAATGTATTTACACCCTCAGATCGGCGCGAGTTTAAGATTTATCATAATGTAAATATGCTCCGTGTTAGAGGAAGCAAGCGCCAAATTATTATCAGTAATAATGGTGAAGGATATGTGTTGAAGCAGTTAAAACTATAATCTGAATGAGTAAAAAGTACTTTTTAAGTAAACAATGGGTAGGCATTGTCAACATCTTAATCTCAAGTCTATTTGGAGGTTTATGGTATAACGCCTCGTTTAAATTAACCGTTTTAGAACAACATTTAGATAATCCTTTTTTCGGAAGTTTAAATCAAGCAGCGTTAGATAAGTACGCCTTTTACTCAAACCTATACCTGATGGTGGGAATTCTTCTGCTTGGTCTTGGACTATACATAATTCGAAATTACTATCTTCGGACCAAAGCAACAGTTTGAGACCAACGTTATCATATCTTCTTTTCATTTTCGTATGGCTTTTGGTTCATACTTCAAATGCCACCCAATCAAGTTTGGACTCAATTTCATACTCGGATTTTTTAGCAAAGCAGCAATGCTACAACTCATCTGATGGCATAATGAGATTCATTGATGAAGGAGAAGGAATTCCGATTGTGCTTTTACACGGTGTGCCTACGTCGGGTTGGCTTTATCGCAAAATGATTCCTGAATTGGCGGCGAATGGTTACCGTGTTATCGTTCCGGATATGTTAGGTTTTGGTAACAGCGCTTGCCCAAGCGGAAAAGGTCTTTATTCGCCAAAAAACCATGCGAAGCGTTTGCTGGAATTAATGAACCACCTCGAAATTTCTTCATGGACACAAGTGGCACATGACGCCGCGAGTTTATGGACCGCCGAATTGCTAAGGCAAAATCCAAATTCTATTGACCGCCTCGTGCTTTTAAATAGTGTGTTAAATCCGAATGGAGTCAATTGGAAAAATCAAGTTGAAATTGGATTGACAGCAAAAATTGGATTAGCCATGCAGCGCGTTGGATTGCAAAAAGGCTCTTTTGTCACCAAGTTTATCAAAAACAATTTAGTAGAGAAAAAAATTAGCCAAGCAGAGTTAGATGGGTATGAAGAAGCGGTGATTTCTGGAAAAACGGAGGCAATTTTTGCCCACTATATTCACATGTTTGAAATGTTTGTCATTCAAAAAAATCATTTACCAGATTTTAACGGCCCTGTTTCCGTGATATGGGGAGAATTGGATAAAGGGCTGAAGTGGGCACCTCAGGCAACTGAAATAATGGCTCACTTTAATATTAAGCAAGAGGACCTGCATTTATTGAAAACAGGTCATTTAATCCCAGAGGAAGCAGCGGGCCAAGCCGCTCAATTGATCATGAATTTCATTATTACTGCGTAAATGCGGCCTTCGAAGTCATGCATGAAGGTACTTTGGCATCAGCCGGAGGAGATGAAGGTTCTTGGTCATATCGCTATGGCGAATTTTCGAAAGACTTTTCAGTATATCAAATTAATTATGCAGCGGGTGATGGATTGGATACAAGCGATTTTAGTACTGAATTAATTAATTTTATAGGGTTACCCCTTTAAGTCACATTACATTTAATTGATTTATAAGTAATTGGCGGGTGAGCTATTATTCTATTCAACAGCTTTTCAAGAATCGTTGTTCTAAAATTCAAGCGATTAAACCTAAAGAAATACTCTTGAATGTATTGATTTATATAGCTTTTATGGCAATATGAATGAACTCCTCTTAACCAAT
>CAJQHR010000046.1 GCA_905478225.1 uncultured Crocinitomix sp.
CTTTTTCAACAATTTTATCCGGGACGGATTTTTCCGGTGTTCCGTATTTATCAAAGGCTTTGTAGCGTAAAATCACTAAGTGTTCAAATAGATCTTTTCCATTGTTTACCAGCTCGTTAAGCTCGCCAAGACCAAGGTCTCCTTTTTGAAGTTCAGCAACCTTTTCTGAAATTTCCTTAATTAAATCTTCGGTGTTTTTATAAGATGTTTTACCCATTTTCTACTAGTTATTCACAATTTCAACATTCGGATAAAATTAAAGTTATATTTGATGCAAAATGCTATCAAATTGAAAGTTTCTCAAAAACATGATGTTAACATCTCTGGACATTTTTCCTTTAGTCCGAGAGTGTCTAACGCTAGAATCAAAGTTATCTGCGGACCAATGTTTTCTGGTAAAACAAAAACGCTGATTAAAACAATTGCTGCTTATCAAGCAGAAGGAAAGAAAGTAGTGGTTTTTAAGCCAAAGTTAGACGACCGTTATGCTGAAGAAGCAATTGTTTCGCACGACAAGGATGAAAACGAAGCGATTAATGTGAGCAAGCCGGCTGAGATCTTGGATCTCTTCCATAGTGCTGATGTTGTTGCCATTGATGAGGTGCAGTTTTTTGATCCTTCCATAGTAGGTGTATGCAATATCATTGCGGGACAAGGAAAATCAGTTGTCGTAGCGGGGTTAGACATGGATTATCGGGCGGTTCCATTCGGATCAATACCAGAATTATTGACAATGGCTGACGAAGTAGTGAAATTAAATTCAGTTTGTACTTTTTGTTCTGGTAGAGCAAGACATTCACACCGTGTTTCAAAAGACAGTGGAGTTGTAGTTTTAGGGGAAAAAGATAAATATGTACCGCTTTGCCGCAGTTGTTATAATGAACTAAAGGAAGGGTGAATTTAAAGCTTTCAATAAAGACAATCCGTTCTATTACTAATGCGGATTTTATTGACCCGAATAAAGTATTTCAAAACACAATCATTGAAAATATTGTAATTGACAGCAGATCGCCGTCAATTAATAAGGACACCTTATTCGTAATTCTGGAAGGAAACAAAACGAGTGGTGCTGCTTATGTTTTTGATTTTATTGAGAAAAACGGCGGTGTTATTCTAACTGAAAAACCACTTGAAAATTCAAAAGTGGGTCAATTAGTAGTTAAAAATACTTTAGACGCCTTGCAAGAATTGGCCGCCCATCACCGGACAAAATTTAATATTCCGGTTATTGGTATTACGGGCAGTAATGGCAAAACCACTGTCAAAGAATGGTTATATCATGTTTTAAAAGATAAGTTTAAGATCGTTCGCAGTCCAAAAAGCTATAATAGTCAAATTGGCGTAGCACTCTCCGTTCTTGAATTGGATGAAGCGGATGAATTGGCGATTTTTGAAGCTGGAATTTCAAGACAAGGAGAAATGGTCGCTCTTGAAAAAATGATTCAACCCACAAGTGGTATTTTCACCGGATTAGGGGATGCACATAATAGTGGTTTTAAAGGTGAGAATCCCGCCCAATTAAAACGAGAAGAGAAATTCTTACTTTTTAAAAATGTGAATTATTTAGTTGAGCGCCAGCCTGAACAAGTCGAAATTCATAAAGAAGGATCAAGCGAAATTGTGAAGATCAGCGCCAAAGAAAATGCGTTTGAGCTTATTGGAACTGACCGTGCCAATCAATTTAAAATTCCTTTTCAAGGAAAGGGATCAATATCAAATGCCGCATTAGTTAGTTTGGCCGCTTTAAAGTTTGGAGTAGACTTGGCGACTATTCAAGAAAGATTGGAACATTTACCAGTTATTTCAATGCGCCTCGAAATAATTAGCGGCAATTCAAACAACCTGCTCATTAATGATGCTTATAACCTGGATGAAAAATCTTTGGAAATAGGCGTACAGTTTTTAGAGGCGAACGCTGAGGATAAAAAGCGAACCATTTTTATAGCCGAAAATCGAGCACATGTTGACCAAAAATCAACATTGTTACATGCCTTGCAAAAATATATTGGGCAAATTAGAATTGATAAGGTGGTCTATTTTGGTCCTAGAGCGCTTGCCGATCAATTTAATTTTATTGATCAACAATATGAAGCGGCATCCAATTTTTATGATGCACCGCTCAATTTAGAGAATCAAGCCATTCTTTTTACAGGTGCTCGAAGTTGTCATTTAGAAACCGTAGTAAACTATTATACTGCAAAAAAACACATCACTCGCCTTTTAGTCAACTTGGCTGGAATGCGGAATAATTTGAATCTTTTCCGTGGCAAGTTAGCACCGTCCACTAAAATTTTGGCCATGGTTAAGGCCCAGTCATACGGTGGTGGGATATTAGAAGTGGCTAAATTTTTAGCGAAGGAAAATGTGGCTTATTTTGGTGTGGCCTGTGCAGACGAAGGAGTGATTTTACGCCAAGGTGGAATTACACAACCCATATTAGTGATGAATCCCGAGCCTGCAGCGTTTGAAGATATGATTGACTTTGATCTAGAGCCCAGCATTTACTCATTAGACTTATTAAATGCGTTTATTCATCAATTAATATTAAAACGACGTGCAAACTTCCCCGTTCATGTTAAGCTAGATACAGGCATGAATCGTCTTGGATTTCGTGCCGAGGAATTGAATGAATTGTTGGGTATGTTAACGACACAACCAGAGGTTTATGTGCGTTCTGTTTTTTCACATTTATCTGTTGCTGATGTTTCGAATGAAGAAGAATACACCGCCAATCAAATCTCCACCTTCAACAAGCTAGCGGCTATAATTAGTCAAGAATTGGGGTATTCGTTTATTAAGCACTTAGCGAATTCGGCGGGTGCTTATAATTACCCAACCACTCATTTTGACATGGTGCGATTGGGCATTGGGTTATTTGGTTTGATGAAAGATCACAAGCAGCTAGGATTTGAAGACGTATTGGTTCTGCATTCGCAAATATCACAACTTAGAACCATAAAAACGGGCGAAAGTGTGGGCTACAGTCGAAGCTATAAAGCTGATGAGGACACAACAATTGGTGTAATACCCGTTGGTTATAGTGATGGCTTAAGAAGAAGGCTTGGAAATGGTAATTGGGCGGTAAAAATTGGCGATAAAAAATATCCGATAATTGGAAATATCTGTATGGATATGTGCATGGTTGATTTACAAAATGATCCGATAAAAGTTGGGGCGGAAGTAGAATTATTCGGCGCTGAGAATAGCGTTTTTCAAATGAGTGCTATTTTAAACACCATTCCGTATGAAGTAATTAGTGGAATTTCTTCACGAGTTCAACGAATCTACTTAGAAGAGTAGGGAATTAAAATTTTCCACCGTTTCCTCTATTATCATAGTCTGTTCCTCCAATTAAATAGAATAATGAATCATTCCGAAACATTCCGTTTCCAGAAATCACTTGTGAACTCCAAATTTCTTGTTCGGGAACTTCAAAGGCATCCCCATCCATGATCAATACCAAATCAAAATCCGTGTTGCGATAGTCTGCTAGATACAGTGTATCCGAATTCGTTCCAATAATGGTTACTTTTTGATAAACGGTAGAAATTTCGCTGAGCATTGGCATATATAGGGCATCCGTTATTTCGTAAGTCCCGATATACGGATCACCGGCAAAGGTGCATGAAAAATCATTTATATTCGCTTTAGGGTCAAAATTTAGCGCATTTTCATCTGTACAGCCTTCTTTTTTGCAATTGACTAAAAGTATAGTGCAGCATAATAATCCAATGAGTTTATGTGAGGTTTTGGGCATCATCATTAGACTTACATTAACATTTAATAAAAAGTTCTTTCATGATTTCTCCGTCCGATTTTTCAATTTCAAAACCTAACAATTCTCCAATTGTGACAGGAATATCTATTAATTCTCGATCAACATCTGTAATTACACCACGTTTAAAATCGGGGCCATAAGCAAAGCAATTAATTTTTCGGCAACCTTCACAATTGTCTCCATGAGATATGAACCCGTCTTTTTTTCCATCTAAATGTCTGCCGTGATCATTCGTAACAAAAATGGTTGTTTTACCCTTATAATGTTCATCTAGTTCAATGTATCTAAAAACATTGAAGATAAATTCGTCTGACTTTTTCATACTCGATAAGTACTTTTCCCAATTACCAGCATGTCCCCAAGAATCGGGTTGTCTAAAATTGATCAGCACTAAATTTGGTCTATCCTTCTTCAAAATTTCAATGCTCCTATCATAGGTTTGCAAATCTGATCGGTATCCCGTTTGAAATCCATTCACCCCACAATCTGAATACGGACGAAATTTATCACGCCATTTTTTGTCTTTACAGTTCGTCAGAAGCGCCAATTTATCTTTACTTGAAATAACATATGCCGCAGTTCTTTTTTTGCCTGTAGCTTTTAGCCAATATTGAAACATAGAAGGGGATTTCGGATATTGTCTCCCCGTATTATCAATGCTTTGATAACTGCCCGTGCACATTGCTGTATGACCTGCGGCCGTGTATGTTGGTCCATTATTTCTAAAACCAGTATAAATTACTCCATGCTGGGCCATGTCATTGGCCATTCTAGGAATGTATTGATGTGTAGAATCTCCCCACGTTTCGCTGTATCGAGGTCCATCCATCACTAAGACAATAACATTTTCTGTCTTGTAATGCTTCTCCTCAGTAGCTCCAGCGAACGAGCTTGAAACAAACAACAAGCAGACTAGCGCACATAAAATAATTTTTGCATTCATGAGTACAAAAATATCAAATTTGATTCCAAATCAGCAACTTGGTTCGGATATTGTTATGTTTTCATCAATTAATTGTGGACTAAAATATTCGATTAGTGCAATTTTTTTGGAAAAAGCAGGTTTTTTTGTACTTATGTTAAAAGCTTCATCCTTCTTTTGTTTTTTCACCTTTCTGTCTGTGCATGGGCAAATGTTGGACAATATAGAGGGAAAAACCTTTGGTGAAGTGCCCTACTTCAATGAGGCATTTGTAAAGCGGAACAAAATAAAAACCATAACAGGGTATTATTCAACCAAAGCAACACTAGACATTATTCGAAAATCTAAAGATGTTTATTATTATGAATTTAATGAACAAGGGCAATTAACGAAAGATTATCGCACGCAATACAAAGACACTTTAATAGGTATGTACGCGTACAATGAGAGTGGTTTGCTAAGTGTGCTTCGAAAATCTGATAATGGAGGGTTTCATTCTTATCACTATCTCTATGACGATAGAGGGCGCATTTTAAGCCAGGAATACCGCCGAGATTTTAATAAAGTTGGAGACGTTGCCAGTTTTGAGTTGGACAAAAGTTTCAGTATTTCAATTGAAAAATTTGAATATATCGACATGGAGGGGCAAGATTATAAAAAGATCTACTATAATACCGCCGATAGAATCTATCAAGAAGAGTTTTTTTATTTTGAAGAAAATGGCTATTTGATTAAACAAGAGGCGCGTATGAAAATTGGTGCGAGTTATACAAATACAAGCTTCGTTTATGATGAAATTGGGCGGGTTAAAGAAAAAATAATAGAAAAACGTTTGCAGAATACTTATATCTCAAAATGGGTTTATGAATATGATGAACATTCAAATGTTTTGGCACAACATTATTATAAAAAGGATGCTTATTTAACAGAAAGCCAAATTGTGTACGCGAACGATAATTTGTTGATTGAGGCAATTATATCTAGAGATGTTGAAACCAATTTGGTCACAATTCTTAAACTATCAGATTACGTTTTCTTTGATTAATTTTATAAACCGTTGCACTCAACAACGTTCCGTTCTGTTTCATAAAGCCTCACGCGAAGTTCCAATATCATGTCAAGTTTTGAGCGTAGAATTTTCCAGATGGTTAAGCATATGTTTTCAGCCGTGGGATTTAAATCTTTAAATTCTTCGGTATCCAGGTTAAGGTTTTTATGGTCAAATCGTTCCTCAATTTCTGCCTTAATTAAATTTTTAAGCAGCTTTAAGTCAATTACCATTCCAGTTTCAGGGTTAATTTCCCCTTTCACCCATACCTCTAAGGTATAATTATGGCCATGAAAATTTGGATTGTTACATTTGCCAAAAACTGCGTCGTTTTTTGCCATATCCCAGTCCGGATTGTACAATCTATGTGCGGCATTAAAATGGGCTTTTCTACAAACGGATATCTTCATGTTTTTAATAAAAAAATGCAAAAGTTAAAGTTACTAAAATCAACTCAACAATAAGAACAGTCAAGGCTTATTTTTGTTTTTGACTGTTGAAGTTTGAGTAGAACAGAATTTTTTCTTTACTTTGCGTAAAGGCTAAATCCCTTTAAAAATCGGTAAACCTCTATAATATCATAGATTTTTGCACGGTTTTGTTGATGATAAAACACTGAGCGCAAACAAGTTTAACTGTCAACTGCAACCAACATTTTGATATTTTGTGCAATTATTTGCGAATAGATTGGATCCACACTTTAATCTATTTGTTGATGATAAAAAAAAACGACTAATGAAAAAAATAGTTCTATTATTCGCGTTGCTACCCTTGTTAATGACAAGTTGTGGCGGAGCAGAAACAACTGAAGACTCTGATGGAACAGATTCTTTAAATACAACTACACTGGATTTTTCTGACATGAATGAAATTTCCCTCGTGCCTCATGGGTTAAATATGCAATTAATGCTTCCTTCGGTTGCTTCATCAACAGGAGCGTCTATCGATCCTAAAATTATTCATGATGAAGGAGATTATCTATGGTACATCACCATTGGCCCTCGGTTTGAATTAATTATAGAAGATTTTGGAAAAGAAAAAAGTAAAGTTGCCGAGGAGAAAAAACGCCTTGCTGAATTAACCAACATATTTGACATTGAATTTAGCACTGATGAACCCGCGCTGTTGATGTATAAACGTACGCTCCACGAAGATCAAGGGGGAAAAGCCTCGTATCACTGTTACGGTCAAGTTATGATTGATGGTTATAACTACGTGATGCGTAGTGAAGATGAGGGTGCTTTAAAACCAATTATCGAAGATATGGTAATGACCATTCGATCAGCTAAACCTGTAACAGGAGCTTAGATTAATTCTCAAGCTGCCCTGAGCATTTGTCGAAGGGCGCAATGTTCAATAATGCGTATGACTAATTTCTTCAACAGGATTTTCGCTTAATCCATTTTGTAAATCCCCTATTCTCAATTTACAGCGAATAAGAAGCAATAATTAATTTTGTGATAAATGACTGATGCCGCACAATAGCGATATATCTCCCTATCACCAATTGTATAAAAATAAAAAAGCCCCTCTGATATCGAAAACACTCGAATTTCAGAGGGGCTTTTTGTGCCAAATAAAAGTTGTTCTAGTACAATTTTAGTTTTAAAAATGTACGCATCTCTTTAATTTCTTCACGGTTAAATTTATTGTCTGCTCTTTTAATTAAGTGCATTAAATAAGTCAAATTCTCAGCATCCGTTCCTGGATCAAGTAAAAATTCTTCTTCCTCTTCATTTTCTCCCTTTTCTACTGTGTGATCAAAACACTCTTCTTCTGTAATATATTCTGAAGCTAATCGAAGAACTTTTGCCAATAGCGGGTCCTCATCTTTAAGGGCATCCTCTCTCAAGTCCATAAGTGACTTCACAATCTTTTCACCATTAAAACCTTTTTCTAAGGCTTTGATAAGCTTGTCTATTTTTGCGTTTGATTCTTCTTGTACCATTCTTCTAATTTTGCCCAAAAATAAATATTCTTATCCAAACAGGGGCAAAAATTGGCAAAACGAATTCATTTATTTATTTTCTGTTCTGTTTTAATCGCCATTTCAACAGAACTTTATCATTTAATTTAGACTTAAATTAGGTGTCTGAACGCACTGTTTAATGCAAATTTTGTATTTTCACATCCATGAAAACGGTAGATGTTGTCACATCACATAATATTTCCATTGACTACGAAGCAGCTTCGGTAATGAACCGTGGTATTGCCTTGTTTTTGGATTTACTCATCATGTTTGTGTACACTATTATTATATCTATCATTCTTGGGGCGATAGGAATTGGATGGGGAGGAGGTGAGTTGGCAGATATTTTGGGTTATATTGTTGGACTTTTACCGGTGATGTTTTATAGCTTAATGTTTGAGTTTTTGCTCAAAGGACAAACCCCGGGGAAAATGGCTATGGGAATTCGTGTAGTTAATTTAAATGGTGAAAATGCGTCTCTTGGTGATTATACTTTGCGTTGGTCTTTTAAAATTATTGACTTGTGGTTTTCTGCTGGGGCCATTGGCGCCCTATTTATTTCAACCACCGAAAAAGGGCAACGATTGGGTGATTTATTAGCCCAAACCGCCGTGGTAAGAAATAAACCCGAACAAATTTATTCCATTCGTGACATTCTTAATATTAAGGATCGTAGTAAGCACGAACCCACTTATTTAAATGCATACCGATTTACGGATGAGGATATGATTTTGATTAAAAACGCCATAACCCGCGTGAAAAAGTATCCTAACGAACCGCATAAACAGCTTGTAAGAGACCTTGCTGCAAAGGCTGCGGAACTGCTGAATCTGGAGGAAGTCCCAAAGAAGAAATTGACATTTTTAAAAACCTTGCTGCAAGATTATATTGTTTTAACCCGATAGTGTTAAATGGCTCTGTAACATTTGTTACAACATTTAACACCGTTTCCATTTACTTTTGAAAGAAATTAACAGGACATGTTTAAGAAAGGCTTGAAATTATACAGCATCTTTAAGTCAAAATGCCCGCATTGCCAAGAAGACGATTTTTTTGAAGGTTCTCGATTTAAAGCTAATGTGGCAGAAAAATGCAATGTTTGTGGCGAAAAATTTAGCAAAGAACCGGGTTTTTATCAGGGGTCATATTATGTAACGTATGCACTTGGAGTAGCTATTTTTGTTGCGGTTTGGGTAGCGAGTCGCGTTTTGTTTCCTGAAATGAGCATGCCGATATTGGCAACAATAATTGTTTCAGCTTTATTATTAATGACACCATTTTCATATTATCTTTCGAAGATAATATGGGCAATTTTTTTTTCCGTTATAAACCACGAACAAAAAATGAGAGAACTACTTCTTGAGAATTACGAGCACCTTTTTGAGATTGAATTATTAGATGAAATCAAAAAAGTGGGGTATATAAAAAATATTCCGGAAGGAGATGTCATCATAAATATTGGCGATACTGTTCGAAATATGCCACTATTGCTTGAAGGTGCCATAAAAGTATCTCGCTTGGATGACGACGGGGATGAATTATTGCTTTATTATCTGGAAAAAGGAGACGTTTGTGCCATGACATTAACCTGCTGCACGGGAAATTCTATTAGTGAAATTCGCGCGGTTGCAGAAATGGATTCTAAAATAATCATGGTTCCCGTTCAAAAAATGGCAGACTGGGTACGTGATTATGAAACGTGGCGCACATTTGTTTTTGAAAGTTATAATTCAAGATTCAAAGAAATGCTAGAGGCCATTGATAACTTGGCGTTTTTAAACATGCATGAACGAGTACTCAAATATTTAAAGCATAAAGTGATCGTAACAAAAGACACCTTCTTGTACGTCACGCATCAAACAATTGCTTATGATTTACACACGTCTCGTGTGGTTATTTCAAGAATTCTAAAGAGTTTAGAAAAGGAAGGTAAATTGAAATTAGATCGCAACAAGATCGAATTTCTTGATTTTTAATTACTGCAGAATGAACCTATTCATTTTAATTAAGAATAACAGTTTGGATCCTTCCATTGTGAATTTTTCTAGCTCGCTATTTAACGGCACTGAGACCAAAATTCATTTATTAAATATTGTTCCAGCGAATGGAGAAGTACCCCTTCAAATGAATGGAAGAATATTGGAAAACTGTACAGAGTTTGATTTGTCTCACTATGAAAAACAAGCCGAAACGAACTTGACATATCTAAACAGTATTAAAGCCGATTTAATAGTTGAGCGTCATTCGTATGCCGGAAATGAAATTAGCATTTTAAAGGATTATATTAAAACACATCAAATTAATGTGATTGTTGGGGGAGCACATAAAACAACCGCAAGGGAGAATGCTTTTGTCAAAACATACCCATCAAGGATAATTGAAAATACGGAATTACCGTATTTAACAATTAAATGTAATCGAGATAATTTCACCCCCGAAAGAATTGCCTTAATTGGCGATTTCACGGCTCCGACTGTTGAAAATTTTGAAGTAATTAAAGCGCTTGCTACACGTCATCAAAGTGAATTTACATTGGTGAAATTCCATACACCAAGCGATAAAAGATCCGAAGTTGATATTTATAAAATGATGCAAGCATTTGCAGATGCCAATAAGCTCACTGCCAACCTAAAAATTATTCGCAGTACTGGTAAAGAAAGCGGAGTTTCAGAATTGCATAAAGACGGATTAACGGATTTAATTGTCGTTGCAAGAACACATAAATCAACCTTTTTTAAACTATTTAATCAGGGTGAACAAGCGAACATTGTCAACCATGTGTACGCACCAATTTTTATTTATTAGTTTATGATAGATGCAATTCTTCAACCATGGCCTTGGTATGTTTCAGGCCCTTTAATCGCATTGGTGATGTTATTTTTACTGCTTACGGGAAAAAACTTTGGCATGTCGTCCAATTTACGAACTATGTGCAGCATTGGGGGGGCAGGTAAAGTGGCTGATTTTTTCAAGTTTGATTGGAAACGCCAAGTTTGGAATTTAATGGTGGTGGTTGGTGCGGTTGCGGGGGGCTTTGTTGCGGCGCATTTCTTGTCGGCTGATACGGTAATAGATCTCAATCAAGATACGGTTGTTGCGCTTGAATCTTCAGGGTTTATTAATCCTGGAGAAAAATATGTGCCTGATGAAATTTATGGTTGGGAAGCCGTAACATCCTTTAAAGGGTTAATGATTTTAATAGTTGGAGGTTTATTTATTGGTTTTGGAACAAGATGGGCTGGAGGGTGTACTTCTGGTCATGCCATTAGTGGTTTAAGTAATTTGCAATTACCTTCTCTTATTGCTGTAATCGGCTTTTTTATTGGTGGCATTGTCATGACTTTTTTTATACTCCCTTATCTTCTCTAATACCCCAAAAGCAACATAACAAATGAAATATTTAAAATTTATAGCAATCGGATTCGTATTTGGTATTATCATGTATAAGTCGCAGGCTGTATCTTGGTTTCGCATATATGAAATGTTCCGTTTTGAAGCCTTTCACATGTATGGTATTATCAGTTCGGCTTTAATGCTTGGAATTGCTTTTGTGCAAATCATTAAAAGAAGAAACATTAAGAACATTTACGGTGAAGAAATTCAGTTCACACCAAAAGCAAAGTCGGTTACTCGTTATCTATTGGGTGGCGGAATTTTTGGTTTAGGTTGGGCCTTGGCTGGAGCATGCCCCGGACCCATGTACGTGCTTATTGGGGCCGGGGCGTATTCGATTTTAATTGTGCTTGCGGCAGCAATATTGGGCACTTTTTTATATGGACTAGTCAGAAGTAAGTTGCCGCATTAATCGTTTGTATGTGTAACAATTGTTGCTGCCATTTCCACCCAGCTTTATCAACTTTGTATCAAATTATTTTATTGAATGGAATTGGCAGAAATCTTAGGTTTTCTTGGGGCATTAATCATTGGAATTGTATTGGGTTTAATAGGCGGTGGCGGATCAACTTTAACCGTTCCAATTCTTGTTTATGTAATGGGTATTAGCCCCGTAATTGCTACTGCATATTCTCTTTTTGTTGTTGGTAGTTCAGCTCTTGTAGGTGCAATTATTAATGCTAAAAAGAGAATGGTTGATTTTCGAATGGGAATTGTATTTGCCATTCCTGCCTTCTTAGCCGTTTTCTTAACACGTAAATATTTGGTTCCCGCAATTCCAAATGAATTGTTTAGTGTAGGAGATTTTCTGGTCACAAAAGACATTGCAATAATGGTGTTTTTTGCCATCATAATGCTTTTAGCTTCCTATTTCATGATTAAAAAACGGAAGGATACAACCACCGAAGAGACCACCGTTCAATACAATTATCCATTTATAATTATCGAAGGAATTGTTGTTGGAGTTTTGACCGGAATCGTTGGGGCAGGGGGCGGATTTTTAATTATTCCTGCACTTGTGCTTTTTGCGAAATTGCCAATGAAAAAAGCAGTGGCCACATCATTATTAATCATTGCAGTCAAATCACTTATCGGCTTTTTAGGAGACGTGCAAAACACTCGCATTGATTGTGTTTTTCTGTTAACCTTCACTGGAATATCAATCGTAGGAATTTTTATTGGACTCTATTTAAATAAATTTATTGATGGTAAAAAGCTCAAAAAAGCTTTCGGATGGTTTGTTTTGATTATGGCTATTTATATTATCCTAAATGAAGCCGTGTTGAGTTGATCTATCATTTGAAATAGGGTAACAATTGTTACTGATAAAGGGTTTCAAATGAAATACATTTGTACCAGCAATAAGTTAAATTACCTTTTTTGAACAACAAAGAAGGATAAAAAAAGAGAAATAAAAATGGGATTTTTAGATAAATTAAGAGGAGCACTAGTTGGAGAACAGGTTGATTATTCAGCTCTAATTAAAGATGGTGCAGTAGTAGTAGATGTGCGCACAAAGGAAGAATTTAGATCTGGGCATGTGAAAGGGAGTAAAAACTTTCCGCTTCAGACTTTAGGGAATAAAGTGAAAGAATTAAAAGGAAAAACAGTGGTTTTAGTTTGCAGATCTGGCGCAAGAGCGAGTCAAGCTCAGCGTATGCTAGCAAACAATGGAATTACAGCGCACAATGCAGGTGCGTGGCAAAATATTTAAGCTTATAGTTTACAACGAAGAGAAGGAAAAAGTTAATAACGATTAACGAGGCGAGATGGGTGTTAGTTGGCCATAGTTTTTAGTTTAGAATAATTTTGATGTCCAACTAACAAAAATTATCCGCTCTGTATGCCTTTGGTGTAAGGGCGGATTTTTTAACTTTATAAAAAAAAAGAAAATGAAAACAATTTTTATAGGATTATTGGCAAGTGCTTTTGTGTTGATGTCATGCGCACAAACGGAGTCAACAAATGGCCAAACCTCTTCTTCAAATGATACTCATCCTGTTGAAAATCAGGTTGAAACTTCAGCTGAGGTCAAACGCGTTACGAAAGCTGAGTTTAAGACTTTTTTAGCAGAAAATGCTAACGCCCAATTAATTGATGTACGAACGCCGGGTGAATTTGGATCGGGCGCAATTGAAGGAGCCGAGAATATCGATTATAATGATGCTAATTTTGAAAGTAACATCAATAACCTTGACAAAAATGCACCGGTCTTAATTTATTGTAGAAGTGGCAATAGAAGCTCTAAGGCGCTTAAGATATTTGAGGCAAATGGATTTACACACGTTCTTGAATTAGAGGGCGGTTATTTAAACTGGTAATGAAGGACGCTTTAAAATCATCTTGGATGCTCTTCGGCATTGCATCCTTAACATTAGGTTTAGCACCTTTTACACCCGAGCCGCATTTATGGGGTAAAATAAAATGGATACTTGGTGGAGCAGAAGGAATGCAGCCAGTTGACTGGTTCGACTTTTTAATGCACGGCGCACCTTGGATCCTTTTAATTATTTCTGGTGTACTCCATTTAAAAGACGGATTAACAAAAACGACCGAAGTATAGATTTAACAATGATTGATTTAATAACCGTTCTCTTTTAGAGGGCGGTTATTTTTTTTGAACCCTTCTGAATCCTGAATAATATTTCAAGGGGTCGTTAATTAACTTCAGAATGTGCACAATGTCCAGTTATCATAGTATTCAAAAACATCAGTCATGTTTATTTTCGAGTATAATGAAGCTTTCAGAGACTTTGGTTTGCTTGGTGGTAACTTCTGGAAGACCACAGAAGAACTTAAAAAAGACACCGTAGTTTTTGGTTGGTCGATAAGCCTTTTGAAGCATGAGTAAAAGGAACATGCGTAATGCTTCAATCTATCATTAAAAGAATAGCGCTTTTATTTCTCGTCTGGCGTTTTTCTAAATCCAGAAAAAATCAATCCGAAAAATCCTTTCGGATATTTCTCAATCCCGTCAAAACCAAGGGTAATATCTCGCCCACTTGATGGAATATAATTCTTACGAAAGATATAATCCCAGATACTAAATGAAATGCCAAAATTAACGCCGTAACGCCTGTTCTTTGGCAATTCTTTAGCATGGTGCCAAATGTGCATTTTAGGATTGTTAAAGATGTATTTAAATGGCCCATAATCCCAGCCTACATTGGCATGATTGATATGTCCAATTGCTATTGAAATATAAAACACGATATAAGCCATTTCTGGAGTAAATCCTCCAATTAACATGACTGTAATATATTTCATTGGCGTGTAGAATACGTTCTCCATCCAATGATAGCGTAAATGCCCTGCGAATCCCATCTCTTCAATGGAATGGTGTACCTTATGAAATCGCCATAAAAAGTCAAATCTATGCAATAATACGTGTGTAAACCATTGTATAAAATCTGTTGCTATAAAGAAAATGATAAGTTGTGCCCATACGGGTAAACTCCCTAAATCAATCAGCGCATAGGAAGTGGCATCTCCGCCAATTAAGTCATGGAAAAATTTCGCCGTAACTTCTGAAAAAGACATGAAAATGATCAACTTAAAAATATAAAAGTTGAAGAACATGAAAAAAGCATCAATCCAAAAATCTTTGCGAATTCGAGGTTGATCTTTCCGCCATGGAAAAGCAATTTCTAATAACCACACGACTAGTGATAAGACCACTAATAGCCAAAAGTAGTTCACATACCAAGGGCTAACTTGAAATGTAATTTCGTTCCAGGTATAAGATGCGAAATTGCGAAACCCAGCCCAAAAAACTTCACCGTATGTAGCCACATATTCTTCAACCGGCAACGCAACAACGCCTGTGTCAATTGCCAATTCGCTGTGGTAACCCCACTCAATCCAAGAGCCATCAAAATTCCCAACATTAGGGAAGTTTAAAACTTCGGAAAGCACGAATGCTGAAAATGCCGACCGCACGCCCGAATGACAATAAACGATAATCTCTTTGTCTTTTGTTATGCCTTTAGATGCATAAAGTTCCGTTAATTCTGTTTCTGAAAGTAAGAGCTGATCACCATGATAATCAATATTTTCAGCCCAATCTATATGAATGCTGTTCGGAATTCTTCCTGCTTTAAAGGCGCCTTCTTTCTGAAACTTGCCTTCAAATTCATCCTTATTTCGAGTGTCGATTAATAGGATGTTCGGATTATCTACGGCGGCTTTCATTTCCTCTAACTCAACCAATCTCACTTCATTTGTTGGGCTTGCGGAAAACGTGTATTCGGCGGCAGGTTGAACAGTGTTTATTGAATCAATCTGTGAATTTCGATCTCCCCATGCTTTAATTCCACCATCCAATAATTGAACGTTTTCGTGCCCATAATGAGTTAATACCCACCATAAACGACCGGCATCACTTCCCCCCTTATGGTCATACACAATTAAATGGTCTGCAGCTGAAAGTCCTAATGTGGTCATTAAGGCCTCCATTTTTTCACGACTTGCAATCAACCCATCAAAGGCGTCATCTCTTTTTGAAATATCGTTCCGAGTCACATGCAGCGCTCCAGCAATTGAATCTTCAAGAAACTTCTCGTCTTTTGAAATATCAATCACCACGTAATCCTGAAAATTCTGTAGTAAATCATCAGCAGAAATAACCGAAGACGAAGTGTTTTGCTCAAAACTAGTGCTTGTAATCAAAACTAGTCCAAAAAATAAGGAAAGGTATTTTTTCATTGTGCCATTTTTACTTGAATTCCTAAAGTTAAGAAGCCCATTGCGGAATGAGTGTAACTATTGTTACTTAAAAATAAAAAAGAATTTCATTATTTTGGTAAGCTAAACTCTAATCATCTCATTTAAAAGGTGTGATTCGTCAAAGATGAATATCATTTTAGTGGAGAAAAAGGAGTAATAGTGTTCCAATCAAATCAACGTATGGATAAAAAGAATAATTCAAGAAGAAACTTCATTTCTAAATCAGCATTAGCTGCTTTTGCTGCCTTGGCGGGAACCAAAATTGTGTTTGGCGAAAATTTCCCGAGTGAACTTGAACCAATTGGTTTAGATGAACTGGAAACACCAGAAGGCATTCCCGGAAAAAGTGATGCCTTAACCATTTTAAACAATAAACCTTGGAATGCAGAAACGCCTCCCCATTTGTTAGATCCGGAAATTACACCAGCCAATTTAATGTTTGTGCGCAATAACGGGATTCCGCCAACTGAATATGATTTGGAAAAATGGACTTTAACCATTGAAGGAGAAGCAGCCCAACAAAAAAAGACATACACGTTAAAAAAATTGTACGATAATTTCGCTCATTACACCTATGACCTCACCCTTGAGTGTGGAGGAAATGGACGTGGAGAATTTAATCCACCGGCAAAAGGGAATCAATGGGGATTAGGAGGCGTGGCTTGCACGCGTTGGACAGGGGTTCGATTGAAAGATGTGTTAAATGATGTCGGTTTAAAAAGCACGGCGGCTTATATTGGTTATTATGGTGCGGATACGCATTTGTCTGGTGATTCGTCAAAAGTTGTTATTTCAAGAGGCGTACCAATTCAAAAAGCCATGGAGGACGAATCGTTAATTGCTTGGGCAATGAATGGTGAAGCAATTCCAAAAATGAATGGATATCCGTTACGATTGGTGATGGGGGGTTGGCCTGCTTCAGTTTCTGGTAAATGGCTGACTAAAATTGTAATTAGAGATAAGGAACATGATGGGCCAAAAATGGGTGGACAATCTTACCGAATACCGAAGTATCCCGTTCCGCCTGGAACAAAAGTACCGGATGAGGACATGAAGATTATTGAATCTATGCCGGTTAAATCCATTATTACTTATCCTAAAACGGGCGCAATAATTGGAAAGGGTCAGTCTTTCGAAGTTCGCGGTCATGCTTGGGCGGGTGATTTAAAAGTGAAAGCAGTTATGGTTTCAATTGATTTTGGAGTGACGTGGCAAAAATGCGAATTGAATCCGCCAAAAAATAGATTAGCTTGGCAAAGGTGGAAAACACGAATTACCTTACCAGAATTTGGATATTATGAATTGTGGGCGCGAGCAATAGATGAAAATGGAAAAGGGCAACCTATGGTTTTACCAGGTTGGAATCCGAAAGGATATTTAAATAATGCGTGCCATAGATTAGCAGTAAAACAAGCTTAATGACTGATCAGGATAAAGAAAAAGTTTACGAACAAGCCATTAAACAAGCAAAGAACACCATTAACGTGGCATCTGTGCTGGTCCTTGCGGGGGTAGTTTTTATGATTCAATTAACCTATTTCCCTCAGTTTTTTTCTTCCACAGATCAAAACATTTCCGCATTTGACACCACCGCAGTCGATCCTATGGTCATGACTATGGATCTTGATCCAACCGAGATTGAAAATGGAATCCATGTTCCTTCAGGATTAATTGTGGATGATGGTGTTGATTTGGTGATTCGAACCTGTGGCGTCTGCCATTCACTGGGTCTTGTGACACAGAACAAGGCAGATCGAGAGGGCTGGAAGGATATAATTGTTTGGATGCAAGAGACTCAGGGTCTTTGGAATTTGGGCGCAACAGAGGATGCTATTCTAACCTATTTAGCTAATAATTATGCACCCGTTGATGAGGGAAGAAGAAGGAATTTGGAAGTATTAGAATGGCACGACCTCTAAAGTGAAATTTGACCCCTAATTTGCAGTTTTTGGATACAACCAACTAGCAATGAATATCTAATCGCATTCAAGTTTCTGTAACAAATGTTACTTTTTTTGTTCGCACCAATGTTTAGTTTGGTCTTTCAAAATTATTCTTATGACTCATATACTAATTATTGGAGGAGGCACTGGCGGCATCATGACCGCAGCACAACTTCTCAAAAAAGGAAATGTAAAAGTAATGCTACTCGAACCAGCAGAATTTCATTATTATCAACCCGCATGGACTTTGGTAGGCTCGAATACCTATAACTTCGAAAAAACAAAACGCACAATGGCATCTGTCATGCCAGACGGGGTGAACTGGATAAAAGAATTTGCAGACAAGTTTGATCCAGCAAATAATTCAGTAATTACCACCGCCGGAACAGAAATCAACTATGATTATTTAGTGGTTTCACCAGGTATTAAAATAGACCCTTCTTTAGTTGAAGGATTATCAGAGGCCATGGATAAAGGTGTGGTATGTAGTAATTATACGGGATCCTCAACACACTTGGGAAGTCCTAAGAAACTTCAAAGGAGGCACGGCTTTATTCACACAACCCGCAACACCAATAAAATGTGGTGGCGCTCCTCAAAAAATCATGTATTTGGCGGAGGAACACTTTAAAAAAGTTGGAGTGAGAGGTAAAACAGATGTTGTATTTGCAACACCTGGGGGTGTAATTTTTGGAGTTAAACGCATTGCTAAAACGTTAATGGAAGTGGTAAATCGTAAAGACATTAATTTACGTTTTCATCATAAATTAGTGAGAGTTGATTTTTGACTCAATAAGTTTAGCTGAAGTGGGAGCAAATTATCTCAAACTCAAAAAAGTTGAAAAGGGATTTCAATCCCCAAGTTTTTCAATGAAGGATATTAATGGCAACCTTGTTTCTTTGTCAGATTTTAAGGGAAAATTAGCCCAAATAGATATTTGGGCGACTTGGTGTGCACCCTGTATGGCAGAAATACCAGATCTGAAAAAACAGAGGAATATTTTGCAGGAAAAGAAATTGTTTTTGTGAGTATCTCAATAGATAATCAAAAAGAGAGTTGGAAAAAAATGATTGAAGAAAAAGAAATGCGAGGCGTTCAATTATTTGCTGATGATCCAAACGATCCTTTTATTAAGGCCTATGATGTTCAGGGAATTCCACGTTTTATACTTTTAGATCGAAAAGGTAAAATAATTGACCCAAACATTACACGTCCATCAGATGAGGACTTAATTCCGCTGATAGAAGCAAATTTATAGTTGGTTATAAAAAGCCGAGTTCCAATTGTGCCTCTTCACTCATCATATCCTTGTCCCAAGGTGGGTCAAATACAATATTCACCTTTGCTTCAGTAACGCCGAATACAGTTTCAACCTTGTTCTTTACATCAACAGGTAAACTTTCTGCAACGGGGCAATTAGGAGAGGTTAACGTCATGTCCACATCCACAAATCCATCTGCTTTAATTTTGACCTCATAAATTAAGCCCAGTTCAAATATATCCACCGGAATTTCTGGATCGTAAATCTCTTTTAACGCAGCAATAATGTTCTCTTCCAACGCTCTAATTGCTTCCTTGTCCATATTTCCTTCTTTTGAAACTATCATTACTTCATTTTTAATGCCAAGGCATACATTTTCATTTGTTTAACCATTGCCACCAAACCATTACTTCTGGTAGGGGAAAGGTGTTCTTGCAAACCAATTTCTTTAATAAAATCAAGCTTGGCTTCTAATATTGTATCGGATGTTTCGTTCGACAATACATCCACTAAAACGGCAATAATTCCTTTTGCAATAATTGCATCAGCATCTGCCGTGAATATAATTTTTTCGTCCTTTTTTTCTGCGTACAACCACACAGTCGATTGGCATCCTTTAATGATATTTTCTTCCTTTTTATGGGCAGCATCAATCAAAGGTAAATCTTTCCCTAGTTCTATAATGTATTCGTACTTCTCCATCCAGTCGTCATAAATGGCGAAGCTTTCTACTAATTCGTTTTCTTTTTCTGTAATGCTCATTTTAACTTAGCATAGTTATCGCTTTTTTCAAAGCAATTATAAATTGATCAATCTCTTCTTTTGTATTGTAAAAACTGAATGAAGCCCGAATTGTTCCCGGAATTTGGTAAAAATCCATTATTGGTTGTGTACAATGGTGTCCAGTTCGCACGGCAATTCCTTGTTGATTCAGCAGTGTGCCTATATCATAGGGGTGAGTGCCTTCAATTAAAAATGAAATGGTACTTCCCTTTTTTTCAGCAGTGCCATAGAATTGTATTCCATCAATTTCACTGAGCTTTTCAGTAGCATGCACCAATAAATCAGTTTCGTGCTTTTTAATCCCTTCAAGGTCTTGTTCTTCAAGCCACGCTATTGCTTTTCCAAAACCAATACCTCCAATTATATTCGGTGTGCCGGCTTCAAACTTATGCGGTAATCCGTTGTAAGTCGTTTTTTCTAGTGTCACCGTTTTAATCATGTCACCACCTCCTTGGTAAGGAGGCATTGCGTTTAACAATTCTTCTTTTCCATAAAGCACGCCTACACCTGTAGGTCCAAAAACTTTATGACCAGAAAAAACTAAAAAATCGCAATCTAATGCTTGAACATCAATTTGCTCGTGCTGTAATGATTGGGCTCCGTCAATTAGAACTTTGGCGCCAATTTTATGTGCCGCTTGAATAATTTCGGCTATTGGGTTTATAGTTCCCAAGGCGTTTGAAATATGCGTTACTGAAACAAGTTTCGTTTTAGTTGTTAAAAGATTAGGGAGTTCGGCCATTATCAATTCTCCGGCTTGGTTCATTGGAATGTATTTTAGAACTAATCCACGTTCTTCTGCTAACATTTGCCATGGAACAATGTTAGAATGGTGTTCCATTTGCGAAATCAAAATTTCATCTCCCGCTTTCAAAAGTTTACCAAAACTGCTTGCAACTAAATTAATACCATGCGTGGTGCCTTGGCTAAAAATAATCTCATAATCATTTTTAGCGTTGATATATGTTTGAATCGTTTTTCTAGCGTGTTCGTAGTTTTCAGTTGCTACTTGGCTTAAATGATGAACTCCGCGGTGAATATTTGAATTTTCGGACGTATAATACGTCTGTATACAGTCAATTACCGCTTGCGGCTTTTGAGAAGTAGCGCCGTTATCAAAATAAATGAGCGGATACTTTCCAATCTTGGTGTCAAGAATTGGAAACTGTTTTCGTATGTTTTTTACATCAAATGACATGCTACTTTTTTGCAAATTTAGTGAGATTGTTCTGATTTACAACCATTATTTAGAATTGTTCTAAATAATACTCCTTGGGGAGCGAAAATTTTGGTTATTTTTGTTCAGATCATCCTATGCCGCTAGGTGTTTTAAATAGGTGGCTTGGATGATAAAAAAACTGAAAAAATGAGTAAAGCAGAGGATTTTAGAAATCAATACAATCAATTTAGATCTTCTGATTTTGAGTTTTTGGCAATGTCTAATCAGCCATTATGTATTTCAGATGATTATAAAATAATTCTGCCCTTAAACAAAGATTACTTCAATGATGGCATCCCGAAAAAAGTAATCAGAAAAATAATTAGAAAGCTTAAATAACGATATATTCACAAAAGCTAAAATAAAAACGGTCAAACCGCAGTCTTTAATCTTTAGTCTAAGAGCGCAGCGATCTAATGTCTAAAACCATGATAAAATCAAAGCTACCCAACATAGGAACAACAATATTCTCGGTAATGTCGGCTTTGGCCAACGAGCATAAGGCGGTGAACTTATCACAAGGTTTTCCTGATTTTCCAATAGATGACAGACTTAAATCTTATATTGGAGAAGCTTTAGATCAAAATCAAGTGCAGTATGCACCAATGCCAGGGCGGTTAGATTTGCGCGAAGCGATTTCGAAGAAGGTAAAACAACAACATGGCATAGCGGTTAATCCCAATACTGAAATTACAATTACGGCTGGTGCTACGCAGGCTATTTATACAGCCATAACAGCAATTATAAATGAAGGGGACGAAGTGATTTTGTTCGATCCGGCTTATGATTGTTATGATCCAACGATCAGGGTGAACAAAGGAATTCTGATTCATTTGAAATTGAAACATCCAACGTATCATATCAATTGGGAGGAGGTTCGTGAAAAAGTAACGGCAAAAACGAAATTAATCATCACCAATAATCCGCACAATCCTTGTGGTTCAGTTTGGACTGAAGACGACATAAAATCTTTAGAGGAATTAGTACAGGCCCATCCGGAATTAATGGTTTTAAGTGATGAGGTCTATGAGCATATCCAATATAATAATGAACATCAATCTGTATTAAAGTCGTCAATTTTGCGTGAACGGAGTTTCATAACCTATAGTTTTGGGAAAACAATGCATGTTACGGGCTGGAAATTGGGTTATTGTATCGCCCCTGAGTCATTCACCGCCGAATTTAGAAAAATCCACCAGTATATGGTGTTTTGTGCAAACAACACTATGCAGTATGCGGCGGCTAAATATTTAAATGCGGGTGAATTTTGGAGAGAAGTGATGCCAATGTATCAGCAGAAAAAGGATTTGTTTATGGAACAGATTAAAATGTCTCGGTTTAAACCGTTGACGTGCTCTGGCACTTATTTTTGTCTCCTAGATTATAGTGAAATTTCAACGCTTCCTGACGTGGACTTCGCCAAAGAGTTAACGATTAAATATGGCGTTGCTGCAATTCCAGTTTCTGTTTTTTATCAAGACCAAACAGATCATAAAGTAATTCGTATTTGTTTTGCCAAGCAAAATGAAACGCTCATTAAAGCTGCCGAGTTATTATGCAAGATTTAAGAATTGGATTGATCCAGACCCAACAATTTTGGGAGGATAAAACGGCAAACCTTAACCATTTTGAAAGTCATTTTTTAAATCATATCGACGCAAATTCGGTTGATTTGGTTTTGTTACCAGAAATGTTTAACACCAGCTTTTCCATGAATGTAGCATCCATTGCCGAGCAAATGGATGGAGCTTCACTTGTTTGGTTAAAGACTTGGGCAAAAAAGCTCAATTGTCAAATGGGTGGAAGCATTATAATCTCAGAAAATGGACAGTATTATAATCGTTTTGTAATTGTTTCGAAAAATGGAATTGAAGCCACCTATGATAAACGCCACCTTTTTAGAATGGCAAATGAAGATCAACATTTCGCTGCAGGTCAAAATCGAGTGATTCATCAAATGAAAGGCTGGAGCATTTTATTGCAAGTTTGTTACGATTTGCGTTTCCCCGTTTTTTCTAGAAATCGACTTGTCGATAACAAAAAAGAATATGAGGCGGTAGTTTATGTGGCCAATTGGCCTAAAAAACGAGCGTTTATTTGGAAAAACCTGCTGCAAGCTCGCGCAATTGAGAACCAAGCTTATTCCGCTGGACTGAATCGAGTGGGTGAAGATGGAAATGGAATTGAATATTCTGGTGATTCAATGGTTGTTGATCCTTGGGGAAATATTTTAACCACTTTCCCATCGCATGAGCAAAAGTTTCAAATCATTACATTGGAAAAAAGCGTATTGAACGACATTAAGACAAGTTTTCCGGCTTATTTGGATGCTGACACGCTCTAAAACCTGCCTTTTCTAATCCGAAAAGCATGTAAACAACAGACATATAGCGGTTTACTCTTCGGTTTTGATTAAATCATACGTTTAATCAATAGTTACTACAGTTAAATAAATGACCCCTAAATTCGACTCACCTTTCATGAGTTCCTTCCGTGAATACTACTGAAATATAAAAATCTAACAAAAATGAAAAAGACTTACTTTATGGTCGCAGGAGCAACCCTGTCGACAGTGGGTGGGTATACTCAAATCTCTAGTGAGCAAGCCAATCTTCCTTTCGAAAAGGAAACCCAAACAAGACAAATAATTGGACTCTATTCTGACAGTCGAGACGCAGGAGACCCCATTATAACAGACGACTTTAGTGTACCAGATAACTGGTTAATTTACTCCAAAGTCGGAACCGATCCCGAATGGCAAATTGTGACAGAAGAACCACCTGCTTTAGATGGCTTTATAAGTGACATGGCGTCAACTACAAAAGCGAATGGCTTTGGTGTTTTTGATGGTATTCAATACCTCAGAGATGAAATTGTCGGTGTGCCAGAGCAGGATGCTTATTTAGAGTATGGTTCCACAATTAACCGTACCGGTCTTCCTGGTGTAATTTTGGAATTTGAACAAGCCTACAGGGCATTTAACAGAGATCAAACCTTTGTGGAAGTAACAGCCACTACTTGGGATGATGGGGAGTTCGTTTCTTACGAATTAAACTCCGGGGAATCTACAAATGGACCAACACTCCAAGAAACGGCGACGCTAAATATCTCCGAAATTGCTGCCGGAGAATCAAGTGTAAAAATCTGATTCAGATGGCTAGAAACTAGTTTAGAAGATGTAATTGGTGCAGGTTATGCATGGATGGTTGACGATTTTATTGTTCGCGAAGCATGGGATCACGATCAACAAATCTCAGCATCTTATCACCGTTCAGGATTAGGGGTATTTATGCCAAACGGCATGGAGTATTATATGATTCCGCCCACTCAACTTACCGATATTTTTTTTATTGGTGAAACAGAAAGCATGGCAGGTATAACGCAAGTAAATGCGAAGTTGAATGTAGACGTTCTAGGTGGTGCTGGAGACTCTGGAACATCCGCTCCATTCGACTTACCAGTGGCTGCTTCTGACTCAGTGAGTTGCACAACCCCATTCGTTCCAAGTACAGAAGGCGCATATAATGTGACCTACTTTTTTGACAGTGATGGCGAGGAAGAACCTACGAATGACACTATGTACGATCTCTTTACAGATACAAATGCAGCTCAAAATTTCGTTTATTCTCGAGATAATGGTTTTAGTTCATCAAGCATTAGTAATGTCACATCCAACGTAGGAATACCATTGCTAATTGGCAATGTAATGGACATTTTCGCCACGGATCAAATTGGAGCGATAGACATTGTTGTTTCTGATGCCGAAACGAATGTAGGACAGGAAGTTTTTGCCCAAGTGATGATACTGTCAGGAGACGTTTTTGTATATGCAGATCAATCCGAAAATCATATTATTACACCTGAAGAAAACGCGGGTTTTATTACCATTACACTCGAAACACCAATTGATGTCGCTGCTAGTGAGACCGTGCTTGTTTTAGCTGGTCATTATGGTGGTGGTGATGAGGTAGAGTTTAGAATGGCACAAGGTGGGGATGAACAGACGGTTTTAGGTTATATCTCAGGTGGAGCTGATCCTTTCTTGTTATTGGAACCTTCAGCAATTATGAATTAAACGAGGCGGCTGCGGTTTCAGTTGAGTTTAGAGATGCTTCTGGTAGATTAGTAAAATCAATCGAAAATGGTGTTCAAAATGCAGATTTCTACACGCTCGAAATTGATGCGAATGAATTTGCAGATGGGATCTACTTCTATTCATTCAATGTTGGTGGTCAAAAAGTGACAAAAAGAAAGGGAATTAACAAATAGATTATAAAACGAACATTTAGGATTAAAATGATGACACATTTTTTTCTGAAAAACGACTTTGTCTATGTGTTGATAATGGATAAAGCTGTTTTTTTTCGTATATTTACACTCAAATTTAAAAATAGAAAAAATGAAAAAGGTTTACTTACTGGTTTCAGGTGTGATTTTAGCGGCAGGTGCTGTTAATGCGCAGGTTGATGCCGAAAGAGCATACTTGCCGTTTGAAAAGCAAGATGCTACTACAAGAGTTACGGGTCTTGTAAGTGATGATAGAGCTCCTGGAGATATTATTATTGAAGATGATTTTAGTGATTTTGGTAACTGGGATATTGGTACCGAAGGTGGGACTATTCCTGAATTCGAACTAACAACTACTACACCAACAGACGTTGATGACTATTGTGGTGCTATGGCATCTCCAACTAACGCTAACGGATTTGCAATGTTTAACGGGATTACTTACCTATTAGATGACGCGGTTGAGCCTGCAGATGCTACAGTAACGTTTGCTGATCCAATCGATTGTTCTGCTGCTACTGCAGTAACATTGGAATTCTTTGCTTTTTATAGAGCATTTAACGCTGATGACGTATTTGTTGAAGTTACTAATGATGGTTGGGGTACTTTCGAGTCTTACCAATTATTCGTTGACATGCCAACAAATGATCCAACAAGACAAGAAGTTATTCTTAAGGATGTAACATCTGTAGCAGCTGGTGAAGCTACTGTTGAGGTTCGTTTCAGATGGACTGAACTAGGAGCTGATCCTGATTTCGGTTCTGGTTATGGTTTCGGTATTGATGATTTCAAAGTGAAAGAAGCTTGGGATTATGATGTTGAAATTACTGCATCTTACCATAGATCTGGTGTTGGTGTATATATGGAAAACGGTATGGAATATTACCAAATTCCTAATGACCAAGTAACTGAAATCGAATTTGCTGGAAAAGTACAAAACTTAGGTGGTGTTACTCAAAACAATGCAAAATTAAACGTTGAAGTTTCTGGTCCTGTAACTTATTCTGGTACTTCTGCTGGTGTTGATCTTCCTGTTGGAGCATCTGATTCAGTATCTTGTGCAACTACTTTAACTCCAGCTGATAACGGTGATTATAATGCTGTTTATTGGTTTGATTCTGATGACGCTGAGGAAGAAACAGTAAATGATACAATTGTTGATCCTGGTACTATTCAACGTACAGAGTACATGTATGCTAGAGATAACGGAATCGGTGGATCATCTATCGGAAACGTAACTTCTAATACTGGTGCTCCTTTATTAATTGGTAACACAATGGATATTTTTGGTGACGGTGTAATCGGAGCTGTTGATATCGTTGTTACTGATGACGCTTCAAACGTAGGGAAATTAATCTTTGCTCAAGTAATGATTTTTGACGGTGGTGCTGGTGCATTTATTTATGCTGACCAAACTGCAGATCACGAAATTACTTCTGGTGAGAATGGTGGACCAATTACTGTTACATTTAGCGAAGAGATTGAAGTGTTTGCTGGACAAACTATCTTAGTTCTTGCTGGACACTATGGTGGAGCAACTGAAGCTAGATTCAGAATGGCACAAGGTGTTGATGAGCAAACTGTATTAGGATACACTTCTGGTGCTACTGATCCGTTCTTCTTACAATCTCCTTCAGCTATTATGGTGCGTACGCACATGAGAAGCTATGTTGGTTTAGAAGAAACTGTAATTAACAACTTCTCTATTTCTCAAAACATCCCAAATCCATTTGGAGACAATTCAGTAATCAACTATGAGTTGAACGAAGCTGCTGCTGTTTCTGTTGAGTTTGTTGATGTTTCAGGAAAAGTTGTTAAGTCAATTAACAACGGAACACAAGCTGCTGGTGCTTATACTTTAGCTGTTGATGCTAATGATTTTGCTGAAGGTGTATATTTCTACACATTCACAGTAGGTGCTGAAAAAGTAACTAAAAGAATGGTTATTACTAAGTAGTCACTTAGGATAAACATCCTTTAACAATATTAAACCCCATTTCGTTTTGGTTTTTTCAAGATGAGGTGGGGTTTTTTGATTTGTAACATTTCCTAATTCTAAAGCCTATAAAAAACACATTTCCACTATTAGCCGCAACACTTTTTTGTGCAACTTCTTTAACAGCGCAAATTGATGCAATACCCGCCGCACGATTAAAAGAAACCATTACGGTTGATCTTGGAGGTCATCCAAGTCATTTGACGTATCATGAAGAACGTGCTGCAGGTGATGTAATTGTAGCGGATGATTTTATGGATTTGTCAAACTGGTTAATTGTTACGGAAGATGGAACTTCAGCTGAATGGGTGTGGTATGCTGACACGCCTTCTGACATAGATGAGCACATGGGAGCAATGAACTCAACTACACATGAAAATGGTTTTGCAGGGTTTAATGGTGTTCAATATTTATTGGACGGGGATGTTGAGATGCAAAATGCCAGTTTAGAATATGAGCATTTAATTAATTGTGAGGATGCCAGTTCAGTTATTCTTTCATTTGAGCAGCGTTATCGTGGTTTTAATACTTGTAAAACATACGTAGAGGTTTCAAATAATGCAGGTATTTCTTATGATTTTCAATATGAAATAAATCAGCGAACATACGTGAATCAAAATCCAATTCAAAAAGTAATTACGTTAAATATTACAGAAGCGGCTACAGGAAATCCGGAGGTGAAAATTCGGTTTAGATGGGAAGAAACTAGCGAAGTTGATGTGCACGGATCGGGTTATGCTTGGTTGATTGATGACTTTGTGGTTTCCGAAGGATGGAATACGGATGTGAAGATTACGGATGTACATCTGCAGTCTGGCGTGGGTGGTTTAATTGAAAATGGAATGACTTATTATTTGGCTTATGAACATCAAACAACTGAAATAGAATTAAGCGCTACGGTTGAAAATTTAGCGAGTACAGTCCAAGAAAATGTGAAGCTTAATGTACAGGTAACAGGGCCTTCTGGTCACAGTTGTATGTCAGAGGTTACGGACTTGAATATTGGGGCTAAAGACTCCTTATTTTGCACATCTTCATTCACGCCGAGTGAGGCTGGCACGTACACCGCTAAATTTTGGTTTGATAGTGATTCGGAGGAAGATTATGTTTTTAATGACACCATTATTAAATCGATCGAAGTCGGTTCAGAGTTTAATGATTATGCCCGTCATAACGGTGTTGAAACTGGATCAATTGCCAACCTAACTGTTAACGCCGGTGCACCGTTATTAATTGGAAATTTAATGCAGTTTTTTGATGTGTCTGAGTTCCGCGAAGTGTCGGTTTTCATAACTGACGACAGCACAAATTTAGGGCAGTATATATTTATACAATTAATGAAGTATAATCCCGAGACGGGTGATTTTGTTTATGTTGAACAAACGGACGATCATGAGATAAATGTCTCGAATTTGGGCACCAAAGTGAGTCTATATTTTGAGGAAGAACAGTGCTATAAGGAAAATGAATATGGATTGATTTTGGTGGGACATTACGGGGGAACAAATGAGGTCCGTTTTTCCTTGGCGCAAGATGTGGAGGAAAAAACTGTGCTGGGTTATACTTCGGGTGCTACTGATCCCTTTTATTTAGAGGGTCCGCAAGCAATAATGGTTCAAATTGAGGGAATGGAGTATGGCTATTGTAATATTGGAATTGAAGAAAATGGAAGTGCATTTAACCTTTCTCAAAATAAACCCAATCCATTTTCGGAATCAACGTTAATCCAATATGAATTGGCGAGTAATGAAGAGGTTCATATCAGCATTACTGATTTGGCAGGGAAAATGGTAAAAACCATAAACCTGGGCAACCAATCCGCCGGGAAACATGAATTCCGCCTGAGCGAGAATGATTTTTCTGAAGGTGTATATTTTTACACGTTTAATCTTGGAGATGAGTTTGTGACAAAGCGAATGATTGTGGTAAAATAACCTTAGGAGCTTCGGGCTTTGATCCAATTGATGTGCTGAGTAAATATCGTTACCGCGAAGGGCCGGGCTATTATCAGTCGACCAAGGATGCGGATACGCACTTTTTCTTTGATTATATTCTAAAAGGAACTTACGTGTTTGAATATGATTTACGTGTGCAACACAAAGGAGATTTTTAAAATGGGATAACGACCATTCAACGCATGTATGCGCCAGAGTTTACTTCGCATTCGAACGGAATTCGTGTAATTGTGGAGTAGAGGATCAATCCGCAATAAGAAATATGTTTAGAAGAGTCAAGCAGGTTGTTCGCTGTGCTTCGGCGAAATGGAAATGATTCGAGCATATGACTTTTTTATTATTTAAAATGCAATTTCATTCCTTCGTGAGAATTTTTAAAGCCCAAACTTTTATAAAATTCAAGAGCGGCTGGTCGTTTTTTATCAGTTGTTAATTGAAGCAAATGCGTATTTCTCTCTTTTGCACGATTAATGGCCCACAGAAACATGGATTTACCAATGCCTTGTCCTCGCTTGTCGGTTCTAATTCGCACGGCTTCAATTTGCGCTCTGATTCCTCCTTGATAGGTCAGGTGCTGAATAAAGGTCAATTGAAAAGTGCCAATAATTTCATGGTTTTCATCCGCTGCAACCATTAATTCTTGATTAGCATCTGCATCTATTTTTTTAAAAGCCAATTGATATTCTTGCGGAATTTGATTTTCGGGATTAAAACTTTCTCTAGTTTGACCCAATTCATCATCTGCAAGCATAGCAATAATGAACCTTAGATCAGTTATGGTTGCTTTTCTATAATTTATTGTCGTTTTCACAAACAATTTCCCTATAAACGACTATGAAGATTAATTGCTCTTAAGTATTGATACTCCAGAACCAAACACATTACTTGTACCATAAGGTGAGCCAATTCCATCCCATTTCTCCCACTTTTTCAATTCAATGTATTGTGGGTTTTTCCCAATTTGTTCAGCTTCCAGTTGAATTGCTTCAGCTTTAAAGGTTGCAGAAATTACAAGGGCAGAATCTCCACGTGCTTTTTCAATTTTAGCATTTGCCAAATACTCTTCCTCTTTTTGTTTTTCTTTGGCCGTTAAGTTTCTTTGCTTCTGCGTCTCTTTGTTTGTGATTTCTGTTGCAATATTTGCAGGTAAATTGACATCAGCAATTTCTACATAATGCAAAGTGATGTAGTTATCTTCAAAATCACTCTGCAAAATGTCTTCGATTTCTCCTTCTAATGCTTCACGCTTAGAACTGTAAACTTGCTCGTATGTGTAGCGACCGATCACATCTTTAATTGCTCCTTTTGCTTTATCATTAATGAAAGAAATAAAACCGGGACCGTGTTTAAGGTGTAATGCTGCAATTTTACCTTGCGCTGCCGAATAGTTAACCGAAACTTCCACTGTAATATCTGTCCCATTAATATCCATTACTTCAGAAGTGTAATTCTCCGTTTGCTGACGGATATTATAGGTGATCATTTCATTCCAGGGAGCAATAAAAAACGTTCCATCATCATAAGTTACTTCTTTGTCTACACCACCTCCATATGGGCGATAAATGAATCCTTGTTCTCCTGGTTCAACATCTGTCCAGGACATAAAGAACATAATTAATAAGATGAGGCCAGTTACCCCAAGGGCGATATAACGACCTAAATTTTTAGTTGGTATATTAAATTGATTATTAGTTTGATTCATAACAAGTATTAATTTTTAGATGTTTTTTTAATGAAATTGAAAACCAAATAAATCACCGCTATGATTAAGCCAAGCGCCATAACTTTAATAAAGGGCGATCCTTTAAGTAAGTATTTGAATGATAGAAATATAGTTCCACCAATAATGACTGAACCGAAAATAATTTTATAGACAAGTAAAGTTCGATTGCTCATGATAAAAAGGTTTATTTAACAAAGATAGTAACATCTGCTGAATGAGCCACATAATAATAGATTAGCGTTGATGCAAGATGAACGTCTAATTGTTCTAGTAAACAGAAAAAATCCCAAAATATGAAACAGCGAATAAGGTATTAAATGATGAAGCTAGTGCATTGTATTCTTCCCTGTCAAACCAAAGGTGATAATTTTCTAGCAATACATCTTGCCCGACAAGCAGAGTAGTTACAATTGCTCCAATAATGCAAATAGTTCTCATTTTTTAGGCATAAAAAATCCCTTTTTTCATCAGGGGAAAAAAGGGATTTAAATTATTGTCGTTTTACTATTTTGAAGTTACATAAAAGCTAAACGTAGCTTTTTCCCAAGCAAAAGTAACTCCGGTTTCTGTAACTGTAAATGCTAAAGATTCAACGTTATCTTCTCCAAACGCTGGTGTAACATCAAAGTTCAATACATCTTTTTCTGGATTGTGGTCATAAGCTCCCCAAACTCCGTGTATTTCTTTACTCCATTCTTCATTCAAAGTAATGCCCCAATCTGCATTTTCGTTTGGCGTCACAAACAACGCATATGTTCCAGCTGCAACGTCTGATCCGTTCACCTTAACATCAGCAGCAAAGGTAATAGCAGTTGCGTCATTTGCACCAGCTCTCCAAATTTTACCGTTAGGTACAAGGTCACCCCAAATTGTTCTACCCTTTACATAAGGTGAACCAAAATCTACATCTACCTGAACTCCACTCGCTATACCCGTTGATTGTGACCGTGGACTTTTTGGTGGTTTCGGAGTTTCGTCTTCAACCGTTTCTACAACTTCTTGCGCAGTTGAATCTACATCATTTTCAGTATCCGCAGCTTCACCGCCACCGCAAGAAAACAAGAGTACAGGTGCAATCAATAGGTAAGATATTTTTCTAAGCATAATTTTAGTTTTGTGTAAAGATAATGGTTTCTCTGCACAATAAAGTCAACTTTTTAAGTGGAAGTCTAATTTATAGGTAACAAGTTTGGATTTTTATCTTTTTTCACCATTGGTGTTGCAAATTAATTGACCGCTTTTCTATCATGTTGCCCCAGATTGAAATTAGGGTATAATATGAAATCGAGAAAAAATATTTTATAAGTGCGCCGATTTGAATGATAAGTGTGATCAAACAATTTGAGTTATGATTTCTTAACGAATTGCGTCAAAATCACGATCTGTTGTCCTTCTACTTTTCCTTCAATTTGTTCAGCGTTGTCCCATACAAGTGAGATGCGTCGCACGGCTGTTCCACGTTTAGCAGTAAAGCTTGCTCCGCCTCTTACATTTAGATCTTTTGTTAGCACTACAGTGTCTCCATTTTGGAGAATAACACCGTTGGCGTCTTTGTGCACAATAGCTTCACCTTCATCATCCCCTTCACCTGTTGAGGCCGCCCATTTAAGTGTTTCCTCTTCCAAATAAATCATGTCTAATAGATCTTGAGTCCAACCTTCTGATTTAAGGCGGTTTAGCATGCGCCACACCACTACTTTAACAGCATCAACCTCGCTCCACATGCTGTCATTTAAACAACGCCAATGGTTCGCGTCAACATGGTCTGGATTTTCAATTTGATCTTTACAAGTTTCGCAAATTAGAATACTGTCATCAATTGTCCCCTTGGGGTGAGGAGGAACTTCAAAAATACTCAGCTTATCATTAGCGGTGCAAATTTCACATTGGGACCCTGCTCTTTCTTGGATTGCTTTATCAATACTCATTTAGAGGTGTTTTAGATAAAAATCAGCTGTAAAGCTATCAATTATTAACTGTTGCGCACCTACTAGTTACAATTTTATTGAACCATTAATTTTTTATCTTAGAATTTACCATCTGTATGAATTCGGATGATATAAATTCCTGACGAAAGTGCTGAAATATCAATCGTGTTAAAGTTAGACGCCTCCGCATGAATTAACTTTCCGGTTAAATCGATAATCGAAATTTGTTGAATGTTTAAATCACTTTGTTCAGTAATATTTATTGCTGTTTTAGCCGGGTTTGGATAAATGCTAATTGAATTGGTTAATTCAAGGTCATCAATTCCCAAAGGACAGGCAGAATCATAAATAAGTGATTTTATACCCGACCAAGCTGCTGGAAAAGGAATGGGAAGAGGAGAACAAATATGACCAACGTAAATTCGGTCTTTATAAACCGTCATTCCATATGATGAAATAGAATCGGTTGAGTCGCCATAAAAGTCACATAAAATTGGTTCAGACGGATCAGAGACATCTACCTCAACAATTTCAGTTCGGCCGCAGGACATAAAAATGGTAGAACATTCATCAATCATATCAATTTCATTTGTGTTCCACGGACTAGTAAACCAGTGTAAACTTGTGGCTGCGGGT
The DNA here is from genome assembly GCA_905478225.1 of uncultured Crocinitomix sp. Classification (GTDB taxonomy): domain Bacteria; phylum Bacteroidota; class Bacteroidia; order Flavobacteriales_D; family Crocinitomicaceae; genus Crocinitomix. Next base: position 33,568 of record CAJQHR010000046.1, read on the forward strand.
GAAGCCAATGGAAACCCATTTGGATTCCACCAACCGTGTAGAGTGACATCAGTTGGATCTGAAACATCTAAAACCTCCATGCCTGCATAATCAACCGCCACGTAAAGTAAATCGTCTCGTTTAATAATGTTATTTTAAGCGCGAGCAGCTCCATCTAGTGCGGGATTAGAATACCGTCCAATTTCTTCAACTCCACCTGCATCACCTAATTGTAAGATGCGCATTCCGCCAGCATCATAAGCCAAATAGGCAGTAGTGCCATCAATTACAATATTTCTGGCTTTGATTTTTTCAACATCTGTTCCCACCGGCCAATCTGTAGGAGGAATGTATTGTGATACGAATCCGATATTCGTAGGGTCAACTATACTTAAAACAATTACACCATTTGAAAGACCGCATAAATAAGCCAAATCACCTGCTAAAGCAACATGTGCCGCTGCTGCGTCTTCTTCACTTGCCCTAACGTCCAATACTTCAGGAAATAATGGGTTCTCGACATTGACAATTGCCAAGCCTGAAGGTTGGTCGTGTGAGCCAAACATACTTCCAAGAGGCAAGAATAAAAGGTTGTTTCGTTGAATGACGCGGTTTACAGTTAAGTCATCAAACCAAGTTGCATCAACATTCGCAATAACCTCCAAATTTTCTGGATCGACACTACTCAAAACGGTTAATCCTCCCTCGGCATTTGCCGTGTACACATAATCTCTATCCATTTGATCATGCAAGGCAGTAATTGTGTTGCTGGTGCATTCTAGTTCTAATTCATCTTCGAGTGTGAGTCTAAAACTATCGCAGTATTGCGCCGATAGAAGAGCCGGAATTGCACTTATAATTAGAATGGCTAGGTATTTCATTGTGTGTTTAATTGGTATGACGTTTTATGTAATGCTATGGTTTGTTTAGCTTAATCCGACAGGTGTTTTCAGCAACTAGCCGTAATTCGCTTCTTAATCCCCCATTCAAAACGTTTTAAATGATTTTGTATCTTCACCAAATTAGAAAATGTTTGGACAAAATAAAAAAATATTACAAGCAAAAATTGACGTTCGTTATCATTCGCGCGAATTAATTAAGGCTGTTTTTATGGTGACGGAGGATTTTCCGAAGAATGATCCGGATGGTTTTGCGCCGTTACTGCGTAAAAAAGCTTTGGGAATATCTTCCTTTCTAACACATGGTACCGTGAAATCTGATAAAGAGGAGCAAAATGAAGATTTTTTGGTCGTGATGTCTGAATTAAGAGAGCTTTTAAAACTCATTACAATTGCACATCATCTGAAGTTTTGTACTGATCGTCACAAGGCAATGGTACGATTGGGAATTGCAAATGTCATTGATAATTTAGATAAGCTGGTAGTATTAACTGGTGGATTTAAGGATCAGTAATTATAAATCTATTCTAACAAGCGCAGTTGTAATACTGCTTTTTTTCCCGTTTGACATAAATGGCATAAGAAATAGAGCCATTACTATTATTGATTTAAATTTCATTTTTAGTGTTGTTTAGTTTAATATTTGATCACTTATTAACATGAATGGTGCCATTTTCACAACAAATGTATTAAAAAATACATGTTGCAACATGTATTTTATGTTAATCTTTTGTTAATCTGCTTAGATATGTTTATAAATTTTTGAAAAACAGCTTTTTATGTTGTTTTTGGATCATGTATTAAACCTTTTGCTTTGGTTCTGTCCTTTAGATTAGATCTTATTTTAAAATTTCAATTATTGTTTCACCAATTTCACCGTTTTACTTCCGTTTTTGGATTGATTTTCTACGACTAAAAGTTGTGATAAATGATGCTTATAAATTACAGATAAGTACTTAGTTTCTGAGTGTTTTGACAATTATTTCTGCTGAAGAAGTAGACTTAGTTATGGCTAAAAAAGATTTCAATAATCAATTCAAATCTTTCACTCCATTTCTTTCGATTGACAATTCACCTAAAGATTGTATTTTTACACTCAAATGCCTTTGCAGAAGCGAAATTCTAATCCATTTATATCAAGGAACTACATTCATCCGTTAATCCTGATTGTTTTATTCTTTGTTGGATCGAAATCCTTCGGTCAAAATGTAATTTGGGTGAACCAAACCACCGGACCGTTTTACATTTTATCAGACACCACAATTAACACCAATGATTCACTTATGATTGGTGAAGGTGGACTAGTTTACATTGGAGATGGTATTGATGTAGATGTATTTGGTACACTTGAAGTTATTGGATCTGCAAACAATCCCGCTAAAATTCATCCATTACATGCAGGAATTGGTTGGAAACAAATCATAATCCATGATTCCGTTGATTCTCTAAATATCAAAAACGCGGAAATTATAGATGGCAGAATATATGCTACCGATTGTATCATCTCCTATGAGAATGCGAAATTTATTAACCAACAAGACTTAGAATGGAATGGTGCCCTTTCTCGTTTTTTCGGCGGTCAATTAACTGCAAAAAACTGCACTTTCAAAGGAATAAACCAAGGCGAGGGGTTGCTATGCCATGGCATTTCAAACCCTATTATAACCAACTGCCAATTTGATTCAATTCCTGATGCTGTTGAATTTCTGAATTGTAATTTTGGTCGAATTGGGAACTGTACTTTTCAAAATTGTTATGATGATGCCATTGACTTAAATCATTGCCAACAAACAATGATCGACAGCAATTACTTTTATAATATATTCAATCGAGGAATGGAGATCGGTTCCGAAAACAACGGGAGTTCAACTGATATTCTTGTATATCGTAACATCCTTGTAAACTGTGCCGAAGCCGTAACATTTAAAGAAGGATCAACTGGAATTATAACAAACAACACCTTTTTCAATAACGACATTGCAGTTAGCGCCTTGGTCTCAGGCGATCCCGCAATTGGCAGTTCTATAGAAATAATCAATTGCATCTTCCAAAGTAACACCCAGGATTTGTTCGCGGATGCAACATCTGATATAGTCGTGACTTATAGCTCGTCAAATAATGAACAAATTTTAGGGATTGGAAATGTGCTAGCACCAGCAAAATTCATCTCCCCTTCCGATTCAAATTTCAACTTAAACCTAGCCTCTGCTTGCATCAATTCAGGATCACCATTCTCGCCCTTTGATTTAGATGGTTCAAGGGCAGATATGGGGGCGTTATTCCAGCCCTTACAAGGAGCGTTGAAGCCTATTCGACTTTGGCCTAACCCTGCTACAAGTTATGTGAAAATTCACTTAATCGATCCATTTGAGGAATTACAAATAATCGATCATTTGGGAAGAGTTCGTGCCAATATAAACATCTTTGAAACCAAGTACATTCAATACTCCACATCCCACTTAGCGCCTGGAATCTATTTTGCCCGATTTAGTAGGGAAGAGAATATACGATTGGTGAAATTCGTTGTTGAGTAAGGTCTTTTTCATTTAACACCAACAAAAAAAACTTTTCCCAATTATTCTAATCCAGAATATAAATTATTCAAACAACCCCAACTGCTCTCCAACACTCGGACGCCGAAAAAGATCACAGTTCAATTCATGCTGCTGCGCATTTGGAAAATATTTCTTCTTAGCCAACTCCCGTTGTTGCCGAATGTTATTGGCAAAAGAACCGGTTCCTTTCATACGATCGCCAAAAATAGAACTTCCAGTTTTACCTCCGTGCATAGATTTTAATTGGTTCATTACTTTTAATTTCCTGTCAGGGAAATGATGTGCCAGCCAATCTTCAAAAGTCGATTCGTTAGGCCCCATTAATCTTACAACATGTGAATGAAAATTTGTTGCGCCATGTGCTGCGGAAGCCTTTGCGATTGAAATTATTTCATGATCATTTAAGGCTGGCATGATTGGTGCCGCCACAACCGTTACTGGCACTCCTAACGCTGTCAATTGACTGACCAATTCTAATTTTCGTTTACTCGTGGCGGTTCTCGGTTCTAGTTTTCTCCGCAATGATTCGTTCAATGTGTTGATACTAAGGTAAAGCCTATTAAATTATGTTTAGCAAGCGCCTCAATGATATCGAAATCGCGTTTCATAAGTACATTTTTTGTAATGATTCCTAAGGGGTGGCGGTGTTCTAAAAAAACGGCCAATAGCGAACGTGTGATTTCGAACTTTTTTTCACAGGGTTGATAACAATCGGTATTCCCTGATAGGACGATTGGTTTTACTTTCCACGATTGTTTTTGAAGGGTAGCCGTTAATAATTCTGCGGCGTTTTACTTTACCATTATGACTTGCTCAAAGTCAGCTCCTGCGCTGTAACCCCAATATTCATGTTTCAATCTTGCGTAACAATAAGTGCAGCCTAGTAGTGGAGAAAATGGAGGAGAAATTGTGGGTTAGATTCACAGTTAAAGGCTAAAGTAGAAAAAGAATAAATCCCTTCTTCAACGTTCAGTATGGGCGTTAAACACGACAATTGTATACTGAGTATCTCATTAATTGCTTATTCCACATAAAAAAAGCCACGAATTAATCGTGGCTTTCAATAGAATTCATGTTTTTTTTGAATATTTATTCTTTAATTGATTCGTCGCTTTCTTACCAGTATGATTTAGCCACGGCTAATGTTAATCTATCGAAGAGCCTTTCTCCAAAGTATCTGCGGTTAAGTTTGTAGCAAAATTCATTCAAATAATTCTGCAAATA
>CAJQHR010000047.1 GCA_905478225.1 uncultured Crocinitomix sp.
CTTCAGATGTGGATATTGCAACAACTGATTGGTTCTTTGGTGATGGAGACATTGCTACAGGAGTTGTGTTACCAAACATTACACATACTTACTTATTTGGTGGTCTTTATGATGTACGTGCAACTGTAACAGATATTTACGAATGTGTAAGCAGTGTAGAGTACACAGATTATATTACTGTAGAAGATCAACCGATTGCAGCATTTACAATGTCGCCACAATCAGTATTCACAAGTAATACAATGGTAGAGTTCACAAACGAATCACTTTATGCTTCTGACTTTATTTGGGACTTTGGTGATGGTTCACCATTCAGCAACGAAGTTGATCCAATACACTTCTTCCCGAATGATATAGGTGATGTATACTACCCAGTACAGTTAACAGCATCAAATTACTTAGGATGTGCAGACAGTGTGACAATGTATATGAATGTGAAAGGAATCATTATCTTCTATATTCCAAATACATTTACACCAGACGGAGATCAGTTTAACCAAACGTTCTTACCAGTATTTGAATCAGGATTTGATCCTTATGATTTCCATATGGTAGTCTATAACAGATGGGGTGAAGTAGTCTTCGAATCATTTGATGCGACAGCAGGATGGAACGGAGCTTACGGAAGCGGAGGATTAGTTGATGATGGAGTTTACACTTGGGCTATTGACTTCAAGGAACTACATACAGATAAACGTCACGAACATAGAGGACACGTTACTATGTTAAAGTAACATCCAACTAAAAATTTAGAATCCCCTCTGACAAAAATCAGAGGGGATTTTTTTTGTCCTAACAATTCATCCTACGAAATTGACAGTTCAGTCAATCTAAATTTTTGTTCCGAAAAGAAGAAGTGATATTTGAGAAATCAAACACTCAACTATGAAACGTCTTATCCTCCTTTTTTTGCTCGCAATTAATTGTTATGCTCACGGACAAATCACTATTTCTGGAACTGTTATCGGAACAAATAAAACACCCATTGTAGGAGCTGCAGTAATGATTGCAGGTAGTTTTGATGGCACAATCACAGACAACCAAGGTCATTATCAATTCAACACTGGACTTAAGGGAGAACAAACTATTCTCATAGAAGAAATAAGGTTGTTTTATAGCATGGAAAAAGGAACTTACCTCAATACCATTAACAACCGTAACTATGTGCTGGAATATCCACTAGAACAAATTATGGACATGCTAAACCCAAATGATTATTTTAAAATTAGTCGAAAGTACATTGTAAGAATTGATGCGGCGAAAGAAATAATTGCCCATAGCAACAGCCGCCTGAAGCTTAAGATTGATGGCTTAGAAACGGAATCTAACATTGTTGCACGTGAAAAAGTTGGGGCATTTAAAGCTTGGTTGGATCAGTAGGGCAATTATCAATAGGCAAAGTGCAATTGTTAATAGCATAAAAAAATATGCTTTTTTAGAAAAGTTCGGAAAACGAACGAGTAAATCACCCGGTTACGGAAGGACTGTTATCCGTTTCGGAAGTTTTTCCTTTTTTGGATATTTTAAATCCAACATTACAATAATTGCCGTGAAGCCCCAAACAGGGACGGTAGCTTTATCCGTATCCAAGTAATTATTGAGGATTCCGTGAGCGAAGTACGTAATTAAACCTAATAAAAGTGTGAGCATAACGAGGCGCATTTCATTCTTAGGCATGCGTATATAAAGCGCAACTCCAGTATAAATGATATATCCAACCAATAAGATCATCAGCAGCATTCCTAAAAGCCCTTGTTCAGACAAAGAACCGAGATACTCGGAATGCGCATTCCCCATATTTCCGGAATTTGTTGAAATAATGGTTTTTCCAGATGCCAATTGAAAAGGGGCATACTCCATAGCATAGGTTCCTGGTCCCCATCCGACAAACGGTCGCTCTTGCCACATGCGAATCGCACTCCCCCATCTGTTGAGTCGTTCAAGGTTTGAAGCATCTGTGCTAATATTCGCGATAGACTCAATACGTTCATCCAAATTTTCAGTCGCATGTTCAGAATTGTTACGCTCTAAATTATGCATGATTGACGTCCAAGAAAATCCGATATAGAGGATTCCAACAAAACCAATTGCCGCCAAGAATTTAAATTTAATTTTGAATCGAATGAGCAAATACACAACCAAAGCGCCGACTAAACTTAGCCATGCCGCACGCGTATAGCTCATGAAAATAGCAATTCCGATTAAGGCAATCAAAAACAATAAGGTCAATCGCATCAATGGTCCGTGTTTTTTTGCAAAGAACAAACCAAACAAAACTGGATAAACTAAAGCTAAAATGGCACCGTAGGAGGTATGATCCTTAAAGAATGGGAACATCACCCAATGTCCACTTGCCTCATCAAATCCATTTAAGGCATGATTGAATAAGGTATAAAGTGCCACAACACTTAATGAGGTAATGAATGCCCAAATGAACCTGTAAATGTTTTTCTCTTTTTTAAAAAAGATAACGCCGTAGAAATAAATTGGGATAATGAACCAGAGTTTTGTCAGTAAAAACTTAAACGAAACTTCAGGATGACTACTTGTAATTGAGGTTAAAATAATCCATGCAAACTGCAAGAAAAAGATAATCGTTATGGGATGTGTCAGGAATCGTTTATCAAATTGGTTTCGTCTCAATTGATTGAATATGATAATCAAAAGCATCCCAAATAATAAGGGTTCCGTAGGTAAAAACAAACCTACATCTGCCGAAACAAATTCCTCAATATTAATAGAAAGTGGTGTAAAAAGAACTATGAATAAAAACAATTTATCAAAATGATAAAATGCAGTGTACATCAATAAAAATGCAACAGGAATGGCATTTAGAATAATATCTCCTTTAAAGGTATAGTACAAATTAGCCACCAAAAACAAGGTAACCAAGGCGTAAAACCAACGCATATTTAGGAAAGCCTTCACTGAATTATGCTTTCGCTCTTAATTCTTTCAGCTTTTCAAGGGCCAACAAAATGAATATTGCAAAAACAAGGACAGAGAATGTGGTAAACAAAACAATAATAGCTCGTTTCGGTTTTGCCTTCTTATCTGGAACTTCTGCCATACTATGACGAATAGTTTGTTGAATATTCGTATGCGCATATTGATGCGCTTGGTCATTTACATCTAAAATATTAGAATAACGCAGACTAAAGAATTCAGACAAATTAGAATAAATATCATAATCTGCCGCGTAAGCTTGAGTCGCATCAATTTTCCGTTTAATCTCCGTTGCTAAGTCATTTCTACCTGCTTTTAAAGCTTCGAGATAATCCGCATACATGTTTCCACGTTCATCTTTACTTACAACGCCTGAATCACTTAAACTTTTAAGTTTGTCAGAATAATCGCCCATCTCCTCTTTAATCAAACCAACCTCTGATTGTACAGCCCACATTGGACCAACTGCTCTTTGGCGAATCATACGGTTCATTACAGTATCTACCAAGCGCACAATATCGTTTGCCATGTCTGCCGCCATTATAGGATCTGTATCGTAAACGTCAATATTAATTGAATTATAACGCGTTCTGTCAAATTTAAAGTTCCCTTCATAAGCCTTTTGAAATTCGAATTTTGAATGGGCATCATTGGTATCCAATTCGTAATGACCGTAGAGATCATACTTTATGGTTAAGCTATCACGAATCTCTGGTGAGATTAAAACTTGCAATAATCGCTCGGCATCCGCTTCATCTCCAAACTCCACAACACTGTTACGGCTGTTTGAATTAAAGTCTACTGAGTTAGATTTTGTTGGAAATACAACTGCACGCGACATATAATATGGTGTCATTATTAAACTAATAGCAATGGATGCTACTAATGCAACAACTGTGATAATGATTAAAGCTTTACGCTTTGACCAAAGAAAGGTGATTAACTCGTTTGAGTTGAAATTTTGTTCTTGACTCATTTCTTCGTTTTAGATCGACAAAAGTAAATAATTCTAACACTTTAATTGGAATTCAATAGTGAAGAATAAAAACATTAACGTTGTAGGTTGTAATTTAGTACTTTTACAAAAGCTTATCTCATGAAAAAATTGCTACCTCTTATTTTGATTGCCGGCGTAATAGCTTGTGGCGAAAACGATACAAATACTGAAGCCTCATCTGCTGATTCAACCCAACACACCCCAATTCCTGCAGTGGTATTCGAAAGCATGGCGGACGAAGAAGCCTATGAAGCCCGAAGAGATGCTTATTTTGATAAAATCCATAGTAACAGCAGCAATTCTGACTGGCGTGCAATTAATGAAGAAAACTTTAGAGTTATAGGAGAAGAGCGCGCGTTAAAACAACAGTATCGTATTACTGAAACATTTTTAGATGGTGAAATTTTAGCGGAATGGAGAGAACGCGGTAGTAATGACATTCCTGGAAATATTCGCATTTGCGATTACCATCCTGCAACAGATGATGTTTATGTGATCTCAGATGGAGGTATTTTGTGGAAAGGAAATTTAGATGGAGAAACTTGGACTCCGCTAAATGATAACTTAAAATTGAATCGCGAAATTATTAAAGTTGTAGACTTGCCAGGAGGAGACGTTCGAATTATTGCAGCACTCGGCTATGCATTGCAATATTCAGATGATAATGGAGAAACATGGACAGTATCTACCGGCCTATCAGGAGCTAATGGAAGAGGAAGTAAACTAGTTCAATTAAATGATGCTGAAAATACGTTGGTTTATCTCTACAATAAAGTAAGCATTGTTGACGGTACTTCTCGAAATAAAATTGCCTACTCCACAGATGATGGTGCAAGTTTCACTTTTGTCGCAGATTTAAATACAACAAATCGCAATTTTGCTTCAATTGACATGGCATATGGTAGTTCTGTCGCTTATGTGTTTGACAATAATGACGACATCTACCAATTTGAAGGAACTGAATTGACTTTAATTACAGAAGATTTGGATTTAGATGGAACAAACAGATGTATGATGCAGGTGAACGAAACTGGAGGTGAACTCACAACTTACGTTTTAATGGACAATACGAACCTCTATAAGTCTACAGATGATGGTGCTACTTTTGATTTTGTAAATGCATTACCAACCAGTCCTTGGAATGTTGGATTTGAAGTATCGCATGACAATCCTGATGCACTTTATTATGGGGAAGTAAACCTTTATCATTCATTAGATGGAGGAGAGAGTTTCAACCTTGTTTCAGAATGGTGGGCATATTATGATGATGTAGCCAATTATATTCACGCAGATATAATGAGTATTGAACCTTACAAGAATGAAGATGGAGAAGAGTTTACACTTGTTCCAAACCACGGAGGAATTTATGTCTCTTACGATAACTTAGAGAACATGTCTAATATCTCAATGCAAGATTTGAATTCTGGTCAATTCTATGATGTGTTGACTGATTTGCAAGATGCAAGTATCATTTATGGCGGTACACAAGATCAAGGATTTCAAAGAACTTTAGCTGGCGATACACCAGAAGCATCATCATTTGAGCAAGTAATTTCAGGAGATTATGGCGAAATGCAATTCACAAATGACGGCGAAACGATTTGGATTCAATATCCAGGTGCCATGTTCCAAATTTATCCGGATGCTGCAACGGACGGTTATCCTTCGTATGAATTTGATATTGGTGGAACAGACATGCCAAATGTGAACTGGATCGTTCCTACAGGCGCTGCTCCAAACACCTCAGACAACTTTATTTATGTAGGAGGAGGAAATTTAAGTGGCGGCAGTGGATCGCATCTTATTAAGTTAAGTTTTACTGGCGGAAGCATTAGTTCATCCCAATTTGATTTTGATTTTAATGACGCCTCAGGAGCCAGTATTTCAGCGATTGAGACAACATCTTACAATGAAGATTTAATTTACGTTGTCACGGAAAACGGGCGTTTTTTCCATTCAGAAAATGAAGGTGATTCATTTACTCAAACGGACGATTATATAGGACCAAGTGGTGGATGGATTTACACGGCGGATATTTACGCTTCAAGAAATACGGAAGAATTACTATTTGTTGGTGGAAGTGGTTATGATGGTGCGTCTGTCTATATGTCTGTTGATGGTGCTGAAAGCTTTGTAGGTTTAGAAGGTTTACCAAATACAATGGTTCACGAAATGGCTATGGATCCAGAAGAGAAATATTTATTCGCTGCAACAGATGCTGGCCCTTATGCCTATAGCATGGAAACCGAAGAATGGCATGAAATTGCTGGGCTTTCTGCCCCATTACAACAATATATTTCGGTAGAATATATCCCTTCTGAGCAAATTGTACGTTTTGCAACATGGGGCCGCGGAATCTGGGATTTTGATATTGTAGATCCGTCTGGAATTGATGAGACAGAAAATGAAAACACTTTTATGATCTATCCAAACCCTGTTATGAATGAGCAAATAACAGTAACTGTTGCTAATGCTACGCAAGTTCGCCTGTTCGATTTAAATGGACGCGTTGTTCTAACTGAGCAACTTAATGTAGGATCTAACCTTATTGATATTCGTAACTTATCTACAGGGGCTTATGTGCTTGTAAGCCAATCTGCGGAAGGCGTTACTTCTTCTAAAAAAGTAGTTGTCAAGTAATCATTCCTTTTTAACACTTATTGACTGAATCAACCTGATTCATCTGCTTGCTACAGTGGTTTATTAATTCCCTGACATCTATCAAAAGGACCATTGATAATGCGATATGGATTGATTGCGCTGATCGAAAAAATTGGACTTACTGATTTATTTCAAGGCCCAGACAAGTGTTAGGCATTCATCATTTCATGAAGTCATCCGCCTCATCTAAAGTCTATTATCCTCTTTTCCCTCCTCTCTTTCTTAAAAATATGTTATTTTTTTGTTAACGCGAATTATCGTCTATTTTGAATAAAAACCTCCATAATGTTTAAAGAATATAGCATTCATAGGTGTTCAAACATGTACCGATCGGTATAATTTCATCTATTATTTCCCATTACTCGTCTTAATGAAATGTTAATTTATCTAAAAAGCTGAAGATTATGTAATTAAACGTAAAACAAAACGTCTACTAAAGTGTTACATGTATAACGAGATGCATAAAAAATAATCTATATTATGGCCAGAAAGAAATCAACAGCGAAGGTCCAAAAGATCCTCAATGAAATTAAAAACTCTACTCCAAAATTTAAATTAAAATTGGACCGTAGAACAATAATAACATTAAAGACTGAAGAGCAACTTAATAAATGGATGCAGTTGTATCCAAAAGCTGAGTTAATTAGCTAAAAACTTTACATTTCATAGTTTACTTTGAATGAAAAGGAGGATTGCATTTGCAGTTCTCTTTTTTTTATTCTGTCAAATAGATGATCAGCGTTCAATAATTCACAGACAATAACAATCAAATCCCATTAAAAATCCGTTAATTTGCATTCCTTTTTAAAAGAGGAAGCTACACCTCGAAAATCAAACTATTAAATGAGTCAAAAAGAACATTGGAACAACGCTTATACCGACAAGTCGGTCAACGAACTTGGATGGTTTCAACAAAACCCTGAGCCTTCAATGGGTCTTATTCGTTCGGTTAATTTAAGCCGATATGCTGAAATCTTAGACGTAGGGGCTGGAGCGAGTTCACTAATTGAGCATTTATTGGAAGATGGTTTTCAAAACATAACAGTAAATGATATAAGCACTGTAGCACTAGACACCCTGTGTGAGGCATTGGGAAAAGAAGAATGCAACGTAGAGTGGATGCCTGACGATATTGTTGCACCAACCGTTTTAAAAGAGCTGCCATTGATCGATCTTTGGCATGACAGAGCTGTTTTACATTTTTTTACAGAAGACAAAGATCAATTGACCTATTTTAATCTTTTAAAACAAAAAGTAAAATCTAAAGGCTACGTTATTATCGCTGCATTTGCAATTGGAGGGGCTGAAAAATGTTCTGGACTGCCTGTTCTACAATACAATCATGAGATGCTTAGTCAGCGGCTCGGTTTCGATTTTGAGTTGAAAGAAGCGATAGATTTTACTTTTGTTAACCCAAAGGGAGATGAAAGACCTTATATTTACACCCTGTATCAAAGAAAATAGACATGGTTGAAATCGGAAAAACAAATTCACTCAAAGTTGTTAAAGAAGTTGATTTTGGTTTGTATTTGGATGGCGGCGAAGAGTTTGGTGAAATTTTAATTCCAACTCGCTACGTTCCTGAAGATGCAGAAGTCGATCATTATTTAGATGTTTTTATTTATTTAGATTCCGAGGATCGCATTATTGCAACAACTGAAGAACCTTTAGCGCAAGTGGACGACTTTGCCTTTTTAAAATGTATAGGGACTACAAGTTTTGGTGCGTTTTTAGATTGGGGCTTATCCAAAGATTTGCTCGTTCCCTTCCGAGAGCAAGCGCATGACATGGTTGAGGGGCTCTCTTATTTTGTGCGTGTTTATTTAGATGAAGAAACAGAAAGAATTGTTGCGAGTTCTAAAACAAATCAGTTTTTAGACAATAGTCCGCATGACTTTCAGGAGGGTGATGAAGTTGATTTAATCATTGGTACGCGAAGTGACCTGGGCGTAAGGGTTGTTGTAAATGAAAAATATTCAGGCCTCCTCTACCATAACGAAATTTTTGAAATCATAAAACCAGGAATGAAAACAATTGGTTATGTTCAAAAAGTGCGTGAGGATGAAAAATTAGATATCTCATTACAAAAGCCGGGTTACGAGAAAGTAGAGGGCATTGCTGGAGAGATTCTTGATCGATTAAACAAAGCTGGTGGTTATCTTGAAATTAACGATAAATCTTCGTCAGAATCAATTAAACACGTTTTTGGAATCAGTAAGAAAGTATTCAAAAAAGCAGTTGGCGCTTTATATCGGGATCGTATGATTACTATTGAACCTGAGGGGATTCGACTTGTGCGTTAATTTTGTCTATTGGCAATTGATCAAAAACGCCGAGAATTCATAAACGACTGCAAAATAATCGTAGCACTAATCTCATCAACAAGCGCTTTGTTTTTTCTTTGCTTTTTCTTTAAGCCGCTATCAATCATTGTTTGAAAAGCCATTTTTGAAGTGAACCGCTCGTCTACCATATGAATGGGTTTGCCAAAAGTCTCTGTCAATTTTTTACGCAAAGCTGCCACCCCTTCTGAACTGTCTGTTGCTGTTCGGTCTAATCGTTTGGGTTCGCCGAGTATAATATCCGTAACATCATTGGCTTTGAAATAACTGACTAAAAAGCTGAAAAGATCTTTTGTATCAACGGTGGTTAGGCCAGAAGCAATAATTTTACTATCATCCGTCACAGCAATTCCTGTGCGTTTGAGTCCATAATCTAAGGCGAGTAATTTTGGCATAATTCTGTAATTAAGCGGGATCTTCGGCCCTTTTCCCAAACAACTCGACAATTCCTATCAAGGAGCCTAGCCCAAGTAATAAAGCGATCATAGGATGCAGTCCTAAGCCCGACAACAGCGTTCCGATTAAAACAGCGACCAGACCAACGGTTAAGGCATAAGGAATTTGCGTTCTAACGTGGTCAATATGATTGCTACCACTTGCCAATGATGAAAGAATAGTTGTATCTGAAATTGGCGAACAATGATCTCCTAATACCGAACCAGCTAAGACCGCACTTACTGTATTGTAGAATATCGCCATGGAATCTGCATTGGCATATTGATAAGCGTCTGAATTGCAAATGGCCCATGCCGCCGGTAAAATAAGCGGATAAACCAATGCCATTGTCGACCATGATGAGCCAGTAGAAAAGGCTACGAAGCCTGCTAACACAAAAGTTAACGCTGGAATAACCCAAGGCGGAATGGAATCTCCAATTACGCCTGTTAAGAATTGGGCGGTATGCATTTCATCCGTAACAGATGCTAATGCCCAAGCTAGTATTAAAATTAAAATGGCGGGGATCATAGTTTTAAACCCTGAAACAACTGTTTCAACAGAGTCTTTCAAGTTCATGATCCGATGGCTCACCGTCAATAATATGGCAATTAATAAGGCGCTTAAAGAGGACCATAAAAGTGAGACGTATGAATCAGATGCGCCAATTAGCGTTCCCAATCTTTTAGTAAATCCAGTTGGATTTCCGTCCATTAAAGACATGTTTGACCAAATGTCACCCCAAGAATCCAATTTCAACGCGCCATCAATTTTGGCTAGATTCCCTCCCAATGTTTCAAATCCAGTAAATAATAAACCAACTAATGTGCCTAGTACAATAACTGCCACCGGAATGACCGCATTTCGTGCGCGATATTTAATTCCTTCCACTGGTTTGAGGTCTTCCATTTCTGTTAAATCGCCTGTGTTTACTTCAGGATTCACGACACCCCCCTGTCTTGCAAGGCGCTCGGCCTTCAACATAGGTCCAAAATCTTTCCCTCGATAAATGATGTAAAAAATGAAGAACAAGGTTAAGAACGGATAAAAGGAATAGGAAAGACTGCTTAAAAAGATAGAATAAACGCCTTCATTAATTTCAACACCGTTGGCATTGATAACGTTTAAACCATCAGAAATATAACCTAGCTCTGCACCAATCCAAGTGGTCACAAAAGCAATTGCAGACACGGGAGCTGCTGTTGAATCAACAATATAAGCTAGTTTTTCTCTTGAAATTTTAAGTCTATCTGTTACGGCGCGCATGGTATTCCCCACAACTAAGGTATTCGCATAATCATCAAAAAAGATCACAATCCCTAATCCCCAAGTAGCCAACTGCCCATTTCGAGCGGAATTTGCGAAACGAGAAACCCGATTGACTATTCCTTGCATTCCTCCATTCTTACTAATAACAGCAACAATTCCACCAATGATAACAGAAAATACAATGACGCTTAAATGACTAGAATCGTTTAAGGCGTTCAAAATATAAGTATCTATAATCCTGAAAAAACCAGTGAAAATTCCAATAAACCCTTCAGCATAAAAGCCCATTATTGCCGCGCCAACAAAGACGCCTGACACTAATGAAAAAATAACTTCTTTAAAAACTAATGCCAAAAAAATAGCGAATAATGGTGGCAGAATTGACATCCACAATGGAATAGCCGATACTGGATTTTGGACAACAATTGTATGCTTTTGAAATTCAATGGGCTTATCTCCATGAATAATCAAATCAACTGTTGCCCCAGCATCTGTCTGCGTTACAAATGCTGTATCGGTTGAAATAGCGCCATTATGCATTTGAAAAACATATGCGGGCAACTCTCCATTCACCGCTTTTATCTCAACCGCAGTAGAGACTTCAGCAAATACCAATTTCGGGATTTCAAGCTCCAATTCAGAAGCCTTCGAAAATCCAGAGAACAGCGTTAAAGCAGTTAATAAAATGAATGCTCGGTTTCGCATATGCAACAAAAATAAAAAGTTATTGTTTGGTTTGATGCTTTTGCTGAAATTTACTTTTTATTTGACCCGAAAAGATCAATTTGTAATTACATGCGCTAACACCGTTCAAATTCACAATGAACGATCTTGTATGATAAATTGTGAATTTCGTCGATAATCCAAAAATCTCCCTTTTCATCAACACATTCAAGCAAAAACAGGGAGAGCAGCGCTGAACAATACGGATAAAATAAAGAAAGTTGAATCGGAAAAATCCATTGCGGTTTATTTGATTTATGGGTTTGCCATTTGTATTATTCTTTTTTTTTCTTTCTTATCTGTAGATTTCCATCTCAACTTTGAAAAAGCAACTTTTAGCAATATTTTTTTTTACCGGTATGAATTTTAGATATGCTGCTTGTGGTCTTGCTCATGCACAATAAAAATACAAAATAGCGAAGTATATTGTTTGGACGATACCGCCAATAGTTATCATAATCATGCCTCTAATGGCAAAAATAAGTGGTTTCACTGATAACATTTTTCTTTGTTGAGCAATAGGAATACACCAACAAGAACAAAACTGCTGCGTAGTGGAACAGAATTAAAAAATGCAACAGCAAATCCCATTCGCTATTGAGACCGAGAAACTGAATCCGTTAAATTGTACGCTGAAATACTCTAAGCGCTAGTTATGGCTATGCCCACTGTGATCATGACCATCATTTGCATCATGCACAGCTGCTGGCTTCACGGATAGAATATGCGTTATAAAATTCAAATCCGCATATGCTGGAATCGCTGGAGCACGACCTTGGGGTCCATAAGCAAGGTGATAAGGCAAGTAGAAAACTGCTTTGCCTCCAGCTCCTAACATTGCCATTCCTTCTTCCCATCCGATAACCATCCTATTTACTTTATATTTAAATTTCATTGGTTCACCTTTTCCATTTAAAGTCGAGAAAAACTTCGAACCATCTAAGCGGAAATTTCCAGTACAATGTGCTTCCACAGCAACTCCTGGAGTGATACGTGTGGTTGTATCTCCGACATTTTCTATAACGTACACTAAACCTGATGCAGTTTGTTGAGCAGTCGGATGAAGTTTTTGAATTTCTGCAAAGAAAACTTTATTATAATCTTCAACCGACATGGCTGAACATTTGGCAATATGTGCATTTAAGACCTTTTCTTTTTCTTTCTGAGCAAGTGCATCAGTAATCCTTTTAGTCTCTTCCTCTAAAGACGCAAACTCCAATTTCAATGGAGCCATTTTGGCGTCAATTTTTGCTTTTTTCTTTTCTTTATTCTGAGCTTCACTCTTTTTTTCAAGCACTTCAATTTTAGCTTTCAAATCCGAAATCAAAGGTTCATTATTTTTCACGAGTGCCAGTTGACCTTCGGGCGTTTTGTAGAATGCCTCTTCTTTATAAACGGCCGTAGCGTCAAATGCTTCCGCGGCTTTGCCTACTCTAATTATAGTGACCGAAGTCATAACGTCATTTTTCGTAATTTTATCGACTATATTTTGTCCGAATATAACATGCCCAAATACCGTATGTAATCCATCCAAATGTGTCGTTGCTTTATGCGTAATAAAGAACTGACTTCCGTTTGTTTTTCCAGCATTACTGTAGGGTGATTTAGAATTTCGAGGATCTGAATTCGCCATTGATAAAATTCCTGGACTAGAATGACTTAAATCTTTTCTTGTTTCATCATACATTCTATGATTAGGACCACCTGATCCTGTTCCTAGTGGATCACCACCTTGAATCATGAAATCAGCTATTACACGGTGAAACTTAACGCCATCATAAAATGGTTTGTCGTAAACATTTGTATCAACCTTTAAGTTTCCTTCTGCCAAGCCCACGAAGTTTGCCACCGTCATTGGCGCTTTTTCAAATTCCAATACACAAAGTATGATTCCTTTTGTCGTGTTAAATTTAGCATACATGCCATCCTCAAGTTTAGGTAATTCAACTTCTTTATCTTCCCCTCCCCCTGCAAATGCAGTTGTCACCAATGTGAAACACAATATTGATAAAAGTAATTTATTCATTTTTCTAGTTTATAATTATTTGAGCTATGCGCTCCATTTTTTTCAGAACACTAATTTATTGATTTTCTAAAGAAGGATTGATTGAAAGACGTGAGTATTTTCAAAAATGGACGAAATTTGATGAATTTCTTTTGGCAATCGCTTATTTGAAGGGATTTTCGCGTAACGTGTTGATTTTATTGGGCATTTCAAACATAAGTGCATGATTGATAATGCGCAGCAGCGCCACAGTTCGGATAATTATCGAACTACGGAGCCATTTGCCTCAACACGAATTGGATTCTAGGTTTCTACAATTAATGAAAATCAAAGCGGAATTGTGGAATCGATCCACTCCACCTTGGAAGCTTTTTAAATGGCTTATACTTGAACTTCTTTCTCCTTTTCCCTCCAAATTGGTCAGCAAACCCGTCAGTAAAAAAAACAGAGCACATCTCCTTTATATAGTTCAATAGCTATTTTTTATATACATTGTTTTAAGCAGTTTTTATTCAGCTACCTTTTAGTTTTTCGCCTTTTGCGGATAGCTCAATAAGTTGATTAATTCTCTTTAGTCTTGTCTTTTCAGTTTTGGCTATTTTAAGCCACCATAAAACGAGTCTCTTGCTTGAATCATTAATTGAAATAAAGAATTCATAAGCATAATTTTTCTGCAATAGTGCTTACTTTAAATCTTTTGGAACAATCAAATTATCAACGTCATCCATAAAATTCCATAAACCACTTGACTTTGAATCCGCAATAGATTTTAATCCGGATTCATGCATTTTACCCTCCTCAGTTAGTTTAGCGACTCTTTCTTTATAGGATTTAGCCCAATGTTCAATTTTTCTTTTTGAGATTAACTGCATTGTTCTTTTATCATCAAGTTTTCTCCTTATTCCGTCAATCCAGCCAAAACAAAGCAATTCGTCTAAAACATCCCATCTTGATAAGTATTTAGCAGGTTCACTTTTTTTAAAATTCACTAACCAAACGCTATTTGAATTCAAATAATTTTCGTGTAACCATTTTCTCAAATCCGCCGAAGTCGTAATTTCAATCTTCTCAAAATTCTCGGTTTCTATCATTTTCTCAAATTGCTTACAACATCCGGCTAAAGACTATGGTCTTTATTCCTTTTATAGTTATTGCGTTATTAATCCAAAAACAAAATTCAACTGAAATCAACAATTTGGGTTAACAACACCCTATAAATTTAAGATAAACTCTGAAAAAACCAATGGATTAATTGGATAAAACAAAAGCTTGCGATAAACCTAATGCCCCCCCGCAAACGCAGGTAAGAAAATAGCGTTTATAGAATCCTTCATCTCGGGTTTAACATAGTGGTTGTTGATTTCTTCAACGTCTACTACATCATATTTTTCGCCTTGCCATTCGTGGCGGATACCAACAACGCCAATGTCTGGATCGGTGTAACCAATTAACAAGTCATTATAGCCTTCTTGCGTGGTGCGCATTTCTATCAGGTAACCCAGGTATTGGTTAACGATTCGGTACTTACCAAAATAGTTTTCAATAATTACTATTTGATGGACGGGTGACCCGTACAAACCTGGAACCATCTCTACTAAAAAACAGTCTTTTATATCCATGTCTGGACGGTATTGGAAAACGCGGTAGATTTCTGCAACGCAGGGTGGTATTGTCAGAACGGTGTCTAAAGTGGTGCAAATCTGCAGCTTGTTCATGACATCAATCGCCGTGGGGTCTAAGGGCGGGTAGGTTGAATCTATGATCGTGGTGACTGAAATAAATGGATCAATTTCTATTTCATCATTCACGGCATCATCTCCTCCACAAGCGAACATAAATAATGAGATGAAGACAATTGAAAGCTGCTTGAAGTATGGCATAAACTTATTTTGTTTTGTTCATTTTTATAATCTTGCCGCCAAGTGTAATATTCTGCTCGTAGGCGCCTGGCTCACCAAAATAGGAGACGTTTCCTCCGCTCGTAATTTTAATGGACAAGTCGTTTTCAACGGTGCAAATAATTTCTCCTCCTGCTTTAACAGTGGCAATTACCTTATCAGCGGCTAAACTCACGGCGCCTATTGTTCCCCCGGCGCTTAAGTTATACTGAGCTTCATCTGTTGTTCCATTGAGGTGGATTGATCCGCCTGCACTGATAGATGCAATTACTTTTTTTGTTTTTATTTCGGCTTTTATTTTCCCGCCTGATTCTGCCTCAAACTCCATTCTGTCTTTTTCAATAGCTTGGTCGAATGTGACACGACATCCTTTTTTTGCTGTAATTAAGTTCAATGTTTTATACGTAATTACAATTTCTATCGCCCGTTCTTTATAGGTGTCTGCTTTTAAGCGCACGCGCAGTTCATCTCGTACCACTTCCATTAAAACGCTCTCGTCATCAACATCCTCATCTTTATTCACGACTTCTGCTTTGTTGACATCACCTTTCTTTAGCGTCACCTTATAGTTTCCAGCTACTCTAATACTCGTAAAATCTTCCAATTCTAACTCAAAAGTTCCTGCCTTTGCTCCAAAACTTAGGGGCAATAAAAGTGCTATTATAATCCAATTCTTCATATCTGTTACGTAATAATTATTTCACATGCAATGCTTTTATAACGGAAACACTTGAAGTGCTTGCTGCATTGCGATCTGAAACTCATTCTCATCAAGATTAGTACCAATTTTATTTGCGTCAAAATAGGCTTTCATTCCTTCGGTTGGCATATTCCCTGTTAAATCATCTGCAGCCATTGGGCAACCACCGAATCCTTTTATGGCGCCATCAAATCTTCTGCATCCTGCTTCGTAAACTGCGCTTACTTTTTCAAGGACTGAATCTGGAGTAGAATGGAGATGTGCTCCAAATTCCACACTTGGTAATTCCTGAATTAATCCGGTAAATAAATCGGTAATAATTTCGCGATTTGATACACCAATTGTATCTGAAAGTGCTAAGATTTCAATTCCTAAATCTGCAGAAAGTCTCCTACTCCAATTGGCTGCTACTTCCAAATCCCATGCATCTCCGTATGGATTTCCGAAAGCCATAGAAATATACACCACTAACTTTTTATCGTGCTGAATGCACCTGTTCTGAATCTCCTCTACCCGCGTCAACGACTCTTCAATAGAGGCATTCGTATTGCGCTGCTGAAAAGTTTCAGAGATCGAAAAAGGATAACCCAAATAAGCGATCTCATCAAAATTACAAGCATCATCTGCCCCACGTTTATTCGCTACAATAGCCAATAATTCAGAGGTTCCATCCAATTCCAAACCATCTAATACTTCAGCCGTATCTTTCAACTGCGGAATAGCTTTTGGAGAGACAAAGCTTCCAAAATCTATAGTATGATAACCGACCTTTAAGAGTTGATTAATGTATGCTGTTTTAACTTCGGTTGGAATAAAATCATGCAAGCCCTGCATGGCATCCCTTGGACATTCAATGAGTTTAAGCATCTGTCTTCGTTTTTAAAATGGCACGATTAATATCGCGTACTAAATTTGGTCCTTCGTAAATAAAGCCGGTATAAATCTGAACTAGATCTGCACCCGCTTCAATTTTGTCTAAAGCATCTTGCGCGGAATGAATTCCACCTACACCAATAATTGGAAAGGCTTTGTTCGAATTATCGGCTAAGTATTTTATAATGGATGTACTTTTATCTTTCACAGGCAAACCACTTACGCCGCCATTTATGATTGCCTTTAGCTCTTCTTCAGACGTTTTTAACCCTTTGCGATCAACAGATGTATTGGAAGCAATAATACCGTCAATATCTGATTCTAGAACGATTTCTATCACCTCATCCAATTGCATTTTGTTCAAATCTGGGGCAATTTTCAATAAAATCGGGCGCTGTGTCTCAAAGGTTTCGTTCTTCTCAATTAAAGTGGTTAATAAGTCCACCAAAAAATCTTTGTCTTGCAGCTTTGCCGTATCTCCTACATTTGGGCAACTTACGTTCACCACAAAATAATCAACATGCGCATGTAATTTCTCAAAGTTTTCTACAAAATCGGGCTTTGAAGTTTCGTTAGACGTGCTGGTGTTCTTCCCAATGTTTCCGCCAATAATTAGCTTGGTTTTCTTACCTTTTAAACGTTCTGAAATGGCATCAACTCCTTGGTTATTAAATCCCATTCGGTTAATTAAACCTTGATCCTTTTTTAATCGGAATAGTCTTTTTTTCGGATTTCCTTCTTGAGACCGCGGCGTCACGGTTCCAATTTCAACAAAACCAAAACCAAAATCTTCTAATTCATTTAAGATGAGGGCGTTTTTATCAAACCCAGCTGCAATTCCAACTGGATTTTTAAAGGTCAAACCAAAAACTTCTCGACTTAGTTTTGGATCATTTACAACATATTTTCTTCTACGCCATTGCTTGACACCAGGGATTTTTGCCGTCAACTTAATCATGCTAAAAGTAAAGTAATGAATAGATTCAGGGTCAAAAAGAAATAAAATTGGTCTGAGCAACGCTTTGTACATATCCCGGAAAGTTTATGCAAAGGTAATATAGCTTGGTTAATTGATAACTATGATTATTCCAAAAAACGAAAAGTTTTCAACTAAACTGTATTTTTCAATGGACAATTCTTTGATGATGTGATGTGTTTCATTATGAGATGTTGCGGTTCACACAAGATTATAGTTGCTCACTACAAATTATTTATTGCTGATTGAAAAAAACTAATTGCCTCTTGCCTAAATCTATATTTTCGAGAGCTTTAGAACATGACGATCAGCATTCGCATCAACCACCGTTACGAAGTAGTTTCCTTGGCCAAGGTGCGCGCAATCTAACGTAATTTCTCCGCTTGAGTCCTTTGTATAGTTGACCTGAATTGATCTGCCAGTTGCGTCTGATACAGTTACCGTTGCATTGTTTAAATCTAAGTCCGTGCTTTTAATTGTGACATTATTTGTAGCTGGATTTGGATAAAGGCTTAGCACAAGGTTATCTTTCTCTAAATCGTAAGCATTAGAAGCAGCATATATCGTGATTGGTGCTTTAAACATTCCACGGCCGTGTGTTCCAATATAGATTGAATTGGTGTGGTATTGAATCTCAATATCGTTAACTGATGTGTTTGGCAAACATCCGTACTTTCTCCACTCCGTTGACATATTGTCTAAATAGTATACGGCTCCATATGTCCCCACAAAAACAGCACCTGGTATGTCATAATATAATTCTAATGACATAAAAGGTAGGTTTGGTAAATTGGATGAAATATTCGTCCAATTCTCTCCAGAATCATCTGATCGATAAATCTTTTTATTCTCTAGAAAACCGGCATAAGAGATGTAAACAACATCTTCATCTAATGGATCAACCTCTAAATCTGTGATGTCTTGAAAAACAGGAGTACTAATCGTTTGCCATTCGTCAACTCCAGGTTCTTTTACATATAATGTTCTTCCTTTTGAGGCGTACAATTTATCTGAATTAGACGGCGCAATTGCCAATTGTTCTAAATCTGAAGTTCCAATTAATACAGGATCACCAACCGTCTCCCAAGTGTCACCGTTATTATCTGACGCGTATACTGAAGTGTATCCAATTAAAATACGGTTGTGGTCATTCGGATCAAGTTTAAAAGGTGTTTCCCAAGCTCCTTCTTCATCTTCTGGTTTGATGTTGGTATTATCTCCATCTTCCCATCTTCTCATGCTTCCATACTGATAACTCCAATATCTTTTATTCGCATTTTCAGGATCAATATCTTGCCCCATTCCATCTCCTGTTTGCGCATATCTCCACCATTCTCCGTCATCTCCTCTAAACACATTACCACAATCTTGTGATCCGCCACCTAGAACGTCATCTTCTGTTTGAGAAACAGCAATATCATAATATTGTGTGATAATTAAATCGGTAGATAAATTATCAAATCCATTCGTCGCTGTATTATGGCTGAAAATTCCGCCATCATTGCAGTAATAGATATGATCTGGATGTAAAGGATTCACAAATACGTTCCGTTGATCAACGTGAATATGTGGTAAATCATAATGACCTAACCAATGTGTGCGAACTGTAAAATTATCACCAAAATCAGTTGATGAATGCACCTCTAAGTTACCCACACTCAAAACATTTTCACTACCTGGTGCAAATTCAACCACCATATTTGATTGTGGTAAATCTTTTGTTTCAAAAGTCAAGCCGTCGTCCGTAGATGTATGTATGTTTGAATTATGAGTAGCGACAAGTCTGCTTGACCCATCCATTAATGAAACGGCTATTCTTACATGGCCCGATCCAAAATCAGTAATCAGAACAAAGTTTTCTCCTCCGTCATTACTTCGGTAAAATTGTCCTGATCCTCCACCTGCATAAACAAGATCTGGATTACTATGACTAAACTTAACTGAACGCATATCTCCGGATTGAACTAATTCAGAGGTTGCGAAAAAATCTGTACTTCTAAAAATCCCATCAGAAGTTGCTGCCAATACGACATTACCATCTGTTGGATCTTGATCCAAATAATAAATTCGATTATTTGCTGTTAACTCCCACGATAAAGAAGTTGGAGAAAATGTAACACCACCATCCGTTGAAGCATAAATTCCAATACTTGTTGGGCCATACCACACTATATCACTCAATGAAACGAGCATATTATTTGGATTCTCAGGGTCGATAATAATTCCAGATACAGCAGCTAAAGGCAAATCATCATTCACTAAAACATGCGATTCTCCACCGTCCGTTGTTTTCCATAACCCACCCCATGCAGCACCTACATAATAGGTATCCGGATCAGTTGGATGAAAGGCCAAAGAACTTGTTCGCCCTTGATCGATTTGCCAACCCATATTGCTTGTATAATTAATATTTGTCCACTCAATCGTAGCATCACTGTCTGCACAAGTAGCGTCACGCGAACCTCTCTTTTTTGCCGCTTCGCGCGCAGATTTTGTAAAATCTCCTAGCGTTCCATCCGCATTTAAATTATTTTTCCAAAAAGAACACCACCGTTGATATTTTACAAAAGCCCCATCTCTAAACTCACCTTCAGTTAATTCAACAGGAGTTAAATCAGGATATTTCATTTCGAAATAAGCATCCGCAGCAGTTGTTATTTCAACATAGGTTTTACCTGAGGTAAATAGATTTTCTAAATAGACTTTTGCTGGCTGATTGATATCACTTTGCGTTTGCGCATAAGATTGAACATTATTTAGGCATACAATAAAGGTAAGCAGCACAAATCGTTGGAAAATTCTCATAAGACAGCAATTAAAATATTAATTAGTAGTTTTTTAAGATTGCGAAGATAAGTCAAAAAAACGATCTTCTCATGAGATTATGAGGGTACTCTTGTAATCTTATTTGATTGTAATTACAATTTGTAACGGCGCTTATACTTCCTTTTAATTCTTCCCGAACGCATATCTGTAATGTTTCGAATGAAAGAAATATTTAGGAATAGATATCCGTCTTTATGTTTCGAATCGCCTCTTAATTCTCCCATATGCGTCCACGTAGGGAACGCACCAGTAGATGGGTAGGCGAAATAGGCAGAAGTACTGCCGTAAGATCCTTGAATAAGATCATTGTCAAAATAAACGCCACTTACATCATCTAAATAATCTGTAAAAGTTTGGGTATAGCTTAGCTCGAAAGATATTCTCCAAAGCGGATCTAATCCAATTTTGTATCCAACTCCCAAAGGAATTCCTAAACCAATTTTTTTATATTCAGTTCCACCCCCAGTTAAACCTTGTCCTTCTGTATGAAGTGGTCTTAAATTCGTCCAACCACCGTCGCCGGGTCCTTGTGGTATAAATCCGAAACCAGTCACGCCAGTATATACATAGAAGAGCGTGTTCTTATTCCGCATTCCTTTTAGGCCTTGAATTTTATGACGTGCGCCATAACGTTCATTACCGAATACAATAAATTCTAAATGTTGTGAAAATTCAAAAAGATGTGTACGGAAGCTGAGATTTCTATTCCGGCGAGTGGGTTCGTTCGTCAACGCGTCGTGACCTTTTAGTACGGCGTATTGAATAAAAGTTTTAGTCGCCCATAGGCCTGATAATCGATAGCGAAAGCCAACATGACCTGATGGCCGTGTGGTGTTCCAATCAATGTCGACTGGAATGTAATGCGTTCCAATGCGGTTTAAATCTCCTAAAAAGTTGGAGGCTCCTGCTCGAAAAATGAGTTCCTTTCTTTGAGTTTTCCAGTGATCCGATCCTGTAAAATGTGAACCTTGTCCATACCCCGCTGCGCCTGCTAAGAGCAGAAAAAATAAGTGTATTTATTTTTTTGAGGTCACGCATTATTACACACAATTACTATAATTAGTGCAAATGTATACATTCCAAGTTATTTGTAAAAAACCGAAGCGCTTTTCAACGAAAAAATAAAACACGCTAATGAACAATTATTATTGGCTATCTAACTCAATGACATTTAGTTCATTAAAACGTATCGAAGTGGATTTAACCTCACTTCTGCGCCGCTCTTCACTTTACCTCGAATATTTTCAAAATAAATGGTTTCTCCCTGCCCCACACTTTCAAGTGCATTTTTCATATCTTCATTAAGCTGGTTGCCTTCTTCAGCAAATACTTTTCCGCCTAATCCGTCGATTAAATGCAATTCAAAGTGGATGATATTTACATCTCCTTCTGTGGTGATACCTTTATTATCCAATAATTCGTTTCTTGTAATTGAACCGCCCATTTTGTTACTAATTCTGGGACTCATGCTCATACGCGGATCCGACATAACATCAGCTATTTCCTCGACTACTGGAACAACTTCAGTCACTATTTCTTCTGTATTGTTGGTCGTAACATCTGCTAGACTTTCAATGACATTGGTTTCGATTGGGTTTTCAAAGGTATTAGTTTCTTCTATTGGCGTTGTGTTTTGTAAGTTAATTACTATGGTTTTTTTCGCTAAATCGTCAAACGACTGCTTGGATTTCGGATTCATGACAATGAAATTATTATCGGGAACCGTCAAGTTTGGAGGGGCGTCTGTATTCAACATATCGGTTGAGACCTGATTTTCTGTTGAATTCTGAAACGCTAATGTTCCTCCAATTATTAATCCTAATGAGGCTATACCTGTGGTGCCAAAAAACCAACTCTGTTTATAAAATGGTTTTGACATTATTTGGTGGTTGCGCACGACAGAATCGAAATTTTTTCCTGCCGTGATTTCGTCTGCATTCAATTGCGGGCGATCCAAATTAATCTTTCTATTTTTCATACCCTATTTGATTAAATAGTTTTTTCATTTTGTTGATTACTCTATGCGATTTTACTTTTGCGTTGTTTTCGGTAATGTCCAATATCTCTCCAATCTCCTTAAAAGATCGTTTTTCAAAGAATCTGAGCTCGACCATCTGAACCTCGTCTTCTTTTAATTTTTTGATCATTTGAATCAAAACCTTTCTTGTATCTTCTGATGTGTCCTCTTCCATCTCATCAATCATTTCTGATAGATTAGAAGTATCCACGTTTACAGTTCTTCTTGCCTTTTTATCACGGAACGATTGGTATAGCTCGCTTTTAGCAATTCTATACAACCAAGATGCAAAAGGAACGCCACGATACTCATATTTATGAATATTGTTCAGCGCTTTTAAGAATACTTGGCTTGCAATGTCGTAAGCAGTTTCTTTGTCATCTATCCGTTGATAGATGTATCTCAATATCTGTTCGTAGTACTTATTGTACAATGGCTCAAAGCCACGAGGATTTTCCTGAGCATACTTTATCCACTTCAGCTCCATTAACAGCTTATCCTCCGTATGGTGATAAATCGGGTTAGTCGGCATAATTGTTTGTTTGGTTTTAATTTCTTTGCATTTGTATAACAACCATCTTGCATTTGGTTACACGGTTTATTGCAAGATTGCTGCCACAATTAAATGAACGGAAATCTTTCGGTTTTATTGCGTGCTGCAACCCGTGAATAATAAGGAAATGAAACCACATAATAAAAATACAAAAAAAATTATTTTTTTTTCATTATTCCAATTTCTAAAAGTTTTACCTTCAATCAATGAGAATAAAACGCACGGTTATTTATTTGTTTTTATCCGCCCTTTTTGTGTTGTTTATCAGCCAAGAAATTGTGATTCAACAAACCCAAAATCAAATCTATTCGGAGATCGATTCAATTCCATATCGGGAATTTGCATTAGTATTGGGTACAAATAAGAAGGGATTAAACGGACATAACCCCTACTTCAAGTACCGGATGGATGCGACAATTGCGCTTTACAATGCCCAAAAAGTTTCAAAAATAATTGTGAGTGGTGATAATTCTGTCACCGCTTATAACGAAACGGAAGACATGACTGATTATTTAGTGGATGCTGGCGTTCCTATAAGTGCCATTATCAAAGATTATGCAGGCTTTAGAACGCTCGATTCGGTTGTAAGAGCAAAAAAGGTTTTCGATTGCCAATATGTAACGATTGTTTCGCAACAATTTCACAATCAACGCGCCTTGTTCATAGCTAATTATTACGGTTTAAATGCTATTGCATTTTCTGCTGTGGACGTGCAATCGCGCAAAAATTACACCCACGTTAGGGAATACTTGGCAAAGTGTTTAGTGATTTTTGACTTATATGTTTTTAATCGGAGTCCTAAATTTCTGTGATAATTTGTGGTATGGACCTCTTATTCTTTTTCTGCATTTAAAGAAAACGTGGTAAAATCTTCGTAGCCACTAACATTGGTTCTTCTACTTAGAAGTAATTTACCCGAATCTGTGCAGAGTTGAGTGCTGTATTGTTTCGGTGCAAAATAACCTGAATTGTCGTGCGCATAAACCGTTTCAGAGAAAAAATCTGGAATTTCAAATTCGCATATTAAGGAATCACTCATAAAATCATTGCTTTTGTATACTCTAGTTATTGTTTAATAAAATCATTCGTTCCGTAAATGGGAAAGTCGTTAATCCGAGCAGTGTCACCATTATAATATAAGGGCGCGCTTCTTCTGCTCTTTTTGCCATACCAAGCAATCGAATAAGACAATAAGAAATTTAAGGGTGTGTATAGCGTATAGGTTAAGATCTTAGTCAAGATACAATTATGGTTCAACTTCTAAATCTTCTCTATTTCTGTTAACGTGTTTTTAAAGCACAAAGTTGGGATAGCGATTTAAACTTAAATAAATTTTCATTCAAAAACTGTTGATTCGATTGAATTAAGTGGATTGCAAAAAATCTTCAAAAGTCTATTTTTTTTCTACACGTATCTTGTAAATTAAAAGTTCTTTTCTAAATTCGTGGGAAAGTCACAAAAAATAATGCACAAAAAAATCATTCTTTTCATCTCCCTACTTTCTATTGCTGCGGTAAGCTGCAAAAAACGACCCACTGCGTGTATGGAGTTAAGTGAGATAAATGTGGCTGTAGGCACCTCAATTGATATTAAATCTTGCTCTTAAAACACATTGAGTTTAGCCTGGTTTTTTGAAGGACCAGCTGGTGCGCCTGAAAATGACGTCGCGTCTTCAGATATAGAATTTTCGGAAGCCTTTAGTCAAACAGGAGTCTATAAAGTGAAGCTTTATGCTTATCGCGAATTTTCTTTTATGGGAGAGGTTTCAATTGCTATTGAGGAGATTGTTGTTTTTTAGAATCAAAATTCATTTTCTTTTAAACCATCTTTTTATCCAATTTGACTTTTCTTTAGCTGGGTCAATCATTTCTTCTTTCCAACTTCCATCTGCTCTTCTTGTTGCCCGTATATTGCCAACTTCCATTACCTGACCTTCACCATGATTTATAAATTCAAGCAAGTCTTGCGTGGTCCACACGATCTCAGAATCTCCCTTTAATTGAATCGATAATGCATAATCACCTCAGTAGTTCCAATATATTCGATTTGAGTCTTTGATGGAGTTGTAAATCCCACACAGGTTTCATCTTTCAATGCAATATTGGCGCCCTTCGTAATTTCATTGTCGATAAATCTTACATTATCTCCAAATTCAATAATCATGTTTTTTGTAATTGTGCCTTTTCTAGGCTACAGTTCGTACAAACCAATATTCGGTGTTGATCTCATTACCCCCTCTATATCCATTGAGTTTGAGAATCCAGGATCTCCAGCATTTCTGCAAGGCGAACCAATATCCAAATGAAA
Source organism: uncultured Crocinitomix sp. (assembly GCA_905478225.1). GTDB lineage: Bacteria > Bacteroidota > Bacteroidia > Flavobacteriales_D > Crocinitomicaceae > Crocinitomix. The sequence continues at coordinate 25,529 of CAJQHR010000047.1, forward strand.
ATCATCTAAAGAAGGATCAATAAAAATTGGATTCACATTCCAAATGACAGATGGAGAATAGTTGGTGTAATCGTAAATCTCTTCTCGCCTCATTAAACTGGCGTTAAATTCAAAATCCATTGTAATTCCGTCTAAAGTGTCGACTTCTATTTCGTTGGCAGCATTGCCGTAGAATATGCAATTATCAAATCTAGAATCTACCACGCTTGAGACATAAGCTACGCCTTCAAAAACATACCAGTTTTTCAATTTAAAGGCGGCCCCACCTCTCCCACCAGCCCAATAGTTCACAAAATTGCAATGCCTGAAATTATAAGTGCCGCCAGCAAACAAAAAGGCTGAATTAATACCGGCCTTACCAAATTGACAGTTTTCTGCCACCACGTTTGGACTAGCAACTAGTAGCAAATTATAGAAATCTGAATTATCAATAATAGTATTTGTTAAGTTAAGCGTTAATACCGATTGTGTTGTATCTATCTGAAGACCGACCGCCGCGTTTTTAATTACGGCATAATTGATCGAACTTGTATTCGCAGAAATCATTCGAATCCCCGTCCATTGTCCAGATAAATTGTCATAAAAACCTTCGAGACGATCGCCTTGAAAAACGACTTCGTTTCCTAATTCTCCCTGAACATTAAGTGTACTCTTATAAACAATAAACTCTGCGCCTTTATGTCCGTGAATTTGAGTTCCCGGAGGAATGGTTAATGTTAAATTAGAATCTATTGTTGGAAAACCGACCGCAACACGCCCATATAATACATGTGGCTTATCATTATTCCACAATTCAATTTCATCTGCCACTAATTCATTGGCATGAAAATAGGCATCTTGTCCCCAAACATCAATGTTAAGGTATTGATTTAAGCCATTGGTCAAAAATCGAATTGAATCTGAAATCACTAGAGGATTACTTACATTATTAACTTCTAAAGTCACTTCAATAAACCCATAAAGCGAATCTTTTCCAGCCAACTCTATATTTTCGTGATAAATGCCCGGTACACCATCAAAATTTATTCTGAAAGGCGAATCCTCACCACCCATTAATTGAACTTCGTCAATATTAATGGTACCAGCATTGTTATTATAAACCTTAAAGCGCTTTGTTGTTGACCCTATTGTTGTGAAAACAGTGTCGAACAAAACAGTGTCTTGCGAAAAATCTAAGTGATTCTTAGTGAAGTTTTTATCCTTTTTACAAGAAACAGAAGCTGCAGCTATAAGGACAAAGCAAGAAATTATTATTAATCGCATATTTTATTAATGATCGTACAAAGGTAATTACGTTATTTTAGTTTTTTTATTTTATCGAAGAAAATAATCTTGATTTAAAAAAAAATACTAAATTTGCACCTCGATTTTGCGCAACTTTGATGTTACATAGCGAAATCATTATTTAGAAAAGACGAAATTAAAATAAAATAAGATGAAAAAGGGAATCCATCCAGAAGAATACAGATTAGTTGTTTTCAAGGATATGTCAAACGGATACAAATTTATATCTAGCTCTTGTGCCGCTTCAAACGAGACAGAAGCTTGGGAAGACGGAAACGAATATCCTTTAATTAAATTGGATATCTCATCACAATCGCACCCTTTCTTTACAGGTAAAATGCAATTTGTAGATACGGCGGGTAGAATTGATAAGTTCAAAAACCGTTACGGTAAGAACATGAAGAAATCGTAAAAATTTTTATAACTTAGTAACCCGTATTGACATTGTCGATACGGGTTTTTTTATATCCTTTTTTATGCAAGTAATTTTCGACGACAACGGATTACACAAAAGTTTAGCTCCTTTTACCTTAACGCGCCCTGTGGCTGAAATTAGGTTTGGAATAATGACGATTAGAGAATCGTGGGCGTATTATTTTGATTTGCATGGTGTTGATTATGAAACGGCATACCTCACAAAGGACTATCTAAATGCCAAATTCAAAAAGGGGAATTTGGAGGACGATAGTTTAATTATTGCCGGAAATTATAAAGCTACGCCGAGTTTAGTGAAAGAAGTATTGGCATTAAAAAAAGGAGAAGGACTATTCGTTAACGGCGTTCGATTGGCGCAAAAAGGGCAAACGGTCGAAACAGAAATAAATACGACTGCTGAAGATTTACTTTCAATTGAAAAATCTTGGCACATCTTTCAACGAAATGATAAGGCTGTTGAATCAGACTTTGAAATATTAACTTCCAATAAAACCAGCCAAGTTCTCAGCGAAACAAATCGCAGCAATAATCCTGAAAACATATTTATAGCAGAAGGTGCCAAAGTTGAACATGCCATATTAAACGCTTCAACAGGCCCCATTTATATTGGTAAGGATGCCGAAGTGATGGAAGGCGCTATGATAAGAGGACCATTTGCTTTATGCGAAAAAGCCGTGGTAAAAATGGGCGCCAAAATATATGGCGCCACAACAATTGGCCCTGAATGTAAAGTTGGTGGAGAAGTTTCGAATTGTGTTTTCCAATCCTATTCAAATAAAGGGCACGACGGATTCCTTGGGAATTCTGTAATAGGCGAATGGTGCAATTTAGGCGCCGACACCAACTCAAGTAACTTAAAAAACAATTACTCAAATGTTAAGGTGTATTCTTATGTTACCAATCAAATTGAAACATCTGATATACTATTCTGCGGTTTATTAATGGGTGATCATTCTAAAACAGGAATTAATACCATGTTAAATACAGCCACTGTGGTTGGTGTAAGCGCTAATATTTTTGGAGGCCGATTTCCAGCTAAATATATTCCATCATTTACTTGGGGTGCTATTGAAAAAACAGATCTTTTCGATAAAGAGAAAGCCTTTCAAGTTGCCGAAAATATGATGCAACGCCGTCACAAAGCTTTCACCGAAGGGGATAAATCAATCCTAACCTATATTTTCGATCGTTTGGCATAGTGATTGAGCTATTAGGGTGTAACATGAAACAAACAGCTAAGACAAGTTTCTAAGTACCTTTTGACAGACAAAAAGTGCAATAAAATTCTTGAAGTGCCAAATTGACAAAAAAACTGAATTTATGTCTGACTCGACAAAGAGTGAATTTTTTGCTCTCTCAAATATATTAGATCAAGATCCTGAATTTATTCCATTAATATCGGAAGAAGAAGAGGATTCATTGAATAAAGAATCAATTCCAGATTTGCTCCCTATTTTAGCTTTAAGAAATAACGTATTGTTTCCGGGTGTAGTGATTCCAATTACAATTGGAAGGGACAAATCGATTAAACTAATTGAAGACGCTTATAAAGGCAATAAAACAATTGGTGTTATTTCGCAAAAAAAGACGGAGATTGAAGATCCTGTTTCTGGAGACTTGAACAGAATTGGAACGGTTGCTCGAATTCTTAAGCGACTAAAAATGCCGGATGGCAGTACCACTGTTATCATTCAAGGAAAAAGACGATTTGAAGTCTCTGAATTTGTATCAGAAACGCCCTATTTTAAAGCTGCTGTAAAAGGATTGAATGACGAAAAATTAGATGTCACTGAAGATAAGAACAAGGCTTTGGTTTCCTCTATGAAAGAGATGGCTATGCGAATTATTAAAGATTCGCCAAATATTCCTTCGGAAGCTACTTTTGCGATTAAGAATATTGAGAGTCCTACTTTCTTAGTGAATTTTGTGGCTTCTAATTTAAGTTCTGAAGTTGGTAGAAAACAAGAAGTTTTAGAGATTAGTTCAATTACAAAACGAATTGAAAAAGTCATTGGAATGTTGGCCATTGAAATTCAGATGCTGAACATGAAAAACGAGATCCAAACCAAGGTTAAATTTGACATGGATCGTCAGCAACGTGAATACTTTTTGAATCAACAAATTCGAACCATACAAGATGAATTAGGTGAGAATCCAGGGGAAAGTGAAATCAAGAATTTTGAAAAAAGAGCCAAAGAGAAAAAATGGCCTAAAAAGGTTCAAAAGAGGTTTGAAAAAGAATTAAAAAAACTCGGTAGAATGAATCCTCAAGGGGCTGAATTCTCTGTACAGATTAACTATATCGACTTGGTTTTAGACTTGCCATGGAATGAAATGTCAGACGACAATTTCAATTTAAAGCACGCCAAGAAAATATTAGACCGCGACCATTTTGGTTTAGATAAGGTAAAAAACAGGATTTTAGAATACTTGGCGGTGATCAAGTTGAAACAAGACATGAAGTCCCCTATTCTTTGTTTATACGGACCTCCGGGCGTTGGTAAAACATCATTGGGCAAATCAGTTGCCGAAGCATTGGGTCGTAAATATGTACGTATGTCATTGGGCGGCGTGCATGATGAAGCAGAGATTCGTGGCCATAGACGTACCTATATTGGCGCTATGCCAGGTCGTATCCTTCAAAACATCAAAAAAGCAAAAACCTCTAACCCGGTATTTGTTTTAGATGAGATTGATAAAGTCGGACGTGGTCATCAAGGAGATCCCTCCTCTGCCCTATTAGAAGTATTAGATCCGGAACAAAACGGTGCATTCAACGACAACTTTGTTGAATTGGATTATGATTTATCAAACGTGCTTTTTATTGCTACGGCAAATAATTTATCTACCATTCAAGGTCCATTAAGAGACCGAATGGAAATTATAGAAGTGAACGGATATACCGTTGAAGAAAAAATTGAAATTGCAAAGCGTCATCTTATCCCTAAACAATTAGAGGCGCATGGAATTACAAAAAAAGACATCTCCCTTTCCTCAAAACTATTGGAAAAAATAGTGGAAGAATACACCGGTGAATCTGGCGTAAGGGGATTAGAAAAACGCATTGCATCAATTGTTCGTAACCGAGCAAAAGAAATTGTGATGGAAGAAAAGTATATCGCTAAAGTAACAGAAGATCAATTGGCGAAAATATTAGGACCCGCACACGGAAAAGATAAATATTTCGGGAATGAATTTGCAGGCGTTGTTACAGGTTTGGCTTGGACTCAAATTGGCGGAGACATTTTATATATCGAAACCAGCTTATCTCGCGGAAAAGGAAAATTGACATTAACTGGGAATTTAGGAGATGTCATGAAAGAATCAGCCGTATTAGCGCACCAATATCTAAAAGCAAACGCCGAGGAATTTGGAGTAGATCCGGAAATTTTTGACAAATGGGATGTACATGTACACGTACCAGAAGGCGCCACTCCAAAAGATGGACCATCTGCCGGAATTACAATGCTAACAGCAATTACCTCAGCCTTTACACAGCGCAAAGTACGCAAGTATTTAGCCATGACGGGGGAAATCACTTTAAGAGGAGCCGTGCTACCAGTTGGCGGAATCAAAGAAAAAATTCTAGCCGCTCGCCGTGCAAACATTAAAGAAATTGTATTGTCTGCTAAGAATGAAAAAGACATTCTAGACATCAATCCGAGCTATTTAAAAGGACTCGAATTCCATTACGTAAAAACAATGGACGAAGTCTTGAAGATTGCTCTTTTACAACAAAAAGTGAGCAAGGCGAAGTCGATTGTATAAGATTTGTTATTTAAATTTAATTATTACAGCTCTAGTCTCAACTTGTGCGACGCAGTAAATCATCACGGTTAATGGCATTCATTCTCAAAGTGATTTGATCAAAGCCTTTGTGGTACTTCAGCTAAAATGGAACTGAATTCTTATTTTTCTAAGTGATATTTCAAGGCCTGACAGGGTGTTTTTCCTTTAAAAGCTCCATGAGGTCTGCCGAAGTTATAAAATTCTTCCCATTGCT
>CAJQHR010000048.1 GCA_905478225.1 uncultured Crocinitomix sp.
ATTACCTGTTGCTCGGTTTCAGCGCTGCATGGACCTGAAATTATAATGGGGCGTTTGATATCGTTTAATCCTTTCATTATTTTTATTCTGAGATTTTAAATGCCACAATAACGATTTTGTCTGTATCTAACAGATTAAGCCAAACATTGGTTCAATCAATCGAAACAAAGCTAATCACAATTTAGGGGATTGCTTGCTTGAGCCGCCATTTTATTAAGGGTTTTAATTTTGTTTCAATGCGCGTGATCTGGATTATTCAATTAGTCGCAGGTATCCTGATCAGCTGACGAACAGATTGATCGTTCCCCAAAACACAGACTTATTAAGGCAATTCAAATTAATTTAGAATCTTTAAAAACAAGCATTGATAAAGTAAAGGCAAACTCAATGATACCGGGTTTAGCAAATAGCAAGCAAAAGTTAATTGACAGAATTAAAGTTTCGCCTCCATCAGGCCTAAGTGATGAAGCAGATGAGATAGCAATACTTAAAACAAACCTTTATACAGCAGAGTTCGGAACAAAAATCGAATTAAAACCAAATCCAGAAATAAGTTCATCTTCGGTTATATTTTTTTATAGGGTAGACACTGTGCAGGTGTTGTACTTTTATTAATCATCTATAATTTTCACGCTAAAGGGTGTAAGTGCCACCGCGGCTAATCGGTAATGTTTTTGTGCGAAAGGCATTCCTATAATTGTGATGGCAAATGCAGTTCCTAATATGACAGGCGAAAGTGCAATCCAAATTCCTCCGAATACAATCCAAATAAGATTTAGTAATATGGTTGGTTGCCCAAAAGGTCGTTTTTGATACACACGTTTTCCAAATGGACCAGAATTCAGTGATCCTATTTTAAGCGTTTCTTTCGCAAAAGAAACACCTACTACATTGAGGATAAGAAGCATCCTTGCAATGACATATTCTAAGGTTATAATTAAACCACCAAAGATAAACCAAGTCATATTTGCAAATTCTATTTTTTTCAAAATATTGTGATTAGGGTCTAACCCATTATTTCGCCAGAATATTAGCAAAAATCGCCAACAATCATCCGTAATACAAGTGTATAAATACGTGAATTTTTTAATTCCTACAATACCAAATGAACAGTAGAATAGGATAAATTATTGATTGACTTCGCACACACAGCGAAAGCCGAGCCAAGAACTAGCAACGCTATATTCTATGACGCTATCAACTGTACATTCTTCAACTTTATGGAACCAACTTCCACCTTTTGATTTTCCTTTCTCAGCAACCATTTCTGAGACGTTTCCAAGGAGGTTGTAAATGCCGTAGATATTCGGCCAATAACAATCAACAGGCGCCGTCACGTCTGAACCATCTTTATCAATTCCAGCTTCGTCATGCTCTCTTTTAACATTCATTTTCGCACCGTATTTTTTATACTTCCGCGTATTTTTTTTGGAAAATGGTTCTGTAGAAAATGTTTCCCACTCCACTTGATTTGGGAGGCGATAATTGCACACCTCAGGAATTTCTGCAAATGAGCTATCTTCCTTATAAAAGTGATATACAACTTTGTTTTTTTTCGCAAAAAGCATTTCGTTAACACGGTCTGATCGCCAAGTACAATAGGCAACTGCTTGTTCATATGAAATGCCAACAACGGGAAAATTTTGGTAAGAAGGATGATGGTAGTAATGACTCGCATAAGGACTTTCACTTCCCCAAACCATTGTGTCTGGAAGTGCGTTGATATATTGCTTGGAAGAATCGCCAAAATGAGATTTCATCCAATACACATATTCTAACCAGCTAAAATTTGAAATTTCGGTTTTATCGACATAAAGTCCTTCTTCAAATAAAACTGTTCCTGGGGGAACAATTTCTTTTTTCTGTGATTTAGAAAAAGACTTTGAAGGAGTATCAATTGCAAATCCGTTTACAGTTGAAAGAACTACGATTAAAATGACAAGTTTAAAGGGTTTCATTATCGTTTTTTTGCATATAATAAGGAGGATGAAATTGGTTACAATTACAAAGGTGGCAAGTAACTTTGAAAGAGGTACAATAAGGTGAAGGCCGAGAGAAATAAAAAGCCGAAATAAGATAAAAGGCGCATGATCTTGTTAGGAACGTAAGCCGCTCCAACATATTTTTTTCTCACAAGAAGCATGTTAAATAGAGCAATAAGCGGAGCCAATAGAAATGAAATGGAGGTGGCAAGTGTGATTAGTTTTTTGAATCCTGCAGGATCTTCATGGAAAACAGAAATGAGTATAAATGAACCCACCGAGATAATTAATAACATGCCTCGATAAAGTTTCGTTTTGGATATGTTAACCAATTGTTTTTCAAATATGATTCGGGTTGTGGCTGACATGGCACGGGAATATCCATCAAATACCGCCACGCAAGTGCCAAACATAATTGAGAATGCGGAAGCCGAAATAATTATGTTCGCCCAGTCACCAAACGTTTCTGTATATAATGAAACAATTTCTCCAGAAAATTTCACGCCTGATGCGGAGAAGGTAAATGACGTGCCGAACATAATAAAAGCGCCGAGTGTCACAAAGCATATCGCCAATAAAGCCGAGAGTAGATATCCTAAATTAAAATCGAATTTGGTTTCTTTAAGAGTAGGGTGGTAGCCCGTTTGCTCAATTCGTTCAATTGTCCATAAGCTGCTCCATGCTGACAAATCCAAGGCCGTAGGCATCCAACCCATGAATGGAATTAAAAAGGCAAGGTAGGCCGCCTTAGTGTCGACATTAAAATCCCAAAGAGGTAAATTACCTTGAGGTCCTTTTGAAAGTACCATTACAAAGGCTACAATTGTGGTAAGAAGGAGAATGATTCCGATTACTTTAATTAGTCCGTCTAAAAGCTTGAAATTGTTTGAGATTAAGATGATAATACAAACAATAAAAATAACGACTACTGTTCCAATAGCACTTTCAATTCCGAACAGATTTTGCATGAATCCTGCCGTAACAAAACCAACGGCCGCCGTTACCAAAAACATAGAAAGCAGGGTGATGAAAAAGAAAATCCAGATAGCAGGTTTGCCTAAACGGTTATAGCCGGCAATAATACTTTCACCTGTTGCATTGGCGTAACGGGCGCCATATTCAAAAAATGGATACTTAAAAAGGTTGGCTAAAATCACTGCCCAAATCATGGTGAATCCGAAATTGGCTCCTGCCTGGGTAGATTGTACTAAGTGTGAAACGCCAATTGCTGTGGATGCGAATAAAATTCCTGGGCCAAGTGTTTTTAGAAGATTTTTCAATTTAATACTTTATCTTTTTTCACTTTCCTGAAGGGGCCCACTCATACCACAATCCAATTCTGTCGTCATTTAAGTATTCTCCTTTAGATTTTTGCCCACCACTTTGATACCATTCTTGCCAATTCCCGTTTTTTATACCCATATTATATGTGCCGGATACTTGTAAATCCCCAGTTGGATAATATATTTTCCAAGCTTTGTTTTGAATCCCATTTTGATAACTCTCAACAACACTTACATTTCCATCTTCAAAATAGGTAGTATAACTCCCGTGTCGTGAACCTGCCTTGTAATTAATTTGTGAACTTAATTTTCCGTTTTCGTAATAAGATTGGTATAAGCCGTTCAATTGATTTTCGGCATAAGTACCGCGCTCTTTCGTTAATGCGTTACCCCAATACAGCTCAAATCCTCCCGATTTTGATCCATTTGCATAGGTCGTGGAACTAATGAGAATACCATTTTCCGTCCAAATTTTTGAAACACCGTGGTGCAATCCATCCTTATAATTGGTTTCTTCGATTAAATCTCCATCTGCAGCCCAGCGCGAATCTATGCCATTTAATTGACCTGATTTGTAAACAGTTGTTGATTTTTTTTTGCCTGTTTTATACCAAATCATATATTCCCCATCAAATTGGCCGGCTTTATAATTAATACGTTTGATGAGTCGGTCTATACGATCGTAATATTTCCAAACCCCTTCTTTTTCTCCGCAACTTACTGTTCCCTTTGCATATGCTCTATTTCTATACGTATCCGTTTCTTCCTGCGGCTCACATTGTCCATTTACAATTGGATTGATTAAGAAAATCGAAAGAAAGAAAAATAGTAATTTTTTCATGGTCATATCTCGTAGGGAGTGCTTCTTCAAATATCGAAAAAAAAACAATAATGTGTTAGAAATCGGTGAAGTAATCGCAACATTCCTTAGAATAATTGATTCTTAATGCAATAATTAAAATTAAAAAGATGGTTAAGAAGGTGTTCTTAATGAAATCCTGGGTCAAAAAAAAAGGGGCTTCCAAAATTTTGGAGCCCCTTTTCTAAATAAATTTAACTTATTATTTTTTAATCACTTTTACAGTGTTAATCTGTCCTTCTGATTTCACAGTGACAAAATAAATTCCATTTGCATAAGTGTCCAAAGAAATTTCAGTTTGATCAACAGCTTGTCCGTTTAAGATACGGTTTCCGTTAATCGCAGTTACTTCATAAGTAAATTGACCAGCATATTGAACCGTTACTGATCCTAAAGTTGGATTAGGATATACACTTAATGTAACCGAATTTTCTGTTTCAATTCCAACCTGACTTCCAACAGTTGCTGTTGCAGTTTCAGCACAACCAGCATCACACATAACTACAACAATATAAGTTCCACCAGTTGAACCAGTCAAATCTTCATCATCATCAAAGTCACCCGTTCCGTCATTATCCCAATCAAAAGAATAAGGAGTACTTCCGCCAGTAACTGTTATGTCAATCTCACCGTCACTACCAAGAATTTCATCAGTAGTCGTATAAGTAATTTCTAATGCCTCATAAACAGTCACGTCAATATCTGCTTCATTAACACAACCATTATCATCCGTACCAACAACGGTATAAGTTGTTGTTCCAGTAGCATCTGGCGTAAATTCAACACCATCTTCTTCGGTAGGATCCCAATCATAAGTTGTAGCACCTTCACCATTTAAGGTCACGCTTTCGCCTAAACAAATTTCTTCATCTGTAACAGTTGCAACAACCTCAGGTAATTCATAAACTGATACTTCAACTTCAGCGTTATTTTCACAACCTGTTTCATCATCAGTACCAATTACTGTATAAGTGTACTCGCCAACTCCTGGTGTATATTCTTCATCATCTTCAATTTCTAATGGAATCCACTCATAAGTATCTGCTCCACCACCATTTAAAACAATTGATTCGCCAACACATATTTCATCTTCATCCACACTAGCAGTTACATCAGGTAGTTCAAACACCTCAATGTCTATAGTATAACCACAATCAACGTCAGAATCACTTGATGAATTAAAAGTAAATGTTCCTGAAGAAGCAGGTGTGAACGGCTCGGCATTTACAACTCCACCATCCCATGTAATGTCTCCGTCTCCAGTTCCTTCCAACGTGAAAGAACCACCAAGGCAAATTGATTCAGAAGTAACAGTAACTTCAATACCTGAACATAATTCATCAATAGTAATTTCTCCTAAAGCCGCATTATTAGCTTCAACGTTATCTTGAGCATCTCCAATATTGTAAGAACCACCAGCGCCTCCGCCTCCAGTTCCCCAGCCACTGTTCATGTCGACACCACCGCCGCCAGAATAACCACCACCAGCTCCACCAGCGTAAGTTGTTCCGTAGCTAGCTAAACAAGGCATTGCTCCACCAGGTGAACCTGATCCATCAGCTCCAGCAGAAAGCCATCCGCCTCCACCACCAGTTCCCCAAGTACCTTCTCCAGCGCCACCGCCGTTACCGCCTGTTCCAGCATCACCATCATCATAACCTGGATGACTAATGGAAATATTACCATCATTTGTTGTTGGTGCACCAGCTCCTATTTTGCTATATGCAGCACCGCCACCGCCGCCTGCAACAATTAATAATGTTCCAGTAGTTGTGTTTTCAACATAAGTTCCGTCTCCACCTGCATGCAAACCAGCTGAGTTTCCACCAACATAATAAGTAAGTATATCACCAGGGCTAACATCAAATTCGCCAAACATTGTTGCACCATTTCCGCCAGCAGCAGAATCATCCTCTCCCTTAGAACCTTTAGCTTCAATGCTAATGCTTGTAACGCCATCTGGAACTGTGTATGTGCCAGTTGAACCTGTGTAGGTGTAAGTGACTTGTGCCACTGCACTTACAGAAGCAAAAAATGCTACTGCAAGAATTAATTTCAGTTTTAAGTAATTTTGTTTCATTCAATAAAAATTTAAAAAAACAAATAACTACCTATGTATTTCATAGGCTTCAGTTAGGTTTACGGTGTAAATATACAAAATATGATCTTTTAAGTAACACATTTAGATTAATTACGTTAACCAATTTAAACTATTCAGTCATATGAAAGGAATTATTCTAGCAGGAGGATCGGGAACGAGGCTTTATCCATTGACAAAGTCAGTTTCGAAGCAAATATTGCCGATTTATGATAAACCAATGATCTACTATCCGTTATCGGTGTTAATGTTATCTGGTATTCGCGAAATTTTGATTATTTCGACACCCAGAGATATTTCTGTTTTCAAAGAATTATTTGGAGATGGTAGTTTTATTGGCTTAGAAATTTCTTATTGTGTTCAACCTTCACCTGATGGTTTAGCGCAAGCGTTTATCTTAGGAGAAGACTTTATTGGAGACGATAGTGTGTGTTTGGTATTGGGAGATAATATATTCTACGGATATGGTTTACCTAAAATATTGAAGAATGCCGCCGAAGTTGATAAAGGAGCAGTAGTTTTCGGATATTATGTGAATGATCCTGAACGTTACGGAGTAGTTGAGTTTGATGAAAATAGAAAAGTGGTTGGTTTGGAAGAAAAACCGACCGAACCTAAATCTAACTATGCGATAACAGGACTTTATTATTACGATAATTCAGTCATTCAAAAAGCAAAAACATTAAAACCCTCGAAAAGGGGAGAGTTGGAAATTACTGATTTAAATAAGTGCTATTTAGAAGAGGGGTCTTTAAAAACGGAGTTGTTAGGAAGAGGAATGGCATGGTTAGACACAGGTACGCACGAATCCTTAATTCAAGCATCCAATTTTATCGCATCTATTGAGCAACGGCAAGGATTAAAAGTGTCCTGTATCGAAGAAATAGCCTATCGTAAAGGCTATATCACAGCCGATCAGTTAGAAGAGTTGGCTAAGCCTTTGTCGAAAAATCAATATGGACAGTATCTTTTAAAGATTTTGGACAAAAAGAACCAAGCGTTTTAATTGATTTGGCTAAGCTTTAAGCTTACGAATTCATTGATTATTTACCAATCCTTTTGGCCCAACCATGACTAGGTTTCTCTATAAATCGATACAATAAATAGGCGGACCCTACACTTATCGCAAACCCTAAACTAATCACAATAAATTTTTGATAAGGTTCAGTATAAATATGCGATAAATAATTAATGAAAGCCGCACCAATCACTGAATGTAAGAGGTATAATGAATAAGAAATCTTACCTAAAAACAGGGTCAACTTTGTTTTGAGATTAGAGAAAAAATGAATAACCAAAATACTAACAACCGCAATGCCCAAATCCACAGGTCCAAGGTTGATGTAGATAATTGGAGCAAGAATAAGCGCCACAATTCCAAACTCAAGCTTCGAAATCAATTCTTTTCGCATTAAAATATAAATGATTCCTACTAAAAAGTAAGGACTCCAATGTGGGAAAAACGCATAGGAAAGGGTAGCGAAACCCGCTCCTATGAAGAGCGCATAAAAAATGGAACGGAGGAATAATTTGCCAGATAATGCAAGTGGGAAAAGCAGGGAAAGCGCAATATAATATTGAAATTCAACTGCCAAGGTCCAAAAAACGGGATTTACCCAATCGGCATTTTCAACAAAAGGAATGAGGTAACCTATGTGCAAAAGGATTTCAGAAAAAGTCGGGGTTAAATCTACAGGCGCCGTGCCACCAACATAGTTTCTGCCAACTAAATAAACAATTCCGATAGCTACAGCAACCAAATAAGGAGGCTCAATTCGAATGAAACGTTTGAGCATGAAATTCTTCCAATTCCTTAACGTATATCCACTTTTAATCATGGACAATGGAATCACAATACCCGATATAATAAAAAACAATTGCACACCACGATCGCCATATTCGAAAATAGACAACAGCGTCTCGTCATTCACATAATCTTTAGTTGTGAATACAAAATGATAAAAGCAAACCGCCGTGGCAGCTAAACCCCGTAAACTATTTATTATTAATATGTGGTCGCTTTTTTTATCCATTATTCAATTGCCCAAATAATCGCTTGAACATTTGCTTCATTTGATGAAGGGCTAAATATAGTTATTTGAACCAAGTACATCCCATTCCAAAACTGATAAGAATCATTCAAAGTAGTCTTCTTTAATAAGCTTAAAACACCCGTTTTTCGGCTTTTTTAACTACATTTACAGGGTGTTATTTCTATTGAGATAGCTACAAAAACTGCACAAGATTTGATTAAAATGAATAAAATTATACTTTACGAATTAAATGAAGTTCCGATTCGAATTATCGAATATTATTGTAAAATGCGCCCCAATTCTTGGCTAGCGCAAAACACTTCATCTTTAAAAAAATTTGAAACCTATTGTGAAAATGGAGGGCATATTTCTCCTTGGAACACCTGGCCTACTTTGCACAGAGGTGTGACGAATAACGAACATTATATTTCGGATTTTAATCAAGATTTAAGCAAAGTAGATGCTGAATTTCCGCCACTTTGGCAAATATTAGCCAAGAATGGAATTAAAACAGGCGTTTTTGGTTCCTTACATTCTTATCCACCACCAGAAACACAGGGACATTATAGTTTTTATGTGCCAGACGTTTTTGCAACGGGGAAAGAGTGTTTTCCAAAAAACGTGGAATTGTTTCAAGATATTAATTTGAAATTGAGCCGCAAGTCTGCTCGAAATGTGGATTCAACAATTCCGTATAAGGACATGTTTAAATTGTTTGGCAAAATTGGAAGTTTAGGTTTTAAAGCCGGAACAATGAAAGATATTGGCGGACATTTGCTTCAAGAGAAAAAAACGCCATGGAAGACTGTTCGGCGCCGAACGTATCAAACTGTTTTAAGTTTTGATGTGTTTTTCAAATTGCTGAGAAAAGAAAAACCTGATTTTACAACATTCTTTACCAATCATGTCGCTTCAAGTCAACACCGCTATTGGGCTGCTGTTTTTCCTACCGAATATAAGGATATGAAATATGGGCAAGATTGGATTTCAACTTATGAAAACGAGATTCTATTTACAATGGGGAAAACGGATGAAATGTTGCAGAAGCTAGCTTCATTTGTAAATAAAAATCAAGAGTATAAATTGGTGATTACATCAAGCATGGGGCAAGAGGCGGTAGAGTCTGAGCCTATTGAAACACAGTTGTATGTGACTGATCATGATGCCTTTTTTAAAATGTTAGGCATTGCTCCAAATGAATATGAATTTTTACCATCTATGTTGCCTCAATTCAATTATTCTGTAAAAGACAGTGAGGCATTTAAATCGAAAATAGAAGGTTTGAAAATTAACACGAAACCCTTTCAATATCGGGAAATGAGCGCGGGTAGATTTTCGATTGATTTGGGTCAGCAAAACTTGAAAACGGTGTTGGTTGAATTGGATGGAGTTGAAGTTACTTTTGATCAAACAGGCTTAGAAAATGTCATGATTGAAGATAAGTCATCCGCTACTGCATATCATATACCGGAAGGGCATTGTTTTATCTATCATCCTTCCTATAAGGCCAGTGAAATGAGTTTGCATCAAGTTTCTACACGAGAATTAATGCCTACAATTTTGCAAAACTTCGCAGTTGATGTACCTTCGTATGCGCAAAGACCGAGCATAAATATTTTAAGCTAATTAATTTATGAGTACGATTCAAGATTTTTTCACTGATCTATTAAATGGTTTTGCCGTTGACCAGATTCCACTTTTTTTGTTTCAATTGTTCTGTGCGGCGCTTGCGGCGCATATCCTGCAACTCATTGTCAATAAAAAGGTAGGTAAAAAATTATTGGAGTATAGCGCTTTGATTGCTGTTTCGGCGGCTTTAATGGCTTCACTGGTTAAAATGACTGAACCGTTGGCAATTTTAGGTGCAGCGGTTTTATTGCTTTTACTACGCGGGAAGGAAAAAGGAAAATTAGAAACAATTGGAACAGTAATGCTTGTGCTAATAGGGGTTGGTTGCGGCGTTGGAAGCGTTTTGCAAACAGGCATTGGTTGTATTGTTTTGTTCGGAATTGTATTGTTTACACCCTTGAAAAAATAAATTTGTTCTGCAATGTTAAAGAAACTAGGCATAGATTCACTCTTGCTGTTCTTCGTCCTGAGCATTGCGTTTTTGTGGGTGGCTTTTCCTAGTATTCAAGAATCTCTTTTTAGCCCTAACCATTATATAATTACGAATCTTTCGGTTGATGATCAGGTCAGTTATCCGGAGCAAGGGATTTATGAAGGGGGTGAAATTCGATTGAACAATGAAAATTTAACGCTGCTCTTTTCAATGGATGGAGGTAAGACGTTTAAGGAAGCACCTGATAAAGGATTGATAATTGATGATTTGGAAAACCCAGCTATTATTTATCAAACTGCATCCATTCGTTGGCGACACCCTAAGGGGAAATTTCCAGCTGTAAAGAATATCGTATTAAAAATTAGAAATGAAATAAAAAGAACAGAATCTAAACCAAAAGTTTTGACCTATTTTGAAAAGGGAATGACCTATTCGGGATCGCTCGTGAATATTACAATTAATCATGACGATTTATTTGATTGGGAAAAAGGATTAATGATTTATGGGGAATCTTCATCACACGATCAAGGATTTCAAAAAGATTGGTGGTATAGATCTGCAAATTTTGCTAGTCGTGGACCCGAATGGGGCAGACCAGCGAGATTTCAGTATTTCTGGGATAATATTAACGGTAATGGGCAAACTGATATCCGTTGCGAAATGAAAATCAGTGGAAATGCAACCCGTTATTTTCCGCAAAAATCTTTAAAGTTTAAAATATTAGATGAACAAGGAAAGCCCAGTAAGGCTCCAGCGTTTTTTTCTGCACCAGACGGACGTCCTATGGAGTCTTCGAGTCTGCTGTTACGCCAAGGTGGGAATGACAATAGTCGCACTCTTTTTGCCGATTTGTTCATGCATAGATTGGCTGAAAATTCAGAGGTTGCTGCATTGGAAGGTTCACCGCTTCCTGTTTTTATTAATGGAAATTATTGGGGGATATACAATATGCGCCAGCGCATTGATCCACTCTACATTGCAGAGATTGAAAACGAAAAGGAAAAAAATATCACGATCTTATATTGCGAGGTTTATGGAGATCGATCAATACTAAAAGATGGATCTAAAAAGGAAAAAGCACGCTTTGATTCCTTAATTTCAAGTCTACCAGAACAAATTAGTTCTGAGGCTGATTATAGGCGTGTGAGGGATCAGATCAGCATCAAATCTTTCGTTGATTATATTATTTTTGAAACCTATTATGCCAATCAAGATTGGTTGCATAATAACACCACTTGGTATAAGGCAGGAGGTAAAAAATGGAAATGGATTTTGAATGATTTAGATTTCAGTCTGGCGTATCCGGGAACGGATAATGTAAACTCTAATTTGTTTGACAAGTTGTTAACCCGTAATTCAATTACGGGGCAGTTATTCACAAGTTTAATAGCATACCCTGAATTTAAGGAACGATTTCAAAATAGAGTGATAGATTTGTTGGAGGTGGAATTTTCAGAAGAACGTGTGAAATGGGAGTTTCAGCAGGTTAAAGAAATGTATTCGGCGGGAATTGATCGTCAAATTAGAAGGTGGCGATTTATTGACTCAATTGAGCAATGGGAAAAAGATTGTGCCGAAAATGAGACTTTTTTGCTTGAACGCCGTACAATCTATCAAAAACAGGTTCAGGCACTCTAATGATTCCCGCGTACAAAGAGCATTCACAGTTTATCATGATTTTGGCAATCATGTATATTTTGGGTGTTTGGGGTGGACCACTGATTTTTCCAATTTATCCAATGTTTCTCTTCCTTTACGGGTTAAGAGGGCGGTATTTCGAAATGTTTATCATTGCCGTATGGACTTTAATGTTAGCAGATTATGTCCCCGTTGAAATTGCGACTTATGATGACATGAAGTGGATAAAAACGTTGAAACCACTTGTGCCATTAACCATGTTCATGTTTTTTATTCGCGACCGCGAAAGTTTTAAACCTTATCCGAAGCTAGTCGTTTACTTCATTCCTTTTATGGTTATAGCAACCGCAGGTTTGTCTGATACGCTCAATTTTCAAGTCGGTTTTCAAAAGACACTTTCCTTTGTTTTAATGTATCTCTGTATTCCTTTATTTGTGGTGATTTTGCACCGAAGGGACAAAGATCATTTCTGGAAAGCCTTGCTGACGTTCATCATTGGAATGTTGACGATTGGGATCATTCTTCGCTTTGTTGCGCCTGACATTGCCATGGAGGTTGGGCGATTCAAAGGTGTTCTCGGTAATCCGAATGGGCTAGGGGTGATCTTGAATTTAACCTTTGTGCTTTGGGTATTAATTCGGAGGTTTAATCTCGCTACGTTTACCAAAAAAGAGAATATGTACATTCTTTTTGTGATTCTATTATCCCTAATTTGGACCGGTTCTCGTAACGGAATGATGAGTATGTTCCTCTTCTATGTGATTTACAAAATGATTCAAGTCAATTGGTTTTTGGCACTTGTTTTATTGGCTGCAATTTTAACATTTAATGATCAATTGTTCATTGTGTTTGTTGGAGGAGTAGAGTTTTTCGGTTTGCAAAATTTTTTCAGAATTGATTCGATCGAGGAGGGTTCAGGGCGTGGTATTGCCTGGGTATTTGCCTGGCAGGAAATTCAGGATTATTATTTCATAGGCGGAGGTTTTGGGCATGACGAACATATTATGCGTCCGAATTACAAATGGCTCTCTATGCAAGGGCACTCTGGTGGTGTGCATAATTCCTATCTTTCCATGTGGATGGATGCAGGGATTTTAGGAGTAGTCGCTTATTTTGGTGGGATCATTGCGATTATCGGTAAAACCATGCGGGATAACTATATTATAATCGCTTTTGTAGCATCCATTGCCTTTAATATTTATTTCGAATCATGGTTGGTGGCTTCGTTGAACCCCTTCACGATTCTTTATTTAACAATTCTGACCATATTTATAAGTAACTTGACAGGGAAAGACTACGTAAAAGATGAATTCAGTATAGAGGATGAGTAAAAAAGTAAATAAAGGGCGTTTGTTCCGCAATATTATATTGCTTGTACTTGTCATGGGTACTATTGGTTTTTACCTGTCCAATAAATACGTTAAAACGAAAGGCTTTGATAATCTTGGAGACTTTGTTACCAATTATCAAACCAATAAGAACCTGGCAGACGTTGCAGTGGCTGAAGAAATTCAGTTGTTACTCTCAGATGGAGATTATCAATTCTTAAAAGATAAACGCCAAGAAAGTTTAGACCGTGGTATTCAAGTCAATAAAGGGGATAATTATGTGAATTGTAAGTTGCTCTATAATGGCGATACAATTAAAGGAGAAATGCGCCTAAAAGGGCATATGACAGATCATTTAGAAGGCGATAAATGGTCGTTTCGGGTAAAAACCAAAGAGGAGGTCATGGGCATGTATCGTTTTTCATTGCAAAATCCGGCGACAAGAAATTACGCCTACGAATGGGTGTATCATGAATTGTTGGAAAATGAGGATGTGATTCACCTTAAATATGATTTTATCCGCTTAAAATTAAACGACCAAGACCTTGGAATTTATGCCATTGAAGAGCATTTTGGGCAACACTTGTTAAGAGATAATAACCGTCCGCCAGGTGCAATTATTCGCTGGAATCCAGAATTATATTGGGAGCAACGTATTGATGAATTCGGTGGTGTGTATTTAGATGAAGGTTATTCCAATTATAGTTCTTCTTTCCCTGAGCCTTATGATCAAGGTGTCGTTGAAAAAAATCCAGAATTAATACGTTCTTATCAAAAAGGAGCTGCGTTATTAGAACAATTTAGAAGAGGGATTAAGTCAACTTCGGAGGTGTTTGATGTCGGTAAAATGGCGAAATTTCATGCGGTAATCGATTTAGTAGGTGGCTATCATTCTTTAGATTGGAGTGATGTGAAGTTTTATTATAATGTGAATACGGCTAAATTAGAACCCGTTGGTTATGAAAGTTTCTCTGTGCGAGAAACCGTTAAAATTGCTGGACAACGCACCCCTGAAGATTATGCGACGATCGGATTTAATTATCACGATCGATTATTTGCAGACTCTGTATTTTTCGCTGTCTATATTGAACAGCTTCAACGCATTTGTGACGAGGAGTATTTTCGTGCTTTTACGGATAAAATTGAATCGGACTTAAATAGTAAACGAGGCGTTTTAGCGGATGAATTTGCCTATATCAAGTTCTCTTTCCAACCTTATTATGATAATATTGAATTAATTCGACACAACCTTGAATTGCCAAAACCATTTCATGCTTTTCTGGCTGGTTCAACAGATTCTACAGTCACAGTTAGTCTGACTCCAGTAAGTGATTATCCGATTGAAATTTTGGGGTTACATGTAAATGACAAAAGGGATTACTTCCTAGATTCAACTTATATTCTTCCACCAAAAGCCCGAAATACATATGCGCATTATTTTCGAATAGAATTTCCCTATGATGGTAAAAAGCTAAAGAATATGGTGCTATTTGCACAGATTCCAGGTGCAAAGACACATTTTGAAGTGGATGTTTCTGAATTGCCAATGCCTGCCGATTATAATATTCTTGAAATAGAACCAGAAGGAAGTGAGATGGATAGTGTGCTAAACTGGCTGAATGACTCGGTCGCAGTTTTTCCAGAGCGACACTCGAAAATTTCAGGAATGATAGTAGTTCCAGTGCATAAAACACTTGTAGTAAATGCGGGGCAATCACTTAATTTTTCAAGGGATGGCATTATCGTGGTGAAAGGAACATTAAAATTTTTAGGAAGTGATCAGAATGAGCTAAAGGTGAGTGCATATAATCCTCAAAGATACCGGACCTGTATCAGTATTCTTGGAGGAGAACTTTTAGCCGTTCACACACAGTTTTATGATGTTAAGAATAATTTAATTGAAATAAAAAATGGAAAACTTAGTTTTCAAAAATGTGTGATGGCAGATACGGATCAAAAATTAATTGTCGCATCTGAATCGGAAATCACATTAATAGATTGTAGCAGTGGTAACATGAGTTCCTTGGGCACGTTCGATAGGTGTTTTGTTAAAATCAAAGCTTTTAACGCTAAAAACGGGGATACATTTATCGCGTCATCAGGTTCGGATATAGAAATGCATCAGTCCAATATTTCAGGGTATGAATCGGTTTCTGAATTGAATTATTTGTCTGATTTTAGTTCATGGGGATCGATTTTTGAGAACAATAAAATGATCAGTGAATTGAATAATATTTCATCTTTTAAAACCTACGGAAGTACAATCGTTTCGGGTGAAGTGGGCGTATCTATAAAAGACTTAGAAAGACATGATGGAGCGACTTCATCCTATTTATTTTATAAAACACCTGCTGGCGCATTAAAAAGTGAGGTATTAAGAACCAATGGATAAATGATGGCTTATAAATACATAGCGCTAATTGTTATTTGTTTGTTCGGTTTATCGGCCAAAGGTCAATACAAATCACCTTTTAACAATAAAGAAATAAAGGTTGATGGACCTCAATACTCGTTTATTGTCAGTGGTCATTTTTATGGAGATGGTGGAAACAAGTCGTGTTTTCCTGTAAATACCTTATTGGCAAATTTAGATTGGATAAATGGTTCTAATGCAGCCATGTTGGTTTGTTTGGGAGATTTGTTCAAAGATGTTTCTAATGATATTCCTAACTATCAAACCAGCTTATTTGATAAACTGGAAATGCCTTTGGTGAATAGTGTTGGAAATCATGATTTAACAGACAATATCTATCAAGATAATTTTGGTGAAACTGCTTTTTCGTTTGAAATCAACATGGATATCCATATTGTTTTGGATACAGAAAGAGACAATGGTGATATTAATGGAGAGCAGCTTGATTTGTTAAAAGAGGCGGCTGTAAAAGTTGAAAAAGGTAATGGGGGGAATGTTTTTATTTATACCCACCGCACCATTTGGAAAGAAGCTTACGACGAAATGGACGGAATCTTTGAAGACAATACGCAAAGCATTGGCGGAACAAATTACGAATCAGAGGTCCTTCCAATCCTAAAAGAAATGGGCTTAAAATCGCACGTTTATCTTTTTTCAGGATCATTAGGAAGTGCACCAGCCTCTTTTTTTCATTTTTATGATAAGGACAATAATGTGAAAATTATAGCCACCGCAATTCGCGGACTACCGAGAGATGCTATGTTACACGTACTGGTGAACGAAATGGGGGAGGCCAGCTTTATTACAAAAAGTTTGACCGGAGAAAAATTGAATCCTGTTTACTATTATGATGTTGAATATTGGCAAACTGAAGTGGGAACCGATCCTTTTAATTGGAAATTAATTCCTTATTATATCGAACTGATGGTTACGCACAGGTTCTTTTGGTATGGAGTGATTTGTACATCACTTGGTTTCTTTGGGGTGCTATGGTTTAGAAAAAGAAGAAAAAAAAGGGCGACACTTTCATCAACTTAGTTGAATTTTCTTTTTTTTGAATTGATTTTTAAACCTTTTTACAAATTCTAAGTCTTAGAATACAAGAACATGAAGTTTCCTATTTTAAGGATCTTCAATAAAAAGAGAGAGATATGGTAGACGTTAGACTTAAGGTATTGGATTCAATAATTTATGCACTATTAGGTGCAGTTTTATTCCTCATTTAAACCCTATTAAAACCAAAACCAAACTCAGCTGAATTATTTCAGAAGAGAATCATTCACTTAATTCAAAAAAAGTATGTTAAAAGTAACGATCAAACAAAGCGGAATCTATCTATTATTTGGTTTAATTCTATTTTCTTCATGTAAGAAAGAGGATGAAGGTGTGGACGAAAATCTGCCAGATGTGTATCAGAAGTTTTACAATATTGATGCTGTTTATCAAGACGGAGATTTTGTGGTAATAGAAACCGCCGGGATTCCAGATCATAAAAGTCCTTATTACACAGGAACTGAATGGGAAAGTGATAGATATGAAGCTTATGCTGGATCAAATCCAGACTTCATATTGAACCCCAATCGCATTGGTGAGCAAAATTTCACATTTCGCATTCCTTTGAATCCGTCAGTAGATGCGGCTCATTCAGCAACCTCATTAGGATCAATTGGTGTGGCATTAAATGGTGTCGCTATATTTAACCAGTATGCTGGACCTGGAGATGATTTAGAGGAGGAGATCAATACATTTGATCATTATAATGGTCACCCAACCGGAACAAAAACCTATCACTACCATATCGAGCCAACTTATTTAACAAGTACATTAGGTTCTAGTGTTTTAATAGGCTTTTTATTAGATGGTTTTCCTGTGTATGGTCCAATGGAAGATGGAAACTTGGTGACAAATGACGATTTAGATGCATATCACGGTCATTCACATGCCACAGCAGATTATCCTGATGGGATTTATCATTATCACATCACTTCAGAAGATCCTTATATAAACGGAGATGGTTTCTATGGTACTTCTGGGACAGTTACGCAATAAATTCTTATTTGGGCTCTTAGGTGTACTAGCTTTTGCTTGTGCCGATAGGGAGATTGAATGGATTGATGTAGATAGTTCGAACAAAAATCTTAAAAAAGAAAAAGGCACCTATTTTTTATTTGACAAAATGTTGAATGGAAGAATCATAGCCTATTTTGAAAACGGCGATACGGCTTCAATTGGCGAATATGCAAACGGCGTAAAAAATGGCCTAACGCAAAAATGGTATGAAAGCGGTCAGTTGAAATTTGAGGGGAATTATGTGGATGGAATTTATAGCGGCACGGTTGCCGAATGGTATCCTGACGGACAGCGCTATAGTTTGTTTAATTATGAGGCGGGAAAGGAAGTTGGGCGGCAACAAGCTTGGCAAGAAAACGGGAAATTCAAAGCCAATTATGAGGTGATTGGAGATCGGAAATATGGTTTGACGGGAATTAAAAATTGTAGCAATGATTGGGAAGAATAGTTTTTACATTCTAATACTTGTGCTCTTCTTCGCTTGCGCTGGTGATGGAAATGTGTTAGAGGTTGATCTCAACGAGCCAACAGAGGTGACTGCTTTGCCTTATTACCACACGCCAGACTTCGAACCGATATGGAAGCTTGGCAATATGGATACCTTACACACCATTTCAAATTTCAGTTTTATTGATCAAAATTCGAAAGCGATTACGCATCAAACTATTGAAGGCAAAATTTATTTATCAAATTTCTTTTTTACTTCATGCGGCGGAATATGTCCAAAAATGACGCGAAATATGGAAAAAGTACAGGAAGCTTTTGAAAATGAAACGGAAGTTTTATTTTTGTCACATTCAGTGACGCCCGAGCAGGATTCGGTTGCAAAGCTCAAAACTTACACCAATAATTTTGAGGTGGATGATAACCGCTGGCATTTTTTAACGGGGTCAAAAGCCGAGATTTATGACATGGCGCGCAAGTCCTATTTTGCTGAAGAAGAACCTGGTTTTAATAAAGATTCCACTCAATTTTTACACACCGAACATTTTATTTTGGTAGATCGTAATAAACACATTCGTGGCATTTACAACGGTACTATTGAATTAGAGATGGATCGAATTATTGATGATATCAAATTATTATTAGCAGAATAGAATATTCTAGGCGTCTATCGTGTCTTCTTCATGTCCTTCAAATAAAGGGTCAAATTCTTGCGGATTTAGAGCACCAGGCTCTTCGTTCGCTGGAACGAAAAATAAGGCTAAAAATCCAAGAACAAAGAATACAATCAATGCAAGAATGGAAGTTCTCATATCACCAGAGGTCGCTTCAATATATCCGAAAATAACCATTCCAATAACGATTCCAATTTTTTCTGTAATATCGAAAAAACTGAAGAATGACGCTGTATCTGTGGTTTCAGGAATATACTTTGAATAAGTTGATCTTGCCAAAGACTGTGTTCCGCCCATTACAAATCCAACGAAACCTGCCAATAAATAAAAGTTAAATGGATCATGTACAAACAAGTAGGCATAGGCGCAACATAATGACCATATAAAAAGGGCTATTCCTAATGTTTTAATATTGCCAATTTTTTTAGAGGCCCAACTAAACGCATAAGCTCCTGGAATGGCAATGAATTGAATCAATAAAACGGCAATAATTAAGCCCGCAGGATTAGCATTCTCACCTACAAAAACTTCTTTTGTCGCAAATAATACAGCTACTAGCATCACGGTTTGAACTCCCATGCTGAATAAAAAGAAAGAATATAAGAAACGTTTTAAACGTCTAGTAGTTGTAATGAATTTCCCCACTTTCTTTAATTCTCTAAATCCATCACCGAGTATTTTGCCGGTTATTTTATTGCTAGATCCTGAAGCGGGTAAAACACGATAGGTGATTTGACTAAAACCAATCCACCATAAGCCAGTCAGAACAAAAGCATATTCAGCAGGCATACCAAAAACTTTTATACCTATTAAACAACCAATTAAAAGAATAGAAGCCCCTGCATATCCCAATGAGAAACCTTTTGCACTTAAACGGTCATGATCACTTTTTTCTGCTACTTCTGGTAAATAGGCATTGTAAAAAACTAAACTATTCCAAAAACCCAAACTGGCAAGGAATAGCGAAAGCATTCCCAATTCTATTCGGGCAGGATCAAAAAAGAAAAGTGAAGCAGTGGCAAGTGCACCGAGGTAACAAAAGAATTGTAGAAAACGTTTTTTACTACCGCTATAATCGGCTACGCCAGAAAGAATAGGAGACAGTATACAAACCATTAAAAACGACGCAGCGACTACATATGAATATAAAACCGTATTCGCGATTTCACTGCCAAAGAAAATAACCGTATCGGATATAATATTTCCAGCATCATCCTTTACACTCGTTTTTGCTTCATAAAATATCGGGAAAATTGCCGTGGAAATAACTAATGGGTAAACAGAGTTGGCCCAATCGTAGAACGCCCATCCGTTCATTGTTCTTTTATCTCCTTTTTTGATCATATAGCTAAGTAGGTTTTAAGCAAAAATGCTAAAAATAAAGCAGACCCCTTGAACTTATGCAATAAAAAAATCCCATCCGCTTGTGCGAATGGGATTTTAATTTTTTTTTATTGGTTATAATTACTGAATTAACTGGAATGTCACTCTTCTGTTTTTCGCTTTCGCCAAATCAGTTCCAGAGTTGTCTGCCTTTCTTGTATTCTTTGCATTTTCCGTTAATACTTTCGTGTAGTTAATACCATTCTCCATGAAGAATAATTTTACTACTTCCAGACGTTCATCACCTAAGGTTTTTAAGTTCGGATTTTCATCTTCTAATTCGTCTGTATGAGACGTAATGATAATTTTTGAATTCTTATTTTCTAACCACATTTGTAACATTACGTCCAAGTGTTTTTGACTATTAGCAGAAATTTCAGAAGATCCAGAAGCGAAGTATATTGACGTATTTGATGCAACAAGCGCAGGATCCATTCCTTCAATGCTAGACATTGGAGCAATTTCATAAATGAATTGTGTTTCAGGCTCTCTTGCATCTGCCTCACATTCACACAATGATTCATCATCAATTGCAATAACAGAAATGTTATCAATAAAATAGTAAGCACTTACAACTGCAGCACCAGAAAAGGTTTTGCTTTTCTTTAAGCGTTGGTTTAAAGTAGCGCCATTTGCTGAGAAATTTCCAATGGTCAAGAATTTCTCTCCACCTTTAGCTTTATAAACTCCACAAACTTCATCCCATCCAAACTGTCCGTTAAAAATAGGGTTGTCTTTGTGCATAACACTTGTAGTGGTCATAATACTTTTGGCCTCACTGATGTTATATTGCTTTTTAGAAAAATTGATTCCAATATTGTTTGCAGCATATTTAGATGCTTCAGCCAAGTTTACATAAAACTTAACACAATACTTTTGATCTTTCTTCATAGTCACTTTTAACTTAGAAGAAACGTAGTTACGTGCTTCCTTGTCATTATAACTAAAGGCGCGAATTCCAACATAGTTTGTACCATCTTGAGCCTCTTCCATGCCTAAGTTATTATTTGGAGTTCCGAAACCTTCTTTCACTTTTCCAGAAAACATATCAGCCGCCGCTTTGGTTGGTGACATCCAACCTACTGCTGCTGTAATAGCTCCACTTCTTTTAATTCTTCCCTCCGTTTGCTCGAAACTCGGATTTTCGACTATGTTATCCATATCTTGTGCTGATACATTTAGCATCATACCTAAGGATAAAACCGAAATAATTAATTTCTTCATTTTTCTTTTTTTTTAATTAATTGAATGTGCTTTCACAGTTTCAATAAAACATTTAACCTTTTCTGGGTTAGTGTCCGGATAAACTCCGTGCCCCAAATTAGCAATATGTCGCCGATTATCAAAGGAATTCAACAAGTTTTTTGTTTTCCTTTCAATTGATTTAAAGTCGGAATAAAGCACGCAGGGATCTAAATTCCCTTGTAGTGTTTTGTCCATTCCAATGATTTTCCGACTCTCTTCAATATCCATGTTCCAATCCAGTCCAATCGTTTGGCAATCTAATCGACTAAGTTCCTCTCTCGCATAATACGCACCTTTGGCGAAAACAGTTACAGGAACTTCGTTTATTGCTTTACATATCCTACTTACATATTTCGTTCCAAACTCAGAATACGTAGACTGGTCAAGGACTCCAGCCCATGAATCGAAAACCTGAACAATGTCTACTCCAGCCGCTATTTGCAATTTCAAGTACTCTATTGTGACATTGGTTATTTGATCTAAGAGCTTATGCGCCAATGCTGGATTCGAATATAAAATTCGTTTTGCTTTTGAAAATGTTTTGGAACCTTCTCCTTCTGTCATATAGCAAAAAATGGTCCAAGGTGCGCCGGCGAAGCCAATTAATGGAACACGATTATTTAATTCCTTTTTTGTGCATTTAATCGCTTCAACCACATATCCGAGACGATCAGCCACGTCAATTTGGTCAGAAACTAATTTTAAATCAACTTCGCTTGCGATTACATTTTCAAACCAAGGCCCTTTTTTCTCAATCATTTGATATGGCAACCCCATGGCTTCTGGAACCACCAATATGTCCGAAAAAATAATGGCGGCATCTACCCCTAAAATATCAACCGGCTGTATCGTAACCTCGGCGGCAAGTTCTGGTGTCTCAACCAATTCTTTAAAACCACTCAGACTTGATCGAATTGCTCTGTACTCTGGCAATATTCGGCCAGCTTGGCGCATTAACCAAACCGGAAATCGATCGGTTTGTTCGCCGTTAATCATTTTTAATATAGTGTCGTTCTGATAGTCGCTCATTCTTTTTTTACCAGTTAATTTGAGATTTGTTTTGCAAAGCTAACAGTTCATTTGTTTTACTAAAGTGTTTGCAGTCAAAAAATCCGCGATAAGCAGATAGCGGGGAAGGATGCGGAGCAGTTAAAACATGATGTTTTGATTGATCGATTAAATTCTTCTTCTGTTGGGCTTGCGCACCCCATAATAAAAAGATGACGCCTTCTTGCTGCTCCGAAGTCTTTTTTATTACTTCATCCGTAAAAGTTTCCCATCCAAATTTTTTGTGTGAATTTGGATCGTGTGCGTTCACCGTAAGCACCGTATTTAGTAATAGAATTCCTTGCGTTGCCCAACGGTCCAAATTCCCGTGTGTAGGTATTGGAGTTCCCAAATCGCTGTGAATTTCTTTAAAGATATTTTGCAATGATTTTGCCAAAGGATGAACTGTTTCAGGTACTGAAAAACAAAGTCCATGCGCATGACCAGGAGTAGGATAAGGGTCTTGACCCAAAATCACAACTTTCACAGCATTTAAAGCACATTTATTAAACGCATGAAAGATTTCCTCTTTTTTTGGACAAACCATTGCAGCGGCATAGCTATCCTCCACTTGATTGATCAACGCTTGAAAATGGGGTTGATCAAAAGTTTCCTTCAAGGCTGATTTCCAAGATGCTTCAATTTGAATATCCATAAATAAAAACGGGATAAACTGAAAAAAGGTCTAGCACATAATGTACTAGACCTTAACGTGTTTTTTTACGGTCTTAAAGACTGTTTACGTGCACAGTTAAGCCAGATTTTAAATTTCCAGCTTTGTTCTTGTGAATTACGCGTCTTTTTGCCAATCTATCAATCAAAGAAGATACTTTAGGAAGCATTGCTGCAGCCTCTTTCTTGTCTTCTGATGCTCTAAGAACTCTAACCGCATTTCGCATAGTTTTATGCTGATACTTATTTCTTAAACGCTTAGCGTTGTTTGAACGGATTCTTTTTATTGCCGATTTATGATTTGCCATAATCTATATTATATATTCTTTCTTTTAAACTTAATACTCTCATCACTCATTCCTACTCACTCAATATTCTTGCTCAATATTGCTTTGTAGCCCATAGGAGAATCGAACTCCTGTTTCCAGGATGAAAACCTGGCGTCCTAACCACTAGACGAATGGGCCGAATCCCGCTTGAGTTTTGAGTAACGAGCAAAAGGAAACCTCAACACTCAATACGCTCGCTCAATACTGCTTTGTAGCCCATAGGAGAATCGAACTCCTGTTTCCAGGATGAAAACCTGGCGTCCTAACCACTAGACGAATGGGCCGCTACTTAATAGGAAATCGTTTTTTCCAATTTTCGGAGTGCAAATATAATTCTAAATTCTCTAACAACAAATAAATTGATTAATTTTTTCAAGTTATATTTTGATCTGATTCAAATTTAAACCCGAGGCGTTTACCTGTCTTTAAATGTGAACTATGGTTAAGTGTCTGTAAATCTTGCACAGTAGCAATTTGAACCGTTCCATATGGTGGTACTAAAAGATCAAATTCGAGTGCATGAATACTCAATCTTAAAATGATATCACGGATCATTTCTTTGGTTAAAACTTGGTGCATAAAATCTTTATACAGAAAGCCCAACTGACCTTTTCCTTGCATCATAAAATGATCTTCACGATTAATAAAGATTCGTCCAATCATATAACCGACATCATTACGTCGATTAAACTCATATGAGTCGGCCAAGAAATCATAAATCCGGATAATTCCACAAAATCCATTTAAGAGGTTATTGCGTACATAGGAAGTTTGGCTTGCGTAATCATTTTGGCTTAATTGAAAAACATTGGTGTGCATATTGAAAACAAGTACATCACTACCAATGAAAAGATGTGCTTCTGTGTCGCCTTTTTCGACATATCGTAAACGAATGCGTTCATCTTTGATTTCTTCCTTCATGAGTTCAATACAGCTGCTTAATTCTGCTTTGAAAACCTTAAACCATTCCGTCGTGTTTTTGTAAACATCCATCTTGGTGCCCGTTTTATTCTCAAGCGTACTTACCAAGTGTGTTCTATCTTTTTGTATGTGTTCTTCAAATTTTTTATTATCCATAATTCTAGTATGCTTTTGCAAAAATAACGCGTTTCTTAGACGGCTTACCCGTCACAATGCATTGACCTTCTTCCTCTTCAGCATCTAAAGGAATGCAGCGAATTGTTGCTTTCGTTTCTTTTTGAATTTTTTCTTCAGTCTCAATCGTTCCGTCCCAATGCGCCAAGAAAAAGCCCGGTTCACTATTCAGTTTTTCCTTTAGCTCATCATATGTTTCCACTTTTTGCGTATTACTCATGTGGCGATTATATGCCGTATTGTATAGGTTTTCTTGAATTTCGTCTAGAAGTAATTTAATATGCTCAACAACAGCGTCTAACGAGATAGAAGCCTTCTCTTGAGTATCACGTCTTGCCACTTCAATTTGATTGTTCGCCAAATCTCTTGCTCCAACAGCTAGTCTTACCGGAACTCCTTTTGCTTCATACTCAGCAAACTTCCAACCTGGTCGTTTTTGCTCATCATCATCAAACTTCACAGAAATATCTGCTGCTCTTAACGCTTTAATCATTGGAGCTAATTTTTCTGCGATTTCAGCCAATTGTTCTTCTCCTTTAAAAATTGGAACAATTGCAACGTGGATTGGCGCTAATTTTGGAGGTAAAACCAAACCAAGATCATCAGAATGAGACATGATTAGAGCCCCCATTAATCGGGTTGAAACTCCCCAAGATGTTGCCCAAACATGGTCTAATTTCCCTTCTTTATCAGAAAATTTCACATCAAAAGCTTTGGCGAAATTTTGTCCTAAGAAATGCGACGTTCCTGATTGCAAGGCTTTACCATCTTGCATCATGGCTTCAATGGTTAAGGTATCCTCTGCACCTGCAAATCGTTCACTTTCAGATTTTACACCGCGAATAACTGGCATAGCCATAAAGTCCTCAGCGAATTTTGCATAAATCTCGAGAATTAGTTCAGATTCACTAATGGCCTCGGCTTTTGTTGCATGTGCTGTATGACCTTCTTGCCAAAGAAATTCAGAAGTTCTTAAAAATAGGCGTGTTCGCATTTCCCAACGTACAACATTCGCCCATTGATTTATAAGGATGGGTAAATCCCTGTAAGATTGGATCCATTTTTTATAGGTGCTCCATATAATAGCTTCGCTGGTCGGGCGAACAACAAGTTCTTCATCCAACTTTGCATCAGGGTCAACAATAAGTTTCCCTTTATTATTCGGATCACTTTTTAATCTGTAATGAGTGACGACTGCGCATTCTTTTGCAAAACCTTCCGCATTTTTTTCTTCTGCCTCAAATAATTTTTTTGGCACGAAAAGTGGAAAGTATGCATTTTGATGACCAGTTTCTTTAAATTTTTGGTCCAATTGGGCCTTCATTTTCTCCCAAATTGCAAAGCCATATGGTTTAATTACCATACATCCTCTTACTTCGGAATTCTCAGCTAAATCAGCGGTTTTGATGATGTCGAGATACCATTTCGAGTAGTCATCTTTACGTGAAGAAATTTTTTGTGCCATTTTTTGGTATAATTTTTGTATCTTTCTTAAATCAAAACAAATGTAATTATAAGTTTCATCCATTCCAATTGATCGCACTATGAAAAAATTAATTTATTTATTACCTGTTCTGATCCTCGCTTCTTGCGCAGGGACTAAAGACGTATATGATGATGTATACACGAAAGTAGAAGTAGAACAACCTACTGAGGTTAACGAAGATTTAGGCTACGCAGATTATATAAAAAATTCTGAAGCCAACTATGAAGTTGAAGTTGACACAAATGCAAAGAACCAAAATGGTCTTTATGACTCTTATTACACCAATTCTGGTGATATCAATGTAACGAACTATGACAATGCCTATAATAACGGCTATAACAATGGTTATAATAATGGCATGCGTAACAATCAATTAAACTTTTATGATCCATGGGCATATAACCCTTGGAACACTGGTTGGCGCTTCTATGGCGGGTATGGCGGCTATTATGGTTATAATAACTGGCGCTATAATAGATGGCGTTATAATAGCTGGGGTTATAACAATTGGGGTTATAATGGCTGGGGAGGCTATTATGGCAACGGCTGGTGTGGAAATAACTGGGGATACAATCCTTGGGGATATAATCCATATGGATTTAATAATGGTTATGGATACCCATATAACAACAATGGAGGTTGGTACAATAACGACGGAAACGGAAATGGCAATAGCCTTTTCGGACCTGGATCTAACGTAATATATGGTCACCGTGGAAGTACAAACACAGATTCTCCGAATACAACGGCATACGAGCATACGGTCAAAGCACCATTACCAGGTAATGGAACAGGAACTAAGCCTTTCCCTGGATACGACGATACAAAAGCAATAGCTTCCACCGGATCAGGAATTATAGATAACAATAGTTCTAAATCGGGTAATTTTAAACCTGGAACAAGCGGATTTATTTCTGACGGTAATGTTAAGCCAGTTTCGGCTGGAAACAATACGGGTATTGCTAATGCTGGGCAGGGTACTTCTAATACTATTTCTAAACCAATTGCAAATGGAGATGGTAACTACGGATCAAATAACACGGGCACTGCTGCAACGAATGGAGGTCAAGGTACGAATGTTGTTCCTGGATCAAGTGGAAACACAAATCCAAACTTTGGAGCAACCAATGGTAACCAAGCTACTGCAGGGACATCAACGAAACCTGTAAATGCGGGCGCATCTGCACCAGTTGCAACAAATACAAGCACGACTAAAGCAACGAATCGCTTTGGTACAGGTGCAACGAATAGTGGAACAGCAGCTACGAACCGTAATAATTCTGGCACTACTACTCAATGTAAATATTCTCCACCAAATAATAACAATTCTGGAAACAACGGCAGAACATATACGAACCCGAATAGCAGACCAAATTCGAGTACTACACGTCCTTCTGGAAATACGAATAACAGACCTTCTTCAACGAATCGTCCGTCTAACAATAGACCATCAGGTTCTTCAACGAACCGCCCGTCTAATAATCGTCCTTCAAGTTCTACAAACAGACCTTCAAGTTCGAATAGATCATCAGGAACTTCGACACGTTCAAGTTCAGGCGGATCTTCGCGTAGTTCTGGGACTTCTTCTTCAGGAGGAGGATCTTCTAGAAGCAGTGGTTCTTCAAGTACTAAAAGAAGATAAACACTTCGCTTTTCGTTCAGATTTATTACAAACCCATATTTGAGTTTGTCTCAAATAGCTCGCAAATTTAGACTATGATTAAATTATTATTAGGGATTAGCATATTGCTAATTGGGCAACAAACATATGCCCAAAACGAAGATGACGCTTTGCGTTATACACAAACATTTTTTGGTGGAACAGCACGAAATTCTGGAATGGCAGGAGCCATGACAGCTTTTGGTGGAGACTTTTCAGTTGCTGCACAAAACCCGGCAGGATTGGCTAGAATTAGAAAATCAAACTTTTCGACTACGCTGAATATCGAGAGTATGATGGCCAACACGGATTTTTATGGTAGCGCAACTAAGGATCAAGGCACGGCTGGTAACTTGAGTAATATTTCTTATGTGAAGGCCTATGAATTAAATCCGAAGAAATATAACAATTGGTACAGTGTTCAAATCGGAATGGGGATGACTCGAATTAAGAGTTTCAACCAACGAATTGAATACGGTGGATCTGCCGATTCGTCTATTTTACATTCTTTTATTAACGAAGCGGCTGGAATTCCAGATTCTTCTTTATATGATAATTTCCCTTTTTCTTCGTGGCTGGCCTATTGGACTTATGGGATTGATCCGATAGAAGGAACGAATGATTATTCCACTGAATTTAGCTCGGGAGAATCCGTTCATAATCGTTCAATTACACGAAGAGGTGGCATGTCAGAATATAGTTTTACACTGAGTGGGAATTACGCTAATAAACTTTATTTAGGAGGTGCCTTTAATATGACACGTGTAAAATATGAGGAAACATTTTCTCACAAAGAGTCCTTTACAAATGAAGATTTGTGGTTACGCAATATTAATTACACAGGATCACTTGATGTTGAGGGCTTGGGATATAATTTGCGTTTAGGAGCAATTTATTTACCCGTAGACTGGGTCAGTGTAGGATTGTCGGCACAATTACCAACGGTTTATAATTTATCAGACTCTTGGAGCAACAATATGACTACCGTTACAAACGACGGAACGAATTCAGTTGGTACTGACGATATTCCTTATGGGGCATACGACTATCGTGTAAACACTCCATTTAAAGGTAATTTATCGCTTGGACTAGTATTGCAGAAGTTTGGTTCAATTGGCATGGAGGTAGAGTATGTGGATTATTCATCCGCTTCATTAAAATCACGCCGTTACTCAGATAGTCCGTACGATTTTATTGGGGAGAATATGCAAATCGAAAACCTATACAAATCGGCTTTCAACTATAAAATTGGAGCTGAGGCGCGAATCAACTCGCAGACTTATTTAAGAGGTGGATTCGCTTTATATGATTCGCCCTATGAGGCTGAAAAGGGAAATCAACAATATCCTACCTTGTTTTACACAGGTGGAGCAGGATACAATTGGGGAAAGGTTTATATAGACGCAGCTTGCGTATTAAAAAGATCAAAAGCCGACTATTATGCGTATGACCCAACGATTAATGGGAGTATGGCAACAATTGATCAAACAAACCTAAACTTTAAGTTTACTTTAGGTTTGCGTCTTGATTAGTAAATGAAAAAGAATTTTACGATAAATAAAAACCATCTTCGATCTACCAAGATGGTTTTTTTGATGGTTGCGATAAAGGTTTGCGCCTCTATCTTACGATAAGCTTTTCAGTTTTCGTGATTTCATTTTGTTCTAAAGTAATAAAATAGATTCCATTTTCAACTTGTGTTAAGTCAATTTCTACATTATCTGCCCCAGATCCCATTAAAATCAAACGCCCATTAATATCAGTAATTTGATATTTGAATTGTCCAATTAATGCAATATTTAAATTGCCCGTTTCGTTCGGATTCGGATAAATTCTAAAATTTATTGAATTTTCATCTAATCCATCTGTATCGGGCTCCTCTTCCTCTTCAAAAACAATATCTCTTTTAAACGCTGTTGCAAATGAGAACCATTCGGATGCTACTTTGCCAGGAGGAAGTATGCCAACTTTGTATGCAATACCGAAAGCTTTATCCGCAAATTCTGAAGCTCCTTCCGTAATGTTTGGTGGATCCCATCCAGGACCATCACCATTCCACATGTCAGAAGCATCTCTATTAATGAAACCACCAATAAAGCCTTTCCAGTTTGGTCCATAGGCGTGTAATATGATTTCAGATAACCACGGTTCATCTTGGGTGGCGCTTACTCGAACAGAATCGTCTGCCATTTCTGATTGCGATTCAACCGTGTTTTGAGTATGCCATCCACCATCAATGGTTTGGTTGTTGTCAGGTTCAATATTTCTGTAATAATATAAATCTGTAAATGGATCAAGTCCTGTATTGTCTAGAAGAACAGATGTGGTATAATAGTGTTGATCCTTTTTTAAATCACAACGCTCAGTCATGTCTAGCTCTAAAATGCTTCCTTCCCAAATTACGATGATTGAGTCAGATGTTTCAATAAACGCGGTTATTGCGCCATAAATTTCAACTAAATACATGGCGTTGTTACTAACCGTGTAATTTTCCCCGAGATAATCGAATTCTAAACCAAAGCCATTTCCCGCTGAACCAGGTGCAAAAAAATCACCATTAAATTCGTCCCATCCATCCTCTTGCGGATTTGCTACGAAACCAAAAACAGGAATCCCCCCAAACCTCTATTATGTATGGAGTCTCCCATAATATTAGGAGCCCCTTCATGGCCATTTTTATGGATGCCAATTTCAATATAATCTCCGAAGACATAAGCTGCCGAGTCTAACATCTGGGCATTGCTGGTGAACGAAAAAAATAGAAGTATTGTGATTAAACTAAAGCGAGATAAGAATAACGTCATAGGTATGTGCTAAGGTTGATAAATGGTTTCGGATAAAGGACGAAATTATATGTGAGACCGTTGCCCAAAAAAAAGACTGCCTCGTAAGACAGTCTCTTCTATTAAAAATTTATATTGATTCTTCGCTTTCTTACCAGTATGATTTAGCCACGGCTAATGTTAATCTATCGAAGAGCCTTTCTCCAAAGTATCTGCGGTTAAGTTTGTAGCAAAATTCATTCAAATAATTCTGCAAATATT
>CAJQHR010000049.1 GCA_905478225.1 uncultured Crocinitomix sp.
TATTTGCAGAATTATTTGAATGAATTTTGCTACAAACTTAACCGCAGATACTTTGGAGAAAGGCTCTTCGATAGATTAACATTAGCCGTGGCTAAATCATACTGGTAAGAAAGCGACGAATCAATTAGATTGATCGAATTCAACAATGCCATAAGTATATAATGCCATGGTGTCATTTGGGTACTCAATTAATACATGATCCAAGTCCCTTTTCGCTAAATCAAATTTTTGTTGCATTCGATAACAGCTCGCCCTATTTTGATATGATTCCCATGGTGCCGGATTATTTTCAATAATCAGTGAATAAATTCGAATTGCCTCGTCATAATCTTCCTCCATGTGCGCTTTATAGGCTAAAGCAAAACTATAAGTGCTAGTTTGTCCATAGGTTAAAGAAATAAAAAAAATGAACAATATTAGAAGTGGGGGTTTCATTACAAAAAGTGTTAAATCATTTTAATGTAGACCACTTTCTTGGTTTCAAAAAACTCCTCTGCAAAGTACTTTTCTAAATCCAAAATTTCGGTATGGCGCCGAACTCCTTTGAATTCCTCGGTTAAATCACCACCTTTTAAATAAAAAATACCGTTCGGGTAGGCATTTTTTTGTTTGTGATAGAATTTATTACTCACCCATGGCAAAAACTTATCAATTTGTGTGACCGCCCTACTCACAACAAAGTCAAACTTTTGTTTCACCTCTTCTGCGCGCTGGTGCGCCGCCGTAACGTTTTTTAACCCCAAGGCTTCAACTACGTCATGAACCACTTTTATCTTTTTTCCAATCGAATCCACTAAGTGAAAGTTTACTTTTGGATAAAGAATAGCCAGGGGAATCCCAGGGAAACCACCTCCTGTACCAACATCTAAAACAGATGTGGTTGGTTTAAAATCAACCATTTTTGCAATACCCAATGAATGCAAAACGTGGTGTTCATAAAAGTACAAATCAAAATCTTTTCTACTAACAACATTAATTTGATCGTTCCACTCTTTATATACATCATATAAAGCCGCAAATTGTTCTTTTTGTTTGTCAGTAAGATTGGGGAAATAATGGAATACGCGGTCGACTGAAATCATATGGTGTGCCGCGTATTTTTGATCATATCAGCTAAAAAGGCTCTTGCTCTAAACAATTGTGCTTTTACCGTACCTAATGGCAAGCCCATGTCCACTGCAATTTCGTCATAAGATAATTCTTGGAAATAACGCTTTTCTATCAAATCGCGGTAGCGTGGTTTCAATTTCTTGACCACTTCTCTTAACATCACCACTTTTTCAGCGTGCATGGTAACCTCTTCTGGATCTTTTTCGGTGCTTTTCACATCCAAACTGACAGATTCACCGTCGTCGTTTGTATACACAGTGTCCATTGAGGTGACTTTAATTCTTTTTTTACGAATAAAGTCAATAGCGTTGTTAGAGGCTATTTTGAATAACCATGTGCTAAACGCGTAACTCGGTGAATATTGATGCAAGCGATTGAATGCTTTACCAAATGCTTCAATCGTTAAATCTTCAGCATCATCATCTTTACGTACCATTTTAAGCATCATGAAATAAATCGATTCACGATACATTTCCATTAAGCTGGCATAAGCCATTTGGTTTCCGTTCAGCGCTTTTTCAACCAAAGCTAAATCCCGTTTTCCTTTATCCGATAAATTGTTTTTTTCTACCATTTACTCGTTTCTGTTCTTTCGGTTGAGTAATATATGAAGGGCATTAAAATGAAATGCAATAGCTCAAAAAACGGATAGAAGGCAATAAGATCTCCCGATTTAAATTTCTTGAAAAGTAAGCCGTTAATTATCCAATATAATACGAACCTCAGGACAAGCAGAGCAGTAGCAAAAAGCCACCATTCATAATTAAGCAGTAAAATAAAGAAAGATATCAGCATGAAAACCATGCTCATTGGAAATATTCCTAAAAATAACTTGTTGATAAGTCTGTATTTTGGAGCCGTAGTAAAGTGCCTCTGCTTCTGCTTAAACCATGCACGCCAAGTCTTTTGAGGGATTGAGTAGACAAAACTCTCTGGGTTTGTTTCTACTGCAACATTTTTACGATTTGCAGCATCTTGGATGAAGAGATCATCATCTCCCGACTGAATATGATAATGTTTTTTGAAACCATCCACGCCAAAAAAAGTAGATTTTGTATAACTCATATTCCGACCTACTGCCATATACGGTCTTCCCGTTCGCGCAAAACTCATATAAGTCATAGCAATGCTTGTGGTGTCGAATCGAATCATTTTATTTAATAATCCTTTCTCCTTTTTATAAGGACCATAACCAATAACAATTTCCTTTTTTTCTGAATAATTATTGACAATATGTTGCAACCATTTATTTGAACTCGGGTAACAATCAGCATCAATCATGAGCAAATGCTCATACTTAGCTCCTTTAATTCCAATAGTCAACGGCACCTTTTTACCAAATTTTCGGTGTTTATTTTTTTCGAGTTCTATAAGTTTTAAATGAGGATATGATTTTTGATACGCCTTAATAATATGTCTTGAATCATCTACACTTTGGTCATTCACAACAATAACTTCAAATTCGGGATAATCTTGTTCTAAAATCTTCGGTAAATAATGGAAAAGATTGTCCTCTTCATTTCTAGCGCATACAATAATCGTAACAGGAAAACTGACATCTTCCACAGGTTTAGGTTTGTACAGCAATAAACGTACATAAAAAATGAGCAGATAGAGAATTTGGATAAAAAGCGCAGCGCAAAACACCAGGAAAACAATTCCAATAAAATCAAATGATATTTCCGGTATTAAATACATTCTTCAGTCAATTAATTCAATACTCAAAGGTGCTATAATTTAATATGGCGTATATTTGTTCATCCATTATTTATCAACAAAATGAACTTTATATTAGAAAAAGAAGATCAAGCATCAAAGGCGAGAACAGGAGTTATTGAAACCGATCACGGTAAAATCAAAACTCCCATATTTATGCCAGTTGGAACGGTTGGATCGGTAAAAGGGGTTCATCAACGTGAGCTAAAGGATGATATTAAAGCACAAATCATTTTAGGAAATACCTATCATCTTTTTTTACGCCCAGGAATGGAAATTATGGAAGCTGCGGGCGGTTTGCACAAATTCATGGGATGGAAAGGCCCTATTTTAACAGATAGTGGTGGGTACCAAGTATATTCATTGTCAAATACGAGAAGTATTAATGAAGAGGGGGTTGAATTCCGCTCGCATATTGATGGAAGTAAACACTTTTTTACTCCTGAGCGATCGATAGATATTCAGCGAAGCATTGGTGCAGATATTATTATGGCGTTTGATGAATGCACACCCTATCCCTGCGAATACAACTATGCAAAGGACTCAATGGAAATGACCCACCGCTGGCTAAAAAGATGTACCGATCATATGGACAAAACGAATGACCTTTACGGACATTCGCAAGCCCTGTTTCCAATTGTACAAGGAAGTACCTATAAAGATCTTCGTTTAAAAAGTGCTGAAACAATCGCGAGTTTCGACTTGCCAGGGAACGCTATTGGCGGACTTTCTGTGGGTGAACCTGCTGAAGAAATTTACGCCATGACAGACTTAGTTTGCTCGGTTCTTCCTAAAGATAAGCCTCGCTATTTAATGGGGGTGGGCACGCCAGCTAATATACTTGAATGCATTGCACTTGGTGTAGATATGTTTGATTGTGTTATGCCGACCAGAAATGCACGTCACGGAATGTTATTTACAAGAAATGGCGTAATGAATATGAAAAATGCCAAATGGAAATCGGATTTTTCGCCATTAGATGAATTTGGAACTTCTTATGTCGATTCATTTTATTCTAAATCATACGTGCGTCACTTATTTCACGCGAAGGAGTATTTAGCCTTGCAAATTGCGAGTATTCATAATTTGGCGTTTTATTTATGGTTAGTTGACGAAGCACGCAATCAAATTGAAAAGGGCACGTTTAGTGTATGGAAAGATGAAATGGTCCCTAAATTAAGTCAAAAAATATAACAGTGATTCTAACCAAACTCGATCGGTTTATCATTAAAAAGTTCTTAGGAACTTTTGTGTTTACGCTCATTCTTTTGATGGCGATTAGTATCGTTTTTGATTTATCAGAAAAACTGAACGAATTCATTGCCAATGGTGCACCATGGGATGAAATAATTTTTGTTTATTATTCCAACTTTTTTGTGAACTACGGGGCACAGTTTAGCTATTTACTGAATTTCATATCAGTGATTTATTTCACCTCTAAAATGGCTGGGAATACTGAAATTGTTCCCATTTTAAGTTCAGGAGTTGGGTTTAATCGATTTTTAAGACCTTATTTTATATCTGCTGCAATTTTAGTTGCCGCCACTATACTCGTTTATAATTATGTGCTTCCGCAATCTAATGCCGCCCGAATTGAATTTGAGGAAGTATACTATCGAGACCATAATAATAAGATAGATGTGCGCTTGCAACTCGCCAATGGTGATATCCTACATTTCCGCCATTACGACGGAACTAAAAAGGAAATAAAAGATTTTTCTTTAGACCGAATTGTAGGCACTCGCATGGAATATTCATTGAATGCAAAAAAAGCAATTGGAGATAGTTTAAGTAATGATTGGCATTTTGAAAACATAATTATTCGAAGAAATGGAGAGTTTAATGATGACTTATTTTATGCTGAAGAACTGGATACGACCTTAGAGTTTGGCGTAAGAGATTTGGTGTTTAGACCCAATGTTATTGAAGCCATGAACAATCGAGAACTTGATGAATTCATTGCAGAACAAGAAAAAACAGGCTCAAGCAAAATATCCTATTACTTAATTAAAAAGCATGAGCGCTGGTCGTCGCCATTTGCCATCTTTATTTTGACATTGATTGGTGTGTCGGTCTCCAGTAAAAAAAGCCGTGGAGGAATGGGCCTAAACCTTGCCCTTGGTTTGGGAATTTGTGTGTTGTACATCTTCTCTATGCAAATGACCACCGTAGCCGCATTAAATGTTGGATTCACTCCTATATTAGCTGTTTGGCTGCCTAATATAATATTTAGCATTATTGCTTACGTACTTTACTTAAAAGCTCCTAAATAACCATGATAGA
The DNA here is from genome assembly GCA_905478225.1 of uncultured Crocinitomix sp. Classification (GTDB taxonomy): domain Bacteria; phylum Bacteroidota; class Bacteroidia; order Flavobacteriales_D; family Crocinitomicaceae; genus Crocinitomix. The sequence goes on from CAJQHR010000049.1 coordinate 5,110, forward strand.
TCCAAATACTCCACTCGAACTCATCAATAAGTACAGCAAAAACACGCTTTTAGGTCAACTTGGGATTCGAGTAACAAAGCTTGGCGAAGACTTTATAGAAGGAACCATGCCCGTAGACAAAAGGACACACCAACCAGTTGGGTTATTGCACGGTGGTGCTAGTACTGCACTAATTGAAAGTTTAGGTTCAATTGGGTCAACACTTTTAGTAGACATGGCCACACACAATGTTGTGGGCTTAGAAATTAACGCAAATCATGTGCGTGGTGTAAAAACGGGAACAGTAACTGGCCGCGCTAAAATTGTACATGCAGGTAGAAAAACACATTTGTGGCAAGTGGACATCACAAACGAAGCAGGGAAATTAGTTTGCACTGGGCGCTTGACAGTTATTGTTGTTAAAAAATAAAACAAATCGAAACTTATATTGCATATCGTTTACCACATGGGAAATCACCTCAACTTTTTAAAGGAGTTGGTCAATGGATTTTAGACTTAGAGGAGGTCGGATCAGATGGTTTTCTTTTTCATTCTTTTCAAGGAGATAAAATTTTAAATATCACAGCTTTGGAGGCGGTAGCTGAAGGAGATTTTAAATCCTTCAAATCTGCAGATACCTCAAGCATTCAAACACAAACAGACTACAATACAAAATTCAAAAACCTACAATCAGAAATTGAAAGTGGACGCTTTAAAAAAGTCATTCTATCACGCACAAAAACGATTGACACTAATCTCGACGCCCTAACGATCTTTAACCAACTGAACACTGCTTATGGCAATACTTTAAACTACATAATTAGCAATTCAGAAATAGGCACATGGATTGCCGCAACGCCAGAACTATTATTGTCGGTAGATGGGAATCATTTAAAAACCATGGCTTTAGCAGGCACAAAAACGACTGCCGAAGTTTGGAGTAAAAAAGAGTTTGATGAACAAAAATTTGTTTCAGATACAATCGTAGATAATTTGAATGCGGCTAATTGCACTGATATTAAGTTGGACGGTCCAAAAACAACTCAGGCGGGCAAAATTGAGCATTTATTGACAAATATTTCGGCAGAAATGACCCGTGAAAGGGATTGGATTAATGTGCTTAAAGGCCTTCACCCTACCCCGGCGGTATGCGGAATTCCAACATCTGAAGCAAAGCAGTATATTCCAGATTTAGAGGGTTATAATCGTGAATTTTATGCCGGATTTATTGGGATGATGAAGGGGAATAAGAAAGACTTTTTTGTGAACCTGAGGTGTATGAAATTACACGAAAATAGCGCTAAATTGTATGTGGGCGGTGGAATAACTGACCAGTCTATTAAAGATGCGGAATGGAATGAAACGGAGCGTAAAGCTCAAACTTTAGCCAGTGTTTTGAAAGGGTGAAATAAGTTCTATTTTGCGTAGATATTCTCAATCCGTTTGTCAATGATGCGATCATCCTGCGTTTCGAAGATGCAATATTTTTTAGTCTTGTAGTCAATTCCTATTTGTAGGTACCGATTTCCTTTATACCAATCCTCTATTTCCTTCTTAATTTCAGGTTTTCCTTCTGTTTCATTTTGAATTCGAATTTGGGGTTCAATTTCTGTTTCCACCTCCGAATCAATTTCTGTGTCGGTTTCTGCTTCAACTTCCGTTTTTAACTCAGGATCTGCATGAATTCCATTCAGCCAATTCTTTATTTCAGGCAAAGCTATTCTCAATAAAATACTTTTTGATCTTCTCGTTTTATCCAATTCAACAGGATATAGATTCATAACCCATTCATCTTTCTGCTCCGAGTAATTAATTGAAATGAAACATTGAAATGAAAGCAGCTCCTTCGAATACCCTTTCAACTTTCGGCCATCAAACCAACCAGGTACATATACGCCGAGTCTATTGTCTGTATCATCATCAAAAACCAATTCCAAGTCAGAATAATGCTTGCAAGGGAAAAGACAATCTGAAATAATTTTTAATCCCAATGGGTGCGTATATCCTTTACGGAGTTTCGACTTATAACTTCTTTTCAATAACTCCATTTAATAACGTAATTAGATAAACTCAAAATCCACCCGGCGGTTCAGCTGCTTGCCTTCAGTGGTTATGTTAGATGTGGCAGGGTCTGTCTCGCCCCGATATTCGATCACAACTTTATCAGCAGGAACGCCAACATCTATCAAGAATTTTTTAACCCGCTCCGCTCTTCTTTCAGAAAGACCAACATTGTATTCGTTTGTTCCATTAGAATCGGTATGTCCAATAATTTTAATCCGTAAATCAGTATGTGAATTTACAATTTCAGACATCTTTGTCAAATATTCATCAAACTGGGTCTTCAAAATATCCTTATCATGATCAAAATAAACGGGTACAAATTGAAAATTTCGCATTACCTCATCTCGTACATAATAAGCATTCCAACCTCTTTCAATGTCGTTTGCCAAATTATTAACCCAAGAATGATAAAGCGTTAATGAATCGGTTCTAGACAGCTCGTACTTTGAGCGGTACACAATTATTTGTCCGCCTTGACGACATTCTTTCGAGACCCATTGGCCAGTTAAATAACCTGTAGAATCATTATACTCAAGGTCGCCGCCAAGAATACACCAAACGTCTGTACCAGCATTTTTATCTAAAGCAATAAAGTCATCTTTGAAAGTGAGTTCACGTTTGCTTTTAACAGTTCCTTCAATGGTTTTGTAGGCAAAATATTTGGTGAACGGTGTCTCAACACGCGAATCACCTTTCAAGTCTCCAGTTACAGGATCAATTTTAAAATCAAACCAAATGGCCGTACCTTGTTTTGGAGTTTGCCCTGACCTCGTTATAATACCTTGCCAAGTACCTTGTAGGTAATTCAACTGTCCTTGCAAATGCAAAGAAATTCCAAGAAATATGATTACGATTAAACGCATATAATTACTTACAAACAAGTTTCATCCTTTTATACGACATTGATTAAATAAGTTACATTCTAAAACAGATTCAACCGTTATATATTTTACATCATGACACTAAATGTTCAAAAACACCCAGTTAAGTCAATAAAATCACTTGTTGAATCAAAGTCATTCGTTAATCTTGACCCAAATCGGTCTTTTTCATATCTTTAATATATGAACATTAAAAAAATCAGTCTCTTTTTAGTCAGTGTTTTTTTCTTTATCAGCACACAAGCGCAATACGGGAGGAAAATGCGAGACAGTGAAATTGATCAAATGAATTCTGAACGACAGATTAAGGAACTCAAAGAAAATGTGCTCTTAGTTAGACTTCGAACGCGTCAACCAGTGATTGATGCACTTGTAAAAGCTGAGCGAAATGAGGAAGCCAAAAAAGTTGAATTGGACCAATTACAAAAGAACCAAGAAATAATTGCAGCATTTGACCAATACTTTGATTTTTGTCCCGTGTTCTTTTTTAGAAGTAATTATTCCGAATATATCATAAAAAACCAACTGGATAGCATTGTGTTTTTAAATGATACGGCAGGGCTTGATCCAGGCATCAAAGTACAATCAAAGTTATTTTACCTGGCTGAGATTACAGGACTTGCTGCAGATACTTCCACTTTTGAAAACGGCACTTATTTGGCTGAAAATGAAGATGGTTTAGTGCGCCGAACAGCCTATGCTGGCGGAGGCAACACGGGTTTCCAGGCCTTAATATTTAAGAGCAGTGCCATGTATCAATTGCGCCGACCCTTCCCTTATTATTCCCGTACATTACAATCGCTCCCCATTTTTAGAAGATCGCATAAACGGGTTATTTCAAGAGCCAATGATGCACTCCATTATTACTACAATAAGGTTTATTAAAAGAAAGTTGTTTTTATGCGTTTTTTATATTTGTTTTTCGTTGTATTTCTCGGCAATTCTGGTCTTGCTCAAAACAGCGTGAATGATTTACTCGTGATTATTGAAATGCAGGTTGATACTTCTAACTATTTATCGGGAAATAGAAATGTTAAAAAATCTACTGTCCTATGGCACAGACTCCATCCCAAGCCTCATGACTCACTTTTGTGATAAAAGGAAATCATCTATCTACTCAGACTGTCAAGACTTTCAATTAAATAGAGGTGAAATCGCGATTATCATGGCCGATCTAATAGAAGGTATGCCTTATTTTTTAGTTACTGGAATTCAAAATTGTTTACTCACGTTTTGCCCCAATAGTAAGAATAACATTGAATCCTATTTATCAGCTATTCGACGAGATGATGGAGAGTCCTTTAACAGAAAATATGACGAATGGTTTAACAGCAAAGAACATAAAAAGCAATTAAAAAGGAAAAAGAAAAGCTAAACTTCCGCAACGAATTTTGGAATTTAATCCCGAAAGAAATGAAGATTAATACCTAATTCTTCCTATACCACTCCGAAAAGTTAGTGGTGATTCCAAATACATTTGAAGCTCCTGCAACAGAAAAGAACGCAAGGCCATAGTTAAACTCAAACTTTTTCGTTCTCAACCCTACGCCAAACGAAAATCCACTCGCTCCTTTTCGGTCAATAATTCCCAGTGCATTTCTACGTTGATAATTAAACCCAACTCTCACAAAGAAATTATCTGAAGGCACTAATTCCACTCCAAAATTCGTGTGGTATGCTACCTTTTGTGCAAAACTGGCAGACGGCACAGGAATTGTGTCACCTGTCAATTGATCAATCGTTGGAGTTAAAGAAGGGTCGTTGTACGTTAAATCCCATTTTGTTAAATCTGTCCCCATAAGGCTGAAGCGAAACGGGGCGTGGTGAAATTTATAACTAATCCCTGCCAAGACTTCAATGGGCAAAGGTTCATGATTGTCTTTGGTATATCCTTTAATTTGATAGCCAATATTCCGCGCTACAATTGTTGCAGTCACATTTGACTCTTCATCATAAAATGTAGTTGCTACATCTACCCCAACACCAACTGAAGTATAAGTTTCTAAATGTGAAAAGATAACATTCAAATTCGCGCCCGCAGAAAAGTATTTATTCAGTGCTTTTCCATATCCTAAACCCAGCGCATAATCGCCTGCGGTAAATGTTCCTTCTTCTACACCCGACTGATCCGTTCTTGTGAATCTCCCGTATGAGACGTAGCGTAAATGCCCCGTAAATGTCCCAATGTTTTCGAAAGTTTGTCCATAAGCCAATTGTCCATAATTAATTCCGGCAGGATAGATAAAATGATTCAAAGCTAAATTACCGTTGATTTTTTCAGTGATAGAGGCTGGATTAGAAACCGCAAGATTAATGTCTCCATCTTTTAAGGCGATAAAGTCTCCACCCAAACTCATTGAGCGTGCATTAAAATCTAAGTCCAAAAACTGATAGGTGTTTTGTCCACCTGACTGAGCAAATGAAAGCGAACCTATTAAAAGGCCAAGGAGTGTAAGCTTAATTTTCATTCATTGAGATTTTTCCGAGTCAAACTCCCGATTTCTCGTTATGTTTTTATCGTAACACAACTCTTAACGTATTCAAATTTAATTTATTTTATCGCATTAGCCGAATTAGAGTCTTTTTTTCACAATGGTTTAGGGTGTCCATTCTAAATTTCTAATGGCGTAGATTTTCCAATCATCTTTTTCGTCTTGAAAAAATTCGATCATTAAGACTTCGTAAGAGCCTATTTAAGGATCATTATGATCGATATAAGCGATATGAGCATCTCGTGCTTCCGATTCTTCAAACGTCATATCTATATCGATATGGTCACTACTATAATTTCCGGTAAATCAGTACCCCATAACACTGTATCTTGAATGCCATTTTGGAGAGTTTTCAGTGGAATCACTTCTTAAAGTCTCTAACCAAAACATCGCACTTACCATTGAATCCGATTCTTCAAAATCTGGCAATACATAGCTATAGGCACCATCCAGCAACCCTTCATGGTCCCATAATCCGCTAAAATCAAATTGATTTCGAGCAATTTTTCCGCACGGATAGAAATAAACCCCATCCTTGTGCAAACATCTTTTGTGCAGCAGCAAAATTTTCTTGTTTCAATAAGATTGGCTATTTCTTTGGCACTTAATGTATTGCACAGTTGCATGCTGTACTAGTTTTTAAGGGTTAAAAAATAATTAGCCAAAGTTATGAAAATTAATTTTATTCGCTTTTTTGAACTTATATTAATCATTAAATAAATTAATATAAGAGTCTATCTTTTAATATTTATAAACCATAGCATTAATATTCATTCCTGCACCAACTGAGGCTAATAGCAAAATATCTCCTTTGTTTATTTGATGCCCTTCTATCTGATTTTTTAAGATTAAATCAAACAAGGTTGGAACTGTTGCGACTGAACTGTTACCCAATTTATGAATACTCATAGGCATAATTCCTTCTGGCATTTCTTTGTCGTATAATTTATAGAAACGCTCTATAATTGCTTCATCCATTTTTTCATTTGCTTGATGAATTAATACCTTATTGACACTTTCTATTTCTATTCCACTCTTATCTAAGGCTATTTTCATAGCGTTTGGTACATTGGTTAAGGCAAATTCATAAATTTTTCTTCCATGCATTTTTATGTAATTAGTTCCTTGGTCTTCTGCTGGATTAAAAGAACTACCATAATACAAATGATAAGCTTCTTCAAAAGTAAAAGATTGAGCTGCATGACTCAGAATTCCTCTGTCATTATCATCTGCTAATTCCAAAATACAAGCCCCTGCTCCATCCGAATAAATCATAGAATCTCTATCGTAGGGATCTACCACTCTTGAAAGAGTTTCTGAACCAATCACCAAACAAGTTTTCGCTTCTCCTGCCTTTATAAACATATCCGCTTGAATAACTCCTTGAAGCCATCCTGGACAACCAAAAATAACATCATAAGCCACGCAATTTGGATTTTTTATTTTCAAATTATACTTTATTCTCGAAGCAATACTTGGCAAAAGATCACATTGAGTATATCCATCTCGCACATCTCCAAAATTATGTCCCACAATGATATAATCAATTTTTTCTGGATCAATGGCTGAATCTTTTATAGCTCTCTCTGCAGCAATAGTTCCTATATCACTATTTTTCATTTTATTATCTACATACCTTCTCTCTTCTATTCCAGTAATTGCTTTGAATTTACTTATTATAATTTCATTAGAATTAGGAATTTTGGATTGACTCTCATTATAAAAATCTTGCTTTAAAAAATCTTCGTTTCTTTGAATTTTTTCTGGAATGTATGAACCTGTTCCTGTGATAATATTTTGCATAGTTCTTTTTTTTTAAATGTAATCTTATTTTTCGATGAACACTAGTCCATCATCTTTTGCAATAGAATCCACAACCTCATAAGACACACCCGAAGATTCCACCTCCTTATCAGGATTTGCGTCCTCACAAGACCCAAGTATACTAAAGGGCTGCAACAATTGTTATGATTCTCATAAATTCACTTTTGCTTTTACACCCAACTCAATCGCTTCCATATCCTTCACTTTTCCATCATCAATTACAAAGCGCAAAATAGTTTTGACTTTGTGAAATCCTTTATAACCACATGCTCCAGGATTCAGCCATAAACTATTGATATTTTTATCGAATTGAACCAATAAAATATGAGAGTGTCCACAAACAAAAAGAGATGGTTTATGTTCATTTATCGCTGCACGTGCATCTTGCGTATATTTATAAGGCTTGCCAGCAATATGAGTCATGCAAACCTTCATTCCTTCACATTCAAAAGCGTTTACTTTTGGCCAAGTGGCGCGAATCACATGATCATCTATATTACCACAAACACCACGAATCAGTTTAAAAGCTTCCAGTTCCTCAATCACTTCCATTGAACCCACATCACCGGCATGCCAAATCTCATCAACATCTTTAAAGTATTTGAAGATTTTTGGATCAACCCATCCGTGGGTATCTGACATTAAACCTATTTTCTTCATTTAAACTTTCTTATTTTTGCGGTATGAGTGAGCAGCGTTATTTTCTAAAACTCTCCTACAAAGGAACGCATTTTTTTGGTTGGCAAAGACAACCCAACGCAATTACTGTGCAAGAATACATTGAAGATGCGCTCACACAAATGAATCGGAATAGAGAAGTGAAAATCACCGGATGCGGCAGAACCGACACAGGGGTTCATGCAGCAGAATTTTACGCTCACTTTGAAATGAATGCGGACTGGAATACTGAAACTTTTGCTTATAAATTAAACTGTATGATTCCCGAAGATATCGCCATTCAAAAGGTGATTAAGGTGCCAGAAGGTTTACATTCTCGTTTTAGTGCTACCAGCAGGACCTATCATTATTTTGTGCACAATGAAAAAAATCCGTTTTTGAATAAAACCTCGTGGCTGGTTCGGCAGGACTTAGATCTTGAAAAAATGAATAAAGCCAGTGATTTATTAACGAAACATGAAAATTTTAAGTGTTTCAGCAAAACTATTACTGGAATCAGTAGCTTTAAATGTGATGTAACTGCGGCCCATTGGACTAAGACGTCAGGTGGATATCAATTTACAATTCAAGCCAACCGCTTTTTGCGCAATATGGTGCGTGCAATTGTTGGGACAATGGTTGATCTTGGAACAGGTAAAATTGAATTTTCTGATTTCCAAAAAATACTCGACTCACAAGAGCGCAGCAAAGCGGGTCAATCAGTTCCACCACAAGGTTTATTTTTAGTGAAGGTGGATTATGACAATGACAAAACAATTATCGACTAACTTATTTATTCTTTTTGCTTTAGTTGTAATTGTTTCGGGGTTTATGGTTCAATCCAATCATTCAATGGCAACATTTCATCCGCGCCCTTCTATGGATATTGATCCTTTATGGGCAGATCATTTTGACTTCCCAGTTGGTAAACCAGATGGTGATGGCTATTATAACGCTCAAAAATTTGGAGAAAACAATCATTTAGGAGATGACTGGAATGGATTAGGTGGCGGAAACACTGATTTAGGTGACACCATTTATTCAATGGCGAACGGTTATTTAATTTCCGCAAAGGATAATGGTCACGGCTGGGGAATTGTAATCATGATTCAGCATTACATGAAAGGTTATAATAAGGTAAATTCACTTTATGCGCATTGCACCGAAATGTTTGTGTCACAGCCAAACCAGCTGATTAGACGCGGTGACCCAATTGGCACCATAGGCACAGCAGGCGGTATTTATCCTGCTCATTTGCATTTTGAAATGCGACATGGCTTAGAATTACCACTTGGCGGTGGTTATTCTGCAGACACAAGTGGATATCTCGATCCGACGGCTTTTATTAACTCACATAGGTAACCTTAAAACTGTGGCAGACCTATTTAAAATACACCGATTTTAATTCAAATAATGATTAAAAACCCCTTTTCAATTCCGAAATTTTACCGAAATAAGGCTAAAGCAAAGGAATCGGTGTACTTAGATGGACGATTATTTCATATAAATCAACTATTTTTGTAAAAAAATTAAGGACAACAATGATACTACCTATTGTAGCATACGGGTCGCCAGTTCTGAAAAAAATGGCTGACGAGATAGAAGAAGATTACGAAGGACTAGCTGATTTGATTTCAAATATGTTTGAAACCATGTACGAAGCGAGTGGAGTTGGTCTAGCGGCACCGCAAATTGGAAAATCAATTCGTTTATTCGTAATTGATGCCTCTCCTTTTGCAGAGGTTGACGAGGATGAAGAACCAGATCCGAAAGCGGCTGGATTAAAAGGATTTAAAAAAGTATTTATTAATCCTATTATTGAAACTGAAGAGGGTGAAGAATGGGGATTTCAAGAGGGATGCCTAAGCATCCCTACGATTCGTGAGGAAGTGATGCGTAATCCACAAATTAGAATTACGTATTATGATGAAAACTGGAATTATTGTGACAAAGAGTATGATGGCTACGCGGCCAGAATTATTCAGCATGAATATGATCATGTAGAAGGGATATTATTTACTGACCATTTAAGTCCATTGAAAAAACGGATTTTAAAGAAAAAGTTAGTCCAGATTTCAAAGGGAGATATTGAAGTGGCTTATCGCATGAAGTTTCCATCTCTTAAAAGAGGTAAACGATAAAATTTAAAATACAAGCATGAAAACGATTCAATTTTTTGGACTATTAACAGTGTGTGGCGGATTCATCATTTCTTGTGGAAGTGAACCAACAGATGAAGTGCTGATTGAAACAACTATGACTGACATTGGTTTAGATACTGCTGCCTTTTTAACGAATTTGAAGGCATTAGAGTCGCGCATTGACAACAGTCTTGATATGCCAAAAGAAAAGGATTTAAAAGAAGCTATAACTGCCTTTCAAGATTTTGCGGCTATTTTTCCTGAAGATCCTAAAGCACCAGATTATTTATTAAAAGCTTCAGATATTTCTTTAACCACTGAGCAACCGCAAATGAGCGTAGCACTTTTAGAGCAAATCATTGAAAAATTTCCGAATTATAGGAGAATTGAAGATGTAAAGTATAACCGAGCAAGTCATCTCGATTTTGAATTACGCGACACAACTCTTGCTAAAGAGGCTTACCAAGGTTTTATTGAAGAATACCCGAATTCACCTTTAGTGAATGACTGCAAGTCAAGAATTGAGAATATTCGCTATTCAGCAGATGAACTAGCAGAAAAATTCATGAGAGAATTGGAATTAAATGGTGGTTTAGATCAATAATCTAAAACCAATTTTAAAAGCGCGCAATGAATTTGTTTTTAACGTACGATTACGAACTCTTTTTTGGCGCTCCAACGGGAACGGTTGAAAAATGTATCATTGAACCCACCAATCTATTGCGTGAAATTGCAAACCGCACTGGTGTCAAAATGGTCTTTTTCATTGATACTGGGTATCTCAAACTTTTAGAAAAATATAAAGACCTGCAACCTAAAGTCAAACATGAATTTGACTTGGTGAAACAGCAAATTGAAGATTTGGTTAAAGAAGGCCATGATTGTCAATTACACATTCACCCGCATTGGGAAGATTGCACGCACGACGGATCTGAATGGAAAATGATAACCGATCGCTATAAGTTGGTCGATTTTTCTGAAGAAGATATCATAAATATTGTATTGGAATATCGTGATATATTGGGACGCTGGACAGGCAAACCGATTCATTCATACCGAGCCGGAGGATGGTGTCTACAACCTTTTAGTAAAATCACAACTGCATTTGAAAAAGCTCGATTAAGATTAGATTCTACAGTTTTTCCAGGTGGAAAGTTTACCGCCGGAAATTACTACTACGACTTTACAAACACTCCTAATAAATCAACCTGGAAATTCAGTACAGATTTATGCCAAGAAGATGCGGAAGGCAATTTTATTGAATACCCTATTTCTAATTACAAATATTCTCCTTGGTTTTTTTGGCGCCTTTTTGGTTTTGGCCGATTGCAACCGCATTTGCACAAGCCAATTGGAGATGGTTACCCCATGTCATCTCCTGGATTAAAAAAACAAATGCTGACCAAAGGCAGGAACCTATCTGCTTCTGTGGATGGATATTTTGTAACTAAATTGCAGCAAGTGGTTAAGAATAACTTAAAAAAGGGATTCAATGAATGTGTTATTATTGGACATCCTAAAGCATGTACCCATTTCGCATTGAAAAAATTAGAACAGTTTATTGAAAAAAATAAGACTAAACACAAGTTTTTAACGTTTGCAGATCTTGAGATCAATCAATGAAATTTGTAAACCGCCAAGATATCGACACCGAAAAATGGAACAACCGCATTGGGAAAGATGCGGCTGAAAACGTGTTTTCATATACCTGGTATTTAGATTCCACGGCTGAAAGTTGGGGAGCCTTAATCAGTGATGATGATTTCAATACAGTTTTACCTATTGCATTCACCACTAAACTAGGAGTTAAACGCATGTATCAAGCTCCCTTTACGAGAGAGTATTCAATTTTTGGAAAAGACTTTAACTGGCCCGAGGCACTCGAATTTCTGAGGAAGGAATTCAAACATATTTCATTTAGAAGTGGTGAACTCGACCTCACAAACACAAGTGAAGGCAGACAAAATCAGGAACTTCTGTTGACAGAAGATTTTACAAGTAAGTATCGCTCAAATGCAAAAAGGCTTGTGAAAAAAGGAAACAAATTATTCACTTTTCGTTTAGCCAAAGACCCTTCCCCTTTAATTCAGTTATTTGAAGATACCGTTGCGCACAAAGTTGACGCCGTTGGAAACATAGAGATTCAGAACCTAAAACAACTCATGCACCACGCTATTGAAATTGGCAAAGGAGAGTTGATCGAAGTCTTAGAAAATGAACAACTCGTTGCGAGCGGCTTTTTTTTGAAAGACAAAAAACGAATTACTTATTTGAAAGGAGCCTCACAAGAAGAAGCAAAAAAAGGTGGTGCCATGTATAGTCTATTTAATTATGCTTTTGAACGCTACCAGCCCAAATACGATACATTTGATTTTGGAGGTTCAGACATAGAGCCAGTTGCTATTTTCTTTAGAAAATTTGGCGCTATGGATCGAAACTATTATAATTACACCATTGACAATTTGCCCTTGTGGTTTAAAACCCTGAAACGGCTTAAAGGATAGTAGAGATGAATAAAACAATTCTTATAATTGGAAGTTCCGGCGGTTTAGGCACTGAACTCGTGAACTTTTTTGAGGAAAAAGGCTATAATTTAGCCTTGCATTATCTCAACAATCCTCCTGTTACAAAGGGGGAGAATATTAAAACCTATCAGGCAGATATTACGATTGAAGCGCAAGTAGAAGCGCTGATCTCAAAAGTTGTTGCCGATTTTGGAACAATTGATATTGTTTTGCATAACGCTGGCGTGTCTAAAAATGGAATGTCGTGGAAAACAGCCGAAGCTGACTGGAGCGAGACTTTAGCCGTTAATTTAACGGGACCTTTTTTGGTAAGTAAACATGCCATTCCGCACATGCGTTCTGCCAACTTTGGCCGCATTCTATTCATGTCATCCGTTGTTGCCCAAACGGGTTTTATTGGCACGGCTGCTTATGCCGCATCCAAAGCCGGACTTTTGGGTTTAACAAAAACCTTGTCGAAAGAATTGGCCAATAAAAACATTACTGTCAATGCAGTTGCCCTTGGCTACTTTAATGCTGGAATGATCAATGATGTACCACTGGAAATGCGGGAACAGCTAAAAACAAACATCCCTATGGGAGAGCTAGGCGACCCTGACCAATTAGGCGCTTTGATTGATTATCTTATTTCTGATCAAGCCAAGTATCTCACTGGGCAGACCCTCAATTTGAACGGCGGACTTTATGCATAGCATGAATAAAGCGCTCAATATACTTGTTATCCTATTTGGGGTAGCCCTAATAATATATTTGCCGTAATTTTCATAAATTTTTTGGGAGGATTTGCTTTCATATTTCATGCTCTAAAAACATTAAACTATAAAAAAGAGCACCTCATTATTCAATCAAATTCAGCCATTATAGATAAAAAGGTGCCGACTGATCTGAAAGAAATGTCTCGCCCCATAATGCTCACTGGATCATACAGCATAATTATTGGGTTATGGTTCATCCTTAAAATTGCGATTCTTATTTACGGATCAAGAGACTCTAACATAATGGGATATATTGAATTATTCATACTCACAACATTGATCTCATTCGGCTCCGGATTATGCCCAATAACTCTAACAAGTCGAAACATTAGTTTAAGCAGCAAAATCAGAAAGCGAAAGGAACGGGAGAAAGTTGCCCTTTATCATTCCAAAATGAAGGCACGTGCCTCTGATAGAAGAAGGTGATTCCCGTATTTTTATTAAACAAATTGCAAATGGCTCAATTCCATAATTGTTCAGCGATTGAATTCGTGGATTTATCAAGGGTATCAGACAGGTCTCGTTGTTCAGTACACGACAATAGCCCAACTCACTTTATATAATCATGTTCACTTTTATTTCTCTCTTCGAATATTGCTGAAAATTAGCTAACTTAGCGTACGAAAATTTTAAGGTCTAAATAATGAAGATAATTAGGCCTTTGAAATCAAACTATAAATATTTACAGGTTGTCCTATGATGCATGAATTAGGCAAAAAGAGCTCAATTTTAAATCATTATATTGCTGAAATTCGAGATGAGACTATTCAAAAAGACTCGCTGCGTTTCAGAAGAAATTTAGAGCGAATTGGTGAGATTTTGGACTATGAAATTAGCAAAACTCTTACGTACGAATCAAAATCCGTTAAAACACCTTTAGGCGAAGCCAAGGTTGAATTAATGGCAGAGCAACCTGTAATCGCCTCTATTTTAAGAGCAGGATTAACCATGCACAACGGTTTAATCCACACGTTTGACAAAGCCGAAAATGCATTCATATCGGCCTATCGCAGACCTACCGGGACGGACGAAATTGATGTAATGGTAGAATACAAAGCATGTCCTGATTTGACTGACAAAACTTTAATTGTTGCAGATCCAATGTTAGCAACGGGGCTTTCAATGGCGCTGGTATTTGAAGCTTTGTTGAAAAACGGAACACCAAAAAAGATACATATTGCATCAGCAATCGCGAGTCGATCTGCCATTGACATGCTAAAGAAAAACCTACCGATTCCAGCGGATATTTGGGTTGGGGCAATTGATGAAAAGTTAAATTCCAAATCATATATCGTTCCTGGATTAGGAGATGCGGGTGACTTGGCTTATGGCGTTAAACTTTAAGCATGGTATACTATTATACTTGGGGATTTATTTTCGGAACATTTAAGTTTCTTTTCTCGCATTGGACCATTTTTGGTTGGGCAAAAATAGCTGGAGAACCCATTCAATTTTTAGATATTTTTGTGCCAACAACCGCTGGTGCGATCTTCTCAATGGCAATATTTTATTTTTTAAGTGATTTTTTAATGGAACGCGCTGCAGCAAAACGGAAATTAGCGCAGGAAACCGCTTTAGCCAATGGAACAGAATATATCCCAAAACGAAAGTTTACTCGACTCAATAAATTGATGGTAAAACTTAAAATGAGGATTGGAATTTATGGCATCACTATTTTGGCGCCTTTGTTTTTATCAATCCCAGTAGGTTCAATTGTTTGTGCTAAGTTTTATGGGCACCACAAAAAAACTTTTCCGCTAATGGTTGTTTTTATGTGCGCATATAGTTTGTTAATGTGCGCCATCATTTATCTTTTAAATTAAACTGCTTAGCCCAATTTTATGGACGACATCCAACATATATTTTTCGATCTAGACCACACACTTTGGGATTTTGAAAAAAATTCATCCGAAGCATTGCGAGAAATATTCGTTGAAATGCAATTGCATGATTTTATAGACAATGTTGATTCATTCATAAATACATATCAGCGTATTAACGCCAAATACTGGGATCTTTATAACCATGGTAAAGTGACCAAAGAAAAACTGCGTTATATCCGATTTCAGGATACTTTAAGTGAATTCAAAGTAATTGGTGCAGAAAAAAAAGCAGTTTTGCTTGGTCAAAACTACATTAAACGCAGTCCACATAAAACCAATTTATTTCCAGATGCGCATGACACGTTACAATATTTAAACGAGAAATATCAACTTCACATTATAACGAATGGATTTACTGAAGTTCAGTATATTAAATTAGACAATTGCGGCCTCACAAACTACTTTGATTTGATTTTATGTACAGAGGAAGTGGGAGTCAATAAACCAAACCCTTTAGTCTTTAATACAGCCTTATCTCGCGCAAATGCAAATGCAAGCCAATCACTCATGATTGGTGATAACCCAGAAACGGATATTCGAGGAGCTCAAAACTGCGCCATGCACACGGTTTTATTCAACCCACATCAGCATCTACACGACGTCAACTCTATTGAAATTCAAGGGTTAAAGGAGCTAAGAGATCTACTCTAGACTACATTATAGCGCACTCACCCTATTTAGAATGATTCTAAACTAATATTTAGGCCCCAAAAAGGTTTCAAATAAAACATCTGATTTCTAAATTTGCGAATTATTCTAAACAAATTCCATATTTAAGATATGTCAAGGACTATCAAATTAAGGAAAGGATTGGATATTAAATTGCTAGGAGAAGCTGAAAAGGTTAAATCAACCCCTAAAGTTACTGCATTTGCAATTAAGCCACCTGATTTCCACGGCCTTATGCCGAAACTGACCGTAAAGGTTGGAGACAAAGTGAAAACCGGATCGGTTATCTTTTTCGATAAGTATCAAGAAGAAGTTAAATTCGTTTCGCCAATTGCTGGAGAAATTACTGAAATCGTTCGCGGAGCTAAGCGTAAAATTCTAGAGGTAAGAATTAAAGCTGATGCTGAAAATTCTGCCGAAGAATTTGGAATTATCAATCCGGATTCAATGGACGAAGCAGCAACCAAAAAAGCGTTATTGGATAACGGACTTTGGCCATTTATTAAAATGCGTCCAATTGATATCGTCGCAAATCCAAACGATACGCCAAAAGCGATTTTTGTTTCAGGATTCGATTCTTCACCGTTAGCACCAGATTACGATTACGTATTACATGGTCATGCAGAAGCTTTTCAGGCAGGAATTACCGCTCTAAGCAAATTAACGCAAGGGAAAGTGCACATAACAACACGGGCTAATGCAGCAAATGATGAAGCGCTAAAAGGAGTTAAGGGTGTGCAATCACATACAATTGTTGGTAAACATCCTGCGGGTAATGTAGGAACGCAAATTCATCACATTGATCCAATTAACAAAGGAGAAGTGGTATGGACAGTAAATGCGTTGGATGTAGCTTTAATCGGTAGTTCATTAATTGGCGGAAAATATGATTCTTCAAGAATTATTGCGTTAACAGGTTCTGAGGTTAAGAAAACTGAATATATCAAAACAAATATAGGAGCATCAATGGCTTCTTTAATTGAAAATAAAATCAAAGCAGACGGTGATGTAAGAATCATTAGCGGAAATGTATTGACTGGTGACAAGGTTTCTGCAGATGGATATCTTGGGTTTTATCATCAACAAATCACTGCAATACCTGAAGGAAATGAAGCGAGCTTCCAACTTTCTGGTGGCGGCTGGTTGGGCCCAGGAACGAAAAAATTCTCTATTAATAGATCTTACTTTTCATGGTTAACACCAAATAAAAAAAGACGTTTGGACACAAACTTAAATGGGGAGATTCGTTCTTTTGTCGTGACTGGAGAGATGGAAAAGGTATTCCCTTTTGACATTTATCCTATGCAATTGATTAAATCAGCAATGTATAATGATATTGATTTAATGGAAAATTTAGGGATCTACGAAGTGGCACCAGAAGATTTTGCATTATGCGAATTCGTTTGTACATCCAAAATAGATATTCAAGATAAGATTCGTCAAGGACTTGACGTAATCAAGGAAGAATGCATGTAATTTGAATTATAAAATCTAATTATAAGAATGAAGTCTTTAGAAAAATTTCTGCGCAAAATAGAGCCGACTCACGAAAGTAAGTGGGCGAAATTTCACCCAGTATGGGACGCGCTATACACATTTGCTTTCACACCAGGTGAGACCACGAAAAAGGGATCGCACATTCGTGATGGTATCGACCTGAAGCGTACCATGTTCATGGTTATCGTAGCATTGATTCCTTGTTTACTTTTTGGGATTTACAATACAGGTCATTGGCATTATTATGCAGAAGGAACCGCAGGAGCATTTATGGATCATTTTGGAGATAAACTGCTCTACGGTGCAATAAAAATCCTTCCTATTGTAATTGTTTCCTATGGAATTGGTTTAGGAGTCGAATTTATTTTCTGTATCCGAAACAAACATGCGATTCAAGAAGGATTCCTGGTAACAGGGATGCTAATTCCTTTAATCCTTCCTGCTGATATTCCATTGTGGATGGTAGCCGTTGCAACTGTCTTTGCCGTAGTTTTAGGTAAAGAGGTTTTTGGTGGAACAGGAATGAACATTGTGAACATTGCATTAACAGCACGTGCTTTCTTATTCTTTGGTTACCCAACCGAAATGTCGGGAGATAAAGTTTGGATGAGTGGAATTGGTGACATGGCTAAAGCAGATATACCTGAAGGGGTAACTGGGGCAACTCAATTAGGAGAACTGGCCTCCTTCACCTTCCCTCAAGAAGAGTGGGCCTATGGCGCCGAAGCCGTTGCGAACATTCAAGAAACCGCTATTAGCGGATTTCAATCAGCTTGGCCTTTGTGGGAATCATTTGTAGGAATGATTCCAGGATCTATTGGAGAAACCTCTGTTGCTGCTATTTTGATTGGGGCAATACTTTTATTGTATACAGGAATTGGTAACTGGAAGTTAATGTCATCATTTGTTGTTGGTGGGTTAGTAGTAGGATTAATTGCAAATTGGACAGCTGTTAATCCATATATGGAATTGGAACCTCTCAATCATTTGATTATTGGAGGATTTGCTTTTGGTGCCGTATTTATGATAACAGACCCCGTCTCAGCTGCACAAACCAGCACGGGGAAGTTTATTTACGGATTTTTAGCGGGTGCCTTATCCATAACAATACGTGTATTTAACGGAGCATACCCCGAAGGCGTATTCTTAGCGATTCTTTTCATGAACGTTATGGCACCAATGATTGATCACTACGTGATTCAAGTAAATATTAAACGAAGATTAAAACGAATTAAAACCGCATAATCATGGCGATAGATAAAGATAAAAACGGATACACCTTCCTTTTTTCCATTTTAATGGTCATTGTGGTGGGTTCTGGATTAGCTGCTGCTTCTTATGGTTTAAAACCGCTTCAAGATAAAAACTTGAGAGTAAAAAAGAAGATGGATATTCTAGGTGCACTTAAAATCGAAGGCGTAGATCGTAAGACTGCGGAAGATTTATATGCGCAATATATAATTGAAGATGAATGTATCGTATTAGATGCTGATGGAAATATAAGAGATGGCATTGTTGCTTTTGATGTTGATATCAAAACGCAATTTAGAAACAAGAAATTGGATCCTGCCGATAGAGATTTCCCTTTATACGTTGCTTCAATTGACGGTTCAACAAAATATGTCATTCCTGTTGTAGGAAGTGGGCTTTGGGGACCAATTTGGGGATACGTTGCAGTAGACGAAGATAAATCATCTATCTATGGTGCAACTTTCGATCATAAAACTGAAACACCTGGTTTAGGTGCGGAGATTAAGCAACCATTCTTTTACAATCAGTATTTGAAAGAAGTAATTTCAGTAGATGGTGAATATAAAAAGATCAAAGTGGTAAAAGACGGTTCTGGAGCTGACGATTTCAAAGTAGACGGAATTACTGGAGGTACAATTACTTCTAAAGGGGTTGAAGAAATGGTGGATCGCACCATTCAAGTTTATGTTAAATACTTTAATAAATAATAGGTTGACATGAGTGAAAAAATTAAAGCACCAAAAGAGCCTTTATTTTCGAAGAAAAATAAGAGGTTAGTAACGGAGCCACTGGATGATAATAACCCAGTAACGTTGCAAGTATTAGGTATTTGTTCAGCATTGGCGATTACTGTTTCTATTGAGCAGGCGTTAATCATGACGGGAGCGGTATTTTTCGTATTGGGTCTTGGAAACGTAATTATCTCTTTATTGAGAAATGCAATCCCTTCTCGCGTTCGAATTATTGTTCAACTAGTGGTAGTTGCGGCATTGGTAATTATCGTAAATGAGGTGTTAAAAGCTTATTTACCTGATCCTGCTGAGAAACTTTCAGTATTCGTTGGATTGATTATTACGAACTGTATTATCATGGGTCGTTTTGAGGCATTTGCAATGGCAAATAAACCTTGGCCTTCGTTCTTAGATGCAGTGGGAAATACATTGGGTTACGGAATGGTCTTAGTTATTGTATCTGTAATTAGAGAGATCTTCGGATCTGGGAAATTCTTCGGATATCCAATTCTTGGAAACAACATTGTTGATCCAGAGGCAGGATTAGAACTAACAGGACTTTACAGCATAGGTTATATGAATAATAACTTCATCATCCTGGCGCCATTCGCACTATTTGCGGTAGCGTTAATAATATGGGTGCAACGTGCTAGAAATAAATCATTAATTGAAGAGCATTAATAAGTAGAGACATGGTAGATTATATTAACATAGCCTTAAAAGGTATTTTTATTGAGAACATGATTTTTGCCTATTTCTTAGGTATGTGTTCTTACTTGGCGGTATCAAAAACGGTCAAAACAGCAGTTGGTTTGGGTGCAGCAGTAATCTTTGTATTGGCTGTAACGGTACCTGTAAACTGGTTGTTAGAAAATTATGTATTAAAAGCGGGTGCTCTAGAATGGTTAGGTGCTGAATATGCAGATATGGATTTAAGTTTCCTTTCTTTCATCATGTTCATTGCCGTTATTGCATCAATTGTTCAATTAGTTGAAATGTTAGTGGAAAAATTTGCTCCTGCGCTTTACGGTGCTTTAGGAATTTTCCTCCCGCTAATTGCAGTAAACTGTTCTATCCTGGGTGGCGCTTTATTCATGCAAGAAAGACAATATTCAACAATTGGTGAAGCAACAACATTTGCAGTTGGTTCAGGAATTGGATGGTTCTTGGCAATTGTAGCAATTGCTGCCATTCGTGAAAAAATAAAATACTCAAATGTACCTACTCCTTTGCGTGGTTTAGGAATTACTTTCATCATCACAGGGTTGATGGGAATTGCATTCATGAGTTTTAGTGGAATTAGTTTATAATAGGAAATAGAAATGGGAGAAGTAATCATAACAACAATAATTGTATTCGCAATTATTACATTGCTATTGGTGAGTTTATTGCTTTTTGTAAAAGCGAAAATCTCTCCAGCTGGAAAATTAACAATCACAATCAACGGTGATACGACACTCGAAGTTAATGGAGGTGATACTTTATTAAGTACTTTAAGTAATAACGGTATATTTTTACCTTCTGCTTGTGGTGGCGGTGGTACCTGTGTTCAGTGTTTATGTCATGTAGATACTGGCGGAGGATCAATTCTTCCAACGGAAGAGCCTCACTTTTCGAGAAAAGAAATTGCAGATAATTTGCGATTGGGTTGTCAAGTTAAGGTGAAAGAAAACATGGAAATCCGTGTTGAAGAAGAGGTGTTAGGAGTAAAAGAGTGGGAAGCAGTTGTTTCGTCAAACTATAACGTTGCTACTTATATTAAAGAGTTTATTGTTGATATCCCTGAGGATATGAACTATAAGGCAGGCGGATACATACAAATTAAAGTTCCCCCTTGCGAAATTAAATTCTCTGAAATGGATATTACAGCTCACCCAACAGATCATCCGGGTGAGCCAGATAAATTTGAAAAAGATTGGTCTGAAGGACCATACGCAATACGTAATCTTGTCATGAAGAATGACGAAGATGTTGTTCGCGCATACTCAATGGCATCTTATCCTGCTGAAGGACGTAAAATAATGTTGAACGTTCGTGTGGCAGCACCACCTTTTGACCGTAAGACCGGTACTTGGATGAATGTTAATCCAGGAGTTGTATCATCTTATATCTTTAACTTGATAGAAGGAGATCCAGCTATTATATCTGGGCCCTATGGTGAGTTCTTTATCAACGAGTCTGATGCAGAAATGCTTTATATTGGTGGTGGAGCTGGAATGGCACCAATGCGTTCTCACTTATACGAGTTATTTAAAACGATCAAAACTGGTCGTAAAGTATCTTATTGGTATGGTGGGCGTTCAAGAGCCGAGCTATTCTATATTCACTATTT
Source organism: uncultured Crocinitomix sp. (assembly GCA_905478225.1). Classification (GTDB taxonomy): domain Bacteria; phylum Bacteroidota; class Bacteroidia; order Flavobacteriales_D; family Crocinitomicaceae; genus Crocinitomix. Next base: position 26,791 of record CAJQHR010000049.1, read on the forward strand.
TAGAGATTTAGAAAAGGAGTTTCCAAATTTCAAATTCTACATGGTATTATCTGATGCATTAGAATCAGATAACTGGAAAGAAATGAAAGATATGGATGATGCTGAAGGAGACGGATTCGTAGGATTTGTTCACCAAGCTGTTATCGATCAATATTTGTCGAAACACGACGCTCCAGAGGACATTGAATTCTACTTCTGTGGACCACCAATGATGAACCAAGCCGTTATCAAAATGTGTGACGATTGGGGTGTACCACCTGAAAGTGTAAGATTTGATGACTTTGGTGGATAAAACGCAAAGTTTATACTACTTAGAATCCCGCATCAGCTTATCTGATGCGGGATTTTTTTTTCAGAACTCTTTGATCGAAGCCATTGATTGGCAAAACAAAAATTGAGAATGAACATCAATACGACTAGAAATAGAATTGACATGACACGCTTTTAGTTCTCAAATCTATTGAAGTTCATATTATCCGTATCTTTAACTCAAACGGATTTGCATTATGAAACACCCATTACAATTATCTGTATCAATTCTCTTTCTAGCCGCATGTGGAGCTGATAAAACATCAGACACTGAAACTCCATTAATCTCTGAGGAAATTCCAATCGAAATTCTGGACGAATTAATGGACTCGGCGACCGTTGAACTTATTGACTGGGATCAAAATTATGATGTCTATCAAGGGAATTATTTCTCTATTGAATATCCATCCAATTTTACAGCTTCACCATTAGGTCCGAAGGAATCGATAGATAATTATGAATTTATTGATACAGATGAAGCCACGTTCACTTCACCCAACGCAGAGGTTGAATTCTTTGTCTACTCTCCACTCTGGGGAGGAGAACCAGCATCATATTTGGAGGAGTTGGTGAAAGTGGCATAGGTTCTTATCGTGGCGAAAGCGGATTTAAGACTTTTTCTCATTATAAGAGCATTATTGATAAACCAACTTGGTTTGAATTAAACGTGAAATTCTCACCCCGATCAGCAAAAAAACTGAAGTGGATTAAATTCTTGATGGGACAGAAATAACTTTTGTTGATTAAAAAATTTATGCTAATATTGATACTTGAATCCCATTTCAAGAAGAAACATAAATTCCAACCCTGTGCAGAAAACACCCGACACAATAGAAACAGCTCGACTCATTCTGCGTCCTTTTACGCTGGATGACATTGCTCCTTCTTATGAAATGAATTTAGATGCTCGCATTAGCAAATACACGGGTGATGGAGGTATAGTGAGCCTGGAAGAAACTGAACGCCGAATCAAAGGAGATGTACTTGGAGATTATGCCAAATACGGTTACGGACGTTGGGCGGTAGAATTAAAATGTGAAAAAAAATTCATTGGTTTTGCTGGACTCAAATATTTAGACGACCTTGACGAGGTTGATTTAGGATACCGTTTACTCCATGACTACGGGGCAAAGGCATTGCTACAGAAGCAGCATTTGCCTGTTTAGATTATGGTTTCAATCAATTGAAGTTAAACCGAATTATTGCTTCGATTTTGCCCGATAATATAGGATCTATGCGAGTATTAGAAAAAATCGGATTTCAATACGAAAAGGAGTTCATGGAGGACTGTGATTTGGTCAAACAATATTTTATCGAGAAGCCATAAAACCATATTTGCTTATCGGGCAGCAACTTTTGTTGAAGTGTCATCCGACCAAGGTTTCATATACGTTTCCATTTTATAAAGTGAATGATCAGAGTCATAATGTTTCCAAACGCCTATTCGTTCTTTATTTTCATTGTACTGACCAAGGCTCATTACAACTTTATACGTTTCCTTTTCAGCATTTGATAGCCCATAATTAGGAGGATTCCACCAGTCACGCTGAGGAATGAAGTTCGCGTAATATGGAAAATGTCTTACCTCATGATATGTTAATTCAACATGTGTATATAAATCATTCCCAAATCCGTAAAATCTATCTGCATAATTATCCGAATAAACGACTTTTACCGAATCATAACCTTGTTTTAAATCAAGATCTTCAGCCTCATACACAATAGCGTAAAGGTCTTGCCAATAATGCTCAAAATCTTTTATGAACTGCTCTCTTACTTCTAATTTATTCGTGTCTCTTTTGTAGTTTGCGGAATATTCACGATAATACAACCAATCCCCTTCTTTTTTATACTCAACCAGCGGCGGCGTATTATACAAACCAGAACCTGTATTCGGATCAATAAAACGCTCCTCGTCACCATAGCTATTACTGGTGGAAATATCTCTAGAAGTAATCGCAAACGTATTTAATGCAGCCAATTCAATATTCTGAAACCACAGCAAGCCTCCAGGATTATGTACAATTTCATTTCCAGCCGCTAATAAGGCACCTTCTAACGTGTACACTTCGGTGTAGACACTTGTCGAGTCCAGCAATTTGCGCACAAATCGGATTGAGCGGTGTAAATCATAATTCGTTTTTGTAACAGCCACTCCATCCTTGAATAAAATTTCCTCAATTAGCTCCCCTTGTTTGCTAAAACGTTTACGAATACCATTCAACTTATCATTTCGCCAATTCTCCGTACGACACAACCGATCAGTTCCTTGGTAATACTCGCGCCATTGCCCCGTACGTTTCCCATTTGAAAAATAGCCAATAATCCAAGGCAAGTTCGAAGAATATCGTTGTTCCCAACGTCCGTTTAAAATTCCATCTTCCCCCTCCCCTTTACACCAAATATTTACCGTTTCATCACCACCCAAAGATCGTCTCCCACTTCCCTCTTCAAAAAACGCTTCAACAACTTCAGGTTTTTGCGGAATTTCATATTTATTGGGTGCATAAAAAGCATTCGGCATATAAAAATCATACGCCCCTTGAATCAACTTCAATTCCTCCACCGTGAATCCAGACAAGACTTGTAAATGAGGAATGGCTTTATGCTGAATGTCCTTCACCCAGTTATAGTTTTCTTCCGCCGCAATTTCGAGCGCAATAGGTTCTAAACCCGTTTGCTCCAATAAATACCCAAGAGCACAATGCGTATTATCTTCGTCAATAAAAATAGGCGTTCTTTCTTCCCTAAAGTAGTTCAAAGGGAACTTCCCTGCTAAGCGGTACTCTTCCAATATTTCAATTAAATAACGGCGTGTTTTCTGTTGTTCGACGGTAAATTCACCTGTTGGATTGGCACGAAGAATCGGCAATACATGCGTTAAATGCGTTTGTACATGCAACTGATCCGATTTGAAATCAACCGCGTTTCCATCAGGAACGCGGTTTCCATATTTATTCCAATTATAATTGAATTCGCACAACTGTTCATACAATGTTTTGGCCGATACTGTTTGAATAATGAGGAGACTAATAAACGTAAAAAGAATTTTAATCATGACGTTGAGTTTTGATTTGAATCCAAATATCCAGAGAAAATGGGCGAGAAAAAAGGGCCGATTAGGGAACGCGGCGTTTGGGTGAGTAATCACCGATTAGAAGAAAGATTAGAGAATAGATTGTAAAAGCTAATTCACTTTTTTTAATAATATTCTAACCGATCGATATCTTCAATTGAAAATTTTTCAAGATTCGCTTCTTCATTTGCCGCATTAGATCCTTTACAAGATTAGAAACAAACCACAGCTGATAGGAGAATAAGAATGATGCCTTTTACAAATTTGAATTGCATGCTCAATTGGAATCATTATAAACGTGAACCCATTCACCATATTTCAACCTTGAAATAATCAATCCCTTTCTCAATCGGTCTTCAATGCTATTTTCATTGATTAAATCATCTTCAACATTTTTAGAGAAAATGACTATTTCGATCCCAAAACCATCCTGAAGTTCAAACGCATTATAATCAATTTTAAACGAAAGTTGTTTTACCCGAATCGGTTCACAAAGACCATACATTAAATGATCCTCCAGGGTTTCTTCATAAACAGCCTCTCCTTGAAAATCAACGATTGTCTTCTTTGGAACTTCAATCCTAAAAACTGTACAACCGTCTTTATTTTTCATTTCATCCAAGTTACGCGTATATAATCCTCAAGTTTATTCCCATTAAAAAAAACAAAAGTCAACTACCCTGCCGTAACAACACTCAAATCGTCTTTCTGTAAATATTTAACCGCCAAGTCTTGCAGTTCCGCAGCGGTGGTTTCATGAATGGCATGGATAAAATCAGTGTAATAGGTATGCGGTAATTTATTGAAGTGGATGTTTTTAAAATTCTCCATCATGGCAATTGGTCCGTTGGCATGGCGAAGGAATTCTCCTAATAGGTAGTTTTTTACTTTTAGGAGCTCTTCATCTGAAACGAGCTCGGTTTGAAGGCGCTCTATTTCTTTGAATATTTCTTGGATAGTTTGCTCGCGTACTTCTATTCCAACTTCTGTGCTAATGACGAAATATGCTGCGTCTTCCATTACAGAAATGTCCGATCCAATGCCGTAAGTATAACCTTTATCCTCACGGATGTTTGCCATTAAACGACTGCCAAAATAACCTCCTAATATGGTATTTAGTACTTGGAACTTAAAATAATCGGGATGTGTTTTCCGGAACATTAAACGCCCCACTCTAACAGCGGATTGAACGGCATCTGACACGACTATATTAGCTATTCTTCCTTTTTCTTGTAATGGTTCACCAGACGCATATGCCAATGGCTGTGGATTGAATGTTTCTGTCCAAATTTTCAATTGCTGAATAAAGGCTTCGTCAACATTTCCTACTAAAAACAATACGGGTTTCCCTTCTTGATAAGCGGATTGATAATAGGCCTTTAAGTCGTTTATCTGAACATTTTCAAAGTCGGTTTCGGTTGCAGAACTTCCGTAAACTGAGGCTTCACCAAAAATGGCTTTTATGAAACGTCTTTGACAGATATTTTTTACTTTTTTCGACTCTATTTTAAAAGACATAGTAGCCACACTTCGCTCTTTTTCAAATTGATTTTCTGGGAAAGTAACCGAGCCAAAAGCTTCGGTAAATATTTCAAATACATTTCCAATATTTTCCCGCAATCCATAAATTACGAATCCTGCATGATCACGATCGAGTTCGTGTTGCAAATAGCCCCCATAGAAATCAATTCTCTCAGCTATTTCTGGACCCGATTGGTTTTCATTCCCAGAAAGTATTAATTTATTGGTAAAATTAGCGACCAATTTTTTAGATTGATATTTTGACCCTGAGCACCACTCGATATCCAACTTGACAGAATCGTCTTTTACGTCTTTCAGCCAATAAAGTGTGATTCCATTCGCCAACTTAACTTCCTCAGGAAATTGAATTGCTAAACTCTCGGGTTGCGTATATTCTGGGGCAGCTACTCTGTTCATTTTTTTATTTTTACTTTAAGAACGGATTGCTTGTTAGGAGCAAAAATTCTTTGAGAGAAATCGCGAATATCTTCCGCAGTAATTTCATCATAATGAGTAAGGACATTATTGATATCATGTAATAATCCCATATTTTCAAAAAAAGCAATGTTCATCACACGATTCAATAAATTTTGTTCTGAAAACACCTTACTGGTTTTATGTTTGTTCTTCACTTTTGTCAATTCGTTTGGATCCATCATTTCTGATTTAATTTGATCCAACTCTTCCCAAATAAAAGCTTCAGCTTCTTCGAACGTGGTTTCTTTGTTCAAATGACCCGAAATCACAAATAATCCTGCTTCCAAAGATCCTGTGATGTACGCCGAAATGCTCGTAAATTTCTTTTCTTCAACAATTAGACGGTTATATAGACGAGACGATTTACTTCCCGCAATAATGTCGGAACATAAATCTCCAATATAATGTTCGTCACTCGTGCGGTCACCCATTCTAAACGCCATGTATAACGCATCTGAAGGCACATCTCGTTCAATAATTAATTCGCGTGCTTCTGATTGTTCTGGTTCGGAGGGAATATTTCTTACATATTTTTCGCGAGCGGGAATTGGACCGAACCATTTCTCTGTTAACGTTTTCACATCATTCAACTCCACATTACCACCCACTACTAAAATCGCGTTTTGAGGAGAATAATGTTTAAAAAAGAAGCCCTTCACATCCTCCATTGTCGCTTTTTCAATATGCTCAATTTCCTTTCCAATAGTCGCCCATTTATACGGATGATTTTTATAGATTAAGGGACGAAAATTCAACCAAACATCTCCATAAGGTTGATTTAAATAACGTTGTTTAAACTCCTCAATCACAACCCCACGTTGAACTTCTAAACTTTTCGGAGTAAAAGCCAACTCTAACATGCGATCACTTTCTAACCAAAAGGCAGTTTCAATATTTTGAGCGGGAACAGTATCATAATAGTTGGTGATATCGTTGCTTGTAAAAGCATTACACTCCCCTCCTGCCATTTGCAAAGGCGTATCGAAATTTGGAATGTTTTTAGATCCCCCAAACATCAAATGTTCAAATAAGTGAGCGAATCCAGTGCGCTGCTCATCCTCATCCCTTGCGCCGACATCATACAATACATTGACAACTGCCAAGGGAGTTGTTTTGTCTTGATGAAAGATCACTTTTAAGCCATTTTCAAGCTTAAACTCTTCGTAATTAATCATTAAAATTGATGTTTATTCGCGTTGAATTCACTTAAAGCTTCGCGGTATTCTTTTATAATTTCGTCCACAATTAAAGCAGCCGGTTTTATTTCATTTATAATGCTTGCAACTTGCCCGATTTCAAGCTCCCCCTCTTCCATATCTCCTTCGAACATTCCTTTTTTAGCGCGGCCAAGACCGAGCAGTGTTTTCAAATCCTCTTGACTTGCATCCGTTGCATAGGCCTCCAGAATCTTTTCATAAAAAGGACTTTTAATCAGACGTACTGGCGTTAATTCTTTTAAGGTCAGTTGGGTTCCTCCATCCTTTGTTTCAACCACTTTGTCTTTAAAATTTTGATGAGCAGATGATTCGTTCGAGGCCACAAATCGACTTCCTATTTGCACCGCATCCGCTCCCAAAACCATTGCAGCAAGCATACCTCTTCCTGTTGCTATTCCGCCTGCAGCAATAACTGGAATATCTAATTCTTGGGTCACAGTTGGCACCAAGGTAAAAGTCGTAGTTTCATCCGCCCCGTTATGTCCTCCTGCCTCAAATCCTTCTACCACAACAGCATCTACCCCAGCAGATTGAGATTTTAAAGCAAATTTCAAACTTGACACCACATGCACCACAGTAATTCCATTTTCTTTCAGTAAAGCAGTCCATGTTTTAGGATTACCGGCAGATGTAAATACAATCGGCACTTTATGTTTTATAATCGTTTGAATATGTTCATCAATGGCGGGATAAAGCATGGGTAAGTTCACAGCGAAAGGTTGGTCGGTTGTTGCTTTACATTTTTGGATATGTTCATCTAAAACTTCTGGATACATTGATCCAGATCCGATAATCCCTAAGCCACCAGAATTACTTACTGCTGCTGCTAATTCCCAACCAGAACACCAAATCATTCCTGCTTGAATTAAAGGGTATTTTACACCAAATAATTCAGTAATTCTATTCTTCGACATCATTTAGATTTTAGCCATACGAATTTACGCATAATATCAATGAAATTAGTTGAATGGTCGAAAGATTGGCTTTTTTTTCCTAATTTAGTTTGACTCCTCTGCGTAAAGGCTTAACTTTACGTGAAATGGACTTTTTAAACATGAAAAAAACACTGGTACTTTTTTGTCTGATTGCTTCCGCAACATTTACGAATGCGCAACAGTATAATTTGGGCTTTGGTGTTCGCGCCGGTGTGTCCAACTTTCTAGGAGACATAGGTAGTGGAGATTTGGCGCGTGGTTTTGTTTACAATATGGAATTGCGCGATACCCGTTGGGATATTGGAGCTTTTGCTCGTTACCGTTTTCATCCACTTTTTGCTGTTCAAGTAGCATTCGATTGGAATAGACTTCAAGGACGCGATTCAAACTCTGACAATAGAGCGCGATTAGGACGTAACTTACAATTCACAAATAACGTTTTGCATTTAAATGCTAAGTTAGAGCTGTATCCACAAATTCTATCGGTTTCAGATGTGGGATATCGCGGAAGATATCGAACAGATTATCAGACCTACTTTTTTGCTGGTGTTGGCGGAATCTACCACAATCCAAAAGGAGAGTTAAATGGAGAGCGAATTAAATTGCGTCCGTTAATGACGGAGGGAGTTAATTATAGCAAAGTTGTTTTGACGATTCCATTTGGAGGAGGATTCTTTTTCACACATAAAAAGATTCACCGTTTTGGATTTGAATATGCTTGGAACTGGACATTTACTGACTATTTAGATGATATAAGTGATCGTTACGTTAGTCCAGATCAAATGTCTTCTGATCCGAATGCAGCACTATTAGCCAATCGTTATGAACCGAATCCATTTGTTGATCTTCCGGATGCAAAAAATTATCTATGGAGTGGTAATGGAGTTGGTAATCTTGGACCACAAAGAGGAGACCCAACAGATCGCGATAATTTCATGACAATCACTGTTTCCTATAGCTATTTAATCCGTACAAGAGGAGGTCTCTACAGATCAAATTACTCATGGATGTATGGACGCAAGAGACGTTGGGGCGGTACTAAGGCGAAGTTCTAAACGGCACTTCGATACCGTATTCGAGAGCATTTCTACAGGCTAAATTTAGCACATCAATTGCCGGGTCAAGTATAAAAGATATTTAAACGATCAGATTTTAATCTGGTCGTTTTTTATTTACTTCTTCTTTTTTCTAAACCAATTAATGATGCTCTTTTTTGAAATATTCTCATCTTCGGGTGGCTCATTTTGAATTTCACCCTTAGCAATTCGCTGTAGGAACTTGATATGTGAGTTCAAGTTCACTTTCTCGTAATCAAAAACGGAAGGTTCCATAATTTCGTACTCCTCATAAAAAACGCTAACCCCCTTGTACGAATGAAATTCGCCTGTTGCCCCTCCCCACCAGCCAAAAGCGCCCTTGTTTTCACCTGACAAAATGATTACGCGTGTATGACCGCAATCAGCATGACCGAACATAAGGCTGATAGCTAAGTATTGGGGACTTCCTTTTGCAGAGCCGATAATGGATTGAATTTTCGGGTGATTAAACTCATCCTTTGTGACATCATAATCTACATTTTCAATATCATCCTGGTGAAACTCCATTATCTATCAAGTATTCAACGGCTTCCTTCGTAAAAACATAATCAAAAGGTGAATCATAATAAATATTAGGGCGCTTTAAAAAGTCATACTGCTCAAACATACCAGCTGACCCAAAATGTAGAAGGAATTCTTTTAAGTTTTTCGGCAGTTCAATCTTGTATTCATGCTCAAATGCACTTAGTTGATCCTTCGTGATTTTACGCGACTTCCGATATCTGATGTGATATTTAGAACGAGGTCCTTTCTTCTCAAGCTCAATAATTTTTCTTTGAAGCCTTTCTATATCTCGAATGTTCGTTGTCACCTCTCCTAGAATAACACTCCGTAAACGTCATCCAAATGAATGAATCCGATATACCTTGAATCTGAGCTATTATCGCGATTGTCACCAAGGACAAAGCAGTGATCTTTAGGAACTGTGATCGGACCGAAGTAGTTTTCATTCCACAACGGTTCTCCCCAATAGGCGGCTATGGTATCATTCGGTTCGCTTAGTATTCGACGTTTCAATAACGGTCGATCAATTACCTGTTCAGAAGTCAAGAAAAGATCCACAGAATCAAGGTTGTATTCTGGCCTAACCATGGGATAATAATCCAAATAAAATTCAAGTCCTAATTTTTCAGCAAGTACATGACCAAAAGAAGCTTCACAACGATACCGATACTGCAAATCCAAATGGCTATCCAAAATCTGACCATTCATAAAAAAAGTACCATCCTTAAAAGAAACAGCCTCCCCTTCAAAAGCACAAAACCGACTCACCCAGACTTCTTCCCATCCAAAATAATCTGTTTTAAACGTGATGAAATCGAACCTTTCAGGTGTGATTAAATTTGAAGCGAGAAACTGATCTCCATGCTTCAAATTTGGCATATTACTGCGACCGTCCATATTATACCACTGTAAAACTCCAAAAATACGCAGGAGTGCAAAAATAACAAGCAAGGCAGCTGCTCCAATGACTAATTTCAGCCATATGTTGAGTTTCTTTTTTTTGATATTTAATTCATCATCCATTGAGAATTATTTTCCAGGGTTACGTACTTAAGTCGCGTGTTTTTGAATTTCCTTTTTTGTCATTGGTTTAAGGTCGGTCATTCTATCAATTAGCTTTACTAAAATAGATTTAATGCTTATCCGCCACTTTCCCAATGGGGATTTTATTTTCCGAAATATACGCCTTTCCTTTTATCATTGCTTCAAAAGAAAGAAAAAATATAGCCTATCAAAGTAGCGACTAACTACTGAAGTTCAGTTTAACATTAACCATAATTATTTTATTTTTCAACAACTGTTTTAGGTTCTTTTCCAAGATACCAAAAAACAGCGGTGATGGCGAAAAACAAATACCACCACAAAAAATATTCAGAAATTAACAATTCCCAAAGCGCACCCCAATTTTCATAGTGGAAGATTTGATTTCCAAAGCCCATAATAATATGAAAACAAATAGCTAAAGTTGATATTCCAATACCCAACCATCCAATAATTCGAAATGCTTTTCTTAGATTTTTCATTTTGATAGAACTTCTAATAATTGATCTGTAAGGTTAACAATTTGCAAGGTGCTTGCATCATAATTGGGATTAAAAACTCGCTCTTTAGCTTTCTCAATATTCAGCATAGCATTGTAAATAGTTTCTTCTAAATTGGAATCATCTCGATAAAATACTTTACCGATTTTATGTTCCTCAATATGATCAGTAACCGCACCTTTAACAGAGAACGTCCACATAAATTTATTAATGGAGATGTAATCGCTAAATTTGGTTGCAAAATCCCCAGGCGAACCGTCATATTTAAACCAAAGGGCTATATCTGCCTGATTCAATTCACCATATGCCACAAAAGGGGCTAAAATACCGTGAATTTTGACGTCTAACTCTTGTTGCTCAATGAACGAACTCACTTGTTCAGGGCAGTAACCCACGAGGCTAATTTCAATCTTTTTATACAAGTCGTGCTTTTCTTGCTTCAAACGAGCAAACGCATTAAAAAACGGCACCCAATAATAATCTTTTAAATAATGAAGCGTTCCAAAATGCACTAATTTGATTTTATCAGAAGCTTCTTTCTGACGAATATTACTTTGATAATCTTCGTGATCAAATCCATTTGGCACAAGGTAAATAGGTGCACTATCTGGCTGGTTTTTTTCAATCAAACTTTTTTGAAATGCTGAAACTGTGATGATTTTATCTACTTTTTGAAGCATCTCCTTTTCCAACGCTCTTTCATATTCGTGGCGCTCTTCACTAATTGGAAAAGGATCATTAAAATCATTCCAAGGATCGCGGTAATCCAAAATCAATTCTAAATTAGGGAATTCGGCTTTTAAACCATGCGCAAATTTAATGTAGCGATAAGGTGGTCCAGAAACAATCAATTTGGTAATGTTCTCTTTTCGAATAATAGCTGGAATTGTCTTTTTAAAATGAGACTCCCATAAAACACTAAAATCCCAATAATTCCCTTCTACCCTGCGCTTCAACGAAAACAATTGAGTACGAAACATGACTTTACGAAAAATCGTTGGTTTCCAAAACTCCAAAAACTCTAAGTATTTTGGATAATTTGAGGGTAATTGCGTGTGTTTAAAATTGACGTTTTTCAACTCATCTGCAAAGCTCGACTTTACATTTTGAACGGTATTCTTAGCCGAAATGACATGAACATTCACGTCATCTTTACGACTGAGGTACTTTACAAATTTTGCCCATCTTCTGCCACCTACCCCTGGAACGGGAGGGAAATAACTTGAAATGATTAAGATATTAAGACTCATTTGAACGAATTACCTTAGCTGGAATTCCATAAGCCACCACATTTGGAGGAATTGATTTTGTGACAACAGCCCCCATTCCAATTTGTGTTTTCTCACCAATCTCAATCCCATTTCTAATCATTGCGTTTACGCCAACATAAACATAATCTCCAATTACAGCTGATCCTGAAATAACATTGTTACTGGTCAAAATAACATTCCGCCCAATTACACAATTATGCCCAATATTGATTAATGCTCCAATTTTACAGCCTTCCTTTATGAGTGTTTTCCCTAAAGCGCCTCTTCTTACAGTTGTATTTGGCCCAATATCCACATGATCTTCCATGACCACATTACCAATTTGGGGTAATTTTTCTAATAAATCCGTTTCAGGATTCAATGCAATTCCCATTCCTTCAGAACCAATAGAAGTATGCGGTTTGATGACACAATTTCTACCGATTACAGAGTCCGCCTCAATCACACCATAAGGATGAATGACCGTATCATCACCTATGGTGACGTTTTGTCCAATAAAGGCTTGATCGGCTATTTTGATTTTAGGATTTTTTCTATGTCGTGCCGTATCGTCAACTAAATAATAGTCGGGCGAGGGTGTGAAAAACTCCTTCATGATAAGCGACAGGGTTAACTTGGCATCTTTTTTTGTGATTAAATAAGTCACTCCGGCTTTCGGCTCAAAGTTAATGGACTCATTTACCAATAAGGTGCCAACCTCAATTCGTTCGGCATATTTATCCGCCTTTGCCCATGTTAAACCATCTGTTTGTTGATTCGCCAAAGCCGTAACACGCTTGATCGTTCTATCTTGATCTCCAACAACGGTTAAATCAAAACGATCGCTAATTTTCTGCAGTTCAATCATGATTTATTTATAATTGGTTGCGCATTTTATAAAACTTGGCGGGATTCCCAAACCAGATTTCATTTTCTCCTGCCACATCTCTCAATTGAGAACATGCCCCAATCATTGCGCCTCTGCCAATGGAAGCGCCCGGCATTAATGACACATTTGCGCCAACAATTGCGCCATCTCCAACAGCACCAGCATCCAAATCAACTTGTTTTTTAAAATCAAGTGTGGTACTTACGAATCCGAATTTCACATCAACATTACTTCCAATGACCGTGTCAGCACATAAGGTACAACGACTGCCAAAACTAGAATTATCTCCTATTTTAACATTGTTTCGAATTTCGTTATAGGATTTAATTTTACAATTTTTCCCGATCCTAGATCCGCTTCTAATTAATGTGAAATCTCCGATAAACGTGCCATCACCAATTTCAACATCATCTTCAATAATCACGAATTTTCCAATGATTACATCTTTACCGATTTTTGCCGTAGCCGCAATATCCCTCATAGCTCAATTTTATACAAAATAAACATTATTTTATGGTTTAGTCGTTAGGACTTCCGCCAATTTCTTACTGTAAATCGCATCCTCGAAATTTTCTTTCACGAAATCCTTCGCTCGATTTGCCATTTCTGTCATTTTTGTTGGGTTTTCAATTGAATAATTCAGCATTTCAAGTAACGATTTCCCCTCATTTTCAGGATCAATGAATAAACAGTGTTTATCCGCCTGAAAAATTGAGACTACCGTTTTAGTTGTGGGTGCGATAAATGGAATGTTAGACTGTGCATATTCAAAGAGTTTTAGAGGACTCCCATACCAATTTGACCCAGGCATAAGTGCCACCGAAAATTGTGTTTTATAATTCAATAAATCAGCCTCAGAAACGAAGCCTGGCATTTCAACCACTTCTGTTAAATTCAATTGTTCAACCAATGCTTTCACCTTATCCCACTCCATGCCGCAGCCTATCAATTGCAGGCGTGCATGACTGTGTGCTTTATGAAAATCTTTAAAAACCCGCACCAGCATTTCTATTTTATGCCACGTTAAAAACGAACCTATAAAACCGATCTTAAAAACATCTGGCTGAGGATTATTCTTTACGTTTGTTTTGGTTACAACGCAAGGTAAAACCCCAACTTTACCTTTAATGGAATACTTCGTTAGAATATGTGCTTCGCAAGCTGGGGAATAAACCATAATAGAATCCGTGGCTTCTAAGGTTTCCTTTTCAGAATTTATAATACGTTTCCAATGCGTGGTTTTGGTTCCGTGCATCTCGTAAAATTGTTCTTCAACAGGTGAATCAAAAATCACAGAGAAATCAGCATTCCAATGCTCCGCTAATTGTTTTCCTAAAGTTGAACCAACAGTGTGGAATTCCACAACATGATCGAAAGGCTGCTTGTTACGGTACAATTGAATTAATTGATCCTGTCTTTTAAAAAACCTGCGAAAAGCAATGGATTGATACAACCACGCCCATTTTTTAAGAATTGATTTTAATAATCCTTTTACTCCCCCACTATTATTTGTGCTTAGCGAAGTATTTACTTTGTGATCAGCAGAAAATCCTAATACCACCTCATAGCCCTCTTTTTCAAATGCATCTTTCACCTTCTTCAAAAAAGACGCCACAGCAGACATTTTATTCGAATAATCGAAGTCAGGAATACCGACTATTATGAGGGTTCTCTTACTCAATTGGATTGATTTGCAAGGCGGTTTTTAATCGCATTTATTCCTTCTTTGAAGGTGAATTCAGGTTCCCATCCTAAATCTATTTTTGCCTTATTATTATTACAAAGTGTTTCTGGGATTTCGTTTTTTCGCTCAATTTCAGCAGATTCAACGGGTAAATTAGTCCCCCAAACATCTTGACATATAGCAATAATCTCAGCTACTGAATAAGAAGATCCTCCACCAACATTATAGATTTGATTATTCGTGTTTTCAGCTGCCAACACTAAAAAACGAATCAAATCATCAATATAAACACAGTCTCTTTTTGGGCTTAAATCCTTCACTTTTATGCGTTCCCCCTTTTCGAGCTGTTCAATAATTTCAGGAATCAATAATTTATTGTTTTTCAACATCCCAAACACGTTAAATGGCCGAACAATCAGGTATGACAAATCATAGTGATCACCATAAAAAGTGCAAAGTTCTTCGCCCATTATTTTGCTTAATCCGTATGGATTTGAGGTTGAAACAGGATGATTTTCATCAATGGGTAAATATTGAGGAGTGCCATAGGCATAAGAACTAACATAAACCAAACGGATATTATATTTGCGGCAAAACTCCAGCACTTTTGTTGTTCCGAGCACATTGATCTCGATAAAACGCGCCGGGTTCTCCCAACTGTCTGGCACAAAACTTATGGCAGCTAAATGATAGATGAGATCAATCTCTTCCGGATTGTCGAATTGCTCATAATAGGCATCTGCTTGAATGCGTAAAGCTGTGTTTTTAGCCCGAATTAACTGAGCGCCATTTTGCACAAGAGCTTTTGACAAGGCGCTTCCTACGCCACCGTTTCCGCCTGTTATGTGAATCTTAAGCATCTTTTAAAAAGAGTCCTTTATTTTTTTCAAATTCATCAATCGCAACCATATAATCGTCTGGGCGACCGATATCTAGCCAATATCCATCAAATTGACGGACGCTTGCATTTTTTTCAGCCTTGATTAAGTCTAACATTAAATGATCAAAACCATAAGGTTCATTATGCGGAATATGCTCTAAAACCGCCTTGCTCAGCATGTAGATGCCCATACTCACCTCAAATCGTGCCACAGGTTTTTCCTTAAAATCTGTGAGCTTGTTATTGGCATCAGATTCTAACACTCCATATAAGTTCACATGTTCGCGAACATAGGATGAAATGGTAAAGATATTGTCAGTAGCCACGTGAGCTTGATAGAAATCATCATAATTCAGGTCTGTTAAGATATCTCCATTCATCACCAAAAAATGCTCTGGTAAATCGGATATTAAACTTAATGGTCCCATTGTAGATAGCGCCTTTTCTTCTAAAGAATAATCTATTTTGATATTCCATTTTGATCCATCCCCAAAATAGGTTTTAATCATTTCTGCCTGGTGATTTACTGTAATGGTCACATGATCGAATCCATTGCGCGTCAATTGTCGAATGATAATTTCCAAAATTGGATAATCCCCAATTGGAACTAAAGGTTTTGGCAGTTCAATGGTATACGGCCTTAAGCGCGTTCCCTTTCCTCCTGCCAAAATAATAGCTCTTTTAGACATTGTAAATATTAGATTTATAGTGACTTAAATTACTTGGATCAGTAAACCATTCAACTGTTTCTTTAATTCCGTCCTCTATCGAAAAGGCCGGAACAAAACCAGTTAAGGCATTTATTTTTGAATTGTCGCACCAAAGGCGTTGCACTTCACTTTTTTCTGGACGAATACGCTGAGGATCGATTACAAAATCAACCGTTGAATTCATAGTTTTCTTAATCAACTCAAATGTATCCTTTATGGAAATTTCAAAATTCGATCCTATGTTGATTGTTTCCCCAACAGCTTTGTCTGATTTTGCAATAGCTATAAAACCGCGACATGTGTCTTTCACATAATTGAAATCGCGTGTTGGCGATAAATCACCCACTTTAATTTCTGCCGCTCCATCTGCAATTTGCGAAATGATGGTAGGAATCACTGCTCGAGCGGATTGCCTTGGCCCATAGGTGTTAAAAGGTCTTGCAATTGCTACTTGTAAATCAAAAGCATTGTAAAAGCTCATGGCCATATTATCTGCACCAATTTTACTTGCACTGTATGGCGACTGCGGTTGTAACGGATGTTTTTCATCTATTGGAACATAAAGGGCAGTTCCATACACCTCAGAAGTAGAAGTATGAATAATTCTTTCGCAACCATTATCCAAAGCAGCTTGACAAATATTCAAAGTTCCTGTAACGTTTGTGTCTACATAAGATGTGGGTGCGATATAAGAATAAGGTATCGCGATTAGAGCAGCCAAGTGAAATACAACGTCCACTCCTTTTGTGATGTGTTTGCAATAATGCGGATCGCGAATATCTCCAGAAAGCACTTCAATTTCTGAAAGGCCTTCAATTTGCTCCAACCATCCCCAATTATTGAAGGAATTATATTGTGATAAAGCTTTAACTTTACAGCCTTCTTTTAACAGCATTTCGGTTAAGTGGGATCCAATAAAACCATCTGCCCCGGTGACTAAAACTGTTTTATCTTTTAAATTCATTTACTGATATTTTTCTACTCTTATTTAAAATTAAACGCGATAAACTGCAATATAAGGAATATTGTACTTCTATGAGAACACTTGCACGACCTTTTGCTTTGCTATAATTCGCTGAATTCATTTAGCACCAGAAAGGCTAAATAACGCTTAATACCTTCTTTTAAATCAACCGTAGGATTGTAATTTAAGTGCTGCACCGCTTTATCGATTGATGCATATGAATGCTCAATATCGTCCGTTCTTTTCGGTCCATACACCACATTAAATTCACCATGCGAATAATCATTCTCAGTGAAACTTGTTTGAATCGTATCAATTAATTCATTCAAAGTGATGGTGCTGCCGCAAGCGATATTGTAGACTGTATTTAAAGCCGAGTTATCTTGAACAGTTGCGGCTAAAACATTGGCATGTATCACATTATCAATATACGTAAAATCACGAGTCTGCTCACCATCCCCATTTACAGTGATAGGCGCGCCATCTTGAAGTAATTTAATAAATCGTGGAAGCACAGCTGCATAAACTCCATCTGGATCTTGACGTCTTCCAAATACATTGAAATAACGCAAACCAATTGTTTCTGTCCCGTATAATCGCGCGTAAACATCTGCATACATTTCGTTTACATATTTCGTGACGGCATAAGGAGAAAGCGGTTTCCCGATCTTCCCTTCTTCTTTTGGCAAATGGCTATGATCGCCATAAACGGAAGAAGATGTTGCATAAACAAAACGTTTAACACTCGCATTTTTAGCAGCTTCGAGCATATTTAAAAATCCGGTAATGTTATGTGCGTTTGTATTCAAAGGTATTTCGATTGACCGTGGAACAGAACCTAATGCTGCTTGGTGAAAAATGATGTCAATATCTTGTGCGGCTTTCAAACATGTTTCATAATCTCTCACATCACCTTCGATAAAGGTGAAGTGCGGATGATTGATTAAATGAGCAATATTCGATTTGTGACCAGTGAGTAAATTATCCAAACAGTACACTTCATTCTTTTGCAAAAAGAATTCACAAAGGTTTGACCCAATAAATCCAGCACCGCCCGTTACCAATATTCTTTTTCCCTCCAGCATTCTTATTTTTTTCCGAATCTTGTTGCAAAATAGTATTTAACCAATGCCTTATTACGCATTCCTAAGCCGATCAATTGCATTATTCCCACTTTTTTCTGATCAATTAATCTGTAGCAGATTTTTTCCAAATACTTTTTTAAAATAAGGTCTAATTCTACTACAGGATAAAGTAACGACTTTTTATTCGCTCCACACAAAAGTTGGATGTGGTTTCGATAATCTTTTAGACCAAAGGTTGTTTTTTCTCGATTGTTTAATTGCAAATGCACAGATAGGTTCTTTTCAGTTATGGCTACTCCCAAATCGGTTAAAACCATTTTATAAAATTCTTTAAATGCCAAGTTCTTTCTTTGCGTAATTTCATCATTGTTATTATATGCAGCTTGTCTGTACAAATAAAATTTATTTGGGATGGCTGTTGTTAAGGTCAAATCTTTTAGCCGATAAAACAAATAATAATCTTCTAATCGCCAAAAACGGTCGACGTATGAAATTTTATTGGTCTTCAACACCGCCGTTCTAAAAATTGAAGAGGCATGACCAATCGAATGCCCAAAAATTAAATTCGCGCGATTCAGCTGTGGATCTTTTTCAAAGTCCATCACTTTACTTTCAATCCCAAATGTTTCAATGCTGCTGCTGCACACACCAATTTCTGGATGTTCGTCCATAAAATTCACGAGTGTTTCAAATCGATCAGGGGTTGAAATATCGTCACCATCCAACCTGACATAATACTCCGTTTCAATGCGATCTAATGCCACATTCATGGTGTCAACAATTCCAGAGTTTTGCCGCTTTTTAATAATTACTAGGCGTTCATCTGAATAGGACTCAGCAATACTTATGCTGTCATCAGTAGAACAATCGTCCACAAAATAAATAATGAAATTGGAATACGTTTGAGCGAATAAACTCTCCAAAGCCTCTTTTAAATAAGGACCATTATTATAATTGGGCAGCAATACGCTTAATCGAGTCTGTTCCATGCTTATGATTTCAATTTTTCCGCTACATTAGAAATTTCTTGATAGAGTGCTGCATAGTTTTTCTCGGCGTCAAAAACAATTAGAATTTGATCTTGAATTTGCTGACGATAGCCCTGTGTATTCATTTCCCCATCCAGTGCTTTTCGAATAGCAGCTTCAATTTCTGGCCCTTCGGATTCAGGTTTTAAAACGATCCCCGTTTTATCGGTCACAATATCTAAAACGCCACCAACGCCAATCACAACGGCAGGAAGTCCAAAACTTTGCGCTTCAATAATTGCCATACCCAATCCTTCAGTCTCACTCGTGTGAATGAATAAGTTGATGGAATGGTTTTTATACATATCAATCAGTTCTGTATTGGGAACATGTCCTTTAAAGTCAACCGTAATATTCTCCGGTAAATCAACCAATTGTTTTTCCAATTCTGGTCGTAAAACACCATCACCAAAATGTATCCAATGAATAGATTTATCTTTAATCCCCGCTAAGGCTGCAATGATTTTATCAATTCGCTTTAACGGAATCATATTCCCACAAGAAACGATCTGATATTGCTCTGATTCTTCCAATTGATTTAAACCTTGCGGATAAATTCCGTAGGGCGCATAAACCAATTTACCTTTTTTAAAATCAATAGCTTTCAGATAGGACAAGGCTACTTTTGACAAGACATAAACCCGATTGACATACTTATAATTGAAATAACGGAAAGGCATATAATTTCCTGCGTGGCGTTCTTCAAAAATATCATACCCATTCACGCGAAAACCAAATCCAGAAATTTTGCTTTTAGCACGAAGGATACTTAATGACAAGGCGCCATCATTCATCCAAAAGGAATAATGGTGATTTTCGTTTTTACTTTCAATAGAACTTAAATAGGCTTTGCTCAATGATTTACAATAAGCAATTGAAGTCATCCACCATTTTATTTTTTTAAAAATGAAGGATTTCTTATTCGATTTAAGGAATTCAAAACCAACGATTCTCAAAATGATGAATAGCGCAGAAAAGACCTGTTTTTTTGTCACGTCTTTGTCAACAAGATTCAACGAATCATTTACCTTGACGTTAGTTGGGAGTTTTCGTAACCCATCCACTTTAATTAGCGGAAAAAGTACCACTTCATCATAGAATTCAGCCATTTTATCTACCTCGGCTTCAAAAAACTGTTCACCGAGACCGTAAGGAAAATTGTTCGAGATAATATTTAAGACTTTCTTCTTGCTCATTCCAAATACTGAGTCAAATTTAATAAGGTTTTTAACAGTAAGTAAATAAACTGAGTTGAAAACCGCACGAATTACAATTGGACAAATTCATTTTGATTATTAATATTGTACCTTTATCCCTTAAACGGAAATCGAAAAATGCGAAAAATACTCTTAACTGGTGGCGCAGGAAACGTGGGTAGCGCTATGGCGCAGGGGCTCTTGACCGAACCTGACACCTACCTGACCGTAGTAGATGATTTATCTACCGGAAATATCAATAAATTACCGCAAAACCATCCCAATCTTAAATTCATTAAAGCGGATGTCAATAATCGTGAGGAGATAACTGATATCATGCTTTCGAATCAATTTGATTACGTTTTTCATTATGCTGCATACGTTGGTGTTCAGCGCACACAAGAAAATCCAATTCGTGTTTTAAATGATATTGACGGCATTAAACATATTTTGTCTTTATCGAAAAATACGGGTGTTAAACGATTTTTCTTCTCTTCCTCTTCTGAGGTTTATGGAGAACCGGTTACCATTCCTCAACACGAAGAAAAAACACCTCTAAATTCCCGCGTTCCATATGCTGTGGTGAAAAATGTGGGGGAGGCCTTTTGTAAATCATACATGCAAGAATACAATTTGGATTATACCATTTTTAGATTCTTTAACACCTATGGTCCAAATCAAACGCAAGATTTTGTGATGACTAAATTCATTTCTCAGGCCTTGCAAAATAAACCGATCACAATTTATGGTGACGGCTCACAAACAAGAACGTTTTGTTACGTTTCTGATAATATTGAGGCCACAATTAAAGCGCTCAATAATGATTTGTTTGTGAATGATGTAATTAATATTGGCGGTGAAACGGTTATTTCAATTTTAGAATTAGCCGAACTCATTATAAAGTTAACAGATAGTAAATCTGAAATCACATTCTTACCACCCTTAAAGGATGGAGACATGACCAGAAGACAACCGGACAATTCAAAAATGAAGGCAATTTTAGGACGTGAATTAATTACAGTAGAAGAAGGAATCAAAAAGTTGTTGGTTGACCCAACCTTTATTCAACAAATGGAATTAAAAGCTGAATGAGCGAAGAAAAATGGGATTTAATTATTAAACCCAAATCAAGTTGGATTGATTTGAGATTTAAGGAGTTGTGGAAATACCGCGATCTCCTACTCCTTTTCGTGAAACGTGATTTTGTCGCTGTTTACAAACAAACAGTTTTAGGGCCTCTTTGGTTCTTTATTCAGCCCATTTTAACCACGGTTATGTTCGCCATTGTCTTCGGGTATTTCGGCAAATTGGATACGGACGGAATGCCCGGACCATTATTCTATTTAACGGGACTCACACTATGGAATTATTTCTCTGATTGTTTGACAAAAACCTCTGAAACCTTTATAAAAAATCAAAACATCTTTGGAAAAGTATTCTTTCCAAGATTGATTGTGCCACTCTCTATTACTGTTTCATCTTTACTAAAATTTGGAATTCAATTTATTTTGTTTGCTCTTGTTTGGTGCTATTATTATTTTTTCTCAGCCCAAAGTGCGTCGATCAATCCCACTCAAGAGATCCTTGTAGTTCCACTTTTAATTATTATGATGGCTGGACTAAGTTTAGGGTTTGGAATCATCTTTTCTTCAATTACGACAAAATATAAAGACATGAACTTTTTATTAGCCTTTGGTGTCCAACTGCTAATGTATGTCTCATCTGTTGTAATTCCAATCTCTCAAATGGGAGAATACGCTTGGATTTTCAAATTAAATCCAATGGTTAATATTATTGAAGCGTTTAAATATGCCTTTTTGGGTGCCGGTCAATTCAGCTGGTTTTGGCTCGGATATAGCTTTGTATTTATGTGTGTCTTATTATTCTTTGGAACGATTATCTTTAACCGTGTTGAAAAGTCATTTATGGATACCGTCTAGTTAAATCTAGGACATAAAAAAAGGGCATAACATTCAACATCAAGACCTTTTTTTAATTATTTATTCGTTCGAATGTAATCCAATCAAATTCCCCTCAGTATCCATCATCATTGCCATAAAGCCATTCGGCCCAATTGCCGTTTTTTGCATTGCGATATGACCGCCTGCCGCTTCAACTCTATTTAAAGCCACTTCTAAATTGGGATTTGCGTTCAAATAAAGCACCACACCTTCTTTACTCGGCTTGTGCATTGGACTTTCAGAAATTGCTCCTGATGCCTTCCCTGAAGTTTGGTTCATATGGAAATGCCGCCATTTTAATATCTCCCATTGCCATATCAATCATTTGAATATCGAATACAGTTTGATAAAAAGCTTTTGCTCTATCAATTTTTTCTACTGAAATTTCGAACCAATTAATTGCGTTTGTTTTACTGTCCATTTTTCTCTTTTTAATTATATATAATTGAATGATACTTTTGAATTGCAGAAGGTCAATTTAAATGTTCAGCTGCGAATTCAATTCGTTCTTTCAAATGTACGAATCTATTTTTAGGAAAAACAATCATGAATAATATGGTTTACACTGACCCTAAAGCCTTTAGAAATGTTTTCCGTAACACACCGGACTTTCACCTTTAGCATATAAAAAGAAATACATCAGAATCAACAAGCTCACTCATCATAATTAATGAGGTGTTTGTCGGAATTTTCCAAAAATATAAATCGCCTTGCAAAGCTTTTCGCTATTTTTGAGGTATGAGCATTGTTTTAAAGGCAGAAGACATCTCGAAACAATACCGTTTAGGTCAAGTTGGTACTGGAACTTTATCGCATGATTTAAAGCGCTTTTGGTATAAAACCCGTGGCAAAGAAGACCCCTATTTAAAAGTAGGTGCTGAAAATGATCGGACAACTGTTGACAGTTCTGGATACGTTTGGGCTTTAAAAGACATCAACTTTGAAATTGCTCAAGGCGATATGGTCGGTATTATTGGAAAAAATGGTGCCGGGAAATCTACATTGCTCAAATTACTTTCAAGGGTTACCGCTCCAACAACTGGTCAAATCAAAATCAAAGGGCGCATTGCCGCTTTGCTTGAAGTTGGAACTGGTTTTCATCCTGAATTAACAGGACGTGAAAACATTTACCTCAACGGTGCCATACTTGGTATGAACCGCATTGAAATAAAGGCTAAATTAGATGAGATCGTTGAGTTTTCAGGCTGTCAAAAATACATTGACACACCTGTTAAACGTTATTCTTCTGGAATGATCGTAAGACTTGGATTTGCCGTTGCAGCTCACCTTGAACCAGAAATTTTGATTGTAGATGAAGTTTTAGCTGTTGGTGACGCCGAGTTTCAAGATAAGTGCATTGGCAAAATGAAAGATATTAGTGGCGAAGGAAGAACGGTTCTTTTTGTCAGTCACAATATGGCATCCATGAAAGCACTTTGTAAAAAAGGCTTTTTAATGGAAAAAGGGCGCATGACGAATAAGGGGAATATGACTGAAATCATTGAAACTTATTTGGCGAAAACCACAAAATCATCTGCCACGGGAGAAATTCCTGATGATGCTTCATCTATGAATACAGGCATTGCCAAATACAGAAGCATTCAATTGATTGACGCTCAAAATTCACCGATCGATCGCGTGAACTACATGGCTGATTTACGGTTCAACATGACGCTCGATTGCAAGTCACCACTGAAGGATGTCATTATCGATTTAAGAATAAACACGCGTGACGGAGTTGAATTAGTGCACACCATGAATAAATATGGAAGCTCGGATAAACAACCCCTATCGCAAGGATTGAATAAAATTAGTTGTAAAATTCACAACCAATTGCAGCCGGGGAATTATTCTGTCACAATTGGCGTGCATGAAAGTAATGGCGTTACCTTGGATTTTGTAGAAAATATCCTAGATTTTTCAGTCATGAATATTGGCGAAGGAGAAAACTCAGGCTTTAGCTATGATTTTAAATTAGGTCACGTTCATTTTAATTCGAAATGGGTTGTTGAGGCGTGAGTAGTGAAAAGTAAAGAATTGAACATGAATATTGCAATAGCGACTAACGACTAGATATTAAGGACTAAATAAAAATGAAATTCATCCCACTGGCAAGTCCAGATATACAAGAGCAAGACATTCAAGAAGTAGTTGATGT
Organism: uncultured Crocinitomix sp.; assembly: GCA_905478225.1. Taxonomy (GTDB): domain Bacteria; phylum Bacteroidota; class Bacteroidia; order Flavobacteriales_D; family Crocinitomicaceae; genus Crocinitomix. Next base: position 51,273 of record CAJQHR010000049.1, read on the forward strand.
GCTTAAAACAGGCATGTTGGTGCAAGGAAAAAAGGTGGCCGAATTAGAAAGTAACAGTGCAGCTTTTGTCAAAAGTAAACATGTAATCGCTACCTCAAATGGAACATCTACCATGCACTTGGCCTTGGTGGCGCTAGGTATTGGGTTTGGGGATGAAGTAATTGTTCCGGCGCTTTCTTATATTGCTACGGCAAATGTAGTAGAGTTAGTGGGCGCAACTCCTGTTTTTGTAGATGTTGAAATAGACAGCTTTAATATTGACGCCACGCGAATTGAATCAGCCATAACACCTAAAACGAAGGCGATAATTCCAGTTCATGAATTTGGACTACCCTGCGATATTGAAGCTATAATGAAAATTGCAAATACGCACAACCTTTATATAATTGAGGATGCAGCGTGTGCACTGGGCGCTAGTCAAAACGGTAAATTTGTTGGAACTTTTGGTGATTTTGGGTCCTTTTCGTTACATCCTCGCAAGGCTATTTCTTCTGGTGAAGGTGGCTTAATCACCTGCCAAAAACCTGAATTGGCTAAAAAAGTCCAAATTTTACGCAATCATGGAATTGACATCATTGACGGAAAAATGGAATTTGTGGAAGCGGGTTTTAACTACCGCATGACGGATTTTCAAGCCGCCTTGGTAAACAGTCAGCTTGCCCGATTAAAAGAGACGTTAACCTACAAAAATGAGTTAGCGAATGAATATCAATCGTTGATCACAAATTCAAAAATACAAGTTCCGAATTGCCCGGCCGATCGGATTCATACATGGCAAACGTATCATGTACTTATTGATCCAACAATTAACCGAGATGAACTTATAAAAACGTTGAGAGAAAAAGGGATTGGCACTAACTATGGCGCCCAAAATATCCCCGACCAAATCTATTATAAAAATAAATACAATCACAATGCTGCAATAGCCTTTCCAAATGCCAGTCGGGCATATAAAGAAGGCTTGGCAATTCCGCTCTACGAAAAATTAAATAGCGCAGATATTTCCTATATTGCAGCTGAATTAAACAAACTATAATAAAAACCATGGAAGGTGAAAACATATTCATTACCGGTGGAGCAGGCTTCATTGCAAACACATTAATCAAGCGATTAATTGAAAAAAACAAAATCACAGTTTACGATAACTTTCACCGTGACACCCTTACTGGTAGTGGCTATGCGGATCACGAAAACATCTCCGTTATTAAAGGTGACGTACTTGATTTTGATTTAATGTGCGAATCAATGAAAGGGGCAGAAGTTGTGATTCATGCAGCTGGAATTGCAGGGATTGACACGGTAATTAAAAACCCTGTTTCAACCATGCGAGTGAACATGATTGGTACAGCCAATGCGCTGGAAGCAGCTCGCGTTAACGGAGTTTCTGATCGTTTTATCGATTTTTCAACGTCAGAGGTTTTTGGTTCAATGGCTTTCAAGTCTTCTGAGACGGATGAAACAGTTTCAGGATCAGCAGGAGAAGCAAGGTGGACGTATGCCGTGAGTAAATTGGCTGGAGAACATTTAGCTCATGCTTATTATACGCAGCATAAATTACCCGTTGTTACGGTGCGCCCTTTCAACGTATACGGACCTGGTCAAACAGGTGAAGGAGCTATTCAAATTTTCATCAAGAAAGCGCTTAAAAATGAAGACATATATATTCACGGTGACGGAAATCAAATTCGGGCCTGGTGTTATGTAGATGATTTTGTAGAATGTATTTTCAGATGTTTAGATAATGACGAGGCGGTGGGTGAAAGTTTTAATATTGGGAATGCTCGAGCAGTAATCACCATTTTAGGGTTGGCGCAAACCGTTTGCCGTGTATTAAATTCCTCATCAAAAATATTATTTCAAGATGCCTTATCTGCAGATATTGCATTAAGAATTCCATCCGTAGAAAAAAGTACAAAAGTATTAGGATATAAGGCACAAGTTGACTTGGAAGAAGGTATTTTACACACTTCTAAATGGATGAAAGAACAGATGTTAGTGAGCTAAATTATGGATAGAAAAAAGGCATTAGAACATAAAGAATCGGCTAAAACATTGGCTGAATTGCGTGATCTACATGCTGATCTATTTAAGGCATTCAAACAACAATTTGATCGATCGCTCCCCTTTACGGATGAAGTTTTTGACCGCTGGAAACGTGCCACGGATTTAGGTTGGGGTAAAAAAAGTTCAGTTTACGATAGTGCCTATGTTTTTGGTGATACGAAAGTGGGAGAAAATACTTGGGTTGGTCCATTTACGATAATAGATGGTTCAGGCGGTTTGTCAATCGGCGATCATTGTACCATTTCTGGAGGAGTTCATATCTACACACACAGTAATTTAAAACAAACGTTAAGTGGTGGAAAACTGCCGATTGATCGTGAATCAGTAAGTATTGGTTCATGCACGTACATTGCCCCTCAAAGCATTATCGGTATGGGAATTCGTATTGGCGATCATTGTGTGATTGCCGCCAATTCATTTGTGAATACGAGTTTTCCTTCGCATGCCATTATTGCAGGAAATCCGGCGAAGCAAATTGGGCGTGTAGTTATTACGGAAGACGATATTTCATTTGACTATACTAATTGAGGTTAAATCAATAAGATGAGGGTAGCTTGTTTGGCAAATTTGAATAACATGATGTTTATTCTATGTCGCTATCTCCGCGACGTAGGCATAGATGCTCATTTAATTACCTTGTCTGATGAACCGGCTCATTTTAGTCCGGGTTCGGATTCTTATGATGATGACTATTTGGAATATTACAAGGTATTGCCCGTCACAAAGTCTACACTCTATAAAACAGAATCAATCCAAATTTTAAAAAAGGAATTGGCTGACTTTGACTTTTTTGTGGGGACGGATATTTCACCAACAATCGTTACACTAATTGGTAAAACATTGGATGTTTTTATTCCTCATGGAAGCGACATCTACGACTTACCATTTGAGAAAAAAAGGAAGAAAGGAACCAATAAAGTTTGGTGGTTGAGTGAAAAGGAAACATTGAGCAAATTGCAAAATATAGGAATTAAAAATACAAAAACGATCCTCTTTCCAGATGAGTATGACATTCATTTCCCCTTTAAAAACAGATTAAAAACCGTTGCGAAATACCACAACACCTCTGGTCCCATGGTTTTCATTCCACAATATGATGATTTAGCGAATAATCCATATGTTAAAGACCTACAATGGTATCCATTTTTTAAAAAACTAAGAGAAGAGAATGACCTGATCATCTTTTCGCATTCCAGACATAACGGATTTAATTTAAGTGCCGAAATGGCCATTCATCAAAAAGGGAACAATATATTGATTGATGGAGTTGCCAATTTTGTAAAAACACATCCCAAGGTCAAAACTAAGTTAATCTTTTTCGAATACGGAATGGATGTAGACGCTTCAAAAGATCTTATAAAAGCTCATAAAATTGAGGATCATATTGTTTGGATGCCATTAATGCAACGGAAGGAAATTATGCTAGGCCTAAACATGGCTGACATTTCATGCGGGCAATTTGACAACAGTTGGTTGACATGCGGCGTGGTGGACGAGACACTTGCCTCAAACATTCCTCTACTTCATTATAGAGAAGATGCCTTGTATGAAACAGATTATGAAACGCTCTACCCTTTAATGAATGCTAAAACCGCTGCCGACATTACAGAAAGACTTGAAGCTTATTCATTGGACAAAGACTATCAGAATAAATTGGCCGAGCTAGGATCTCAGTGGTTAAAAAAGTATACAGTAGACAATCCGTTGCGGATTATTCAAGCGCAATTTGATTTAAAAACAAAAACAACATTGAGCATAACTGAATTAAAAAAGGTGAAATCAATTTTGAAAAAACACCGAACGAAAGATAAAGTTTACCGTGCGCAAGGCAAGATTAAGACAAAGTTTACTTAGTCAATAAACTTTCTTCAGGAAATGACTCTTCGGTCAATTCTTCTTCACCCATTTTTTGCTCCAACTTAATTAACAATTCGAATAGTTTTTCGCGTTGTGCTTTTAGTTCAGCCAATTCGGTTTCTAATCCTTCCAATGTAGCAGCCTGCGTTTCTAACAATGCCATTTTTTCATCTAGTGCTTTAATGAGCAATAAATTAATCCCATCAAAATCACCTGAATTAATCGTGGTTGAATCTGTTCCTAGTTCAAACGTTTTGTGAAAATCTTGCGCCATTGGTCCTATGTGACGAATGCTAGAATCTTGAGAAATGTACGACCACTCATATACATCAATTTGATCGAGTCGTTGCAAATAATCCTGTGCATCAATACTTACAATATTCTCTTTTCTTTCTCTATCTGACAAAATAGACCAAGCTCCAGAGCCTGGAATTAATTCAACACCAGTGGTTAAATCCGCATCAGTATAGAAAACAGTTCCACCGGAAGCTTTTACCATAAATTGATTCTCGGCAGTCGTTTCAACATAACCTAGCGCATCAATTTTATCATTAAAAATAAAACTACCGTCATGCAATGCTTCAGCGTGATAACCTATGGCCACTGAACTTTCGCCGTGTGCATAAGTGTAGTTTCCTAAAGAAAGCGCATAGGGCGCATCAGCCGTTGGATGGTATCCAATTGCCACCGCACTTTCAGCATGTGCCAAAGCACCTCTGCCAATTGCGATAGCATGGTCACCCGTTGCTTGCGGATTATGACCCACGGCAAATGCATAATCACCCGAAGAAATTGAAGCATTCCCCATTGCCATTGCTCCTTCGCCAGAAGCGGTTGTATTAAATCCGAATGCAACACCGTAATCTCCGGCCGCACGTGCATTATAGCCTGATGCAAATGAATAATCGCCAATAAACGCTGCATTCCATTGTGCACCTGTTACTTCGCCCGATCGAAACGCGGCTTTATTTGAAAAAAACATCATTCTTGAGCCAGCGCCTTCTATTGGAATTGCTCCTGAACCAAATTCACCCGTAAACAATGCTCCGTTGACGTTGTTCACATGAAATTCAGATAATGGATCTGCTGTTCCGAAACCAATTAATCCGTTCGCTTTTATACGCATACGCTCTGTATTATATGATTTAAAGACTAAATCAACAGAATCAATTGTTCCTAAAAAATGATCGGTTTCATTCACATTATCATTACCAGAAATTCCCCAATTATTATAAGCGAAAGTTGTCACTCCAGCAGTATCAGCATAAGAAGCCGAATCCGAATAAAACGCGGAATTCCCTTCAAAGGCAAAGTTTGCAGAATCTGAATAGTACGCATAAAGTGTACTATCAACCAATGTTATATCATCACAATTGTGAGCAAACGTAACTGTATCTGCATAGTTGGCTACGTCACTATTATAGGCGAAATTAACCGTGTCAGGCACTAAATCTTCAGTTGGAACCCAGTTGACACCGTCCCAAGTTAAAATATCACCAATTGAAATTCCTGTAGCATCTACATCTCCCAATTCAGATAGGTTAAATTCTTGCGAAGTGGTTTTAGAATGAAACGCAAAAGGAACCGCCATCATTTGCTTTGTCATTCGAGAGACGAATGAACCGATATTATCAATGTCAATTAACATCTCTAAAAAATAGATATCTCCCGCCCAATCAATTTCGGCAAAAGAAGTTGAAGTTCCTGTTCCTGTAGCAGTACCTTCTCCAATATTAGTTGCGAAATGACCTAATTCATTTAATGTAACAACGTGACGTTCTTGCCAAGCGATTTCACCATCAATAGCGGCGGAGCGAATATTAAATTCTACTCCAATTGTCGCGTCCGACAAAAATCCACCATCCAATCCATGCACTTGGGCTTGATAAGGAATTCCTTCTGGGAATCCTTGAGAAAAGACCAAATTAATGCATAACAGGAATATACTAGTTATGATCCAATTCTTCATATAATTCATTTATGCGTTGCTCGATTTCATCCAGCTTCGCTTTTTCGTTATCTATTTTTTTTATTACTTCTTCAACCTCAGTGCTTGTAGGCTGATTATTAATTTCATCATTCAATTTTTTAATTCCTAAAAAGGTTGCCCCATCACTATCAATCATGTTAATGAGATAGGGTTTTTCACCCACGCCAAACGTGCTATAAAAGTCTTGTGCAATTGGTCCAACATGAACCGTATTTTTTCCAATATAATTCCAAGATAAAACGGCAAGGTTATCAAACTGTGGACTATAATCAATTGGTGTTAATAGTTGAATATTGAACTTTTTATTGCGATCAGATATCATAGACCAACTACCGCCACCCGACGCCAATTCAACCCCCATGGTTAATGCCACATTCGAATAAAATACAAAACCACCGTCCGCTCGAACCATAAATTGATGATTGGCCGTATTTCTTAAAGTGTCTGTTGTGGAATTGTCCCCATAAACAAAAGAACCGACTTTAGCATCTGAACTCGCATTGGAACCGATAACAGTAGAAAAATGACCGTTTCCAGTTAGATTTCGGCCCACTACCCAAGCTGTTGCTCCTTCAACCAAAACATTGTTTCCAATTGCCACGCCCGCTGAGGCTACATTTGAAGTCACGTTTTTTCCAATGGCAATATTTCTATAATAGTTTGCAATGGCGCTATCACCAAAAGCAAAACTCATATGTGCAACATGACAATCTAAACCAGCAGCAAAACTCGAAATTGAAGCATATGGCACCAACTCACCTCCGAAAAAGGAGGTATCACCATAGGTGTTTTTTCCAAAAACGGTGGAATACGGCCCGTTTGTTCCTACATTTTCTCCCCAAGCAAAACTATAATTCCCTTTTAAGCTATCAAAATCACCCGTCCGTGAGCCGCCATGAATGGCGCTTGTCTCTCCGTCAAAATAAAAGAAGCTGCCATCAATTTCTGAAATCCCGGCATTGGTATTTGGCGTAATGAGTAATCCACTCACTGTTCCAATTCTAAACCCATCACCAGGAAAGTTATTATGGGTAGAAAAATCATTGTCAAAAACTAAGCGCGGTGCACTATTCGTTCCAATCACGAATCCTTCATCCACAGTTGGTCCAATAAAATGATCAACTCCTAAATCCGAATCGCCGTTAACAGACCAGTTACCCGAAGAATAAAGGGCAACATTTGCCGAATCGGCATAATTAGCAGAATCTGAATTAATGATGTGATTAATGGTAAATGCGTAATTAGCAGGGTCTGAAAAATAGCTATAAGTCGCAGTGTCAGCATAATCATTATTGAGGGCGAACCAAGCTGTATCTGCGAATGTTGTATGTTCGGCTTCCCAGGCGTACTCGGCAGTATCACCAACAGTTATCATTCCAAATGAATAACCTGAACCGTTAAACTGAATGGTGTGACCGGGTAAATAAGTGATATCGTCTAAATCTACCAAATTAGTCGTTTCAATTGGAGAACCCATTTTTAAACTATGCATAGCGTATGGTACAGACTGCGCTTCAAATGATCCTTGTAAATAGCGAGTATCACCAAAATGGTAAAGCTCTACTCGGTCGACATCCAACCAATTCATTTCATAAAAATTAGTGATATCCCCAGAAATAAAAGTACCCGCACCAAAAGGCAGGGTAAATGTACCTTGACCATATAGAGGAATTCCAGTATGCGATTCGCGCCACATGGTATCACCTGTAATGCTAAGCACTAAAAACTCAAAATCCGTTTCACTCGAAGTGTTGTTCATGAGTTGTCCCTGAACATTGATTCGATTATAATTTAGTTCTTGTGCATAACCATCCGCAACCGTGAAAACAAGACTGAAAACCAATAGGATATGGAGGATTCCTTTTCGCATATCAAGATTTAACTACTTTTTCATTAAAAAGTGTTCCTTGTTCAGTCACCCCGCGCACAAAGTACATTCCACGTTCCCATGTTTCTGAAAGAATTTCAATTTGAGAATCGCTCGTTTCAATACGCTGAATTAGAGCACCGTTAATGGAATAAATTTCAATCGATATGACAGTCGCTTCGGAATTCGTCCAATTGATTTGTAAAGAACTACTAAATGGGTTCGGATAAATTGAATAAGCGGTTGTAATCGTTGACTTCTCAACACTTAGTAATGTATTATTTAATGGATAATATCCATGTTCTAGCAGAGGAGAATCTGATTTGCCTGTCATGATTTGTCCTCCGGCAACCAATAATGTATCGTTTGGCGTGATTGAACTAAATACGGCAAAGGTATTCCGCTGCACCGTTTGAGCGCTCAAGCCGAGCGTCAATGCAGAGAAAAGAAAAAGAAGAGTAGTTTTTAATATAAAATTTGTCATTCAATGTAAACTAATGGATTCATTTCAATCCGCCTCAAAATTAGCGGTTTATTCTACCAATGTAAATTAATTAGTAGTTTTCATTATCCGTGTAGCCACTTCCGTACGTGCTTCCATAACCGTATCCATAACCATATTTATAACCATAAGTGTACTTATAAGTGTACTTTGAATAATAATATTGTAGGCTACTTTCTTTGATACCGTTAAGTACTACACCTTTTCCAATGTCGTCAAACTTTTCTAACATTTCATTGATATGCTCAACTCCTTTTTTACGAGTGTAGCGCGTGTTCATAATAATCAAGAACATGTCAACATGTCTCGTTAATTCAAGCGTATCGTTTAATAAACCGAATGGTGGTGTATCTATAATCACATAGTCATACTTTTCATCTACCATATCAATCAATTCGCGCACTTTATCACGCAAAACTAATTCAGATGGATTTGGTGCAATGGGTCCAGCAGTTATAACATCCAAATTCGGATAAACATCTTTTATTAAGATTTCATCAAAATCACTTTTTCCAATAATGAAATTTGAAACCCCCTTTAAATTTTCTATCTTATACATTTTATGCACTTTTGGTCGGTGCAAATCAAAATCTATAATTAGCGTTTTTTTACTTCCCTTCGCAATTAGGTTGGCTAAATTGGTTGAACAAAATGTTTTTCCTTCTCCTGGAAAAAATGACGATAACAATACCTTTTTCGCCTTGCCTTCTTTGTCTTCATCTAAAAATGAAAGGTTTGTTCGGATGGTTCTAAAGCTTTCTGTGACATGAGATTTTGGTTGCGACTCAATCATCAGTGGGCTTTCCATATCTTTCACATGTGGAACACCTCCTGCAATGTTAATTTCAGACACCTCAGCTAAATCATTCACATTTTCAATTTTCTCAAAAAAGAGTTTACGAACAATCGCTATTAAAAAAGCAAAGATGAATCCGCCAAGTATAAACAAACGAAGAATTTTAGTTTTATTCGGATAAACAACGCCTGTACCTACCGTTCTTTCAATGATTTTTACCTGAGGAATAATACCCGCACGTGCAATCAATGTATTTGTTTTCTTTTCAAGTAAAAAGAGGTACATTTTATTGTTGACATCCAATTCACGCTGAATATTCATGACACCTTGCGCCGACTTTGGTAGCTGGCGAATGTCATTTTTATAGTCCCGGATGTATCTATCCGCAATTTCTATTTGTCGATTAAAGGCGCCTAATAAATTCTCTAAATAATTTAAAATATCATTATTGAGCATGGCTATTTCCTTTCGCGCTTGAATCATAGTTCTATTATCCTCTGATTTTTGCGTCTTATCTATCTCATAACGAATTTGTCTTTTTCGTACTTCTCCAATGGCTTCTTTTAAATACTCATCATTCTCCTCAATATAAAACGAAGGCGGAAGCACTCTATTATCCTCAGATATTCTTAAATATTCAGTCAATGCAATAACAGAACCCTTTTTCTGTTCTAATATTCTTTTATCCTTTGTGAAGGAAATATATTCTGCAAAAAAGTCATCCTCCTCTTTATTAATGTTTAGAATAGCATTTTTGTCTTTATACAGCAATAACTCCCGTTCTTTCTCTTGAATTAATATGTGAACCGTGTCAATTTGTTTTTCAATATTGTTCAGTGTGTTTTCATTCACTTCCAATTGTTGACGCTTCGAATAATCAACATAGGTATTGGTTAATGTATCCAGATAAACAATCGCCCGATTTGCCAATTCATCATTTACAGAAAGTGAAATAACACTCGTGTGCTCAATATTTTCAATATTTAGGCTTGACTGATATTTATTAATCAAATAACTGCGAGAATGAAAGACAATTTCATAATCAGATTCTTTTAATTCATTGATATTTTCATCATCCAACTCATATCTACGGTCTAGCTGTAAAACAAAATCAGAATTGGTGACTTCTTCATCAAAACTATAGATATACTCCAAGTTTGCCCCACCAACCGTATAAGCAATCCTATATTCATCCTTATTTAAAATTGTGACCTGAATCGGCACTTCATGCAACTGCGGGTTTAACACCGTAACAGTTGATTTAAACGGCAAGGTTTCAAAAACCTCCACTTTTTTAATTCTACCTACCACATAATATGATGTTCCGATATTAATTTTATCGATCACCTCACCAATTAAATCCCGTGAGTTTAAAATTCGAATTTGATTTTGAACATCCATATAGACCCCATAAGCTCCAAGCCCTTTATAAATTGGATCTTGATAATCGTAAGTTTCGTTTGACTTTAATAATAACTCGGCTTTTGCTCCGTAAATATTTGTTAGTCGATAAGTATACACATACCCAATAGCATAAGCTATAAGCGGAATCGCTATAATGAATCCTAAATTTTTAAGGATCATTTTCCAAATGAAAATAATATCCTTTGATTCAATTAATTTATTGGTAGGCGTATTCTTGTTTTGATTATTTGTTTGCATACTTTTATTCACTCTTCTTACCGCTCGATTCAACTAGACATCATTACTCCTTACGTACATACGTCATTTCTGTAAAAATGTTTTTTTTTGTTTACTCATTAACATTCTACCAAGGTACAACAAAACAAACTAAGAAATCGCTTAAATGATATTTTTAGACGTGTGATTTATAAAAATTTTAGCTAATCTGGCAACCTAAATGAATTCTATGCGTAAATTAATTAAAGGATGGAATATTTTAGAACCTCAAAGAAACTAATCATCTTCTACCTTAAATAATTATTTCGACTTGTAAATATGATTATTGATAGATTTTTTTCGACTGTTTAACGAATTGTTAATGAAATTTGGCCTGAAAACCGCTAAGCTATTTCGATTTGTTGAATAAATTCTCTACCTTTGATCGACTTAAACTGCTTGTGTTTATAACAGTTTAATACAAAAAAACGCTTATGAAAACACAATTACGCTACTCTTTTGAATTTATTGGATTCGCCTGCGCATTTCTTATCTCTGCAACAACATATGCTCAATCCGGCCCAGCTGGAGTTGGATCAAGCACATCTAACCAAGTATGGTTAGATGCCCATTCATTAGATATTCCTGACGGTACATCAATTGCATCATGGTCAGATTTATCAGGAAACGGATCGGATTTTACGCAAGGAGCTTCGGAAAGACAACCTACTTATAATATTTCTGGAATTAGCGGCATTTCTTCATTATCATTTGATGGTGTTAATGACGTTTTGGCTTCAGGTTCAATTCCAGCTTTGGAATCAGCTAACATAACTTACTTTATAGTTTATGACAGAACGACTCTTACGAGTGACATGCTAATCAACGCTGATTATACATCCAGCTTTAGAAAGTGGAGAACATATATGAATAATGGTCAAAATACTGTTTATAGCGTGCATTTTTCGCCCGGTATCAATTGGGTTCGTTATACCGATCCAGTTGGCGCTTCTTTTTTATCAACACACATAACCCCAACTACGAATTCAATTTATAACCAAGGTAATTTAGAGCTATCTAAATCAGCAACTTACACAGTTCCAACTGGGCACAATGCTGTATTCGTTGGAAATAAAGACGCTACCGCGATAAGCCTTTACACTTTCACAGGAGAGATTGCGGAAGTAATTGTATACAACGAGACTTTAAATCCCTTAGAAAGAATTTTAGTTGAAAACTATTTGGGTGCAAAATATGATATGACTATCCCTACCGATCATTACGCATACAATGCCTCACATAGATTTGGTTTAATAGGAATTGCAGATGACGGGACAGATACGCAAACAACTTCAAAAGGTGCAGGCCAATTAGAAATTTCAGGTGCAACAGACTTAGATTCAGATGAATATTTCCTAATTGCGCACACCGATTTTTCATTCACCACGTACACGGGTGCTGATTTACCCATAGGCCTCCCGGAGCACGAGCGCTTGGAGAGAACTTGGCGAGTTGGAGAAACTGGTGACGTTGACACGGTTACTTTGACATTTCAACTAACTGGTGCCGATTTTGCAGCGTCAGACTCTTATCTTGTTTTAACAGATGATGATGGTGATTTTACGGATGCCACATCTACTGCTGGAACTTATGATGCCATTACTCAAACGGTAACTTTTGATATTGATTTTGATGACGGAGACTATTTCACACTATCTGGAATTCCTGAAGTTCTTGTTATCCATTCAGTAGATGATGGACTTTGGAGTGATGTTGACACATGGGATTGTGTTTGCATTCCAGGAGAAAATGACTCAGTTTATATTGACCCTGCAACGGAAGTTACGGTGGACATTGATGGCTACGTTGACTTTTTAAGAGTTGAATTTACAGCGAACCTCATTATGGATACGGATGTTACTTTAGAGATTAATGGAGATTTCGAAATGGCTGGGGATACAGAATTTACTGACGGAACGGTTTCCTTTACAGGTGAAGTTGCGCAAGACATAACAATTATTTCAACTGCGGCATATGTGATGGATTTGAATGATGTTATAATTGAAAATACAAGCACAGATGATGTTACATTCAACCAACATACTTATGACCTAAACGGCACACTATTTCCTAATAGAGGAAACATTGTTTTCGATCCTTCAACCCGTTTTAGAATTGCATCAACTGGTGCAGCGGAAACAGGTCAAATAGGACCAATTATTGCGCCAACAACTATCACAGGAAATGTAACAGCACAGCGCTTCATAGGTCCTGGGGCGGCTGACTGGAGAGATATTTGTTCACCAGTAATTGGAAGCATATTTGATGATTGGGATCCGGATTTAGCCATGAGTGGGGAAGGTTTCCCTGATGGATGTGCTTATGGACCTGACGATTGTTTCCGGACGGTAACTTTTACAGATCACAGCATTTTCTACGAAGTCATTAACAGTACAGACGAAATTTTAAATGGACGCGGATATGAAGTATTCATGGGAGACGATTTAGAAGTATTCTCTGGAACGACACTAAACTCAGTTGGTTCTGTTAATCCTTCAACCGCCATTGTAAATACATATACAACCGGTTGGACCATTTTTGGAAATCCTTACTGTTCAACAATTGCATTTAGTGGCTTGACGCGTTCTGGATCAATTGGAAACTACTTTTATGTTTATGATGCTGCAAGCGGCGCTTACGAATGGTATGATGGTGCTTCTGGAGCTACGAGTATTCCTGTTATTACAGGAGACGGACTGATGTCATCTGGTCAGGCGGTTTGGATTTTTGCTTCAAGCATTGGAACAATAACATTGAACCAAGGCAACAAAACTGAGACCGGGGGAACATACATTAGAACGCACACGGAAGACAACGCCTTGCGCGTAAGATTAGCGGAGAATAATTCAACGTATTCATGTACTATGCAATTACAGGAAAGTGCTGAAGCAGTTGATGGAATTGACGAGGTATTAGACATTCGCCACTTGGCTACTGGAAAAGAATTGGCACCTTCAATTGCGGTTCAAACTCCTGACGCTGAAATTAGAAAGAACTACATCAAGGCTGATGGAATTGACAAGTCGTTCGAACTATTGACAAGTATTAAAAATGATGGTTATTACACCATTTCAGCAGAAAACTGGGGTAACTTTAGACGTTATAACAAAATTCTATTGTTTGATAGAATGACTGGCGAAACAGTTAATTTAAAAGAACAATCGTATGTTTTCTATGCAAACGCACCAGAAGAAGGGGTAGATAAATCGGACAGAAGATTTACTTTAATATTAAGTAATAGCGCTGATGTGAATGAAAATAACGTGATTCAATCTCCAGACTTTGATTCTGATGACGCAATTGTGATTAAACAAATGGGGAACATTATTGATGTGCAGTCAGTAAAAGAATATGACACGCCATCTGTAGTCACTGTAACGAACGTTTTAGGACAAAAAGAAGTATTTATAACTACAACATCACTAGTAGCTGGAAGTAATTTAGTAACATTGCCAACCACAATTAAAGGATTCCACATTATCACTTTAAGAACTGGAGACGAAATTGTCACTAAAAAAGTAGTGCTTTAACCGATTAATAATGATGAATAAGATAAAACAAGGTGTATTAAAATTCAACCTTTTACTTGCATTTATTGCTTGTAATATGGCTTTGTTTGCGCAACCTCCAGGCGGTCCTCCTCCAGGTGGCGGTGGAACAACGGGAACTACACCTCCGTGTTGGGAACCTGAGTGTGTACCAATTGATTCGGGTTTAATATTCTTATTAATCGCTGGACTGGTACTAGGCGCTCGAATGCTATACACCCGCAAACAGCAGGTTGTATAGCGGATACATTCAATTATTTACCTGATCCGGTTAAAAGGCAATAATGTTAGATCAGATTAGGAAAAATAGAATCATTAAATTTCTTTTAGTAGCTGGTCTGCTTTATACGGCTTGGCTCCTGCTCTATTATCTAATCATAAAAACCCAAACCAATTGGGATTTTGCATTAAACTATAATATTGTAGAATTAGCGCATTCGTTTTTTAGCTTTTTTGGCACTGAAACTTCTATCGCCATTGAAAGTGATCATATAGTGCTTTATCTAGATGCCGGGAATTATAGAGGTATTTGGGTGGGTGATGAATGTAACGGTTTTAAGCTATTTTCAATTTTCACTATTTTTATTGTAGCTTTTCCAGGCAAAATCAAATCTAAACTTTGGTTTATTCCAATGGGCTTGGTCATTATTCATTTTGTGAATGTGCTGCGCATAATGGCACTCGTAATGATAAACAACTATTACCCCTCCTATTTAGACTTTAATCACTTGTATACATTTACAATAATTGTATATGCCGCCATTTTTATTATATGGTATATTTGGGCTAAAAAATATTCTGGGAATGAGCAAAAAAACTAAGGCCATATTGCTCTCAATCGGAATCGTTTTACTTGGTTTTTTACGCGGCTATTTGTTTGATAATATCAACTGGGTTTATTTAACGCTAACAAATGGTAGAATGAACTCGGCGCGGGATGAATTTATGTTTCTTGTAGAATGGACACCCTCAGAAATTTTAACACTAAAGTGGGGTCTCACACTTGTTTTTAGCGGCCTCTTTTTTTTAATAACCTATTTCATCATTAAAATCTATTTTCAGAATAAAAGCTTCAATCAAACCGTTATATTTTTGTTTGTTTCCCTGTTTACTATTGCAGGTGTGCTGTTTGTTACAGGTAAAATAACCGGCAGCAGTAACGAATTATATGGTCCAATCCGCGCAATTATGGGAATGGTACAGTCTTTCACCCCACTTATGATACTATTTGTGCTCTTTAAGTTTTTACCGCAATTAAAGAGTGATTGATTTAAACAATTTTATATTTTTGTTAAAAATGATTTTATGTCTAGAGATACCGCCATTTTTGATTTAATTGAAAAAGAACACAAACGCCAACTTGAGGGAATTGAGTTAATTGCGTCTGAGAATTTTGTGAGTGACCAAGTAATGGAAGCCACGGGATCAGTATTGACCAATAAATACGCCGAGGGGCTCCCGGGCAAACGTTATTATGGCGGTTGCGAAGTGGTAGATCAAGTTGAAAATTTGGCGATTGAAAGGCTAAAAGAATTATTTGGTGCCACTTGGGCAAATGTGCAGCCTCATGCAGGTTCACAAGCCAATTATGCGGTAACACTTGCATGTTTAGAGCCCGGTGATAAAATATTAGGCTTTGACCTTTCGCATGGCGGACATTTAACACACGGTTCTCCTGTAAACTTTTCAGGGAAACGTTTCACCAACTTCTTTTATGGAGTAAAAAAAGAAACAGGCTATGTGGATTACGACCAAATGGAAGAAATCGCATTAAAAGAACGCCCGAAATTAATTATTTGCGGTGCTTCTGCTTATTCCCGTGATTGGGATTATGCTCGAATTCGTGAAATCGCCGATCAGTGCGGAGCAGTTATTCTAGCGGATATCTCGCACCCTGCTGGTTTAATCGCCGCGGGAATTTTAAAGGATCCGTTTGATCATTGTCATATTGTGACGACAACAACGCACAAAACACTGCGTGGACCGCGCGGAGGTGTAATCATGTTGCGACACGATTTTGAAAATCCTTGGGGAATAAAAACTAGAAAAGGAACAGTTCGTAAAATGAGCTCATTATTAGACTCGGCGGTTTTCCCAGGCAGTCAAGGTGGACCATTAGAGCATGTCATTGCGGCTAAAGCCGTTGCATTTGCAGAAGCAAATACAGACGAGTATAAAGCATATATGACTCAAGTAGTTAAAAACGCTCAAAAGATGGCCGCTTTATTAGTTGGGAGAGGTTATGATATCATTTCTGGTGGAACGGACAATCATTCTATGTTAATCGACTTACGTTCAAAAGGTTTAAACGGTAAAGAGGCTGAAAACGCATTGGTAAAAGCTGAAATCACCGTAAACAAGAACATGGTTCCATTTGATACAGAATCTCCATTTGTAACTTCAGGGATAAGAATTGGCACGGCGGCAATAACAACACGTGGAATTAAAGAAGATAAAATTGAAGTAATAGTAGATTTAATTGATCGTGCTTTAATGAATAAAGACAATGATGCGGAATTAGCAAATGTCAAGAACGAAGTTCATGCATTAATGAGCAGCCTACCTTTGTTTACTTGGTAGGCAGTAATTTATAATAATATTAGCCTGCTCGCACATTAATTCGCCTCAGTCGGAGAATGCACGAGCAGGTTTTTTTATTCGTACCAATTAGTGAATTATGTCATTATAAGTGAATGAAACGAGTTTATCTTTATAGCCTATTATTCACTCTTTTCATATTGCAGGGATGCTCAAAAATAACAATTTGGACATCTGGATCTGTAAGCTTCCCCTAATTAGAACCATCTATTCTTCTAAAACTTTAATATAGTTATTGTTTTTAATTCTTCTGAGACTAGACTCAGAAGAATTAATTTTGGCATACTCAATAGGTGACATTTTTTCTA